>CAWINE010000009.1:0-370587 GCA_963837315.1 uncultured Chloroflexia bacterium
CGTGAGCCGCTCGGGCCTTCCCTCCATGGCCATCGTCGGACTGCCCGACGTGGCAGTCAACGAGTTGAAGGAGCGGGTGCGCTCTGCTATCCGCAACTCCGGCGGCATAATCCCGCAGCCTTCGCGAATCGTGGTCAACCTGGCCCCCGCCGACCTGCGCAAAGAAGGTCCCGCTTACGACCTCCCTATCGCCCTCGGCCTGCTCGCCGCCACCGACCAGATAACGGGCGATATGAGCGACACCGTTTTCCTTGGCGAGCTGGGGTTGGACGGGGCGGTGCGCCACACAATGGGTATCCTGGCGATGGTCGCCATGGCGAAGGAGCGCAATATCAAGCGCGTGTACGTACCCGTGGAAGACGCGCCCGAAGCCGCCCTCATACGTGGAGTGGATGTGCTTCCCGTCACCACTCTGCGCCAGCTTGTGATGCACCTCAACGACCACCCTTTGGCAGCAGGCAGCATCGTCCCATACATCGCTGAGATGCCCACCGAAGACGAAGTAAACGGCCACCACCCTGTAGACATGAGCCATATAAAGGGCCAGGAGCACGTCAAGCGCGCTCTCGAAGTGACAGCAGCCGGCGGACATAACCTACTAATGTCTGGGCCGCCAGGCGCAGGCAAGACGCTGCTTGCACGCTGCACACCCACTATCCTGCCCAACATGGTCATCGAAGAGATGCTGGAGGTCACCAAGATATATTCGATCGCAGGGATGCTCCCGCCCGGCAAGCCTCTCATCCATATTCGCCCCTTCCGCGCTCCCCACCATACCGTTTCGCATGCCGGCCTCGTGGGAGGCGGGCGCATACCACGTCCCGGCGAAATCACCCTGGCCCATCGCGGCGTCCTCTTCCTGGACGAGCTGCCCGAGTACAGCGCCCAGGCCCTGGAAACCCTCCGCCAGCCCCTCGAAGACAGAATCGTGACCATTACACGCGCAGCAGGCACACTCTCATTCCCGGCTAACTTCGTGCTCATTGGCGCGATGAATCCCTGCCCATGTGGATATTTCGGAGATAGTGTGAAGGAATGCACCTGCTCAAGCTCCACTATCTTACGCTACCAGAAGAAGATCTCAGGCCCCCTCCTCGACCGCATAGATATTCACGTAGAAGTCCCTCGTGTGGACTACGAAAAGCTCTCCGATCACCGCCAGGGGGAGACCTCAGCCGCCATCCGTGCTCGTGTGGAAGCCTCCCGCAAGCGGCAGCGAGAGCGCTTTGCGGAGGTGGAAGGGGTAACGTGCAACGCCGAGATGCGTCCCGCCGAGATACGTGCATACTGTGAGCTTGACGCCTCGGGGCAATCTCTGATCAAAGCGGCCATGCGCCAGCTACACCTATCCGCCCGAGCCTACCACCGTATCCTCAAGCTATCCCGCACGATAGCCGATCTGGCAGGGAGCGAGCGGATAGAGGCGGCGCACCTGGCCGAGGCTGTGCAGTATCGTCCCAGGCAAGCAATCTAGTTGATTCCGAATGCTCCTTTCATTATACTGAGAACTTACCATGCCCAAAAGCCAGACTACAAAAGCACCTACTCTGGAAACCGCCTGGCCCCGGCGACCCGGCGATCTTCGCTATACCCACACACGATCCGCCGCTTACTCCTCGTGATGAGGTGGTGTTTCTTCTGCACACCGGCGCTGAGATAGAGCATGCCCTGCTGGTGCAATACCTGTACGCTGCCTATTCCCTCAAATCGGCCCAGGATGTGCCCCAGGAGCATGCGGGCCATGTGCGGGCGTGGAGGAAGACGCTGCTCGACATTGCCAGGGAGGAGATGGGACACCTTATCACCGTGCAAAATCTCCTCCGGCTGGTCGGCGGCCCGCTCAATCTGGAGCGAGAGGACTACCCGTTCCGCTCGCAGCTCTACCCGTTTCACTTCAGGCTGGAGCCGTTGAGCAAGGCGTCGCTCGCCAAGTACGTGGTGGCCGAGATGCCTTACGCGGGCGAACCTCCGGATGAGGTCAAGGAGATTATTGCGCAGGCCTCAGGAGCTGCCACGGCCCACGTAAACCAGGTGGGGGCGATATATGCTCGCATAATGCAGCTCCTCTCGAACCCCGACCCGGACGGCGAGCCTCACCTGGGAGACGAAGATTTCGTGGCCGATGTCTCTTCCCACCAGGCTCGCTACCTCGCGTGGGGTGGGGCAGAGTTGGTGCTGGTTCCCGACATTGTCGACCGCCAGGGCGCTCTGCTGGCACTAACCGAGCTCGCCGAGCAAGGCGAAGGCCTGGACGACTTGCTCACTCGACCCTCGCACTACCAGCGCTTCCTTGCTATCTACCATGAGTTCCCCGAGCCGGGCGACTGGGAGCCCGCCCACCCGGTGCCGGTCGACCCTGAGATAGGTCCCATTGAGGGAGTGATTATCGAGCCCGGTGCGGGCCGCATATCCCATCCACGCTCGCGCAAGTGGGCAATGCTTTTCAATTTGCGTTACCGGCTGCTCCTGACCTGCCTGTCGCACTTCCTGCAAACCGAGGGTCCATTGTTGAACGAGAGCGCCGACCCCGCACCCAGGGGTTTGCTGAATAGGTGGACCTTCGATGAGATGCGGCACATGAGCCAGGTGGCCTCGAAGCTGGTTACTCTGCCGAGAGTGCAGAGCGATCCTGAGCTGCCTGGTAGAGCAGGCGCGCCATTTGAGTTGCCATACACCCTCAACCTGCCTGATCGCGAACAGGATCGCTGGCGCACCCACCTGGACCTGCTGAGCACCTGCCTCAGCCTGGCGCGATCCATTGCCTCGGCTCACCCGGAGGATTCTCGAGGATAGTCTGCTGGCCGGCCTGATAGGGCACGACCTCGAAGCGCAGCGGCTGGCGCACGACGCAATATTGGGCGGGCCGTTATCGTACCCTGAGCAGAACTTCCAGAAGGTAGTGCGGCTACTTGAGAACGGCGTGCGAGGCTTCAGCATTGGTGTGCACCACAACTTCTGGCGTGGCTGCACGCGCGACCAGTTTGTAGCTATGAGCATTTTTGGCAACCCGCTAATCGCTGTTCGACCCGATGGGAGTTTCGATGCAGCCGGCTCCAACCTTATAAAAGCTTTGCGGGGCGAGTTGCCTTTCGATGCACCCGAAACCGGCGGGCAGGACTTCTCGCACTATCCACGCATGCCCGCCCACCACCCGCCCCTGGCTCCAGAGTGCATAGCATATATCTACAAGTGGATAGAGAATGGCTGCCGATAGCCCTGGCCCACTGATGGGCAAACATAAGTAGAGTAAGCTCTACGGTCCCCATACTAACCACGACATAGTCCCTTGATAATAAAGTAAGAAAGAAGACGATAAAAGCGTAACAACGGACGACGGACGAAAAGGCGTAAAACGTAAGTTAGCAGTAAGCCTGACCACTAACCACTAACCACTAACCACTAACGGTGCCTGAGCACCCAGGGCGGCACGATCTCCTGCACGCCATCGGGCCGTGTCCAGCTCCATTCCATGCCGTTCAAGTTGCCTGTCGGCTCCAGGCTGAGCATCACCTGGTGCCAGCCCGCCGCCAGCTTTACCTGCGCATCGGCACCCAGGAACCGCCCCTGAAAGAAATCGGGCACCGTCACCGGCTGATTGCCGCTGAGGTCTATTGCGGTACGCCCGTCAATCACGAGCTGCGCGCGGCCATCCGTGCGTAAGTTCATCGTATAGAGACCGCCATCCGTCTGCGCTTCCCCTTGCCATACTATATTCTGCGCCCCGACCGGCGCAAGCGGTGCGAAACCGGGGTCTCGCTCGTGGCCCGGCCTCAGATCGGGCGCGAAG
The DNA here is from genome assembly GCA_963837315.1 of uncultured Chloroflexia bacterium. Lineage (GTDB taxonomy): Bacteria > Chloroflexota > Chloroflexia > QHBQ01 > JADMIH01 > JADMIH01. The sequence goes on from CAWINE010000009.1 coordinate 3,788, forward strand.
ATTGGGCCCGGGTCATCGCTCAGCAGAGAGGCACCAACGAACGGGTCTATCCTGGTTCCCGGATCGCTACCTTGCCAACTGACCGCCAGTCCACTGCCGGCTGCCCATTGCTCCTTGCCCACTGACGGCCGGCCGGCCACTTTATAAGTCATCCCTATAGGGCCGCCCGGCGTCTCGATGCGCCCGGCCTCCCCTCCTGGATAGATTCCCTCGATAATCGGGAGGTAGCGCGCTTCGTCGTTATTGAACACGAATACAAGGTCGTGCCCGGGATCGGCGGGTAAGGGTAATTCCCGGCTTGGATTTAGCAGCTCGCTTGCGGTAACCTGCGGCGCGAGCATTTCGCGGGCCGCGGGGATGTAGCTCGTCTGCGAGTTGCCCACGAAATAAACCCGGTCGTGCGCGCTGAGAGTAGCCAGAAAGCGCGCCTGCGCCGACTCGAAAGCCGGTGGCACGCTCGGCGGGTAGCGCACCAGGTAGAAATAACCGTTCGCTATAGCAAGCGCCACGGCCCCCGCCACCACAATTGCCCGGCCAACCGTCTGAATGCGGAATGCGGAATGCGGAATGCGGAATGTTGCCCGATTCGTCTTTATTCCGCATTCCGCATTCCGCATTCCGCATTCGATTGAGCGTAGCCAGAGCGCGGGCGGAAGGGCGATAGCCATGTAGATGGCGGGAAAGGCGGCTGCCCAGTGGGCGTAGGCGGGCATAAAGCTTTCTCCCACGAGCGGACCTGAAACGAATAGCGTTACCGCTCCCCACAAGAGCACCAGAAACGAGCCCGGCTGCCTCCACCTCCATATAAGCAGCCCAGTGCCTGTGAGCGCCAGCACTGCCTCTACCGGCAGCAGGAACGATGCCCAGTAGACGTGGTCGTTGCTCGAAATCACGCTCAGCCCGAGAAAATTCTTTCCAATGAGCGGAGCCAGCGTACCCACATCATTAACCAGCGCCTGCCAGTTGGTGGGTATCGCGGCGGGTATCGCCAGTTCGTCCACCCCGCGCCCGGCCCACACTCCAGGGTTGGCGACGAAATAGGCCAGCAGCGGCCCGAACCCAACAAAAAAGCCTGCCAGCGCAAGGCCGAAGTGGCCTAGATGCGCTCTGAATAGAGGAAAGTGGAAGAACACGAGATATGCAATATACGCGACAAGCAGGTATGGTAGAAGACGGGTGGCATAGTAGGTGTACATGCTGAAACCCGCAAAGAGCCCGGCCCACATGAAATCGGCAGGGCGGCTCGATTGCAGCCCTTTCACCAGGAAGTAAAAGCAGACCGTCCAGAAAAAGGGGGTCAGCATGTTGGGCAGCGATACCCGGCTATATTGAATGTCCACCGCCGAGACCGCCAGAGAGAAGGCCGCCAGCGCGGCAAACGTCCGCCCTTGCAAGAGCCGCCCAAGCCCATACAGCGGCACAACCGTCAGAGCACCGAAGAGCGCAGTAGACGTCCGAACGCCCCCCAGGCTTGTGCCCACGATATTCAAGAGCCAGCCCGAAATAGCTAGCGGCATACTCGGCATCCCCGTGCCGTACCATGTGGTGGTGAACAAAGATATGGCCGGCCCCTGGTAGAAGCGCATGGCCTCGCTGTAAGCTGTGTTTTCATCGCCAGCGAAGCGCCACGGTATGTCGTTGAGCCAGGCCAGGTGGGTGAAGAGCGAGAGCGCCACGATTCCCACGAATATTGCGATCTCAACTCCTGTCCAGGATTGCGGATTGCGGATTGCGGATTGCGGATTATTCGGTCGTCGTGACAATCCGCAATCCGCAATCCGCAATCCGCAATTCTCCCTCCCCCAGCCCCGGCAGCTTGCGACCAGCAGCGCGATGCTGAGGAGCCACAGGATTCCTTGCAGCCCGAACACAGCGCTCGGGGCGGCCTGCCAGGCCAGCAAACCCCCCACGAAGAGTAATATAGAGCCTGCGATGCCCGCCAATCTCAGCGCAATCTCGCGCCTGGTACCCCACGCAGTTGGTGTAGCATCCGGGGCAAGAGTCTCGCGGATCCCTCTCCAGGCGAATGCGCTTGCGATGGCCGCGATCCCCAAAACTATTGCCCCGGCAGCCTGCCACCTGTCGTTAAACAGCAGCACTTCGCCAATAAGTCCCACAAAGAAGGCAGCGGTGCCAAGCACAAACGGCACCACCACAGCCCGCTGCAGGGCGCGATAGCGGGTTGTGAGACCAGGATTCATACGCCCAGTATAAGCCAACAGCGCAACGCCGTCTGGCATTACCGTCCGCCGCATATGGTATATTATTCCCAGGTCTGTCGTCTTTAGTAGCCCCACGTATGGGGTAACAATTTGGGAGGCTTTCTCCGGCTCGCGCCATCAGAGTATCATAGACAAGATCCGGCTTCCATTGGCATAATAGAAGTTAGGAATAAGCGCTCAATTATCACTGGACCGAACCTGTAGATGTACTCGCCTGTTGCTCCTTGTTTATTGCGATACTCCTCCCCCGCTGTCGCGCTTGTTTGGAGGGCGAAAGGGGCCAATGAGATATAGGGCATACAAGGCCGCAGAAGATGCATAACAAGCTCAGCGCGATGCATTGAGAAAGAGCGTGTGCAGCGATAACTTCATTTGTGATAAGGTTGAGGAAGCCACGATGAGATTCATTCCGAGAACCCGAAATTGAATACCTGCAAAACCATCGCATAGGGCGGGTGGCCACCATAGGCCGCAACGGCGACCCTCATGTCGTCCCTCTCCGCTACCGGTATAATCCCGAACTGGATGCGTAGATCTCCTGGGAGGCGGCATGGGCACGAGCAAGAAATATCGCGACGCCGCAGCTACGGGCCGGATAGCCTTCGTGGTGGACGACATTTCTGAGGCAGGCAAGCCTCGCGGCATAGAGATCAGGGGACGGGCCGAAGTATTCGCCGAAGGTGGCGACGCGATTATGCCGGGTGTTGACCCTCAGTTCATCCGCATCACCCCCACCTATATAGCCTCCTGGGGCATAGACAGTGACCCATACAAGCCGTCAGGTCGCAGAGTTGGCTGAGAAAGCGTTTGGTTTGATACTTTACACTGACAAAGTATTCTGCTTTGTCTGCCTTGCCCGGGTACCAGGATCGCGCGAATAGTGCTATACTTCCCGCGGTTGCCTGCGCCTGGCGCTTGTAGCTGACAAAGGAGTCCCGGCATGACAGCTTTCGGAAGACGTGTGGCCCTTGCATGCGTGCTACTTCTTGTCTTGCTCATCTCAGGATTTAGCTTCATTCTTCCGCGCCTCAGCAATAGACCGTCGGACTTGCTTACCCCAACGCGGGCCACGGGCTCTCAATCTGCCAACTCCCAGTCGGGGCTCCCCTCACCATCAAATGACGCAAGCCAACATGTCGAGCCGGGCGGCGTTCGCTCATCAGCTACTCTTGCCCCCAATCTGCTATCTCCGCCGTCCCAGGCTGCTCTTTTATATAGGCCTTCCGGTCTTGAAAATCCGCAGGCAACGACCACCCCTGCCTCAGGTTCGGCATCTACGGCGGCACTTGTGTCCTCGGTGCCTGCAGGCTCCTCAGGCGGCGCTTCACCAGGCACAATGACAATCCCTATTCTGATGTATCACTATGTTCGCGTCGTCACCAACCCCAGGGACATTATTGGCAAGAACCTATCGGTAACGCCTGCCCTCTTCGCCCAGCAGATGCAATACCTGGCGGATCATGGCTACACGACATTGACGCTGCACGATATCTACTGCATCCTCACCGGAGCAGAGTTGCTGCCCGCGAAGCCAATAGCCCTAACCTTCGACGACGGCTATCTGGACTTCTACACCCACGCGTGGCCGATCCTCAAGGAGCACAATTTCAACTCTACCAGTTACATAATTACCGGATCTTGTGGGTGGCGCTGCCTACATGACCTGGGACCAGATTCGCGAGCTTGATGCCACCGATATGGTTGACTTCGGTGCGCATACCGAGCACCACCTGGACCTGCAGCTCCTTGGCCCAACGCGGCTTTGGAACGAAGTAGACGGCAGCAAGCTGGCGCTCGAACAGCAGCTTGGCCACCCTGTGGCCGATTTCGATTACCCGTCAGGCGAGTATAATGCTCAGGTGATAGCCGATGTAGAGCGAGCGGGCTTCACAACTGCCGTCACCACCCACTATGGTGTCGTTCAGAATATCAACATGGCCTTCACAATGCGAAGAGTACGTGTCACCGGCCCTCGCGGCTTCCAGGCGTGGATTGCCAGCCTGCCTTAGGTAACGAGAAATGAGAAATGAGAAATGAGAAGTGGGATATGAGAAGTGAGCTCGTCATCTCGGTCATCTCATTTCTCATTTCTCATTTCTCATTTCTAATAAGAGGCAAAGAGACCCATGACAAAGCCTTTCTCTGAGATACCCTTAATTGATGTTTCGCCCATGGACGCAGCCTACTGGAATGGCAGGCTCGCATCCGTGATGGCTTCCATGGCCGTCGAGCATGGCCCTATCTTCCGGTGGGTGTCGCGGGCCGCCGAGGATACGGGGCAGCAGCGCGTCACCCTGATCGGACCTGAAGCAAATCGCTTCGTCATGAACAGCCACCGCCAGTATTTCAGCCACGACCTGGGCTGGACCCCTTTCATCGGCGACATGTTCGGGCGCGGGCTCCTCAACATGGACGACCCAGAGCACGCCATCCACCGTAAGATGTGGAACCCTGCCTTCGCCGCCGCCTACATGGACACCTACCTGCCCGTGATGCAGCGGGTGATCGAGGAGCGCACCTCCACGTGGCCCGGCAGGGGCGTAGTCGATATTTATGCCGAAGTTGCGCCGGATCACCTTCGATATAGCGGCGGCTGCCCTCGCAGGCTTCGATACGGGCGATCAGGTGGACCGGTTGCGGCACCTCTTTGTCACCCTTCTACACGGTTTCGATGATGCATCAGACACGGATTTCGCGCAGATAGTGGTACAGCTTAATTCTGCGCGTGACGAGCTTATTATGATGTTAATTCACATGATCCACGAGCGCCGCAATGCCCCCACCGAAGAGCGCCCCCGCGACGTTCTGGGTACGATCGTCCACGCTCACGACGAGGAAGGACACAGCCTCACCGACGAACAGGTGCTGGGCCACCTGGCCATCCTCCTGCTTGCGGGGCACGAAACTACCACCACCCTCGCCACCTGGGCGCTCTATCTCCTATCCACCATGCCCGATCACCGATCCCGCCTGGTGGCAGAGCTTGATACAGCCCGCGATGGCTCCTCGGGTCCACTCTCCGTAGACAAGCTGCGCTCGCTCAAGGCGCTCGACAACTTTGTGCGGGAAACAGGCCGCCTTTACCCGCCTGTTATCAACGTACCGCGTGGCGTCGCGCAGGACGTCGAGTTCTCCGGCTACACGATCCCAGCCGGCACCCAGGTGCGCGTCGGCCTGGCGGCCTGCCACCGCCTCCCCGGCATCTTCCACGACCCCGACCGCTTCGACCCCGACCGCCTCGCTCCCCCACGCGAAGAGGACAAGCAAAACCCCTACTCTCTGGTCACCTTCGGCGGCGGTCCGCGCGTCTGCATAGGCCAGCACTTCGCCAACATAGAGGTAAAAGCCCTCATCGCCCACGTCCTCCCGCGCTACACTCTCACTCCCGTCGAAGGCCAGCACCCCGTCCACGCAGGCTTCCTCAACGCCTTCATCCCCGGCGGAATAAAGTTGCTGGTTGGGACCATCTAGTTGTCAGTAGACGACGGAGGACCGGTTGAACCACCAAGAGCACCAAGGTTTTTCTTGTTTGAACCACGAAGGACACGAAGATCACGAAGATCACGAAGGTTTTTATGGGTTGATCATGAGAGTATAGGGTACCAGAGATCACAGAGGATTATTAGGAGCTCACGTTTCACGCCTTACTGCCCACCGTCTACCGACAACTGACAACTGACAACTGACAACTACGTCCCCATGCTTCTCGTCCAATTCGCCAATGTTAGCAAAGATTACGCGGGGAACCCCGTTCTTGACGAGGTTGACCTTGAGATTCTCGAAGGCGAGAGGATCGGGCTTGTGGGTGAGAATGGCGGGGGCAAGTCCACCCTCTTCAAGCTGATCGCGGGTGTCGAGCAGCCCACCGAGGGCAGTGTCACGCGGCGGCGCAACCTTACCCTCGGCTACCTCACCCAGGAGGCCGATCCCTCGCAGAGCGGCAAGACCGTCTTCGAGGCTGTGGCCGAAATCTCGCCGGAGGCCACCTCTCTCGCCTCGCGTCTGCATGAGCTTGAGGCTGTTATGTCCTCCTCCGAATTCGCCGAAGACCCCGACTATATGGAGCAGGGTGATGGCCGAGTACGGAGTGGCCCAGGAGCGGTTCGACGCGCTTGGCGGTTATGCGCTTGAGCACCAGGTAGAAGACGTGCTGGCCGGCCTCGGCTTCGGGGCAGATCGATATGGCCAGGTGGTGGGCTCGCTCAGCGGCGGCGAGAAGAAACTGGTCAACCTGGCCCGTATCCTCCTGAAAAAGCCTGATCTCCTGCTGCTCGATGAGCCTGACAACCACCTCGACCTGGAAGCAAAAGCCTGGCTTGAGGGCTTCATCCGGTCCTATCCGGGCACGGTCATGGTTATCTCCCACGACCGCTACCTGCTCGACCGGGTCGTCAAAAAGATATTCGAGCTTGAAGACGGCCAGGTCGAGATCTACGCGGGCAATTACAGCTACTTCGTGGAAGAGCGCCAGCGTCGCCTCCTCAAGCGCCACGAGCTTTACACGCTCCAGCAGGACGAGATAAAGCGTCTCGAAGTGATACTTCGCAACCTCAAGTCATGGGCCAGGCAGAACCCCAAATTCGCGCCACGTGCCGAGAGCATGGAGAAGCGAGTAGAGAGAGCGCGCCGCGAAGCCGCCGAACGTCCCGTCATGCTGCGCGATCATATCAAAGTGGCCTTCGACGCCGAGCGCAGCGGCGTGAAGGTGCTCGAATTGAAGGGCCTGCAGAAGGCGTTGGGTGGGCGCACCCTCTTTCGTCCCTTCAACCTTACGGTCTTATACGGGGAGCGCGTGGCCGTTGTCGGCCCTAACGGCAGTGGCAAAACTACCCTGCTGCGTATAATCGCCGGAAGCCTCCCACCCGATGGCGGAACGGTCAAGTTAGGGGCGAGCGTGGTGCTTGGTTACTATACACAGGAGCACGAATCGCTGCCCACTGTCTATGACGCTTCTCGACTTCGTTAGGAGCCTCAAGCCTCTCACCGAGCAGGCAGCCATCGGCGTCCTTCGCCGCCTGCTTTTTTCCTACCGCGACATGCATAACAGCATCGGCAACCTGAGCGGCGGCGAAAAGAGCCGCCTGCAAATCGCCCGCCTTATGCTCACCGACGCCAACTTCCTTATCCTCGATGAACCTACCAACAACCTCGATATTACCTCTATCGAGGTGCTGGAAGCTGCCCTGCTCGACTTCGACGGCACTATCCTGACCGTCTCCCACGACCGCTATTTCCTGGACAGGATTGTCACCAGGACAATCGCTATCGCCTCGGACGGCCAGGTCCGCCCCTACGCAGGCAACTACTCGTACTACCTGGAAAAGCGCTCGCAGCCCGGCTATATTCCCCCACAGGAATGAGCACCAACTGAGCACATTATGGGGCCGGTACCATAAGTGTTCGGAGTTGGGCTGTAGGGGCACGGCGCGCCGTGCCTCTGCATGGTCTTCTCGACCCTCGTTCTGAACGCCTAGCAGGTACCTGCCTGTAGCAACGCAGGCGAATATTGCGTACAATAGGCCATCTTCCATTGAGCGAGGCAACCATGGCAACCTACAGTATCGAGCCGGAGCGGCGTACCCTGCACGGCCATTTCTCCCGCGATTTGCCGCCTGTGCTGACAATCGAGCCTGGCGACACGGTCCATTTTCGTACAATCGATGCCGGGTGGGGCCTCGAGCCTGTCACCGCACACGACGCGCCCCGCAAGCAGTTCGAGCCGCGCCACCCTGACCTGGACCGGGGCCACGCCCTCTGCGGCCCTGTTGCGATAAGCGGCGCGCAGCCCGGTATGGTCCTCGGCGTGCGTATAGACGAGGTCCGCCCGGGCTCTTTTGGTAGAACAGACGCCGGAGGCTGGTCCAGCGAGACCAATGACCGCCTGGGTGTCACGCAAGAGGGCATCACCCTCGCCTGGAGCCTCGACCCTGACACCCTTACAGGCCGCAACCAGCTACGGGCACACTATCGCCCTTCACCCTTTCATGGGCGTGATGGGGATGCCGCCCGGCCGAGCCCGGCAGTCCACCCGACCGCGCCACCTCGCTCGACGGGCGGCAACATAGATTGCAAAGAGCTTGTGGCGGGCAGCACCCTCTATTTGCCGATAGAGGTGCCTGGCGCGCTCTTTTCTGTGGGCGACGGTCATGCCGCCCAGGGCGACGGCGAGGTCTGCACCACGGCCATAGAATGCCCCATGGAGCGCGTCACCCTCACCTTCTCACTCCACGATGGCCCGCCCCCAAGGGCACCCCGCGCCGACACACCGGCGGGTTGGGTAACGCTCGGCTTCCACAAAGACCTGCAAGAAGCCACTATGCTCGCTCTCGAAGCCATGCTCGACCTGATTATGGAGCAGTACAATCTTTCCAGGCTGGATGCCCTCGGCATGGCGAGCCTCGTGGTGGACATGCATATCACGCAGATAGTGAACGGCGTGCGAGGAGTGCACGCGATACTGCCGCACGGCGCGATAAAATAGCCTGCAATAGTATCAGCCCCAGACGCGCAATAAGAACTCGGTAGTCTCCTCCGACGCATGGCCGCCGGTGTACATATGCCGCTTGATGCCCGCTTCGGGCAAGTAGCTGAAATGAGGCTGGTTGTCGTAGTCCAGTCCGGCGACCGGTAGGGCTCCGACCCAGGTGTCGGGCACATCTTCCAGCCGCGTCGTATGCTTGTCCTGGGGTATATGCGGGCCTGTTTTGATCCTCGTATGCCCGACAAGGTAGCGGCCCATTGCGCTGGGGCCAAAATATGAGAAGATTCGCCCTTTGTCATGGCGAATTCGGATCCAGTTAGTGGGCGCGTCGATCGTCGTGAGGCTGGCGATGCGGTTATCTATCCTGTATTTCCTGGCAGGCTTGAGTGTGTCATCGGGGTCCCGGTCGTTGTAATACAATCTGTCAGGATCAGTTAGCAGGAAATATTCCAGGATGGCGGCTCCCGCGGCGCTGGTGCCGAACAGATGTATGTTGTCGTGCCCGCTTATGCCACGCAGAATCTCGTCCACCCGGTAGGCACCGGTACGCATATTCTGGGTGGATTGGGCGAGGTGTACGTGCTCGTCCACCCAGTCACTGAAGCGCCTATTGCCGGGAATAGAAAGGCCAAACAGAGTCCCGCTCTCCGCGTCCCCAGCGGCCCTTTACATACAGGTGCTCAAGAATAGCGGCATATTCACCGAATGTGTGCTCAAAGTCGATGACCGGGCGGCAACCCTTCACAATGCAGCCATCCATGAAGACGTAATGATCGTACTTGCCCATAGCTCCTCTCTACCTCCCTTCTGATGGCGATGCCGTTGGAAGACTTTTCGTTGGATTCAGTATCCGCTTTTTTCGTCATTGCCGGTGTATGGATCAAGCCTCGGTATCCAGCAGCGCACGCCATCGCGATAGCGCACATAAGGCTCGCCCAAGCGTTTTTCCAGGTCCGTCTCTTCCCAGGGCCGCACAAGATAGTTCCAGCCCAGTGCCCCGGCGAGCACATATATTATCACAAGCGGCGAGCCCAGCCACAATCCCACGGCCGCACCCTGGGCGAAACTGCCGATAGCCATAGGGTTGCGCACATAGCGGTATGGCCCGGCTACCACGAGCTCTCGTGGGCAATCGGCGGGCAGCGGTGTGCCATGCCCTCGAGCGACCATAAATAGCGCACTTGTCTCGGCGAGCAGCCAACCCAGGAGGAACAGAAGTACAGCCCCAGTCCGCCGGGCCGGCGACCCGAACCTGTAGCGTGCAAGCCCTGACTTATCCTCCAGGTAATAGATGCCCGCAGGTAGCAGGCCGAAGAAGATGGCCCACATAACTAGCATCTGGGTCAACGTCTTTGTCATGTTCCAGCCGAAGCCGGCTGGCCTCGCCGTTCGCCCTCTGACCGAGCTGAAGAGCCTCATTCTATTTTCTCCGGGCGAAGGAGCCAGACCAGTGCAGGCAGCACAAGCAGCGCAGGTGCCATCATCAGCGCCCCGATCCATACGCCTCCGCTGAACAGAGGCAGCGCCAGTCCGTAGAGGGCTGCATAAACGCCGGCACCCGCATTTATGCAGAGCGCGCCCCATCCCCAGGAGCGCCTGTATGCCAACCCGTAAGCTGCTACCAGCGAGCCTGCAGCGTAAATCGTCAGGTCACCCACTATGAAAGCGAGCAAGGTCGCATCAGGAGCGCCGGGAGCCGTGAAATCCTGCCTGGTCTCAGGGCGGAGCAGTAACAGCGCCCACCACGCAACGACCGCCAGCCCCTGCACCACCAGGTATAGCACCGCCACCCTCCGAACCCAGAGATGCCTCGTCTGTGCTGTCTCCAAGTGCCGACCTCGTAATTCGTTATGCTTCTACTTCCCGATGCAAAAATTGCGGAATATCTCGTCCAGCAAATCCTCGCCCACCGTCTCGCCTGTTATCTCGCCCAGGGCGTTGAGCGCGCTGTGCAAATCTACGGCCACGAAAGCTGCGGGCGTGTTCTCTCGGGCCGAATCGAGCGCGGCCATTACGTGGCTCTCCGCCCTTTGGAGTGCGTCGCGGTGGCGCACGCTCGTGACGACGGCTTCGCCGGGCGCGGGCGTTGCTTTGCCGCTCAACACCAGCTCTGCAAGCTTCTTTTCCAGCATATCCGTGCCTCCCGACTTCGTCGCGGAAGTCGCCACGATCTCGACCTTGCCCAACACTTCCTTCAACGTACGCTGGTTGAGCGCCTGGGGCAGATCACTCTTGTTCACTACGGCCAGCCACATGGGCGGCGCAAGCTCTTTCATCTCCCTGATCAGCTCCATATCTTCCGTGCTGAGCGTTTTCGAGCCGTCCAGCACCAGCAGCGCGAGGTCTAAGTCGCTGAGCGCTCGGCGCGTGCGGTCCATACCGATCCGCTCTATGGGGTCGTCGGTGGCGTCGTCCGCCCGCAGGCCCGCGGTATCGGTCAGCACCAGCGGCACGCCGCGTATGTTGGCAACCTCTTCCAGGGTGTCCCGCGTGGTGCCGGGAATCGGCGTGACAATAGCCCGCTCCGTCCTCAGCAGGGCGTTGAGCAGACTCGACTTGCCCACGTTCGGTCTGCCGATGATAGCGGTGCGCACGCCCTGCCTCATAACGATGCCGGCGCTCGCCCCGGCTATCAGGGCGCGAAGGTCGTCCAGAGCATCCAGCAATTCAGGTGACACGTCGGCGGGAGGCACGTCGTCCTCCGGGAAATCTATCGTCGCCTCAAGGTGGGCCAGCGCGTGCAGCAGCTTTGCTCTCGTCCCTTTGACCCGGCTCGATATTCCCCCTCCAAGTTGCTCCACCGCCAGCCGCAGTCCCTCGCCCGTGCGCGCCCGCACCACATCCAGCACTGCCTCGGCTTGCGCAAGGTCGAGCCGCCCGTTCAGGAACGCTCGCAACGTGAACTCGCCGGGCTGTGCCATGCGCGCCCCTTCCCGGAGGCACAAGCCCAGCATCCTCTGCACGGGCATTATGCCTCCATGGCAATCAATCTCCACGACGTCCTCTCGCGTATAAGAATGGGGAGCGCGCATCAACACCACTAGCGCCTCGTCCACCCGCTCGCCCGTCGTGCGATCGCGCACAAGCCCGAAGATCAGCTTATGCAACTCGATTTCCTCAACCGCCAGCGGCTTCCCGGAAGCAGGCACAAAGACGCGCGCCAAAATCTCCGCCGCCTGCGCGCCGCTGATCCTGATCGTGCCGATCCCCCCCTCGCCGGGTGGTGTGGCTATGGCCGCGATAGTATCGTCGTACATGATGCTTACTGCTTACTGCTTATTTCTTCAACGCCAAGACGCCAAGGTTTTTACGGTTTGAACCACCAAGACACCAAGATCACCAAGGTTTTTATTGGTTAAGTCACGAAGATCACGAAGGCACGAAGAGCACGAAGGTTTTGTGGGTTTGAACCACAGAGACCACAGAGTACTCAGAGATCACAGAGGATATTAGAGTCTGAAACAATAAAAACCTTGGCGAGCCTTTGCGCTCTTTGCACCTTGGCGGTTCCGTCTTACGTTTCGCGTCTTACGTCTTACGTTTCACGTCTTACGTTTCACACCTCACGTCTCTCCATCACCCGCTGCCGGGTCGGGATCGCCTTGGTGCCGGGGCCTTCGATGGAGCAGGCGGCGGCGGCGTGGGCGAAGCGGGCCAATTCCTCGGGGTCACCGGTCTCATGATAGCGCACCAGCAGAGCGGTTGCAAAGACATCGCCCGCGCCTGTCAGGTCGGAGATATCAGCATTAAAGGCCGGGATCGCAACCTTCTTTCGGCCTTTGCCTCCGTAGAGTAGGGCCTCCCCTGATCCCTGCGTTATCGCTACCAGAGGAGCCAGTTTGACATAACTATCCGCAAGCTCTGTTTGGTAGCCCAGGTCTTCCATGCTCAGGATGAGGAAAGCGTTGGGAGGTAGCGCCTCCAGGGCTCTCGGGACAGGCCATGCGGACTGGCGGACATGCCCCTCGTCGTCCCAGGAGCGCAGCCAGCCCTGCGGTGTGACGCCAAGCAGTCCGTACGGGAAATGCGAGGGTAAAGTTGCTGCCAATTCCTGGGCCACAGGCCCCAGGTGCACTATTCCGGCTCCGCGCCATCCCACCGGAATGTCACTCCACTCGATTTCGTTTGCTCGCCCATTGAGCAGTTGTGTGCGCCGCCCGCCCTGATCGTACATATTTTGAAAGGTTGTGGTCTGGTCGGAAGGTATGGCGCGTATCCACACCCCCTCCTCTTGCGCCTCTCGCAATAGTGCTTCGTCCTCGGGCGCTATGGAGGTCACTATCGCCGCCTGCAAGCCGAGACGCTGTGCGGTGATAGCGGAGTAGGTGGCCGTGCCGCCTGCTCGCGCTCCCTCACCGCCGGGTAACAGGTCCTTTGAGACATGTCCTATCACCAGGTAATCGGGGCGGGTTTCCATGCACTTATTATAACCCCCACCGGAAGTAGAAGTACTAGGACCATACCAGACTAAATACTCATTGGGCGTGGACGGTACCGCTCATATAATCTAATCAACTGACTGATTATGTTTAGTTGGGGCCGAACATTGCTGCCTGCCTTTTCTGCTCCTCCTGACTTCATGCCGTCAAAATGCACCATAACCCATTTAGATCCATGGGAACCGGGGACGTTCGAAGGAGACAACAATTTGCGAGCGCTCAAAGCGAGACCCATCTTGTTTCTGGCTTTCCTGGCTGTGGTCACATTTATCGCAGTAATGGCCTCCCAGATAGCATTAACAGAAGGAGGAGATTCATCTCGGCATACAGCTGTAGCCGCCGCGCCTCCGGAGAATGCCTGGAACGTAACCGGAAAAACCATCGGCTCGAATGGGAACGCCCAGGACCGATCTCGGGCTACACCTGAACCAAACCCTCGTACCACAGTCCGTCCGACCGTTGCTCCTGCCAGGACCTTTGCTGGGCCGACGAAAACACCTACAGAACCCTCGTTTGTTTCCTCTCCTAAACATCTACCCACCGGCACCCCGCATTCCAAGGTCTTGGACACCCCAACTGACACCCCCACGACACCCCTGAGCCGGCAGGTGTTTTCGTTTCATGCGACGGTGGCCCTCAATGTTCTCACAACTACACCATAACGCTCTCCGGCGGGCATGGCGGCCCGCCTACAGTAAACGTTACTTTATACGGTTCCTGTGGAACCGGCAATAGTACAGATACTTTTGTAGGTTATACAAACAGCTATTCCGGTAATTACTGGAGAGTAGACGCCTCGGCTGAATGGCCTGATGGCATTCAGGGCTTCGGTTCAGCCACCTGCGGCTCGCGCCCCACCAACACGCCCACCAACACGGCCACCAGTACTCCCACAAACACTCCTACAATTACTAATACTCCAACCATCACTAACACACCAACCAATACGCCCAGCCGCACAAGCACGCCCACAGCTACCAATACCTCCACGATTACTAACACCCCAACTCAAACTCTCACTCCCACGGTTACCAACACCCCCACCAACACAGGCACTGCCACCAACACACGTACTCCCACCAACACACGTACCTCCACTCCCACCCGTACTGTCACCAACACGCCCACCATTACCCCCACCCCCACCAACACGGGCACTGCCACCAACACGGGCACCGCAACCAATACTCCCACTATCACTAATACACCTACTCAGACCCCCAGCAGCACGATCACTAATACTCCCACCATCACCAACACGCCAAGCGATACTCCCACCCGCACGAGCACCCCCACTGTGACGAATACACCTACAATTACCCCTACCTCCACTGCCAGCAACACGCGCACGCCTACCAATACCCGCACAAGCACGCCGACACGCACGAGCACCCCCACTGTGACGAATACACCTACAATTACACCCACGCCTACCGATACTCCTATCCCTCCTGCTATTCATGTGACGTGTAGTACGCCTGGCGGATGCACTCACAGCTTCACGGTAAATCTCGACCTGGGGACCGGGCCGCCTACGGTGAATATATACCTATATGGCATGTGCGGAACTCCCGATGCTACTGATACCTTCGTCGGCTATTCTCATAACTACTCAGGAAACTACTACCAGATAGACGTGTCGGCACAATGGCCCGACGGCGTAACCGGGTTCGCGTCGGCTACCTGCGGGCTTCAACCTACCAACACGCCGACCGATACCCCGACCGCCACATTTACCAACACCCCTACTTATACGCCCACTAACACCGTGACCAATACTCCTACGAATACATCAACCAATACTCCGACCAACACGCCGACCAATACCCCGACCAGCACTCCAATCAACACAGCTACCAGTACCTTGACGAATACTCCCACCGTCACTAATACTCCCAGCGACACACCGACCAGCACCTCCACCAATACGGCAACCCCGACTAACACTCCGAGTAATACCCCAACCAATACTCAAACAAATACACCGACTCAACACGAACACACCAACAGATACGCCCACCAATACGCCCACCAATACGCCCACCAATACGCCCACCAATACGCCCACCAATACGCCCACCAATACGCCCACCAATACCCCAACTAATAGTCCAACAGATACGCCGACTGACACGCAGCACACCGACTAACACACCGACTAACACCAGCACGCCAACAGATACACCCACAAACACACCGACTGATACCCCTACTGATACCCCTACAAGCACACCTACTAATACGCCAACGGATACTGCGACCAGTACATCAACTCATACTCCCACGAATACATCGACCAGTACACCAACCGACACTAGCACATCTACCAACACGCCAACGAGCACACCGACCAGTACGCCGACCGACACCCCGACGGATACACCTACTGACACGCCAACGAGCACGCCAACGGATACACCGACCAACACGCCAACAAATACTCCGAGTAATACTCCGACAAATACGAGCACGCCCACCGATACATCTACCGACACGCCAACTAACACGCCCACCGACACACCGACCGACACTAACACGCCCTCTAACACGGCTACTAACACACCGACCAACAGCCCCACGAGCACACCGACCGACACCAGCACACCGACCGACACTAGTACATCTACTAACACACCGACCAACAGCCCCACGAGCACACCTACTAACACTCCAACCGGTACCAGCACACCCACCAACACGCCCACCAATCACACCGACTGTAACACCAACGAATACACCGTCTAGCACATCAACTGATACTCCGACTAACACGCCAACTTATACCCCGACTCACACTATTGTGCCTGTTGGTACCTCGACCATCTCACCAAGCAACACGTCCACAAATACAGCGACCTCCACTAGCACGCCAACCACCGGACCCTACACACCCAGTAACACACCCACCAGCACACGCACCAATACACCCCATCCGCTAACTCCAACCAGCACGCGCACAGAACCAGTATCAACGCACACGCCTACACCAACGCATACACCTATTCGCTTGGCTCCCACAAACACGCCTGCTCCCAGCAATACCATTACGCGCACACCTTCCAGCATACCTTCCAGCACACCTACTCACTTGCCCCCGACCACAGGTACGCCTCTGCCAATCGTCCACACCCCAACACCAGTCCGGCGCCGGCCAACAGAGCGGCCGACAGAGCGGCCAACAGGTCCACCACCCGGCCCATCCGGTACTACGCCCACCACTGCGCCGACTTCTACTTCCATGCCGCTGCCGGCAGATCCGTCCACGCCCACCTCCATCGATACACCCGCCGACCCACCTCTCAATACCCCTTCTGACCCGCCTACTAGTGGTCCGGCTGATCCTTCAACTCCCACACTTGTGCCCATGTCGCCTACATCCACAAATCAGCCGGCTAATATGCCAATCGCGCCCACCGATACGCCCACGCCGCTCCTATCCGATGTAAACCCGGCGTCGGGCGGCTCACAGGCTCAACCCACACCTACGCCTGCCTTGACAGTTGGGGGTATGCCCACTACAGGTGCGTCGGGCCAGTTCCTGGCATCACTGGCCTGGGTTTCCGGTATCGGAGTCGTCTTCATATTGCTGGGTGTTTGGCTCAGACGCTCTGTCCGCAAACTGCGGGCAAGGAAATACGAAGACCACATCAAGTGGTAGCTACCGTATCACGGGTTTCTTTATTTTGGGAAAGCAAAGAGGTCGCCTCAGGCGACCTCTTTGCTTTCTCTTACAATTGTTAGTGTGGGACTTTTACTTGGGCAGCACGACCACCCTGCGCTCAGGCTCCGCGCCTGTCAACTCGGTGGTGACATCGGGGTGCTCGGAAAGGGTCATGTGGATGATGCGACGCTCGTAGGCAGGCATAGCTTCGAGTGGGATGGCCTGCTTGCGCGTTTGCACCTGGTCTGCTGTGCGGCGGGCGAGGTTCATCAGCGCGAGCTTGCGGCGCAGCCTATAGCCCTCGACGTCCACTACCACCCTGGCCCACAGGTCGACCTTGCGGCCCAGTATGAGGTTCAGCAGGAATTGCAACGAGTCTAGCGTCTCGCCGCGCCTTCCTATCAGGTTGCTCTGGTCCCGCTCATTAAGCCCAACCACGTTTAGCACCAGCGAATCGCTGTCGTCCGCGAATGCTGCTTCCCCTTCTTCCGAGGGCTCGCGGCGAACTATGCGCCCGCGCAGCTTCATAGCGTTCAGAATGGTCTGCAAAATCTCGGCCGCTATAGGCGCTACGGCGTCCTGAGGTGTGGCAGCTTCTCCTTCGCCCGGCTGGAGCGACTTGTCGAGCACCACACCGCCGCCCACACTTTCGCTTTCCTCAATGCGGTTGCCGCGGTTATCGTCCTCGTCAAGCTCATCTTCCATTACCGGCCGCTCAGGCACGGGCATACGCTCGCGAAGAGGCGGCCTATCGAAGCGTGCTCCGCCTCTCGGGGGGCGCTCCATGTAGTCGGTGCGGTTGCCGTCTCTGAAATCCGGCTTGCCCGCGCTCGGTGTCACCGCCTGCCGATGGTGGTACCCGTCCGCCCTGGCCTTGAGGTCGTCCGTAGCCTCCCTGTGGTCTGTTACGGCCCCTGGGAGATACTTCCTCTTGAGGTTGCGCAGCCCCTGTATCCTGGGTAGTTACCCTTACCAGCACTTCGTCGCCGCCTGGATCCGTCGCCAATACCTCTACTTTTACCTGGTCCCGCGTGCGACCCAATTGCTCCAACGCCAGCCTCACAGCTTCCTCAACGCTGCGTGCCTGAATATCAACCTGTCGCAAAACCTTCCTCCTCTATCGAGTACGAAGTACCGAGTACCGAGTACTTCGTATGGATCGTTCACTTTGCACTGGGCATTTGGTACTTGGTACTTGGTACTTCGTACTTACTTCTTATTCCGCCTCTTAGACGGCAACTGCGTTGTTTTGCCGTTCATGCTTGCGTAGCCGTTGCCATTAGTGCCGTTGCCATTAGCCGTTGCCGTTGCCGTTGCCGTTACTGCCTCTCAATCTTATGTCGGAGGCATATTTCACGGTATCGGTGGAAACCACATGAATATGCTGCTCGCTCGCCTTGCTTCTGACGCGGGCAGTGCTGGTACCGTCGCGTGTGCGCTCGGGCCTCGTCCTGCTGCTGTTTATTGGCTTCGTGGCCTGGCCCAGGTCCCGCGTTGGCGTGCCGCCTTCCGGCGCGCTATCCTCTCCCTGGGAGGCTTTCTGCGCCTCCTGAGCTTGCAAAGCCCTGTCCATCATTTTGCCCATCAGGCCTTTCTTTGGAGCCTCTCCCGCCGGCCTGGGCGGAGGCAACTGCGGTGTAACGATGGCTTTACGAGGTAGCCAGCCGAAGCCGGGGAAATCGGGAAGACTGCCGAAGCCTGTGATGAAATACTGCTGTGTCGCCCCGAAAATGCTGGAGAAAGCCCAGTATATAACGTTGCCTGCCGGGAAACCGATCGAAATGAAAAGGATGTAAAGCGGCATGAATTGCATTATGCCGTTCATCATCTTCTGCTGGCTGTCCTGAGGCTGGTTGGGGTCTCGTCTCGGCATTGCCATCCTGTTCTGGAAGAACTGGGCGACGGCCGATATCACAGGCATTATATAGAACGGGTCGGAGTTCGCCAGGTTCGGGAGCCAGAGGAATGGCCCGGAGAAGTTGGCGAATTGAGCCCAGTCTTTCACCCACAATATCGACTGCAACTGCGCCATATCGGAAGTATGCAGGGCTGCGAGGGCAGGGGTGGCACCCGGAGCAAAATGCAAGGCCAGTACGAATCTGAGCGCGCTATAAAGGGCGAAGAAGACCGGTAGCTGCACTACCATAGGCAGACAGCCGGCAGCGGGGTTGATGCCATACTGCTGGTAGAGCTTCATCTGCTCTTCCTGCTGTTTGGCCCGGTCGTCCTTATGTTTGCGCTGGATTTCTTTGAGCAGCGGTTGAATCTGCTGCATAGCCCTGTTGGACCGCAACGATTTCATCGTAAGCGGCACCACAAGGAGCCTCACAAGGATCGTGAAGATGATGATGGCTAAGGCGGGAATGTGCACGACCGAGTTGATGGCCACCAGCACGTTGAAGAGCGTCTGCCAGAGCACATTCCAAACATCACCGAAAAGTCCAAAGATAGAATCCAAATTAAATCTCCATGTGAGGCCTAATTAATCATGGTACCGGGTCAAACCCGCCCTTGTTCCAGGGGTTGCAACGCATCACACGCCATACAGCCATAGAGCCGCCCTTGATAACGCCATACTTTTCGATGGCCTCGTACCCGTAGTGCGAGCATGTGGGATAAAAGCGGCAGGTATCGGGGGGCAATGCCCTCGCAAGGGTGTGCTGGTAACCACGGATCAGCCATAAAACAGGTTTTCTAAGCATATTATCGCCGGGGAACGGATCGCTCTTTACGTGCCATGCCCACGGTGGGCGCGGCAACTTCAGTCTGGCTGCCCGCTACATCTATTATACGCGATTGCGCGTCAGGTGTTGCGGTTTTGGGAGGAGATTGTAAATTACTCGGCGTAACCGGCGCAACTACCCGGCTTCGCCGCAAAAGGTCATCCACGACCTCGCGAACTGCCTGATAAGTTGCACCTGCTACAGGCGCTCTTGCTATCCACACCAGGTCCCAGCCGGACCCGATATCCGGAAGCCTCTTTCTCACCGCTTCGCGAATCAACCGTCTTGCCCGGTTGCGCTGTACGGCCTTGCCGATCTTTTTCCCCGTGATAAACCCGCATCGCACAAGATCATCGCCATTGCGCGCCGCGTTCAATACCAGCAATCCCCCGCCCCAGGTGCGTCCCTCTCGCCTCACCCGCTCAAACTGCGCGCTGTTCTTCAGCGTCTTCATAATTGCGGATTGCGGATTGCCGATTGCGGATTGAAGTGTTCAAAATCCGCAATCCGCAATCCGCAATCCGCAATTGGCTAGCTGACGCCCTTCGGCTGGTCGCTGACGGTGAGTTTCCAGCGGCCCTTGGCGCGCCGTGCGGAGACTACCCTGCGGCCACCCTTGGTGCGCATTCGAGACAGGAATCCATGCTCGCGCTTGCGCGGGATTCGCTTCGGTTGGTACGTTCGCTTTACCATTGCTCTGGTTTTCTCCTATAGCCTCAATCTACACGGCATAATAAGCCAACATAAATGCCATTATACGTGATGCGCACGACACTGTCAAACGTAAACCTGGAGACGAAAGACGAAGGACGAAGGTAGTTAGCCTTCGTCCTTCGTCTTTCCTCTCTTACCTCGGCTACTGTCTGGCAGCCTCAGGAGGATTGCAGTCAGGGAAGAAAGTGTTGGACACGATCTTCGACGTCTGTCCCCTCGTAGCGTTATTTGATGGCAGGAAGTATGGCCGGTTGGAGGGTGGTACACACTGGCCCTGCCGGTGGTGTACCGCATGGGTACCCCGACATCACCTGGTGCAGTACCAAGCGGTAGATGTATGCGTAGAATGGACTGGATCGGGCGTACATCCTGGAACTGCTGGCCCGAGGGTGTCTCATTGAAGCCTCTAGCGTTAGAGACTATCTTCGAGATCTGTCCCCTTGTGGAGTTAGCGTTGGGCAGGAAGTAGGGTAGGTTGCCTGGTGGTACGCATGGCCAGCCGGTGGCGCACCGCATGGATACCCGTTGATGAACCCACGCGAAGCCAGCCTACCTATGTACTGGTAGAAGGTAGAGCCGACCGGCACGTCCTGGAACATCTGGGTGGTCTGGTTGTCAGAGAAGCCGGCAGAGTTGGAGACTATCTTGGACAACTGGCCCCTGGTGACGTTATTGCCAGGCTTGAAGGTGCCATCAGGGTAGCCGTTGATGATCCCCTTGCAAGCCAGGCAGCGAATGAAGGGATAGAATGTTGAGCCGACGGGCACATCCGTGAAGGTGAGGGTGCAGGCTGTAGGGGTAGCTGTGGGTACGCCTGGTGTGGAGGTAGCTGTGGGTGTCGAGGTTGGCATAGAGGTAGCCTGGGGTGGGGTGGGATCAATGGCTATGGTGGGTATGTTCGTGGGCGTGTTACTGGGCACAGGAGTGGCTGTATTGCCGCCTGGAGTCTGGGTAGGTGCGGGGGTATTGCTGGGAGCTGTGGTACTGCTAGGCCCAGGCGTCTGGGTAGGAGCCGTGGTGGGGCAAGTGGTAGGCGGTACGGTCGTAGGCGTGTTGGTAGCTATCGGCACAGTGGCTGTGCTCGTCGGGATGTTCGTGGGTGTGGCCGTGCCGCCGCCACTTATCAGGCCGGCGTCGGTATAAATGCCCTGACCCGAACGCTGGTCGGTCCAGACCGGCAGAACGCGGCTGTTGTCGGAGCTCACGGCGATGCCTGAGTAGTCACCTATGAAGCCGCTGGGGGTATTGGTCACATCGCCCACCGGCTGGTTTACCGACCATGTCTGGCCTTCGTCGGTAGACTGGCTGTAGTATTCGCGATACGGGAAACCGTCGACAGCAGCTTCGCGGCGGTCCATCCAGGAGACGTGGATCGTGCCGTCATTGCCTACCGTCATCCAGGGAAAGAACTGGTCTTTGCCCTGCACATTGTCGTCGTTGATCTTGGCGACGGGGCTCCAGGTGTTGCCACCGTCTGTGCTGTGCGAGAAGACAATGTCGGCGTGATGGCCGGTGATACCCTGGTAGACGAACGTGCTCTCGAAGCGCCCATCTGTCCAGACTGCGTAAACGTGCTGGGGATTGGTGGGCGAGACGCCGATGATGGCCTGGTCGTTGTGGCGGAAGCCGTTGGTGGTACTACCCGCATAGAGATACTGGTAACCACCGGTGAAAGCGCCGGTTGGAGTGATCACCTGGCCCGTAATAGTTATACTGGGGCTGAAAGTAACTCCGCCATCCGTAGATTTCGTTAGAAGCTGCACCATGGGGATGCTGCTGGTGCAGTTATATGTGCAGTTCTGATACTGGTAGGAGACATAGAGCGTGCCGTCGCTCGCCACGGTTGGATTGGTGAATTGGTCCTGGTCATGCGATGCATCGCTGAGAGTAGCTGATGCGCTCCAGGTCGCTCCCTGGTTATCCGAGTGGGCGATCACTTCACGGTCGTTGACGTAGGCTCCCAGGTTGCAGCCGGGCGCATAAAATGAGGTCCCGGTGACATATATTCGCCCGTGGTAGGCGCTGCCTGCGGCGATGTCGGCTGCCATCCAGGGCTTGTCGATGAAGTGGTCGTTAGGTGAGGCGTCGCTGAGGGCGTTCACCTGGCTGCCCCAGGTCTGGCCGCCGTTAGCCGATCGGGAGACCTCAGCCGGGTCGGGGCAGGTGCCGGTGGATAACTGGCCGAAATATGCATTCCCCGCATCATCGTATGTGCCTACCGGGTCTCCGATGCCGGAAGGGCTGGTGACCGTCCAGGTTTGCCCCCCATTGCTGGAGAAATCGCGAGATACGGCGTTTGATCCTGAGATAAAGTAGAGTGGGTTAGTGGGATCGGAGGCCATGAAGGTCTCATTGCTGGCCGCGATATGCACGTCGGTGCCAAACACGGGTAGGGTGAGCGGCAAATAAGGGACGGGAGCCGCCCCGCTGCCCACGGGGCCGCCAAGCGTCCAATCACCCGGTGGTTTCACGGCAATGATTTTGCCTGCATAACCGGTCAGTTTGTGCGGGGCTTGATTACCCGACGTATCTCCCGCGATAGCAGCCGGGTAGCTTGCCGCCGCCACCCCAATACTCGCCAACGCGATCATGAGCATAGCCAGGGCGATAATTGCGCGTTTCATGACGGTCGTTCTCCTCTCTTGCTATTAGGCCGAATAGGGGCTTGCTTAATTTCTAGGGTAATAAACCGCTATCAGCCTTGTCACCCTGAGCGGACAATGCAGACCTCGATTTCATGGCAATCAAACAGCATATGGTCGGGGGAATGGATGCCGATTTGTCCGGTTGAGTCAGAATATCAGGAGGGTGCCACACTTTTGCGACGTTCTATAATTGTGCTCAGGCAGAAGGATTGTAGCACAGGCACGCCGCGGGGGTCAATGGGACGTGGTTGTCAGTTGTCAGTTGTCAGTTGTCAGTAGACCGCTTGCTACTGCTTACCACTGGTCACCGATCACCGGTCGTCCGTCTACTGACAACTGACAACTGACAACTGACAACTTGGTCACACACTGACAACTTGGTCACCAACTGACAACTGTTATAATGACCTCATACCGAAAAATAGGAGATGCTATGAGCGAAGCTGTTAGCGTGCAACTGGTTACTGTGCCGGGCGAGAAATTGCGGAATAATCCACTGGGCGATCCGGTCGAGCGGCAGATGCCGGTAATATTGCCTCCCGGTTACGACCCATCATCTTCGCGCAGGTACCCGCTTCTGGTGGGCTTGACCGGCTTCACGGGGAGTGGCTTCCAGATGCTCAACGTAGATCCCTGGCAGCCCAATATGCCGGCCCGCCTTGAGCGGCTTTACGCCGGGGGAATGCCTCACGCCATTGTGGCCCTACCGGATTGCTTCACAAAGTTTGGTGGCAGCCAGTATGTCAACTCCGATGCCGTTGGCCGGTATGAAGACTATCTAATCGATGAGGTCGTGCCTTTTGTAGACGCCAACTTTCGCACTATTGCCGCGCCGGAAGGCCGAGCCGTATTCGGCAAGTCGAGCGGCGGCTATGGCGCGATCATGCTTGGTATGAAGCACCCCGATGTGTTCGGCGCGCTCGCCTGCCACAGTGGTGATATGTACTTCGACCTTTGCTATAAGGTGGATTTCCCTAACGTCTGCAACGTCATCAACCGCGCAGGCGGCCTGGAAGCGTGGTGGGCGGGCTTCAAGTCTCGTGAGAAAAAGACTAAGGACGATTTCACCGGCCTGAATACTTTTGCCATGGCCGCTTGCTATTCACCCGACCCGACCGGCTTCATGGGCGTCGCCCTTCCTTTCGACCTCTATACCTGCGAGCAGAAGGACGATGTGTGGGCGCGCTGGCTCGAATTTGATCCTGTAGTGGTCGTGGATAAGTACGCCGACAACCTGCGCCGCCTTCGCTATATCTACCTCGATTGCGGCATCCGCGACGAGTTCCACCTCCAGTTCGGCGCGCGCATCATGTCGCGCAAGCTGTCCCAGTTAGATATCAAACACGACCACGAAGAGTTCGATGACGGCCATATGTCCGTTCAATACCGCTACAGCGTGTCGCTCCCCAGGCTGGTGGGAGCGCTAGGGGCAAGGGGCAGGGACTCATAGAGGGCAATTTCCGCTGGGTGTAATTCATGAAGTTGGAGAGGAGGTGCAGGGGAGCGCCCTGCCGGGGTTTGGGGTGTCCCCAAAATCTCTCCAGTCTCATAAGTTGGGGGAGAGGGGTGCAGGGATCTCCCTGCCGGGGCTTGGGTGTCCCCAAAAGCCTCTATTTCCTAATTAGCTGGTTGAGGGTGTCAGTGCTGCTTCAAGGAGGTTACAACATGGCTAACAACACCATGGGCGCTTACCCTGCACAGCCATTTCCGCAGGGGCTTGATTGGATAAATACGGGGGGAAAGGCCCTCACTTTGGGTGATTTGCGTGGCAAGCTGGTGCTGCTCGATTTCTGGACGTATGGTTGAATCAACTGTATGCATATACTGCCGGTAGTTCACCGGCTTGAAGAGAAATACAGCAGCGACCTGGTCGTGATCGGTGTGCACGCGGGCAAGTTCATCGCCGAGCGCGAGACCGCCAATGTTCGAACCGCCACTCAGAGGCTTGGGATTGGCCACCCGGTGGTCAACGATCGCCAGTTCCGCACCTGGCGAGCATATAACGTGCAAGCGTGGCCCACTGTGGTGTTGGTCAGCCCCGACGGGCAGTACATTGGCCAGCATGCCGGCGAATTCACGTTCGAGAGCTTCGACCAGATAATCGGCACAGCGGTGCAGGCATATAAATCCGAAGGGCTCATGACCGCCGAACCGCTCACGTTCCCTGTCGACCCCGCGCCCACAAGCGACTCTCCCCTTCGTTTCCCCGGCAAAGTGCTCGCAGATGCCGCCGGCAACCGGCTGTTCATTGCAGATACAGCTAACAATCGCGTGCTGGTGGCCGAATTGTCGGAAGATGGGACCTCGGCCACTATCGCGAAGATAATAGGCAGCGGTGACCGGGGCTTCAAAGATGGCTCTTTCGCAGATGCGTCCCTCAACCACCCCGAAGGCCTCGCCTTGCAGGAGAATAGACTTTTTATTGCTGACAATGAAAACCACTCCATCCGCGCCGCCGATCTCGCGGCGGGTAGACTGAAGACGATTGCGGGCACAGGCGAGCAAGGGAATTCGCGCGCCGGCGGGGTGGGCACCGAGGCCGAGCTTAACTCGCCATGGGACCTGCTCGAAAGCGACAACTACCTATATATAGCCATGGCGGGCACCCATCAGATCTGGCGAATGGTGCTCAGCACAGGGAAGGTCGAGCCGTTTGCGGGCAGCGGGCGCGAGAACATAGACGACGGCCCCAACCCACGCGCCACCCTGGCCCAGCCGAGCGGCCTCACTACGGACGAGCAGCGTCTCTTCTTCGCCGACAGCGAATCCAGCGCTGTGCGGGCCGCGGATTTCTCGCCTGACGGCTATACCCAGACTTTGCTCGGCTCCGGCCTCTTCGAATTCGGCGACCGGGACGGCAAAGGGCTGGAGGTACGCCTGCAACACTGCCTGGGCGTGGCCTACCACGAAGGCGCGATATATATAGCCGACACCTACAACAACAAGATTAAGCGTCTCGACCTGGCCACGAAAGAGTGCCACACCGTGCTTGGCTCCGGCAACTCCACCGACCTTTATGAGCCGGGCGGCCTATCGGTGTGGGACCACCCGGAAAAGCCGCGCTTGTATGTGGCCGATACCAACAATCACAGGGTTCTTTGCGCGTCGATTGGGGCTGATGGCGCACTGGCCGCGCCTGCTGTGGTGTCTCTCAAGATGTGAGACTTCGGGGTAGCCATGAGCACTGAAGACAGCGTATTAGTCGCTATCATGAATAACCAGCGGGACTTCAAGCTGGCTCGCGACGAGCATTGGTACAGGATTCCCATCGATATGGCCCACAAATGGGGCAAGCACCACTGGCCGCCGCGCTGGCTGGCGTTCTACCAGACCCAGGTCTTCGGCGAGGAAGCCTTTTCGGTGCGATACTTCGCGCATGTGCATGACGTGCGAACGGTGCAGCGGCGTCAGCTTTTCCCAAACGAGACGAACGACAGGAAAGCCGAGGGCTGGTACTACCAGATGATCCTCAGCCCACTGCAGATCTTGCCTCGCCCAATAATAAGCCGGCGCTTCCGGCGCGTTACCTTCATCCCCACGACATGGCAGAAGTTCTGGGTAGCGGAGGAAATCAACGACCTTTGGGACGATAGCCCGCTGGAAGACCACCTCTGGACGGAACTAAAGCAATTGCAGCTCAGCGCCGAGCGCCAGGATTTCATCACATTGAAGCGCAGACGCTATGCGCTGGACTTCGCTTTTTACCGCGCAAACGGCAGGCTCAACGTCGAAACCGACGGCGACCGGTGGCACTCCGACCCCAGGCGCATAGCCGCAGACAACCGTCGCGACAACGCGCTAGAGACGGAAGGCTGGCGACTGCTTCGCTTCAACACGTCGCAGATTTAGGAGGAGATGGCGGACTATTGCTTGCCCACAATCCTCGATGTGCTCGGCGGCCTGGGCGATCCCAAATAGTCGCCTCCGAGTCGGTATTAGGGCTCGGTGACTGCGCTTAACTCACCGCAGAGGCGCAGAGAGCGCAGAGTTACGCAGAGATTCTTATGGTTTCCATTACTCCAAACCTTAAATCAATTCTGCGTAACTCTGCGCTCATGAGCGGGTGCCCTCTGGGCCGCGAACTCCCTCTGCGGTGAGCTATGGTTCATTATCGACGTTAGATCTTCTCTCGCACTCGTGATGCGAACAATACAGCGATAATGGTCATGGCGTCCCTGATATCGCCGCGTACGACCATTTCCAGCACCTCATCAAACGGCATAATCGCCACTTCCAGGAACTCCGTTTCGTCGGGCATGCTCTTCACGACAGTCAGGTCGCGGCCAATGAAGATGTGGGCTGTCTCGTCGCACACTGATTTCGAGGTGTAGTGGGTGTTTATCAATTCGAGGGAGCCTGCCCGGTAGCCGACCTCCTCGGCAAGCTCGCGTTGGGCGGCCTCTTCCGGCGTTTCACCCACGTGCATCCCGCCGGTAGGCATCTCCCAACGGTGGCTCTCCTGTTGGATATAGCGGTACTGGCGCACCATCACCACTTCGTGCTCGGAGATAAAAGGCAGAACCCCCACGCATTGCCCCATCTCGCAGACGCCGTAAACCGTGGTGCGCTCGCCGGGCATCTCGGCGATGTCCTCGCGCACTCGTATCCAGTTGTTCTTGTAGACCTCGCGGGTCGAGAGAGTTTTCCAGGGCTGGGGTTTCATAGCGCTTCGAACTCCTCGGGGCTTATGTCCGCCTGGCGCAATATGCTTCTAATTGTCCCGACTGTAACCTCTCTATGCTTTGGAACAGTGGCAGTCCATCGGCCGACTTCGGTCTCTTTCGAGAACTTGACATGACTCCCCATTGGCTGATTTCTCGGAAGCCTGCCGCTTCCAGTTTCCGCTTTATCTCCCGGTATGAAAAGCGGTCTAAGCGGCACCGATCTCTACCTCAACTGTTCGCACGCGTGGAGTGATCATGGCGACCGGAGGCTCGAAATGGAGCTCCAGGGCTTCCTCAAGGTTCTTGAGCGCCTCTTCTTCCGTTTGGCCCTGGCTGGCGACATCCACCTCAAGGCATTGTGCCACATACCAGTCGCCTTCTTGCCAGACGCTTGCCGTAAATCTCTGTTTCATAGCATTTATCTCAATCATATGCCCCACAATAACATCATACCAGAGTGCGCCTCAGCCTAAGAACGCCCTCAGCTAATCCGCAATCCGCAATCCGCAATTCGTCTATTCCTGCCCTGCCAGCCTCTCCAGCACTTTGGCGCGCCAGATGAAGCGGAGGCCGAAGGCCCAGGCTGTCACAATCACCAGGATTATACCGATGTCCTGTATGCCAAGCGTTTGCTAGCTCGAAGAGGTTGCGTAAGGAGGGCACCGCCATGATCGCTACGAAGATGGCAAGCATAATCCCCGCCAGTATGGTGGGTCGCCGATCGCCGCTGAAATCGTCGCCACCGACCCAGCCTTTGGTGGGAGGCTCCACGAATGGTATCAGCACGAGCCCGCACAGCATCAGAATGGTTGTCAGCACTGTCTGGGCGAGGGGCACGTCGTTGGTGACCGACACGTAGCCCAGGTAAGTCTCGATGCCTATGAAGGCTATTGTGAGCGAGGCAGGTACCACGAAATGGGTGATGGCGTGTATCAGTCTGCCTGGCGGGTTACCTGGACGCGCCCAGGCCACCAGCGCGACGGTCGGGATACCTACGGTCAGTATCGCCAGTAAAGAGCTATGCTTGGGCGATATAGGGAAATTCAGTTGCATCACCGAAGCCGCCACGATGAGGAAGATCAGATAAAGCGTGCGTGACAGCAGTAGCCTCACCACGTCGTACATGCCGTTGATAATGCGCTGCCCCTCCATAAACGCGCTCGGCAGCACCCCGAACGAGTTGTTCAGGAGCACCATATCGGCCACTCCCCGCGTGGCCTGGCTGCCGCTCTGCATGGCGATACCAACGTGCGCCTTCTTGAGCGACAGCACATCGTTCACGCCGTCGCCGATCATCGCCACGTAATTGCCGCTGTCCTTCAGGCACTGCACAAGCTTTTCTTTCTGCTGGGGGGTGATCCTGCCGAACACTGTAGTGTTGTTGGCGTGCTGGGCGAACTCCGTGTCGGTCATGGTCGCCAGGTCGATGCCGGATACAGCCTGGATGTCGCCCTCGAAGCCCGCCTGCTTCGCGAGAGCCGTCACGGTGCTGGGGTTGTCGCCTGAGATGATCTTGAGACGTATTCCCGCCTTGTTGAAGCCGGATAGTGTGGCTTGCGCTTCCGGTCTCAGGATGTCGCTGAAGCTGAGTAAGCCCATCGGCACCAGGCCGGACGGCAGCTTTGGATTGCCTTTGTCGTCGTGCATCGGCACAACGTCGGGCAGATAGGTGAAGAGGAGCACACGCAGGCCCTGGTCAGCCCAATCGTCCATCTGTTTGGTGTTGATATCCGCATCTGGGCGCAAGGCCGGGCTGTAGCATCTCAGGCGCGCCCAGAATATAGGTGCCTTTGAGGCCGGGATCGTCGAACGAGATGCCGCTCCACTTCCAGGCCGACGAGAAGGGCACCTCTTCGGCCACTTTTAGCGGCGTTCCTTTGAACGCTTCCCCAATAGCAGCTGAGGTCTTGTTGGGTGCGGTCGTATTGGTGGCGTAGTCGCCCAGGATCTCCTCCATCTTCTCCTGTTCGACCGTCAGAGGGTGTATGGAGCTGAACTTGATAGAGTTGGTGGTGAGCGTGCCCGTCTTGTCCATGCAGAGCACCTTCACGTTGCTGAGCGATTCCACCGCGTTCGATTGCTGGATGAGCGCGCCTTTGCCCGACATCCTGACCGCACCCACCGCGTAAGCCACCGTTATCATGAAGAAGAGGCCCTGAGGCACCAGCCCCACGATCACCGCCGACGCCTGCACGCTTTCCAAAAGAGTTCTTGCCTCCCGAAGGAAAGCTGTAATGAGCATCAGGCCGAGCAGCGTCACCAGCACCACCAGTATCCTGATAACGAAGTCGACATCGCTTTGCAGTGGTGTCTTCACCTGCCGGAACGACCTCGCGCCCGCGGTCAACTGGTTTGCGAAGCTCTGCGCTCCCACTTTAGTGGCCCTGTACTTGACGGTGCCGTTCACGCAAAAGCTGCCCGAAAAGACCTGGTCTCCTACAGCTTTGGGGACGAGATCAGATTCGCCGGTGAGGAGAGATTCGTCGGCATCTATCTTTCCGTCGCCCACCACAATTCCGTCCACCACTACCTGGTCGCCAGGGTGGATCACCAGGATGTCGTCGAGCACAATCTGGCTGGGGTCAAGGGTCTGCTCCTGACCGCCGCGCAACACGGTGGCCCTGGGCCGGGTGAGGAGGGCTATTTTGTCGAGCTTCTGCTTGGCTCGCGCCTCCTGCACTACACCCACTACCACGTTTATCAGCACTACGCCCACCGTTATGAGCGCGTCATCGAAGCGGCCCAGGATCATCAGCGCGATGCCGATCACGAAAAGCATGATATTGATGAACGTAAAGACGTTCTGTTTGATGATGTCGAGGTAGGAACGATTGGTGCCGCCGGGCGCTTCGTTCACCTGCCCTTTGGCGATCCTATCGGCCACCTCCTGCTGTGTGAGGCCCCCGGCTTCGTCGGTCGCCAGGCCCAGGCTTTCGGCAACCGTCACTCCCTGTGTAGCTACAGGCACAGACATAGCTCTCCACTCCCTCTTATATGACGAACGACGGAGGGCCAAAGACGAAGGCAGATTACGTCCCCAGCATCGTTCAGGCCAAATGAGTATTGTGGGGGATATTGTATCATGTTTCGTCCCGGAATTGGAGCGGCTGATGCTATACTTGGCATATTGAGTAGTTTTGCCTTAATTTCTGTGGACTTACGCTACGACTACGAGAACATTCACCGCTGTGATTCATAAAGAAGGCGATCTATATGTAGGTGAGTGCCCTGAAATAGACACTGTGAGCCAGGGGCGTACTTTTGACGAAGCGGTGGAGAATCTGAGGGAAGCAACGGAACTTTATCTTGAAGGATTTCCTCTTCCAGACGTGGGGTGCGTGGAAGCGCTATCCAGACATGGTTCGTCAATATGGTTGACGAGAAGTATCGTGACGAGTTCAGGGATCTTGCTGTGATCACACTATTTTGAGCCAAGAATCCAGAAGGGACTGTTCGCCAACAGTCCCTTCTGGATTCTCGCCGGCAGTTACCTAGGCGAGAATAGCTCCCTATCTATCTTCAGACCGCGGTCCTCAAGGCGGGAGATGAACTTGGGGACAAGGCCGGTCGCGAGCAGCTCGCCCTTGACCTTGCCATTCTCATCGTTGCCGTATTCGCGCCAGCGGAAGATGTCTTGCAGCACGATAGTGTCGCCTTCCATGCCCTGTACTTCGGTGATATAGACCACCTTGCGAGAGCCGTCGCGGAGGCGCGCCTGCTGTACGATCAGGTCTATTGCGGAAGCGGACTGCTCGCGGATCACGCGGATAGGCAGATCCATGCCCGACATCATCACCATAGTTTCGAGGCGGGAGAGGGCATCGCGGGGCGTATTGGCATGGAGGGTGGTGAGCGAGCCGTCGTGGCCCGTGTTCATGGCCTGGAGCATGTCGAGCGCCTCGCCTGAGCGCACCTCACCTACAATGATTCGCTCGGGGCGCATACGCAGGGCGTTGGTCACAAGGTGGCGAATAGTGACGGCTCCCGCGCCGTCCACGTCGGCGGGGCGCGCTTCGAGGGATACAACATGGCGCTGGTTAAGGCGCAATTCCGCCGAGTCCTCTATTGTTACGATGCGCTCGCCTTCCGGAATGAAGGAGGAGAGCACATTAAGCAGGGTGGTCTTGCCTGAGCCGGTGCCTCCGGACACCACCAAATTAAGGCGGCCTAGCACGCAGGCGCGCAGGAAATCGGCCATCTTCGGACTGATCGTGCCGTATTCGATGAGGTTCTTCACTGTGAGAGGGGACTTGAAGAACTTGCGGATCGTGATGGTCGTGCCCTGGAGTGCGCACGGTGGGGCGATAATGTTCACACGCGAGCCATCCGGCAGGCGAGCGTCCACCATCGGCCACTTGCGGTCAATGCGACGGCCCAGAGGCGCGACGATGCGCTGGGCGATACGCATCACGTGGTCTTCATTCTGGAAGGTGACGCCACTCTCGACGACTTGCCCTTTGCGCTCGACCCACACCTGGTCCGGGCCGTTTACCATGATTTCTGAGATAGTCTCGTCTTTGAGGAGCGATTCAAGCGGCCCAAGGCCGAGTATATCGTCCATCACCGCCCGGAAGAGCGCCTCGTGCCCGCCCTGCGGGATTGCTCCCGGCACCTGCGAGAGGGCAGTCATGAAACGTCCGGCCAGCATCTGCTCTATTTCGGGAGTTTTTTCTAGGCTGACATTCTGGGGAAAGCCTGACTGGATGCGCTGTACCAGCGCGTGAATCAGCGCAGGCGGGACCTGGAGGTTAGGTCGTACTCCAGGCAAAGGCGCTGTGCCGGGCGCAGGGAGAGGTGTGGTGCCGGGTCCTGAGTTACCCTGCTGGGCTGCAGTTGCGTTTGCGGGCATACTGTTGCCCTGCGCGAAGCTGCCGTCAATCAACGGCTTCAGTACTGCATCGATCCCCATATCCGGCCCGGCGGGGCTGAAAGGGCTGGGCATTTGCCCGTTCCCGTTATTGTGGCCGTTGTTCTGCCCGTAGCCGTTATTACTCACCTGCGGGCCTTGACCGGGTATTCGCCCCTCCATGTTGTTGAATGTCATTGTCTTCCTTTGTCTGACCAGAGTTGTCAGTTGTCAGTTGTCAGTTGTCAGTAGACGAGCGACCGGGTACTGCTTACTGCTTACTGCTTATTTACGTTTCACGTTTCACGTTTCAGCGGTAGTCGGTCGTCCGTCTACTGACAACTGGCAACCGCCGACTAAGGCAACCCTCATCGTCCACTCCCCGGCATATAAAACTCCTCGAACTGCCGGCGCTTTACTTTATCTTCGTCCATCGGCACCACGGACACTATATGCCTCTTGTTTAGAGCTATGAAATCGGTTGTCACTCGTTCCAGCGTGCCCTGAATCTTCATGGAGACATCTGTCACGGCTATAAATTGCTCGGATTGGTCATTCAACAGATCTCTCACCCGCTGGTCCCCGACCAGGTGCATATACCCGTGTACCTCCCCCTGCACAGTCACGATCCTGACCTCTACACGGGTTTTGCGCACGCGCTCGGTAAATATCTTGCCGTTTTCGTCTATTCTGTCCATCGCTTTCCTTCTGCCAATTGTGAGTTGTCAGTTGTCAGTTATTATTGGTCGTTGGTCGTCGGTCGTCTACCGACCCCTTTCATCTCCGCTTCGCATTCACGAAATAGGTACTACACGCTGCATCAATCAATTGAGGTGTCATTTCGGGCGCGATGTTGCGATAGCGGGCGATCCCAATGAGCTGCCGCAACAGGTCACGCGGATGGGATGCACGGAATGGGCGTTTCATTTCGAGATAATGTTTGGTCACAAGGTGATTGAAGGTGTTCTGGTCGAATAGGACGCCCATCATCTTGCACTGCCCAACGAATATGTCGAGGAACTGCTGGCCTGTAGGGTCGGGCACGCTCAGCTTGTTCTGTATGCGCCGCAAGAAAGCATCGTCTATCAGGTCTTCCGGGTTCAAGTTGGTTGACAGCACCAGGAAGAGCTCAAACGGC
The DNA here is from genome assembly GCA_963837315.1 of uncultured Chloroflexia bacterium. Lineage (GTDB taxonomy): Bacteria > Chloroflexota > Chloroflexia > QHBQ01 > JADMIH01 > JADMIH01. Next base: position 37,321 of record CAWINE010000009.1, read on the forward strand.
ACCTGCAGCTTCTTGCCTGTCTTCAAGGTCAGATAGTCAATGCTTTTTTCCAGGGGCACAATCCAGCGGTTGAGTAAAGCCTGTGGGCTCACTTGCTGGCGGCCAAAGTCGTCAATGAGAAAGAGACCGCCGTTGGCCTTCAGTTGGAACGGAGCCTCGTAAAAGCCTGCGTTCTCGTTGAATACCAGGTCTAGGGAAGGCATAGTCAGCTCGCCGCCCACAATCACTACCGGGCGATGCACCTTCACCCAGCGTCTATCGGCAAGCTCGGCTTTAGTGGAGTCCAGCTCGCTCTGGCCCTGTGACACCACCGGGCGGTGACTGTTCAGATCGAATAGCTGGATTATCTGCCCGTCGGCTTCGATGGCGTATGGTATCGCCATATGCCCGCCTAGCATGGTGGCGATACGCTCGGCGAGTAGCGTCTTGCCGTTGCCCGGAGCGCCGAATAAGAAGAGCGACTTGCCTGCGTTGACCGCCGCGCCCACCATATTCGTAAGGTCTTCGCTGATGATCATCCCTCGTAGAGCCGCCTCCACGGTGTCTTTATAGACGGTAGGTCTGTTGGCGGTCTGCAGCTTCAGGAACTCGATATATTTCGCAAGTGGCACCGGACATGCGCCTATATAGCTCGAACGCGCAAGCACCTGGTGGGCACGCTCCATACCCTTGATGGTCAACACATACTGGTAACCTGCTTCCCCAAGACCGGATGTGCCGCTCACCTCGCAAAGCTGCTCTTTCTTCATGAGGGTCACGACCTGGTCGAGCACGCCGTAGAAGGGGAGGCGCAGGGCGGTTGCTATATCCTGCCCGCTCATATATGAGGTGAAGTACATGGATTTGAGAACCAGGTCGGCGATCATTCCCTGATTTATGCCCGTCTCAGGCATGGAACGCGGCTCCGGGAACCATATGTCGAACGGGTCAAGGTAGCCCGTGTTCATTAATTCAGGTGAGCCACCCGCCGGTGCATAGCCTACGCGATTGGGGCCGGTAGTACGGGGTGCCTGGCCCTGGAACTGGGACGTCATCCCGCCGACCTGGCCGGGTTGGGCGTACTGAGGGACCTGTTGCGGCACTGTGGCTTGAACCTGAGATTGGGTCTGGGCCTGCTGCTGGCTGTACTGTGGACCCTGAAATGCCCGCGCGGTCTGCTGGTTTATAGGACCGGTGCTTGCGGGGCGATTCCCTAACGGCTGGATGGTGGGCATCGGGCCGGTGGTCGCGCCGGGCTGTAGCGCTCCGGGAGAAAATTTTTCGATTAGCTCGCCCGGTTCGGGAAATGGAAAGCCGGGTATATCTTCGGGAGTTGGACCCGATGGAATTGCAAAAATACCGCCCCCGTCCAGCCTGGGCAAAGCCTGTATGCGCGGCTGCTCGGTGCTGCTTGCGTTGTTTGCGTTGCTGTTGGCAGCGCCGTTTCCGGTGCCGTTTCCGGTTTCATTGCCGGGAGTCGACCAGGGTGGTAGAGGCGACGATGAGTTGCCGCCAAACCCGTCGCCTTCAGGATCGAATGAATTGAAGCGTGAAGAATTAGCGCACACGACATATCCTACTTGTTTGATTTTATGGTGGCTCCGCCCCGAGCCCCGATTGCACCCAGAGAGCCATGCTTTGGCGCACGGTTCCCAATCGCATTATATCCGCCATTTTGCGTAGAGTATAAGGGTAAGAAGTCCTACTGAAGACGTGCAGATAGTCCTAACTGTGGCGGGGCTAAGGGGTCAGATAGTGGTTCTTAGGAATCGAAGGTTCACACGGCAATTCCACTTCGCATCCTAAAATGGAGGGGTGATTCGAATTTGAAGGTGTATTCTAAAACTGACATAAGGCTAGTATCATAGTCTTTTGGCTTCTGTCGTGTACCCAAAGAGAAGGACGAGGTAATGTCTGGTAAAGAGTACGGAGTGCTGTTCGCCCTGGGTGCTATCTGGGGCGCGTCGTTCATGTTTATCAAAGTGGCAGGGGCCGAGATGCAGCCATTCTTCCTTGTGGAGGTTCGCCTGGGGCTGGCCGCGCTTGCCATGCTCGCGTTGAGCGCGTCGCAGCCAGGTACGCTGGGGGCAATCCGCGCCAACTGGCAGCCCATCCTCGTCATGGGCATCATCAACTGCGCAGTTCCATACACCCTCATAACATGGGGCGAGGTTTATATCAACAGCGGGCTGGCGGCCATTTTCAATGCATGCGCTCCGCTCTGGGCCGGCCTATTAGGGTTGGTATGGGTGTGGGCCGAGCGGCTTTCGCCAGGGCGGCTGTTGGGGCTGCTGGCGGGAATGGCGGGCGTGGTGCTGGTGGTCAGCTCTAACCTATCGGGTGGCGCTGAAGGCACGCTGCAACTGGCTGGCCAGGGCGCAGTGTTGCTGGCCGCCCTCTCTTACGCCCTGGCCGGTATCTTCGGACGCAACAAGCTGCGGGATGTGCCGGTGCGTGTGACTGCCAGCGGGCAGTTGATAATCGGCGCGCTTATTTTGCTGCCCTTCTCTATCTTTCAAATCCCTGCGAAAGTGCCTTCCCTGGAGGCGATAGCCTCTATCTCCACTCTCTCAATATTGGGCACTGCTGTAGCCTCTCTGATGTACTACTGGCTGCTGACTCATGTGGGGTCCACCCGCACCCTGCTGGTCACTTATCTCCTTCCAGGATTCGCTTTGATCTGGGGTGCACTCCTGCTTCAGGAGCCTGTTACGCTGGTGGCCGTGCTCGGTTTGCTGCTGATTCTGCTCGGGATTACAATCACTTCGGGCCGCCTCGGGGAGCTGTTCGCGCGTATATCGGGACGAGAGAAGGTGGGGACCAGTGGCTAGGGGCTAGGGGTTAGGGGCTAGTAACGTCCTAGCCCGTAGTGCATGTTCACGAGAGGCCTTGTGCAAAGGGGGTGCAGGGGCGCTCCCCTGCCGGGGCCGGGGGTGTCCCCGAAACTTCCTATTCCCAATATCTCTCATGAACATGCACTAGCCCCTACGCCAGGTATTGTCCCAGGCGCTGTGCCGTCTGTCTGGTGTTCATCACCAGGAGGTTGGGGCCGCCCTCTTTGGCCTGGGTTAGCTGCTCGTTAAGGATTTCTAGTAACTCAGGTAGGGTCAGGCCGGTGCCATAGTTAACGCAGGTCGCGCCGATGCTGACGGTTACTTCGCTTTGCAGAGGGCTGTCGGACCAATCAATATCCTTGACGTTACGGATTAGCTTCTCACCGACGACTATTGTACCGCCCGGGTTGGTGGATGGGAGCATAATCATGAATTCCTCCCCGGCTCGTGCCACGGCATCCTCGATGCGGCAGGTATCTTGAATTACGCGGGCCACCCTCTTGACTATCGCGTTGATCACTACCTGGCCGTAGATACTGCTCAAGGTAGCGAAATCGTCTATTTCGACCAGCAGCACGCCGAATGGGAAACTGGCCGCACGCGAGCTTGCCAGTCTGCTGCCCACGATCTCCTCGATGTCGCGCTTATTGCTTAGACCTGTCAAAGAGTCGGTCATGGCGGGGTCTCGTGATTCCTCGCGAATCGTTTCTTCGAGATGGTGCCTGTCGGCTATGGAAGCTTGCTCTGCATGCTGCCCGCCGGCCTCGGACGATACAAATATAATCTCGCGCTGCTGATCTCCTGGGCCGCCAAAGGGTTGGGCTCTGGTCTCCAGCGAGACGAAGCTGCCGTCTTTGTGGGATTCCCTGTAAAGCACTCGCAAGGGCACGCTCGGACCTTCGCCAAGGGCACTAAATGCCTCTTGAACGACCACAAGGTCGTCGGGATGGATATAACGGAAGAGATTTGTGCCCACCAGCTCGGCTGGTGTGTAGCCAAGCACTTTTGCACTCGCCGTGTTTGCGAAAAGGAAATCACCGGCCAGGTTGTGGATCGAGATGAGATCATCCACACTATCGCTTATGGCCTGATAGCGGTTTCTGGCTTGCTCAAGCTCCATTTGTGCCATTTTTCGGGGAGTAATATCCTGGACTGTGGCGATAGCCTGTATGGGAACGTTGGCCTCGTCTCTCAAGAGGGACATCGAGACCAGCCCCCAGATTATTCGGCCTTCGCGCCTTATATAGCGCGTTTCAGTTCGGTAGGCAGCGATTTCATCGCCAAGCATCTTGTTCCACAGGTCGTGGCCGGTCGGCAGATCTTCAGGGTGGGTTAGCTGGCTGAGACTGAAGGCAAGCAACTCATCTTCACTATAACCAAGCATCCTGCAAAGCTCAGGATTGGCGCGCAGGTAGCGCCCATTGGGCGAGATCAAAGCCATGCCGATACCGGCCTGCTCAAAGATCAGCCAGAACGTGGCGTCGATATCGGTATCCCGGCCCATTGCCGCTTCCATCATCTATCTTCAAATGCCCCCTATAAAGATATTCGTTAGAGGCTCTCGTTTGGAAGTTGACCATAGTCCTAATTGGAATATCTGATTCTCCCAGGGCTGGTGCAGCTTCAACCAACTTATTAGAAAAAAGAGTATTTGGGGACACCCCAAGCCCCGGCAGGGTGATCCCTGCACCCCTTCAACCAACTTATGGGAGATGAGATATTTTGGGGACACCCAGCCCCGGCAGGGAGCGCCCTGCACCCCCTTTCCAACGTGGGAATAGACAAGAGAATTTGGGGACACCCCAAGCCCTGGCAGGGGAGCGCTCCCTGCACCCCTTCTTCACCATAGCCTGTTAGAGAATAGAGAGAATTTGGGGACCTCCAAACCCCGGCAGGGGCGCTCGCCCTGCACCCCCTGACCCTTGCTATTCAATCACCCCGCCGGGCTTTGTATCCAGCACCTGGCATTCGTAACCCCTGGTGGATAGCTCTTGCCGGAGCATGTCGGGTGTGCCGGTCAGGATGGGAAAGGTGCCGTAGTGGCTGGGGATCACGTACTTTACACCCAGCATCTCGCAGGCATAGGCAGCCTGGCGGGGGTCCATCGTATAGTAATCGCCTATTGGCAGCACGGCCAGGTCGGGCTTGAAAAGCTCGCCATAGAGCTTCATGTCGCCGAAGATTGCAGTGTCGCCCGATTGGTAAATGCGGAAGCCGTTTTCCAGCTCCAGCAAATAGCCTACTGCCTCGCCGCCGTAGATAATGCTGCCGTCATCCTCGGTGATGCCACACGAGTGGTCGGCGTGGAGCATAGTCACCTTGATGCCCTCCACGTCCACGGTGCCTCCCTTATTGAAAGCAACCACGCCCTCAACACCCTTGCGCTCAAGCCAGTTTCCTAGCTCGAAAATGCCCACTACCGAGCCCGGCCGGCCCTCCTTCGCTGCGCGGACGGCGTCCTGCACATGGTCGAAGTGCCCGTGCGTGATGAGAATAGCGTCCACCTTGCCGAAACTCTTAAGGTTGTCGGGGCAGGCCGGATTGCCCCAGATCCAGGGATCAATCAGGAGACGCTTGCCACCTGGCGTCTCATAAAGAAAGGTTGCGTGCCCAAGCCAGGTAATCTTTACATCCTTGTTCAGTGCTGTCATTGAGTTGGCTCCTTTCGTCGTGTGCGCAGCCCACTGTATGGCCCATTATAATAAAAATCCTCAAGCAAAACTCCCCGGCCGGGGAGTTTTGCTTGAGGATGAGCAGAGCTATTTACTTTTCGACAGGCGGGTTGCAATCCGGGAAGAAAGCGCCACTGTCAATCTTGGAAGTCTGCCCTCTGGTGGCATCGTTGCTTGGCCTGAAGTAAGGCAGGTTGCCGGGAGATATACAGGGCTCATCCGTGCCGCCACAGGCGTAGCCCTGCATGACATTACGCGCAACCAGCCGGCTGGTGAACGCATAATACGTGCTTCCTATGGCTATATCCTGGAACTTTCGCCCATTGGGTGTATCAATGAAGCCGGCAGCGTTGGAGACTATCTTTGAGATCTGCCCTCTCGTGGCGTTGCTGTTGGGGCGGAAGTAGGGCAGGTTGGCCGGTGGCACGCAAGGCTCCCCCGGCCCGCCGCAACCGTACCCGCTGATATATCCACGAGATGCCAGCCTACCGACGAACACCTGGAACGTGGAGCCGACGGGCACTCCTGGAACATCTGCAGGGCTGTAGGATGCGTTGAAGCCCGCTGAATTGGAAACAATCTTGGATAATTGCGCCACGTGTAACCTGGTTATTAGATTTGAAGGTGCCGTTCAGGATATCCATTGATGATGCAGGCAAGAAAGGCACCGGACATATGGGTAGAAGGTAGAACTGGCGGCACATCGAGAATGAGAGCGTGCAGGTTGTGGACGTGGGAATGGGTATGGGTGTTGATGTGCTCGTAAGCGTAGGCGTATCTGTGCTAGCGGATGTGCTGTGGGAGTAGGGCTACGGTAACTGTATCAACGATATAGGCGACGGAGCGGCGCATCGGGTCGTTATAGCGTTCGACAAGTGTGTTGAGTGGGGAGCGATCATATATCGTTCAACCGTCATAGATCGGCTGGCGATACGGCGGCGAGACCTGTGAGAGAGCTCTATTGTCGGGCTTGGGATAGGCACTGGACCACGCAATCGTTCAATGGGGATAATGTGTCGTAGATAGTGTTTGAATACATAGTAAGTAGAATTACAACTGCCACACGTCGTAGGTGCAAGCATCACACGGGTGAAGCGCTGTCATATCGGGATGCGGACTGTGACTGGCTAGCTACTGCATAATGGATCGAGAAGATATACTGGGACTATTGGCGTAGATGGATGCCATAGAGTGTTAGGCATAGACAGCTACAAAATCGAGGCGGGCGGTGCTCGTAGGTATACTATTACTATACTATTGTGTGGTAATGCGTTAAAGTTGATGGGGTATTGTTGCTGTAATTGCTACTGCCACACATTATTGGGCACTTGGATACTTGTAACAGCTATCTCCATTATTCGGACTGGGGACCACGCTCCAGGCTGCGCCGTTCCAGTGCAGCGTGAAAGTCTCCTGTTGGCTCTGATTAAAGTTGCGATAAGTGCCGGCTGCCAGGCATCATCTGGTGCGACGCCAGCCACGCCATTGAGGGAGCTGGTCGAAGGCATACCAGAGGGTGTATATCGGTCCATGCGCTGCCGTCCCAGCGAAGGATCAAAGCATGGTAATCAGTCCAACTTGTATATTACCTACCGCCATACGTTGTCGTGGGCTGTTGCTCCCACTCCGAAAAGGTTTGCTTGAGTAATATTACCCAGCACAGGCAGAACAGTCCACGCGGTGCCATCCCAATGCATAGTCAGGGGCGCAGAGTATTGTACGATTACTGCCTACATTCGTTGCTGAGATCGATGCTAAACCGGTTAGCCTTCTGCTGTTCAGGATTAGGGGCTATTCTGCATACGCTAATACAAACCGCATGCTGGCTGTGGATTGGCGGTGAGGACGCTGGAGTGGGCAAATCTGGGAGTAGTGGTATTTGTGCTGGTGGGAGGCGTACGGTTACGGTGTTGGTGGGCGTATTGGTAAAGACGGCATCTGATTCGTGAGCATGGGCGGTGGTATATTTAGCGTGCTGGTGGCTGTGGGCTGGGCAGGCGCGGGTTTGCGGGTGGACGTGGCTGTGGGAGGTGTGCTTGTGACGGTGGGATTTGGAGTGGCATTTATGCTGCTGTTCAGGAGGAAGATTAGATCGCGATCTTGCGGGAAAGGACTACAGAAGAAAAAGCTTTAGCTCTAACAGGCGGGCGCAAAGCTTCTGCTAGGATTGCGCTAGGCTAATTTCGCGTTCGATGCTGTGTTTCGTAAGCGCTAGAACTACTGCTCGTTGGTGGATAGTTTTGGTTGGTTTGCACGGTACTTAGTAAGTTTTTTCACTCAGCGCTAATGGCGCATCGAGGGGTACACTGAAAGCGCTCGTTTGCAACTCTGAGCTTGGCCAATATTCGTTTGAGTGAGGTTGGGAGAGGCGGGAAGCACATTGCTGGTGTAGAAGAAGACATTTACGCTGCTGGCGATACTTGTGCTGCTATACACGCTTGACACGTTCACACTGCTGATTTGCTAGTTTTGTTCGGAGGGTTTTACGAAATCGTTGGCAGCTTGCGCGTCGTAGCTGGCTATTGCGGCTCGAAATCCTGAGAACACTCGCATCCACTGTGATGTGATCGTACTGATCATAAATGACCGTCTCGGGATCGAATGGATGCCCCAGCCGGAATATGCGACAGGACCGAAGTCGTGTAGAGTGGCGGGAGATTGTGAGGCATACGGGCAGAGCCGGTGTACCAACTCGCGGTAGATGGCACTGAAGCTGGAAACGCGGGCCAGACCTGTGCTAGCTAGAGGACCATGGCCATAGCGATGCAGCTAATGCCGATAGCGAGTCGCCAAAAGGGATTGGTAAAGAACTTCTGCATTGTAGACCGCCTTCCTTCTCCGATCATGCTGGAGAAACGGAGATTGAGATCTATATTAGCTCGCCAACAGCATCTGAATTACCTCGCGACCCCCGCAGGCGGATTGCAATCCGGGAAGAAAGCACCGCTGTCTATCTTGGAAGTCTGCCCTCTGGTGGCATCGTTGCTTGGCCTGAAGTAAGGCAGGTTGCCGGGAGATATACAGGGCTCATCCGTGCCGCCACAGGCGTAGCCCTGCATGACATTACGCGCAACCAGCCGGCTGGTGAACGCATAATACGCGCTTCCTATGGCTATGTCCTGGAACTTTCGCCCATTGGGTGTATCAATGAAGCCGGCAGCGTTGGAGACTATCTTTGAGATCTGCCCTCTGGTGGCGTTGCTGTTGGGGCGGAAGTAGGGCAGGTTGCCAGGCAGCACACAAGGCTCCCCTGGCCCGCCGCAACCGTACCCGCTGATATAGCCGCGGGCTGCCAGCCTACCAATATACTGGAAGAAGGTAGAGCCTGGGGACACGTCCTCAAACATCTGCACGGTCTGTATATGCGAGAATCCCGCAGAATTGGCCACGATCTTGGATAGCTGCGCCCTGGTGACGTTGTTGTTGGGCTTAAAGCTGCCATCAGGATATCCGTTGATGATGCCGCGACAGGCCAGGCAGCGGATATTCGCATAAAAGGTGCTGTCGTTTGGCACGTCGGTAAAGCTGAGGATACACGCCGTCGCCGTGGGAGCAGTGGCGAGCGTGGGGCTGCTTGTGCTGGTGGGCGAATTCGTTGCAGTTGGCGAATTAGTTGCAGCCGGTGTATAGGTGCGCGAGGGCGTATATGTGCCTGTTGAACTGGCGGTGGGGGTATATGTAGGCGTATAGGTTGGCGTGCCTGTACTGATGGGCGTGTTGGTGGGGGTGTCCATGACTACGGGTGTACCGGTATCGGTGCCGGTGGGCGTGACCGCAGGAGTAGAGCTGTTAGTTGGGGTAGAACTGTTAGTTGGGGTAGGGCTTGGTATCCTGGTACGTGTGGCGGTAGCTGTTGGAGGTGTGCCCGTGACGGTGGGCGAAGGAGTGGCGCAAGGGTCGTTGTAGCGTTCGACCAGTGTGCTGTTTGGAGAATAAGACCCCACAGCCCATAATTCGTCGGGCGATACAGCCGCAACGCTTGCCAGGTTGCTTGTGCCGCCTGGCGCAGGCACGATTACCTGGCTCCAGGAGCTTCCATCCCAATGGGCCGCTAGGGTATGTGCTATATATTCTAGACCATCATAGTAGTAGGAATTGCCGACCGCCCAAACATCGTTTGGCGCAATCATTGATATGCTGTTAAATGCACTCTCCAAGTCCGGTTGAGGGCTGGTGACATAGCTCCAGCTATTGCCGTCCCAGTAAATCGTCAGCGTTGAGTAATCGAAGAAATCGAAGAAAAAGTAGCCTACCGCCCATACATCGTTTGGCGCGAGCTCCGACACTGAATAAAGCTGGGCGTCGTCGCCTGTGGATATAGAGGGCACAATGGTCCATTGCGCACCGTCCCAGTGCATTGTCAAAGTCTGATTAGACCCTCCAAAGTAGGTGCCTACCGCCCAAACATCGTTAGGCTCGCTTCCGGATACTGAATTCAGCCGGTTGTTGGTGGTTTCGTTCGGGCTGTTCACAACCGTCCATGAGCTGCCATTCCAGTGCACTGTCAACGTCTGCTCATTTCCGCTATTTGGATCGTAATATGAGCCGACCGCCCAGGCGTCATTGGGTGCGAGCACCGCTACCGCGTTGAGAGAACTGTACGCGGGCAGAACGGCGCTTGCCGTATTGGTCCAAACGTTACCATCCCAGTGGAGGATCAGAAGACTGTAGTTGTACCCATCACTGGTTGTATCGCCTACAGCCCATACGTTATTGGGTCCCCATGCTGCTACTCCGGACAGAGCTCCTTGAGAGGTATTATCCGGCACAGGCACCACGCTCCAGTTGCTGCCATCCCAGTGCATTGTCAAATTCCTATATATAGCATTGGGGTCCCCATAGTACCCAACTGCCCAGATGTCCGTTGCGGAAATAGATGCTACGCCGTTCAAAACATCCGCCTGCGATCCCGGGTTGGGGCTGTCCACCACGCGCCAGTAAGGGCCGCACGCCGGCTGGGGCGTGGCTGTGTCCAGAATTATGGTAGCAACCGAAGTTGTTACGGGTATGGGCACGGTGGCCGCCTCTGTGTTCGTAGCCGTGGGCGTGCCGGTTTGGGTAGGGCTTTCGGTAGCGGTAGGCGGTGTGCCCGTAGGTGTATCGGTGGCTGTGGGTGGCGTTCCGGTGGCTGTATCGGTAGGGGTGTCGGTGGGCGGCGGTGGGAAGCTGCCTACCAGCCTGAACACCTGATCCGGCTCATCGAATGCGAGCCCGCACTGGGAGGTGCGTGTGCCCCATGCATCGGTACACTGTGTGAGGAAACCACCTCCGGGGTTGCGCCAGGCAGCCTCGTTATTTGACACCAGAATACGGTTGCGCCAGAACCATTGCCCATTCGGATTGAGCCGCTCGTTTGCCTGCACTGATACCCAGTATGTGCCTTCAGTGAGGGCTGCGGGCTGGTCGAGAGCTATTCTGAAGTTGCCTGTGTCAAGGCCCGATGCGGGCACTATATTCGTGGCTGAAAAAACAGGGGTGCCAGGTAGGATGCCCGTGTTCTCATAGAAAAAGACGTTAGCCGAATCGGCACGCCCGTTACCGGCATAGGCCCCGGCCACGTCTACCTCGCTCACCAGCCATGTCTGGCCCGCAGGCACCACAAAGTCGTCGGCTGCCTGGCTGTCATACTGATCGTATGCAGGCTCGAAGTTCTGGGAGCTGATGGTGCTAACCGCAAGGTTGTCATACTGATCGTACAAGAGGTCACCGGGTGCGCCAGGCGCTCCTGCTTTGCTGTGAAGCAGGGGAGGCGGAATCCGGTCGCTCGGGCCCACGGGCGATGCCATGCTGGCGCGAGGCCCTTGTGAGCCATGAGCACCTGACGAAGGCAGAGCCTTGCCGGGCGGTGGGCCCTGTAATCTCGCCGATTCAGGCGATATCGCTCTCGCAGGTAAGCCCGCGAAAGCGATAGTGCTAACACCAATGGTTGCCGCCACAGAAACAAGAATAAATAGATAACGCCATCGCCACAATCTCGACCTATCCCGCTCGGTTTTCATACTTTAGCCTCTCCACATTCCGGGTGCAAAATGACCGCACGTCGATACGCGCACGGTAAAAGCGTTTGTCCAAAGCTTAACGTAGCGACAACTACGTGGTTGCGACAATGATTATAGTAAGAGTGTCAAAGTGAAATATAGGAGTAGCTAAAGGTATAGATTTGGTGACCGGCTCTGACGGCTTGAGGGTAAATGCGCGTCAACGCGAGGCACCATAAGAGCAAGGCAAACCCTCTGCGAGTACAGCGACCTTCGTATGACATATAGAATTCGTGCGAAGTTTACTACATATGGACCGTATGTGTCAAGCTCTCCTGGAGCTTGCCCAGGGTCTATTCATTCTCGGCAATTGCCAGGCAGTTTGGCGCGTAGGGGCAGACCCACGTGTCTGCCCTGCTCGGAGAGAGAATTTGCGACCCGAGCAGGGCAGACACGTGGGTCTGCCCCTACGATAGTTCCAACCGACAATGAATAGATCCTGAGCTTGCCCAAGGCCGATGGAAAGTGGGTGTCTGGCGTGTCAAGTTTGTGTTTGACATTCTGAACGCAGTAAAGAATTTAAAATGCTGACCTTTGTACTGTGCCTGGCATCCCAGATTCTTCACTGCGTTGAGAATGTCGAGGCTAAGTTGGGAAGCGCTTCCAAGAGCTTGTGCCTGACTTTGCATCTGCCTCAGCAGTGTCGAGCCTGGCAGGCGAATGGACGCCGCTACCTCACGATGGTGGATTTCTTTTGCTCGTTTTCGGTCATTTGTGCTATACTTCCTCTGTCCCCACCGGCCACTTAGCACGCCTTACACTACACGTTTAATAGTCGCATGGATCTACGAGATCGTCTCAAAGCAATGGGGGTCCGCCCACGCGTACCCGGCACTCTCACCCCTCCGCTCGAAGGCATGGGCGAGCGTGAGCCTGCTCACGACGACGAAGGACGAAGGACGATGGACGAAGTAAGCGGGCAGAGTCCTCCGCAAGATGCGTCCTCCACTATAATCCGCAATCCGCAATCCGCAATCCAGAATTCCGTCCCTCCTTTCCAGTCCACGATACGCTTTTCGCAGACGGCCTTCCGTATCGACCAGGCTCTACCCGGCCAGTGGCACGACACCGTCGACGGCCCCTGCTTCGCCGTGGAGAGGCGCTTCCCTGTCGGGCAAGTGCGAGGGCCTGTCCACCTCGGGTCGGTGCTCCATACTCGCCCTTCAACGCTCTGGGACGCCGGGCGGACCACCGGTCTGCGCGATATAGATGCCCGGCGGCTTCTCTTCCTCGATACCGAGACCACAGGCTTGTCGGGTGGTACGGGCACGTACGTATTTCTTGTGGGTGTGGCTTATTTTTGCGAGAGCGGCGACGAGGTGGTGCTGAGGCAATATTTCCTCTCGGACGTGTCGGCGGAGCGGGCGCTGCTCCACGCGCTGAACGATCTTTTCCGCGACTTCACAGCCGTAGTGACATTCAACGGCAAGACCTTCGATTGGCCTTTGCTCGAAACGCGCTTCACGTATAACAGGCTGCGTTCGGTGCTGCGCGACCCGCCGCACCTCGACATGCTCGGCCCGTCGCGACGGCTCTGGCGCGATCGTTTGGAATCGTGCTCGCTCGAAACGCTGGAAAGCCAGGTGCTGGGCGTGCGGCGCGGCTTCGACGTGCCGGGCTGGCGCATACCCTCGCTCTATTTCCAGTATTTGCGTGCGGGTCATATAGGCCACGTGCTCCCTGTATTCGAGCACAACGAACACGACCTGCTGACACTTGATGGCGCTCACAGGCCATGTTGCACGAATACTCGATGAGCCGGACGAGGTCGACCTGCACGCCGCCGAGTGGTTTGGTCTGGGCAAGCTGTACGAGGACCTGGAGCAGGTATCCCGACAGCCTGCGCGCCTACGAGCGCGGCCTGACCCTGCGCCCCTCCGAAGAGATAAAGTGCGCGATATTGCGCCGCCTCAGCTTCCTATATAAGCACCTTCAGCAGCGCGAAGAGGCCGTGGCCATCTGGGCCAACCTCGCCCAGGAAGGCACGCACCTGATGTTCCCATATCTCGAGCTTGCCAAGCACTACGAGCATCGCGCCAAAGATTACATCGCTGCCGCCGAATATACGCTGATGGCCCAGACCCGCGCCGCCAACGCCATCGAGCGAGCCGAGCTTGAGCACAGGCTGAAGAGGGTGCAGGAGAAGGCTGTGCGGGCCGCAGGTAAATGAGCGCTGCTGCGTTCTTTCTCTCTCCCTGGCGGCCAGCGACCTTCTCCTCTTCCCACCCGAAGGCGTCACGCCCGAGACACTCCGAGGCCAGTTGTCCGCAGCAGGCTGGCAGGGCCGCACTGTCGTCGATGCGCGGCGCAAGTGCCTGCGCGCCCTTCCTATTGATTACCTGGCGATATGCGCCGCTCTTCGCAAGCATTACACTCTCAAAAAGAGCTTCGAACTGCGCCCAGCCCTGCCTCACCCGATCGAAGTAAAGTTGCAGGCGAGACCCTACCAGGTCGAGGCTATTGAGGCCTGGCAGACGGCATCTAACAGGGGCGTGGTCGTGCTGCCTACAGGTGCGGGCAAGACGCTGGTGGCGCTGCTGGCCATGGCTTCGCTCGGAACCACCACCCTGATTTGCGTGCCCACGCTCGACTTACTGGGACAATGGCGCGCATCTCTTTTATCGAACACGAACCTGCAAGAAGACGAGGTCGGCGTGTGGGGTGGCGGGGATAAAGAGCTAAGGCCCGTTACCGTGGTGACATATAATTCGGCAGCCATACATGGACGCTCGCTGCAGGGCTTCGGGCTGCTGGTGTTCGATGAGGTGCACCATCTGCCCGCCGATACCTATCGCACCATCGCGGAGGGAGCTATTGCCACCGCTCGCCTCGGCCTGAGCGCCACCCCTGACCGTAGCGACCTGCGCCACGGCGACCTCGACAGCCTGGTTGGGCCGGTGGTCTACGAGCGACTCCCCTCGCACCTGCGCGAAGCCCGCCACATTGCCGACTATCGCACCGAGCGGATTCCCGTAGCCCTCACGGATAGCGAGCGCGTAGCCTACGACCGCGCCGCCGCTACCTACAAAGCCTTCTTGCGTAAGCACCACATCTATATGCGATCGGGCGGCGACTATGAGCGCAACCTGATTTTCCGGAGCGGCAACGACCCCGCCGCCCGCGAAGCCCTCTTATCTCACCAGGCGGCGAGGCGCATCGCCCTGAGCGCGTCGGGCAAGCTGGAAGTGGTGGCGAGCCTCCTTGCAAGGCACCGCGACGACCGCGTGCTGATCTTCTCCGAATACAACATGCTGGTCGATACCGTGGGCAGCCGCTTCTGTCTCCCCACGGTCACGCATAAGACCCCCCCGCCGAGCGGAAGGCTATACTCGACGGCTTCCGCAGCGGCAGGTTCACCAAGCTGGCCACAGGCCGAGTGCTCAACGAAGGCGTCGACCTGCCCGACGCCAACGTAGCCATCATCCTGAGCGGCAGCGCCACCAAACGCGAGTTCATCCAACGCCTGGGCCGCGTCCTCCGCCCCAAGCAAACCCAGGCCGTGCTGTACGAGGTCGTAACAGAGGAAACGACGGAGGAGAACATTTCGAGGCGACGGAAGTCGTAAAACGTAAAACGGTAACCGCCAAGACGCCAAGTCCGCCAAGGTCGCCAAGGTTTCTACGGTTTGAACCCACAAAGGCACGAAGATCACAAAGGTCTTTATTGTTTTAATCACGAAGGGCACGAAGATCACGAAGATCACGAAGATCACGAAGGTAATAATTGTTTTAAATCACAGAGAGCACATAGGATTCTGGTAATAAACCATAAAAATCTCTGCGTACCTTTGCGATCTTTGCGTCTCTGCGTTTACGTTTTACGTTTTACGTCTCGCGCACCTAACGGTGGTCAAAATTAAGCAGTAAGCAATACCCCACTATGCTATTCTCCCTCTCCAACCTCAAACGCCGCAGCGTGCGCGACCCTGAAGGCGAATTGTGCGTCGTGCCCAGGCTGCTGCATGGGCGCTCTACCTCCAAATTAGTCGAGCAGGCTATCGACCTGTTCGAGTCGTTCGTCGGCAAGCCTCGCAGCGAGTATGATACGCGGGCGTTGGAAGCGGTCATGGGCGACTACCGTTTGGGGCGGTGCATCGAGGCTTGCCTTCTCACGAGATATGCGTTCGTGCAGCCGCAGGTTGAGAGCCTCTTGACCCAGGAGCAGATAGAAGGGCTGGTCTCGCGCGAGCTTACCGGGCCTTCGGAGATGCGTTTTGCGTTGTGGGATGTGGTCAACGAGCGGTATGGCGGCTTTGCGCCGCCGGAATCGCGCGGCCGAGATGCTGGCCGCGCTGGCCCAGGAGTGGGGATTGCCCTCTGACCCCGCCCTGCTGGAAACCCTCCTGTCGCTCAACTCCGAGTCGATAGCGATACTCACGCGCACAGGCGAGACACCCACGCCTCGCGAAATTGTGCTCCAATACAACCGCGGCGCAGTGCGAACTCTGCTTGCTCACTCCACGAATGTGCAGTTTGCTGTCAGCCACCTGCCCGGCGCGGCCCTCAAAAAGCTCTATTTCGTCGCTAAGCGGCGCGGCGTGCTGGTTGACATAGAGGCGGACGGCACGGGCGGCTTCAACTTCCTCCTTTATGGGCCGGAGCAGGCGTTCGGCACCGCGGACAAGTATGGCCGCCGCCTGGCCGACGTGTCGCTCACATTGCTTCGCTCGCTTCTATCGATGCCCGATCTGCCCGACGTGCAGGTGGCTGCCATCGCAAATCTGGTGCTACACGACCGGCCTTACCGCTTCTACATAGGCTCAGAAATACTGGAGCGGCTTGATTACGCGCCCGATCGCGAGACGGCGAGCGGTAGGATAGCCGAGACCACGGCCACTTATTCGGTCGGCTCGACCCTCACGATGGACGGCTACGAGCCAGAAGAGCCATCGTTCGACAGCCTGGTAGAGGCGCGGCTTTACAAGGAGTACCGCTCGCTGGAGCGCCAGGGCTACACGCACGGCTGGACGCTGCAGCGCGAGCCTGAGCCTGTGCTCGCGCCCGGCATCGTCTTCATCCCCGATTTCGCTTTCCTGCGGGGCGAGACGCGCGTCTTCATGGAGATAGCAGGCTTCTGGTCGCCCTCGTATCGCGAGCGGAAGGTGGCCAAGCTTCGCGCCCTGGCCGCCCAGGAAGGGGTTACGCGCCGCTCATGCTCGCCGTGCCTCAGGATGCATTGGTGACCTTTTCGGGTCTGCCCTTCCCGGTCGTGCCATATAAGAACAAAGTGGTCGCCACCGATCTGCTCACCCTGCTCGACCGCGATTACGGCGGGCGCGAAGAGCGCCACGAGGCGGCCCAATCCCAGCTCACCACTTTGAGAGATGCCGCCCTGCAACGCGGCTTCATCTCTGATGCCGAGATAGCAAGCGCCCTTCAAGCCTACACGCGCACCGAGTTGCTGGCCACGGCGCGCTCGCTGGATGGCGAAGGCTGCCATTACGTTGCAGGTGTTGGCCTACTATCAGATGCGGCTGTAAATAATGCAAGCGAAGCCCTCGAAGCTGCCCTCGAAGCCGCTCCCGGCCACAGGCTCGACCTGCAAGACGCCTCGGCGCTGGCGGCCTCGACGTTGGGCACTACCCAGGTCGACCTGGAATCGCTGCTGCAACTTTGGCCTGAATTGAAGATAGATCGTCCCTCGTTGTTTGAGGCGTATTTGGCGCATGCGTAGCGTTATGATAAAGTGTAGCCACAAATATGTCACAAAGGGCCATACGTTATGAAAGTAATGGGAATAAGAGAGCTGAAAGCGCGGATGAGCGAAGCGATAAGAGACGTTCAACGCGGCGAGACGATAGAGGTAACCAATCATGGAGAAGTTGTTGCTTTGCTGGTTCCTGCGCGCCGAAAGCCGGACGGAGATCAAATAAGGTCTGCTCTTGCCAGCCTTGATAACCTGGCTGCAGAGATCAGCAAGCTTGCCCCGCAACCTACCAACGTGACCGAAATCATTAGTGAAATGAGACGCTAGGAGAGACAATGACAGATAACACCCAACCCAACAATCTTCGCCGCATAGACGATTACATCCAGAGCTTCTCACCGCCCGACGATGCGCTGCTGCACGCGCTCAAGTCGAGCGAGGAGCACGAGCTTCCGCCCATCAACGTATCGCCGAACGAAGGGCGATTACTCTATATGCTGGCGAAGATATCAGGGGCCAGGAAGATCCTGGAGATAGGCTTGTTGGGAGGCTTTAGCACGATCAATCTTGCGCGCGCCCTCCCGCCGGATGGCAAGCTCATCAGCCTCGAATATGTCCCAAAGCACGCCGAGGTGGCACGCGGCAATATCGCCTACGCCGGCCTGGCCGACCGCGTCGACATACGTGTGGGCGCGGGCCTCGACCTGCTGCCCCAGCTTGAGGCGGCCAACGAAGGCCCCTTCGACCTGGTCTTCATCGACGCCGACAAAGTGAATTATCCCGGCTACCTGAAATGGGCCATCCGGCTATCGCACCCCGGCACCGTCATCCTGAGTGACAACCTCATCCGCGACGGCCTCGTCATAAACCCTCCCGCCGACGACGAGAATGCGCAGGCTATCGCCCAATTCAACCGCGAGCTATGTTCTGATCCACGCCTCGAAACAGTCATTCTGCCTATCGTGCGGGAAAACGTGGATGGTCTGGGAATCACTGTCGTTCGGTAATCGCACATCAGGTCCTGGCACTTACAACGTCTAGTAAAAGCTGCAGGGACACCGCTCGTGGCATTGACGCCAACAAATTGATCGTGCAATCAATGCACGGTGGTTTCAACCGTTTTGCGTTGCCGATGACCATATATTGCTTGAATTCGTTAAAGTCAATGCCACACTGGATTGCCCTTACAGGCACCCAGCGGTTTTATCAGGGTAGTTAGCAATTGGACAGTAAAACAGCAACTGAATACAGGACATAGCAATGAATTACATCAAGAACAGCCGGTTGTGGCTGCTAGTGACCGTAGCGGCAAGCCTGCTGGTATTCGTCGCACTCCGGCATGGACAAGCTGTCAGCGTCAACGCGTAAAATGCGGGAAAGGTGGCCAAGGAGGTTATGCTCAGACCTGTGAATGTTGTGGACCCTGTGGAGGAGTTTGAGACTTACCGCCCGTTGATGTTCGGTATTGCGTATCGCATGCTGGGGAGCGCCGCGGAAGCGGAGGATGTGGTGCAGGAGACATATCTGCGCTATAGCTCCGTGCCGCCCGAGACGATAGGGTCTCACAAGGCACTTCTCAGCACGATAGTGACGCGATTGTGCCTCAACCAGCTACGGAGCGCCCGAGCGCAGCGCGAAACATATATCGGGCCGTGGCTACCGGAGCCGTTGCTGACCGAAAACGACCCGTATAAGTATCTAACCGGAGGGAACCGGCTGCACGATTCGATTTCGATGGCGTTTCTGGTGTTGCTTGAGGAGCTGACGCCTCTTGAGCGCGCGGTCTTCCTGCTGCGCGAGGTGTTCGAGTATGAATACTCCGAAATCGCTGATGTCGTCGGCAAGGAAGAAAGTGCCTGCCGCCAGTTGTTCAGCCGCGCCAAAAAGCACATAGCAGAGGACCGCCCGCGCTTTACTCCAGACCCACAAGCCCATCGTAAGCTTTTGGACCGCTTCTTGAGCGCGGTAGGGCTTGGCGATATGGATGGGTTAGTCGCGGTTGCTGGGGGATGACGTTACGATGTGGGCGGACGGCGGCGGGAAAGCTCGTGGCGCGGCGACGCGTCCGTTGCATGGGACTTATGCTGTAGCTCGCTTCTTGATCGGGTCAACCCGAGTGCCGACGGAGAGCTATCGTGCCGAGATCAGAGAGGTGAACGGCGAGCAGGCAGTTGTCTTCCTTACGGGAGAGAAAGCCTTCGCAGTGTTGTTTGTGGAGGAAGAAGAAGGGCATGTGAAGGAGATCAGAGCTATCGCTAACCCTGATAAGCTGTCGCATATCTAACGCAGTTTCAACTGCTGTGCACTTTCTGTTATACTTACCCCATCAACAAAGGCAAGAGGGCACCTTCCCAATGTCAACACCGCAAGAAGCACTAACAGGCGATGATCTGCACGACGTCATCCAGAGCATAAGCACCCGAATCGACGAAATCGGGGTGCGTCTTTGACTTGCCCGGCCTTGAATCCGAGATAACACGTTTATCCGAACAATCGCAGCAGCCCGGCTTCTGGGACGACACCCGCGCCGCCCAGGTGACGATGCGTCGCCTCACCGCCTTGCAAGACCAGGTTGACCGCTGGCGCGGCCTCGCTCAGCGTGCCGACGACCTGAAAGAGCTGCTCCAGCTTGGCGTAGAGGAGAACGACGAAGCCACGGTCGCCGAGGTTTCGCACGATGCCACGCTCCTTTTGAACGAGCTGGATACCCTGGAACTGTCGCTCATGCTCAGCGGCCAGCACGATGCCAGCAACGCCATCCTGTCTGTCCACGCCCGCGAAGGCGGCACCGAAGCCCAGGACTGGGCGCAGATGCTAATGCGAATGTACCTGCGCTGGGCTGAAGATCACAGATACGGCACCGAGATCCTCGACATGATGGATGGCGACGAGGCAGGCATCAAGAGCGCGACCATACTTATCAAAGGACTGAACGCATACGGGTATGCGCACGCGGAGGGGGGCACTCACCGCCTGGTGCGCCTGTCGCCGTTCGATGCCGCCCACAGGCGGCATACCTCGTTTGCTCTGGTAGAAGTGCTGCCCGAGCTTGAGGACGAAGGCGATATTGTGCTCAATCCTGACGAGATAGAGGAAGATTTTTACAGGGCTACAGGCGCGGGAGGCCAGAACGTCAACAAGACCTCCACTGCAGTAAGGCTGCGCCACCTGCCTACAGGCATCGTAGTGACCTGCCAGAACGAGCGAAGCCAGTTACAGAACCGCGAGACCGCCATGCGCATCTTGCGCGCCCGCCTATGGGAGATCGAGGAAGCGCGTCGAGCAGAAGAGCAGGCCCGTCTCAAAGGCGAGCACGTCTCGACGGGCTGGGGCAGCCAGATCCGCTCCTACGTGCTCCACCCTTATAACCTGGTAAAAGACCACCGCACAGGCCACGAAGACACTAACCCCTCCGCAGTGCTGGACGGCAAAATAGACGGCTTCATAGAAGCATACCTTCGCTGGAACATCAACGCGAGCTAGGCAGTAATCCGCAATCCGCCATGCCCCAGGTACAAGCGTCAGCACAAGTTGAGGCTACACCGGAAGAGATATTCGCGTTTCTATCCGAATATCAGAATATTCCGCGCTTGCAGCCGCAATTCCAATCGGCTCGGCTGGTGACAGAGAATACAACGGGGCCCGGGGCGGTAGTCGAGCTGAAGGGTCATTTCCACGGCATGCCGATAACTGTGCGCAATCGCATTATCACCTTCACGCCGCCCTACCGGATGGTGAGCATCAGCGAAGGCACAGTGTTGAGCCGCAATACCTGGGAGTTGCGCCCTGTTGATGGCATGCCACGCCCCACGACCGAAACCACTTTCACCGTCGAGTACAAGATGGGCGGTCCCCTGGGCGGGCTTTTCACAGGTATCACCTCTTCGCTCTTCCATAGCGAAGTTCAATCCCTGACGAACGCATCCCTGCAACGTTTGCACGATATATTCTCGGGACCCGATAAGAAATAGCCGGTTAGAGGCCCCTACTCTTCGTTGGGCACCGGCTCCGCATCCTCAAGCACCAGCAGACCATCCCCCGTCTGCACAGCCTGCCCCTCGGATCCCAGATCTACCAGGGTGCCCACACGGGCTTTGTGGCTATCCTCGTCGGCGATCCTGGCGCGGCGCACGATCCATTGGCGGCCATTGATTTGCCCGATGGCACCTTCCATGCCCCAGGCGCGAACCGCATTGCGTAGCTGCGATGCAGGCCGGCTCCAGTCGAGGAGCCGGTCGGCCTCCGTTGTCAGAGGGGCGTAGCTCCCGCCTTCCGTGGGTTGCGGCGTGCCCCGCTCGCCTGCAACTGCTGCGGCGAGCCCCTGGGGTATCACGAGAGCGCCTAGCTGGCCGAGCACCGGGCCCAGGTCCTCGATGTACCAGTCTGGGTCGATGGGCAGGGTCGCTTGCGCGAGAATCGGGCCTGTGTCGAACTCTGCGTCCATGCGGTGAATAGTCAGGCCGATCTCAGTCTCGCCGTTCATAAGCTGCCAGAAGACCGGGTTGGGGCCCCGGTACTTGGGCAGGGCCGCCGGGTGAGTATTGATACTACCCAGGCGTGGCAACGCCAGAAGCTCAGCAGGTAGACGCCAGGGAAAGCCCGTGACATAGATAAGGTCGGGCTTGAGCTCGCGCATCATCGGGACAAGCCGGTTGATATGGCTCGTGACCAGGATGTCTATGCCGGGGAGCTTGTTGGCCACCACTTCTTTGTAGGCCTCAGTTCGCCTGGCGGGTGGACCCGGCGTCATAACAAGCAGCAATATCTCCGCCCCGGCCTGCTTCAGCCCCCCCGCAATCACGTTGGTGAGGTCAGATGGACGCGAAGAAAAATAGACGATACGGAGCTTCGGCAGCGTGCCAAACATAGAGGCGATTCTCCTTTGTCAGTGCGGGTCCCATGCGGTATCTTGCAGCAGCGTAAGCCAAGCGTGCACAGTTCGCCTCCATTATACAGCGGAAAGCCTACAGACGGGCGCCAAGTTAGGCGCAGCGCCGAACTACGCCCTGTCAGTCTTCGCTCAGTGCTACGCCAACTAAATCACTGGTGATAATAGTGCCCTCTTGCCCCTGTCATTCGGAGTGGTAGATCCGGCAAGTGTGTAAGTTGGTAGGGGCAGACCCGAGTGTCTGCCCTGGTCGGAGAACCACCAATATACTCGATGGTCAAGAGGGCAGACACTCGGGTCTGCCCCTACCAACTTACACTGACTTACAGGATCCACCACTGAGCGAAGCGAAGAACCTCGTCCCTCGCGTGCACTGTTGGGGTTTGTACAATGTCAAACATAATCTGTAGCTGCGAGATTCTTCACTGCGTTCAGAATGACAAGGGCAAGTGGGCTCTCCAATCGGCAACTTTGCGTCCGCCCCGCAAAAGCCTCTGGAAGCCTTGAAAGCAGGGCCGCTGCTCTGCTATAATAAGGCGCACGCGGGTGTAACTCAGTCGGTAGAGTGTCTGCTTCCCAAGCAGGATGTCGTGGGTTCGAGTCCCATCACCCGCTCTAAATGGGCTAATATTGTTTCGCAACGGGCTGAGCAACACTCAGCCTGTTTTCATTTCATCCTGATCCGGGGGAATTGCGTGGCCGAAGGATCGCAGCGGCGGCGAATATATATCGGGTGCGGATTGCTGATTACTCTGTTGGCTCTAGTTGCTGGTGGGGTGGTGGCCTGGAGCGCCTGGATGGCGATGCCTGCAGACAAGCTGGCCCGCCTGAATGCGCTGCCTGTCTATCCTGGGGCTTCGTCCGTACAGAGGCAAATGCAGCAGAAGGCAGATGGGCCGGTGGGTGTGTTGAGCTTCGAGACCGGCGCGAGCATAGACGACATGTTTGCCTATTATGACCCTGCTCTCAAGGCAGCGGGGTGGCAAACGGTGGTAGGCGAGTCGGATGGTGGCACCGGTATGTATACGCAGCCTGAAGGGTCGTTCCAGGGCGTCGAGTTTACGGGTGGATCCGGGGCGGCGGATTCAGGCTTCCCCTGGTTTCATATAGACCGCAACCGCGCGCCACTCTGGCTGCATATAGATGTTTCTCAGGTCAACCACAGCGGGCAAGAGTGGACCCACGTAGCCGTTGAGCTAACGCAGCCCTGAGACTTTCCTAATTGTCAAAAAGAAAGGAGCGCAACAGGCGCTCCTTTCTTTTTGACAAGAGTTTACCGGCTATCTCTTTGCGCTGGCATGTGATTTGCGTGTTCGACCTCTAAAGGATAAATCCGGCAGGCAAAAACAGGATGTTCCACGCACATTTCGGCTTTTTGCCGAAAGCTAAAGTTACACGGGCCTGACTGGATAGCATGGAATAGAGGCGATTTGATGCAAACAGACCTGAAAAAGCCCCAGGAACAGACGGGCGAACAACCGCCGGCAGGCGAGGAACAAACGACACCTGCAAGCGCACCGCCGCGAGCCTGGGCAAGATGGCTGGCCAGGTGGCAAGGCCGGGAGGTTTTTAGTGGGACCGGCTTTGAGGGTCAACGTTACCTTGCAAAATGGCTGCTTCTGGGCAGTGTGATCGGTATCGTCGCCGGGCTGGGTGCTATCGTTTTTTATCTGGCGATTCAGTGGGCAACCGAGCTTTTCCTGGGCACAATTGTGGGTTACATGCCCCCCGCGCCGGTTGGCGAGGGCGCTGCCGTGCTGAACAGCATAGCCCGCCCGTGGCTGCTGCCCCTGGTAACGGGGCTGGGAGGGCTGGTCTCGGGCATCATTGTATTCAACCTGGCCCCGGAAGCTGAAGGTCACGGCACCGATGCTGCTATAGATGCTATACATCACAAAGGCGGGCGCATCAGGCCAAGGATCCCGCCTATAAAGCTGGTCGCTTCGGCTATCACAATCGGCTCGGGCGGATCGGGCGGGCGCGAAGGCCCGGCAGCGCAGATTTCGGCGGGCTTTGCCTCGCTACTGAGCGATTGGCTAAAGCTCAACGTCGCGGACAGGCGCATTGCGGTGTCTGCAGGTATGGGTGCGGGCATTGGCGCGATCTTCCGCGCACCATTGGGCGGGGCGGTAATGGCCGCGGAGATCCTCTACCTGCACGACCTCGAAGTAGAGGCCCTGATCCCCTCGCTAATCGCTTCTATCGTGGGTTACAGCGTTTACGGGGCGCTTTTCGGCTACTCGCCTATTTTCGGCGCGCAACCCCAGCTTGGCTTTGACCACCCGGTGCAACTGCTTTATTACGCGGCGCTTGGAGTTGCCTGTGGGGTAGTCGGCCTGTTATATAGCCGCTCATTTTACGGAATAACCGATTTGTTCCATCGCATTAAGCTGCCCAGGTGGTTCAAGCCTGCAATCGGGGGCGTGTTGGTGGGTCTACTTGGGCTGGTGCTGCCGGGAGCGCTGCATATGGGCTACGGGTGGGTGCAGCTTGGCATGACGAAAGACCAACTGCTGGGCTTTCCGCTCTGGGTGGTCTTGCTGCTGCCGTTCGCCAAGATCCTTTCCACATCCCTCTCTATCGGTTCCGGAGGGTCAGGCGGTATCTTCGGTCCCGGCATGGTTATCGGCGGAATGCTGGGGGCGACTTTCTGGCGGCTGGGCGAGAGCTTCTTGCCCCAGATGCCCTCCGAGCCCGCTCCATTTGTAATCATCGGCATGATGGCATTGTTCGGCGGCATCGCTCATGCGCCTCTGGCCGTGATGCTTATGGTGGCCGAGATGACGGGAAATCTCTCTTTGCTCGCGCCTGCTATGGTTGCCGTGGCTATCTCGACGGCCCTGGTGGGCAATAATACGATCTATCGCAGCCAACTACCCACCCGCGCCAACTCGCCTGCCCACCGGGTGCGCTTCAGCTTCCCGCTCCTTTCCGCGCTCCTCGTGCGCGATGCCCTCTCTGCGCCCGGCTCAACAATCCGAGCTGATGCGCCGCTGGCCGACGCGCAAGCCTTGATGGGGCAAGAGGGGTCGGGTGGAGTAGTCGTGGTCGGCGACCAGGGCGATACAAACGACGTCTTCCTGGGGGTAATTACCCCGGAGAAGCTCAGCCGGATTCCTCCTGACGACATCTCTTCGACACCCGCTAGCGCCATCATATCGGGCAACGCCCTTACCCTCAGCCCAAGTGAAACATTGCAAGATGCGCTAGAGAAGCTATCCGACAGAGCCCTGAGCTGGGCGCCGGTCGTGGAGAATAAGAGGCTCATAGGTAGATTGACGGCTCGCAACATAATGCGAGTGTACAAGGCTACTTTGCAGCGCAGCGTCAGCCGCACAAGGTCCTTGACCGACAATACGGCTATGTTCGAGGCACAAATGGGCCCCACCTCCCAGCTGGTAGGCCGCACGCTCCGAGAGATAAGCTGGCCGCCCAATAGCCTTGTAGTGTCGGTCAACAGGGGTGGCGAGACCATCTTTCCTCGTGCCACGACCCGGCTAGAAGCGGGCGATAGGCTGCTGGTGATGGCCGATGTGGCAGGAGAGCAGATGTTACGGGCCTTCCTTGAAGGGCCGTAGGGGGACCAAGTTGTCAGTTGTCAGTTGTCAGTAGACCGGTGACCAAGGACTAGGGGTCAGGGCTAAGCTGCTGACGCTCGTAATCGTCGGTCGCCCGTCTACTGACAACTGACAACTGACAACTGACAACTTCGTCATACTACTTCCCACCCTGCTCAACCTGGATATCCAGCTTACTTGTGGCCTTGAGGACTGTTACTTGCACTTCGCCGTCCGACTTATGCTCGAAGCGCAGGTCGGCGGTGCCATCGCCTACTTTGAGGTCGGTCACTTCTACAACGTGAGTGAGGTCCGGCAATATCGGGTTGATTACGCGGAGGCGATGGTCGAAAGCCTCGGGGGTGAGGCCAAGCATGGTTGCAAGGATGTAGGGGACGGAGCCTGCTGCCCAGGCTTGAGGGTGGCAAGCTACCGGGTAGTTCACGGGCACTCCATATTCCTGCCTGCCAAATCCTGCAAAAAGCTCGGGCAGGCGGTAGTGTTGGAAATACATAGCAGTGTCAATAATGCCTTCGCAAACCCGCCGCGCTTGCTTGTCGAAGCCATAGCGCCTGAGGCCCGCCGCGATGATGGCATTATCGTGCGGCCAAACCGTGCCCAGGTGGTACCCGACAGGATTATACCGGGTTGTTTCGCTGGAGAGCGTGCGTATCCCCCAGCCGCTGAACATGCCATCCGACATGAGCATTTGCACGGTGTGCGCGGTTTTCTCGCGGTCGACTATGCCCGTCCACATGGCCTGGCCGGGGTTGGAGGAGGGCACGGTGCATGGCTTACCGCCTTTTTGCAAGGCCATCGCGTGGTAGCCTTCTTTCGCCAGCCAGAACTGTTTATTGAAGCGTGACTTCAGTTCGGCGGCGTCCGCTTCAAGGCTCCGGGCGCTCGCGGTCTCACCCGCTTGTTTGAAGAGCCGCGCAATGTGCTGCTTTGCCATGTAAACGTAACCCTGCACCTCGGCGGGGGCTATGGGCGGCTCCGCCAGACTTCCATCGGCATTAACAATTGCGTCGCCCGAGTCTTTCCAACCCTGGTTGATGAGACCACTGCCTGAGGTGCTCTCGTAATCTACGAAGCCATCGCCGTCCGAGTCACCGAACTCGTCAATCCATTGTAATGCCCTATCGACGTTATCGCGAAGATCGTTGAACAGCGAAATATCTCCCGTCCAGGCCGAATATTCGCCCAGGAGAATGAGGAAGAGGGGAGTGGCGTCTATCGAGCCATAATACGGAGAGTGGGGTACCGCTCCGGTGCGGGCCATCTCGCCCAGGCGTATGGAATGGATGATTTTGCCCGGCTGCTCGTCTTTGTAGTCGTCTATCTTGTCACCCTGGAGCTGGGCCAGCAATCGCAAGGTATCGGCAGCTATTCCAGGGCTATAGGCCAGCGTCTGCAGGCAGGTGATGGCGCTATCTCGCCCGAATAAAGTGCCGAACCACGGCAATCCGGCGGCATAATAATGGTGCCCATGCAAGGTGCTACGCAATGCTCGCAGGTCCCGCAGCGACTGGTCGATAATATTGTTCAGCAGGAGATTGTCGGTGGTTACCCCTGAGTGGCGGCCAAGCCAGCGTGCCACCAACTCCTGATGAGCCATATGAATAGCCCTGAGATTATGGTGGTTGCGGCCCGGTTTGGCCGGTGTCTCGACCTTGCCTTCGACCTCTGCCAGGCGCACGGAAAGGCTCATCTCTTTTTGCTCTCGTGGCTTGAGCAAATGTCAAAGCTGACGGTCGTATCATCGACTCTATGGGCTTTCTCTGAGAATGCGATAGTCAGGCTGCGATAGAGATTATCTGCGCCCCTATACCCGAGCCTGAGCGCTCCATCGCGCCATTCCGGCTTCTCGAGTTCACCTAGCTTTTTCCGGAGCAGACCTCTGACGGCAAACACATCCTCAAACTCGGCGCGGAACTGCAAAGTGAGAGGAAACGCGCACGGCTCCATACCATAGTTTTGTATCGAGATCAGGTCATGCAGCACCAGCTTTTCGCCGTCAACCAGGCGCACCCACTTGATGCCGATCTGGTCTTTCTTGATAAGCTTGCCGTTTTGCGTCTTTATGTCGGGATTGGTTAGCTCGTAAATGGCAGTATGGCCCTGCTCGGCGCTCGCCACCAGAGAGTTCGGGCGTTACGCCTGCCAGCTTTATCTGGTAGCCGTTTAGGTACCGGCAGTCGTGGTAGTAGAGGCCGCAACCGTGCCCCTTATCCATCGGCACGTTGCCGTCCGGCTCCGTTACGCAGAAGAGGTCGTCATCTTTGATAATGACCGCATCAGCGATGCTGCGCACGATCGACGGGGTGCCTTTCGTGAGCACCCTGTCCTTACGCTCATGCTGTTGCCCGGTCGATAAACTACCGGGTTTGCCCGGTTCGGTACGGGCGGCTTGTGCTCTGTTCAGCATAGTTGTCGCTCATCAGTGGGTAGTGGACAGTGAAACGTAAAACGTAAGACGTAACCGCCAAGACGCCGCCCCAGAGGGGACCCCGTAGATCCGCCAAGGTCGCCAAGGTTTCTATTGGTTTTCACCAAAATAATCCTCTATGTTCTCGGTGCGCTCCATGCTCTCTGTGGTTCAAACCCATAGTAATCTTCGTGACCTTCGTGATCTTCGTGACCTTCGTGTTTAAAACCCATAATAACCTTCGTGATCTTTGTGTCTTGGTGGTTCAAACCGTAGAAACCTTGGCGTCTCGGCGTCTTGGCGTTGAAAAACAACAGTCGTCGGTCGGGCAGCCAACGGCATGCCCCGCCGCGGCGGGAATGTCCGCCTCGGTGTAGTAAGCATAGTTTGTGCCTAGCGGCTTTGCCTGCTGCACCTTAGCACAAGCTCGCGGCTTGTGACGGGTATAGCTCCGGCAGCGATAGCGAGATCGCGCTTATCTGGAGGGAGATCGTAATGGGGGTGGCGTGGGTGGTCCTGGAACCACGCGCGGCGCAGGCCGATCGAGACGGCCATCAAATGGAGCTGCTCCATACCTTCCTCGCTAAGGTCGTCACTCGCCATGTGGCACCAGTATTGCCAGCCGCGCGGGCCGTTGTCATAGCGGCGAATATCGTCTACGAGGATCATCTTCGCGCTATTGTAGCATGTAGCACGCAAAGCGCAACGTGCGTGAGGCGACGATTATTTATCGTATCGTTGACAGAGCATCCTGCCATGCTTTATGATGAACTCCCATTGTGGGATGGCTCCCGGTGTCTTTGTTTGCTATCTCTCAACCCATCTCGCCATGATATGCACCCTTCGGTTCGAGGAATTCCAGTTTACCTGGTAAGAAAGGAGAATAAACATTGACCAGACGATCTGCGTCTATTCTCCTGGCCTTGCTGGCGCTTGCGCTGGTGGTGTCAGGGTTCTTGTTTGCGGGTGGGCAGGCTTCGCAAGCTGCTGCCCCGCCATTAGCTTCTCAAGACATTAAGGCACCCAACCTGCCGACCCTGCACCCCAGTGTGGGCACTGCGGTTAAATTCGATGTCTCGCCACCGCTTCGATCGATCCCACCCGTTCACTCTCAGTTGGCATCCCCTGCCCAGATAAATGACCCCGGCAAAATACCGGCAGGTCCTGTCGGCCCGCAGGTGGTGGACCCGGTTGTGCAAAAACTGCTGGCCCCGCCCGCTATACCAACTCCGATCATCAGCTTTGACGGCCCGCCCAACCTCTGTGGCGGGTGCGCACCGCCCGACCCGAACGGCGAGGTTGGACCCAACGATGTTGTGGTCATGACCAACCTCGATTTCCAGATCTTCAATAAGAGCGGCACATCCCTCTTTGGCCCTGCCGCGAATAATACCCTCTGGTCAGGCTTCGGCGGCGGCTGCCAGACGCAAAACGCGGGCGACCCGGTCGTGCTCTATGACCAGTCAGCCGATCGCTGGCTGCTCAGTCAGTTCACTGCCTCAGCACCCTACTTTTAACTGTGTGGCGCTTTCCCAGACCGGCGATCCGACCGGCGCCTACTATCGCTGGGCATTCCTGGTGGGCGGCGGTAATAACTTTGGTGATTATCCCAAGTACGGCGTGTGGCCCGATGCCTACTATATCTCCACCCGAGAGTTCGCGGGCGGCAACACCTTCGTTGGTGTAGGCGCTTATGCTCTCGATCGCGCCCAGATGATAGCGGGCAATCCGAACCCGACGGTGATCTCTTTCCTTGCGCCGCCAAGCCCTGCTTACGTTGTAGGCGACGGCCTCTTGCCCGCCGATCTGGATGGCGCAACGCCTCCGCCTGCAGGCAGCGACGAATACTATATGGGCAGCGAGGATGATAACGGACCGTATGGCGCACCCTCAGACAACCTCACCCTCTGGAAGTTCCATGCGGACTTCGTCACTCCGGCAAACTCCACTTTTGCCCTGACCAATACAATACCGGTCGCTCCGTTTGACTCGATCCTGGCTCTTTGCGGAGGGGGCAGGGCTTGCATCCCGCAGCCGGGCACGGCTAACAAGATCGACCATCTTGGCTACCGGCAGCGACCTCTGTTCCGCCTGGCTTACCGCAATATGGGCTCCTACGAGACCCTACTTACCAACCAGTCGGTCAGCGCAGGCACAGGGCCGAACGGCGAAGTCTCGGGCATTCGTTGGTGGGAAGTGCGCAGCCCTGCAAGCAGCCCCATCGTTTACCAGCAGGGAACGTACGCGCCCGGCATTACCGACGGCATCCACCGGTGGATGGGCAGCCTCGCCATGGACCATAATGGAGACATCGCACTGGGCTTCAGCGCAGGAAACGCCACCGTCTTCCCCAGCATCTACTACACAGGACGCCTCGCCGGTGACCCTCTAGGGCAGATGCCACAAGGCGAGGCTGCTATCGTGAACGGAACAGGCTCGCAGACCGGAGGTGGCAGCCGCTGGGGCGACTACACCGACATGACGGTCGATCCTGTGGACGATTGCACATTCTGGTATGTGAACGAATACGTCCCCACGACCAGTGCTGCCGGTTGGCGAGCGCGCATCGGCGCGTTCAAGTTCCCCGGCTGCTCGGCACAGGGCACACCTACCGCAACACCGACAGGTATCCCGCCTACAGCCACCGGAACGTCCACCCTCGCCCCAACTCTCTCGCCTACCAACGTCCCCACAGTTACCCCAACTTCCACAGCAGCTTGCGGCCTGGCAGCCTGGGTGGCCGGGCCAACTATGACCCCTGGCCGTTATGCAATCCAGGGAGCGGTGGGCACTGATGGCAATGTCTACGTGGCCACAGGCCTAGATGCATCGAGTACACCGCTGCCGGCGCAGATGGCGCGCTACAACCCCGGCACCAACGCCTGGTCCGATGTAGCGGCACCACCGGTTGCAGTTGGTGAGTACGCGATGGGTGCGGCGAGCGGCAAAGTCTACCTGGCGGCCGGCTTCCTTGGAGGCACCACCATTACCAGCACTTTGCAAATCTACGATATAGCCACCAACAGTTGGAGCTTCGGCGCATCGCTGCCGGCCGCAGTAGAAGCGGCAGCGGGCACGGTTCTGAACGGCAAGCTCTACGTGGTGGGAGGCGACGACTTCACCGTTGCAGTGCGTACTACGTATATCTATGACATTGCCACCAATACCTGGACCACAGGCCCGCAGATACCTGACGCCAATGGCCGGACAAACACCTATGGCGCTTCAGCAAGCGGCAAAGTCTATGTTTGGGGAGGTGTCTACATCCAGGGTGGGACGAACTTCCCAATTGACACCCTACTCATCTATGATCCCGGCACCAACAGTTGGACCACATCTCCATCGGCCAACACGGGTGGCCTGGGCAACTATGGGGCTGTATCCACCTATGGCTCAGGCCAATTGCTGGTTACAGATGGCGGCGACGGCAACTTCACTGCCGCAGCGACCACACATATCTACACAATCTCCACCAACAGCTGGACAAGCGGCCCCACCATGCTGGGAGCGCGGTTAGGTCACGCACAGGCCACCCTCCCGGACGGGCGAGTGTTCGTCTATTCAGGATTGGTAGTGGGCGGAAGTAGTCCTCAGGTCACCGAGACCAGCGAGCTACTCACCACGCCGCCATGCTCCACCCCCACTGTCACACCCACAACCGTTCCACCGAGCGACACTCCCACAAGCCTGCCTCTTACTCCTACAAACCCACCGCCAAGCCCGACCGACACGCCCACAACGGCTGCCGCTACCCAGACACCTGGCGGTAATACGGCTACACCTGTGCCCAGCGATACCCCACGGCCGTGCCACCCACCCAGACCCCTGGTGGTAATACGGCTACGCCCGTGCCATCCAACACACCTGGCGCCCCCACGCAGACCTGGCGTGCCTACAGCTACCCCCACAGCCTGCACCCTCACCTTCTCGGACGTGCCGGTGGGCTCAACATTCTACCCATTCATCCGCTGCCTGGCCTGCAAGGGTATCATCAACGGCTATCCAGATGGCACCTTCAAGCCTGGCAATAACGTCACCAGGGGCCAGTTATCAAAGATAGTCTCCAACTCTGCTGGCTTCTCTGACAACCAGACCACCCAGATGTTCCAGGATGTGCCGGTAGGCTCTACCTTCTACCAGTACATCGGTAGGCTGGCGTCTCGTGGGTTCATCAATGGATACCCATGCGGTGCTCCTCCGGCTGGCCAGTGCGTACCACCCGAACAACCTACCCTACTTCCTGCCCAACGCTAACTCCACGAGAGGACAGATCTCGAAGATAGTCTCTAACGCTAGAGGCTTCAACGAGACACCCTCGGGCCAGCAGTTCCAGGACGTAAGCCCGAACAGCCCATTCTACGCATACATCTACCGCTTGGTACTGCACCAGGTGATGAGTGGGTACCCATGCGGTACACCACCGGCAGGGCAGTGTGTACCACCCTCCAACCGCCCATACTTCCTGCCTAACAACAATGCCACCAGAGGACAGACCTCGAAGATCGTGTCCAACACCTTCTTCCCTGACTGCAATCCTCCTGACGGTGTAAAGCAGTAAAATCACCGGTTTATCAGGTGCGGCAAAGAGAGAGCTTCTTGCGGGAAGCTCTCTCTTTTGTGGCGAAGATACGAAACCGCGCGCAAGGTTGTAGGGGCAGACCCACGTGTCTGCCCTCGCGGGGCACGGAATTCTCGATCCGACCAGGGCAGACACGTGGGTCTGCCCCTACAACCGTTCCTCCAACCCAACTCTGAACTGTAACTCTTCGGGCAGCATGTGACGCAAACAGCAAAAACGAATATAATAAACACCTGTCGGCGCGTTAGATGTTTATTTCACCCAGAGCCGCAATGTGCTGTGAAGATCAGCGCATCCGGCACCTATCTTTTGCAAGGGAGGCACAATATTGACAAAGCTGCGCAGACTCATCCAAACCAATCTCAAGGGTAAGCATCCTTCCGCAAGGTGGCGGCTATTCGCCCCTATAATGGTCCTTCTCCTACCGCTACTTGTGCTAGGAGGTAACGTTTCTAACGCTTCAGTACCCACACCTAACCAATCGGCCAGCGCCCAGACACTCGTGATGCGGGTCTATTTCCATGACAACGCCGAGCGAGACCGCCTGGCTAACGAGTACAACGCCGAGGAAGTTGCTACCACCGGTGGTTATCTCACCGTCTTCGGCGACCAGGCGATGTATGACAGCATCGTGGCTCAAGGTATTCGCGTGGAGATTGACCAGGCTGAGACCAAAGCCTTTAACTCTGTTAAGTGGAATAGCGATACCTTCTTCGGAGGCTTCAGAACCGTAGAGGAGGAAGGCACATATCTCAACCAGATGGCTGCTACTTACCCCACCCTGGCCCAGGTGGTAGACATCGGTGATTCCTGGTGCAAAGTCCACACCGGAACTTGCACCGAGCCGAACGCATACAACGGCTACGATATCCTGGCCTTGCACATCACCAACCAGGCTATCGCCGGCCCCAAGCCGGTCTTCTGGTACGATTCAGGTATCCATGCCCGCGAGATTGCCACTCCTGAAATCGCTATGACATACATTAGCTATCTGCTGGATGGGTACAACAGCGACCCTGACGCGCACTGGCTGGTGGACTATCAAGACATATGGGTAGTGCCTATGCTCAACCCCGACGGGCACCACATCGTAGAGTCGGGTGGCGGGGGTAATAGCCCATACTACCAGCGCAAGAACTCCAACAATACGAACGGCTGCACCGATTGGCCCCCCTCAGCTTTCAGCCAGTTCGGTACCGACAACAACCGCAACTTCCCTTTCATGTGGAACTGCTGCGGTGGGTCGAGCAGCGCTCCCTGCGACCAGACTTATCATGGCACGACAGGCAACTCGGACCCTGAGACACAGGCCGAAATCAATCAGATAAGGCTGTTGATCCCTGACCAGAGAGGCCCGAACATTACAGATCCGGCACCCATAACCACAACGGGGGTGGTGCAAGGGATGCACTCCAATGCCTCGCTGGACTTGTACCCGTGGGGCTTTTCCACCGATCCAGCCCCCAATACCGCTGAGCTGGCGAATATAGGCGCTCATATGAGCGCCGCCAATGCCTATCCATCGGGCAACAGTTACCAGTCCTGCCAGCCGCCAATCTGCCTTTATGCTGTGGACGGCGACTCTCTCGACTGGGCGTACGGCGAATTGGGTGCAGCGGCATTCACTACCGAAGTGGGCGGAAACGACTTTTTCGTGCCTATATCGTACGTGAACAACACGCTCTGGCCTGCCAACAGGGGCGCCCTTGTCTACCAGGCTAAGATCGCCCGCACACCCTACCTGCTGGCGCATGGCCCGGACGCGGCAAACGTGGCTACCATACCGATGACGGTGACGCAGGGGGTGCCGTCAGTATTGAGCGGTACCATCAACTTCATGTGGAGTGGTGACGCATTCAGCCAGAACGTGGGAGCGGCGGAATACTACATAGACACCCCTCCATGGGCCGGCGGCACAGGCATACCTATGACCGGCAACTTCAACTCGGCCAGGGTGCAGGTGCAGGCGACCGTGGACACGAGCAGCCTGTCGGTAGGCAGGCACATTCTGTTTGTCCGGGGAAGAGGAGCCACCGACTTTGACGGTTACCAGACCTGGGGCGCGGTATCTGCTGCCTGGTTATGGGTATTACAGGGAGGGACAGCCACCCCGACTGTGACGGGTACGCCGCCAACGGTAACACCTACACCATCCTCTACCAATACGCCAACTGCTACTCCCACAGCCTGCGGCTCCGCGATCATATCGAACGGCGGATTCGAGACGGGCGCTTTGCCGCCGTGGGTGGTGCTTGGCACCAATCCGCCACCTGTAGTGTCGTCTGCTGCCCATCACACAGGGTCATATTCAGTTCTGGTGGGCGCCGTATCGGGCCCTGAGCCAAGCGGTGACGGCTCGATCTACCAGACAATCACAGTGCCTGCCGGCGGAGGTATGCTGAGCTACTGGTGGTACGGCGGCACCAGCGACACCATCACATTCGATTGGCAGGATGCCTATGTCACCAGTACAAGCGGCACCATCCTCGCCACAATTATGCACAACTGCGAAACCACAGACGACTGGACCAACGTCACCTTCGACATGACTCCTTACGCTGGGCAGACAGTGCGCATCGAGTTCCTTGTACACGAGGATGGAGCCGTTGACGACACCTACATGTATGTCGATGATGTGCAATTGATCACTGCCTGCTCCACCACAACACCAGGCTCCACGTCTACAAACACGCCCGTATCCACCAGCACTGCTCAGCCAACCAACACGGTACCGGCAGCGACCAATACCGCCCAGGCGGGGACTGCTACAAGCACAGTGCCTGCGCCCACCAACACCTCTTCTGTGGCAACTGCTACCACTGTGCCACCCGTCGCTACCGAAACGCCCACCGCATGCACATTGAGCTTCCGCGATGTGCCGGTGGGCTCAACATTCTACCCATTCATCCGCTGCCTGGCCTGCAAGGGGATTATCAACGGCTATCCAGATGGCACCTTCAGGCCTGGCAACAACGTCACCAGGGGCCAGCTATCAAAGATAGTCTCCAACTCGGCTGGCTTCTCGGATAACCAGACTACCCAGATGTTCCAGGACGTGCCGGTTGGCTCTACCTTCTACCAGTACATTGGTAGGCTGGCGTCTCGTGGGTTCATCAACGGATACCCATGCGGTGCTCCTCCTGCTGGCCAGTGCGTACCACCAGCAACCTACCCTACTTCCTGCCCAACGCTAACTCCACAAGGGGACAGATATCGAAGATAGTCTCTAATGCTAGAGGCTTCAACGAGACACCTAGTGGCCAGCAGTTCCAGGACGTAGGACCCAACAGCCCATTCTACGCATACATCTACCGCTTGGTACTGCACCAGGTGATGTCGGGGTACCCATGCGGTACACCACCGGCAGGGCAGTGTGTACCACCCTCCAACCGGCCATACTTCCTGCCCAACAACAATGCCACCAGGGGACAGACCTCGAAGATCGTGTCCAACACTTTCTTCCCTGACTGCAGTCCACCTGAGGGCATCAACGGCAAATAAGCGCCGTCCGAACAAAAAGAGCGAAGTCGCCCCACACGGGGCGACTTCGCTCTTTTTGTTCGGACTATAACCTGGGATAAAGTGAAAAATATTCTCCATAGGTCTAGCGAAGGCAAGAATATTGAGTTATAATCCAGGCACGCGGCTCGGCAACCGCACTTTGTCCGCGTCCCCACGCACAGCTCTTTTTGCACTTGCACTATTGTTCTCCGGTGCGAGCAAGCAGATGTCCATAAGAGGAGGTGAGCGCAAGCAAGATATCGGTCCTAGTTTGAACGTGGGCAATTTTGAGCAATCGAAAGGAAGGAGCTTGGATAATATGAAGAATTCAAAGGTTATGCAACTCGGTGCAGCGTTTGCAGCCCTGTTCTTGTTATTGGTTGGCATTCTGTCTATCAAGGCCGCTTCGGGAGCCGCTCCCTTGTCGCTGCCAATCGCCGGCCAGCAATCCGCTCAATCTGGGCAGTCCGCCCAGCCGGGATCAGACCAACCCGCTCCCACAGGTAAGCCGCTCGTGTGGGGTGCTGTCCACAGCGATAAGTCCCCCCCTCTCAGCAGCATTCCCGCCAGGATTACTAAATCTCAGCCCGAAGCCGATAACGAGAACCCTTCTCTGCCGCTTCGCGGCAAGCTCGGTGCTAGCGATAATGTAATCCAAAGCATTACCGGCCCACTCACAATGCCCACGCCGTCCACCTCTTTTGAGGGTATACCAAACGTGTTTGGCCCCCTCCCTGCCGACACCAACGGCGATGTTGGCCGCACTCAGTACGTCCAGATCGTCAACTCAGGCTTTGAGGTTTGGACCAAGACCGGCACCCCCGTTTACGGTCCGGCCAACAACAACACTGTGTTCGCAGGCTTTGGTGGAGTATGCGAGACCCGCAACGACGGCGATCCTGTGGCTCTGTACGATGCTATGGCCGATAGGTGGGTGCTCACCTGGTTCACCAGCTCTGCCCCCTACATGGAATGTATTGCAGTGTCTGTTACCCCCGATGCCACAGGCGCGTATTATCGATATGCCTTCCCAGACCACCTGAGCGGGAACACGCTGGGTGACTATCCCAAGATGTCCGTATGGCCGGATGCCTATTATATGACCACCAACGAATTTGGTGGCAGCTCGGGCGCGGGCATTTACGCATACGACCGAAGCAAGATGCTGATGGGGGATCCCACAGCAACGCTGGTCTACTTCCATAGCACGGACTTCGGATTATTACCCAGTGACGTGGACAGCGCCAACAATCCACCGCCTGCAGGTAGCCCTAACTATTTGATCGAATGGTTCAACGGCAGCCCTGGACAGTTGGCCGAGTTCAAGTTCCATGTCGACTTCGGGACCCCGGCCAACTCTACTTTCACAGGTCCGTTCCTCATTTCGGTTGCGGACTTCGACCCCAATGCGCCAAGCGTACCTGAGCCTAACACCACCACACTGTTGGACAATCTGTCGGACAGGATGATGTTCCGGTTCGCGTACCGCAACTTCGGCAGCTATGAATCGCTGGTGGTGAATCACACGGTCAACGCCAGTGGGGTAGACGGGATACGCTGGTACGAGCTAAGAGACCCGAACAACCCTGCAGGAGCGAGCGTATTCCAGCAAGGCACATATGCACCTGGTGATGGGCTCTACAGATGGATGGGAAGCATCGCGCAGGACAGGATGGGCGACATGATGGTGGGCTTCAGCGCCGGCAACAGCACAACCTTCCCCTCTATTCGCTACGCAGGCCGGCTGGTAGGAGACCCTCTGGGCCAGCTCGCTCAGGGAGAGGCCACACTGCTGGCAGGCACGGGCTCTGAGGACTACCCGGCGGCGCACAGGTGGGGAGACTACAGTGCGATGCAGGTAGACCCCGTCGATGACTGCACATTCTGGTTCACGACGATGTACTTCCAGGTGACAGGGGAGCGAGACTGGAAGACCCATATCGGCTCGTTCAAGTTCCCAGGGTGCACAGCACAAGGCTCGCCGACCCCGGTAGCGTCCCCCACAGGACCTGCACCGACCAACACGCCTGTGCTGCCTACGCCCACAGAATGCCCCAACAGCATGAACGCGACAGGCTCTATCACCAACACCGACTCGATCCAGACAGGACGGTTAGGGTTGTTCGACCCGAAGAGCAGTTGCGCGACAGCAAAGTCGGTAGCGGGAGTGAGCGACACGCTAACCCGGCACTACGACAGCTACACGTACACGAACAGCACGGCGAGTGCAGAATGCGTGACGGTAAGCATAACGCAATCGTGCTCAAACAACGCTGTACAGAGTGTTACATATCTGGGGAGCTTCAACCCGAGCAACGTACAGGCGAACTACCTGGCGGACGGAGGGGCGAGCGGGCAGCACTTCAGCTACTCATTCACGCTACCGGCGGGACAGACTGCAGTAGTGGTAGTGGTAGAGGTAAGTCCAAACCTGGGTTGTGAGACCTACGATATCAGCATCAATCCATGTGTCGCAGGTGCAACTACTCCTACCCCGGTCACCACTCCCACCCAAACGCCCATCGAAACGCCTAGCCCTACAGCGACAATCGTCTGCGTCGGTACCACTTACCAGATAGTCCCGACCTCCGGCGCAACCATGATTCCTGCCACCAACGACATCGGTAACCATTGCGATGACTGTGTGACCAATGTCAACCTGCCGTTCCCGGTGGCTGTGTACGGTACGCCGTACACCAGCGCGAACGTGGGCTCTAACGGCCTGCTTGACTTCAACTCAACGCAGGCGAATATCTACACAACGAACTGCTTACCTGTCCAGTCGAACAACCCGCAGTTCGCTTCGACGCTCTTCCCATACTATGATGACCTGCGTACCGATATACAGCCGGCCACGCATGGTATCTACAGCTCCACGATCGGCACGGCACCCAACCGGCAGTTCGTGTTGGAATGGCACACTACCTACTTCTTCAGTGACACCGCTGAGACCAACTTTGAAGTGATCCTGAACGAAAACTCGCCGGTTATCAGCGTAATCTACGGGCAGAACGCCACCGAAGCGGAGGGAGCGAACCCGTCAACAGGCATACAGCTCAACCTGGGCCAGTACAGCGCATACTCATGCCACACGGACATACCGGCAGGCACAAGGGTTGACTACGTGCCGACCAGTTGTGAAACGCCAACGCTCACACCCGTTCCACCGACCTTTACACCTACGCATGCCCCGTCCACAAGTACGCCTACGCACAGCCCACCCACAAATACGCCGACAGCAGGGCTATCGACGTCTACAGCAGTTCCTGTCACCGCAACGCCTACCTCATGTACTGTCGGCTTCAGAGACGTGCCGTCCGGCTCGACATTCTACACATTCATCCGCTGCCTGGCCTGTAAGGGTCTCATCAATGGATACCCTGATGGCACCTTCCGACCAAACAACGATGTGACCAGGGGCCAGTTGTCCAAGATTGTGGCTAATGCTGCCGGCTTCTCGGATAACCAGACCACTCAGATGTTCCAGGATGTGCCCGTCGGCTCTACCTTCTACCAGTACATTGGTAGGCTGGCGTCTCGTGGGTTCATCAATGGATACCCATGCGGTGCTCCTCCTGCTGGCCAGTGCGTGCCACCAGGTAACCTGCCTTACTTCCTACCCAACGCTAACTCCACGAGAGGGCAGATCTCGAAGATAGTCTCTAATGCTAGAGGCTTCAATGAGACCCCGACTGGGCAGCAGTTCCAGGATGTGGGACCCAACAGCCCATTCTACACATACATCTACCGCTTGGTACTGCACCAGGTGATGTCGGGGTACCCATGCGGCACCCCACCGGCAGGGCAGTGTGTACCACCCTCCAACCGCCCATACTTCCTGCCTAACAACAATGCCACGAGGGGACAGACATCAAAGATCGTGTCCAACACCTTCTTCCCTGACTGCAATCCTCCCGAGGCTGTCAGACATTAGACGGAGGTAACTTACGAAGGACGAAGGCACTTTGCCTTCGTCCTTCGTCTCGTTTTCGGCACCGAGATTGTGTTCAGCCGCGAACGATTATCCTCGCAGCGACCATTGCCCCACAGGGCGTGCCTATGCTACAATCCTTCTGCCTGGGCGCAAGTGTAGAACCTCGCTGGAACCTGGCATCCTCCTGATATCCTGGCCCAACCGGACCAACCAGCACCCATTCTCTAACTACATATCGTTTGATTGCCATGAGACCGAGGTCTGTACTGTCCGCTCAGGGTGGCAAGGCTGATAGTGGCTTATTCAACCAGGGAGCAAGTCACTTTTCAGCCAAATAGCAAGAAAGGAGAACGATCGTCATGAAACGCGCAATTATTTTTCTGGCTATGCTTTTGATCGCGCTGGCCGGTATCTGGGCGCAATCGGTCGTACTGGCGAGTATGCCGGCGAGCGATGCCTTGAGTACGACCGTGTCACTGAGCAAAATCGACAAGGAGGTGTTGAAGGATACAGCCAACGGGCAGGGGGCCTCCTTCGTCATCTTGCTCACAAAGCAGGCTGACCTCACTCCTGCCTACTCCATCAAAGATCAGGACGCTCGCGGCTGGTTCGTCTACAATACCCTCCGTGACACCGCTGCCTCCTCCCAGGCTCCCATCCGTGCCCTCCTCGCCTCTGCCCATGTCCCCTTCCAGCCTTACTGGGCTGCCAACATGATCGTCGCTTCAGGCGATCTCTCCCTTGTCCAGTCCCTGGCAGCGCGTTCTGACGTCCGCTCTATCGACTTCTAACGATCCTACCAAATGGATCGACGACCCCTCAGGCCCTACCCCTGCTTCCTCTTCCTCTTCCTCTTCTTCCTCTTCCTCTCTCCTTCCTCCTCCTCTGACAGGGCGGCACCTGACACAGTGGAATGGAATGTACAGAACGTAAATGCACCGCAGGTGTGGGCACAGGGGTACACGGGGCAAGGCATCGTGGTAGCCAGCCAGGACACAGGTGTGCGCTGGACCCATGCCGCCCTCAAGCCCCAGTATCGAGGCTGGAACGGCTCTACTGCTGACCATAACTACAACTGGTGGGACGCTATCCACAACTCTGTGAGCAACCCTTGCGGCAACAACTCACAGGAGCCCTGTGACGACTACTTCCACGGCTCGCACACCACAGGGAGTGCAGTAGGCTCTGATGGAGGAGCCAACCAGATAGGAGTGGCACCAGGAGCCAAATGGATAGGGTGCCGCAACATGGACCAGGGTAACGGCACACCTGCCCGCTACACCGAGTGCTTCCAGTTCATGATAGCTCCCACAGACCTTACAGGTCAAAACCCAAACCCCGCCTTGCGACCGCACGTCATCATCAACAGTTGGGGTTGTCCGGTGAGCGAGGGGTGCACCACAGGGGGTGAGCTAGAAACAATCGTAAACAACACACAGGCATCAGGGATATTCGTAGAGGTATCGGCAGGCAACTCAGGACCAGGGTGTTCAAGCGTGGATACCCCACCGGCCTTGTACGCAGCGGCATTCTCTGTAGGAGCGATCGACATCGGGAACACGCTGGCTGGGTTCAGCAGCAGAGGGCCATCGCTATATTACACACCAAACCAGCTAAAGCCGGAGATCTCAGCGCCGGGAGTAAACGTAAGATCGTCGCTGAACAGTGGGGACACAGCATATGGGACGGCGAGTGGGACATCGATGGCGGGGCCGCACATAGCGGGAGTGGTAGCGCTGATATGGTCAGCGCGCCCTTCGTTAGTGAGGGACATCACAGGGACAAAGGAGTTATTGGAGCAGACGGCGAACCCCAACGTGAACTTGAGCCCGGTGCAGACATGTGGAGGTATCCCAAGCAGCCAGATCCCGAACAACAGCTTCGGGTATGGGAGGGTGGACGCCCTGGCTGCCTTCAACGCCTCGGGTGGGGGCACTCCAACACCTCTTCCCCATACTTCTACACCGACGACGCCTCCCAACACGGCAACTACAGGTATACCGCCAAGCCCGAGCAGTACGGCCACAACCGCTCCTAGCAATACCCCCGCACCTACCCAAACTCCAGGCGGCAATACAGCCACTCCTGTGCCCAGCAATACTCCTGTCCCGCCAAGCAGTACATCTGCACCCACACAGACCCCAGGGGGTGCCACAGCCACGCCTGTGCCATCCACGCCAACCCCCACACCAGGCATACCCACAGCTACCCCCACAGCCTGCACCCTCTCCTTCACGGACGTGCCATCGGGCTCGACATTCTACACCTTCATCCGCTGCCTGGCTTGCAAGGGCATCATCAACGGCTATCCCAATGGCACTTTCAAGCCAGGTAACAATGTAACCAGGGGTCAGCTATCCAAGATAGTGTCCAACTCTGCAGGCTTCTCTGACCACCAGACCAGCCCAGATGTTCCAGGATGTGCCCGTCGGCTCTACCTTCTTCCAGTACATTGGTAGGCTGGCCTCTCGTGGGTTCATCAACGGGTATCCATGCGGGATACCACCGGCAGGACCATGCGGACCTATCGGTAACACGCCATACTTCCTGCCCAACGCTAACTCCACGAGGGGACAGATCTCGAAGATAGTCTCTAATGCTAGAGGCTTCAACGAGACACCCTCGGGCCAGCAGTTCCAGGATGTGGGACCGAACAGTGCATTCTACGCATACATCTACCGCTTGGTACTGCACCAGGTCATGTCGTGGGTACCCATGCGGTGCACCACCGGCAGGGCAGTGTGTACCACCCTCCAACCGGCCATACTTCCTACCCTCCAACAACGCTACGAGGGGACAGACCTCGAAGATCGTGTCCAACACCTTCTTCCCTGACTGCAACCCTCCCGAGGGCGTTACGAAATAGCGTCGGATCAGCGAATCCGCGAAATAGAGGAAGGGGCCGCTCGCGAGCGGCCCCTTCTCTATTTCGCGTTCAATTACGGCACTAGCGG
Organism: uncultured Chloroflexia bacterium; assembly: GCA_963837315.1. Classification (GTDB taxonomy): domain Bacteria; phylum Chloroflexota; class Chloroflexia; order QHBQ01; family JADMIH01; genus JADMIH01. The sequence goes on from CAWINE010000009.1 coordinate 80,331, forward strand.
CGATTGACCACGTAGATGCCTAGCAGCACAATCACGCCGCCCACTATCTGGAATGCCGACAATCCTTCGCCCAGCAGCGGCACTGCCAATAGCGCCGTGAGCACAGGCTGAAACAGCAAAGTGACGGCGGTCAGGGGAGCGGGCAGGTGGCCCAGCGAATAGTTGATTGAGAGCCAGCCTGTTGCATGCGAGATAAGGCCCAGCGCCACCAGAGACCACCAGGTGTCCGCCGAAAAGCCTGTGAGGGTTTGGCCCGTGGCGAGCACATAGGCAAACAGAATGACTGTAGCCGCCGCAGTGTTGAGCCACATAAAGGGGAGGGTGCCCATCTGGCGGCGGGTACGCCCGGTGGTGAGGATGTAGCTAGCGTAGAAGAGACTGCTTCCGACGGCGATCAGGTCGCCCCAACCGAACTGCAGTTGCTCGACGGCATCTCGTCCCACCACGATAATAACGCCCACTATCGCGATTGACATGCCCGCCCAGAAGCGTCGCTTGAGGCTCTCATGGAAGATGAGTAGCGCACCGAGGCTCACCCAGATAGTTGATAGGTTGCCCAGAAGTGTGGAGTTTGCGGCGGAGGTAAACCCGAGAGAAGTGTTCCACGATGCAAGGTCGGCTGCGAAGAAGAAGCCTGCCAGGGCTGTCATGGCGAGGAGGGCCGGGGTCAGTTTATTCCGCTTGCTCTCCACTCCCAACATCTGCTCGCGTCTCCGCTCCCTCACCAGGTGCACCCCATAAGGTATGGCCAGCGCCACGGTGGCGATCAGCACGCGGTAGAAGGCGGAGACAGGCCCCGGCACGCCCGACCACTTGGTGAATATGGCCGAAAACCCGATGCACACCACCCCCAATGCCAGGGCAGCGTAAGCTCGCAGGCGCGTGCTCTTGATGCGCGCCCGGAAGGCCGCGGTGCGGGGGTTTGTTTGGGGTGCGGCTATGGTTTGGGGTTGTACGGTTGTGGGCATTGAATTTTGTGTAAATGTCAGGCGCTTTTCTGCTCCGCTACCTCTTCCTCTCCTTCGCCTGACCCCTGGCCTCTGAGCCCTACTTCCTCGTGGCCTTCCTGCTCCTGGTATTGTAGCTGGTAGAGGCGGTAGTAATAGCCGTTACGGGCGAGCAGCTCTTCGTGGGTGCCTTCTTCGACGATGTTGCCTTTGTGCAGCACTATAATGCGGTCAACGTGCTTGATGGTGGAGAGGCGGTGGGCGATGATGATGCTGGTGCGGCCTCGCATCAGCTTGTAGAGGGCGTCCTGGATTAATGCCTCGGTCTCGGTGTCCACGCTCGACGTGGCCTCGTCCATCACGAGGAGGATGGAGGGGTTGAAGGCGATAGCCCTCGCGAAGGTGAGCAATTGCCTCTGGCCCACCGACAGGTTGGAGCCGCGCTCTTTCACTTCGTGGTCGTAGCCGTCTTCGAATCGCTCGATGAAGTGGCTGGCGTTCACGTAGCGGGCCGCGCTCTGAACTTCTTCGTCGGTTATGTCTTTATCGAGCAGGCGGATATTGCGCGAGATCGTGCCCGAGAATAGCACCGGGTCTTGCAGCACGACGCCGATGTTCCTGCGAAGCTGCGATTGGCGCACCTCGCGCACGTCGAGGCCGTCCACCAGTATCGCCCCTTGCTGAACGTCGTAGAAGCGGCTGAGGATGCTGATGATGCTCGTCTTGCCGGCTCCTGTCGCGCCCACGATAGCCACGCTCGTGCCTGCCGGTATCTTAAAGCTCACGCCCTTCAGCACAGGCTCTTCGGGGTTGTAGGCGAAGTGGACGTCGCGGAACTCGATCTCGCCCACCACTTTGCCCATCTCTTTGGGGTGGGGCGGGTCGAGCACGGTGGATTGCTCGTCCACCAGCATAAAGACACGCTCGGCTGAGGCCATGGCTGCCTGCATGATGTTATATTTGTCGGCAAGGTCCTGGATAGGCTGAAAAGCGAGGTCGGTGTACAGGAAAAAGCTGATCAGTGTGCCCAGGGTTACTACGCCTGTAAGGATGCCGCCGGACCCGTACCAGAGGAGAAGCGCCACTGCGACCGCAGAGAGGAATCTTACAACAGGATAGAACAAGGCCATCGCTTTGAGCGAGTCGAGGTTTGCCTTGAGGAAATCTCTGTTAAGATCATCGAGAACGTTGAACTGGCGCTTCTCGCGGTTGAAAAGCTGCACCACAAGCATCCCGGCAAGGTTCTCTTGCAGGAAGGCGTTGACTCGTGCAAGCCTGACACGCTGCTGGCGGAAAGTGGTGCGCATCCATCGCTGGAACCCCCAGCTTGCCAGGCCGATAAAGGGCAGCACCGCCAGGCTGACCAGGGCCAACCGCCAGTCGATCAGTAGCATCACGACCACCACGCCGAACAGCATTACCAGGTCGCTTACGATGGTCACAAGGCCCGCCCCGATGAAATCGTTGAGAGCGTCGACGTCATTGGTGAGTCTGCTGATGAGGCGGCCCACCGGGTTGCGGTCGAAGTAAGAGAGCGATTGGTTTTGCAGGTGAGAGAATATCTGGTTGCGCAAATCGAACATTACTCCCTGGCCGATTAGCTGCATTATATAGTTCTGAGTGTAGCGGAGAAGGAACGATAGCAGCAGTACGGCGAGGAATATAGCGGCGATTGGCACCAGCAGATCAAGCTTCTTAGGCCCGATAGCGTTGTCAATTGCGTACCTGGTCAGATACGGGGGTGCGAGACCGGCTCCTGCTGTGGCAAAAATCAAAACGAAGGCGATTGCCACCTGGAGCTTGTATGGTTTGAGGTAGTTTACGATGCGGCGCATGAGGCGAGCATCGTAAGCTTTGCCCAATATTTCATCTTCTTGAACCAAATTGGCTCCGGCCATGTATCTCCTTTATGTGAGGTGTCTCCTTTGGGGCCGGCCAGTGAATGGGTGCCACGACCAGACCGCCAAAAGAGACACCACGCTATTTAAGTATAATGCATTCTATTGCTTACTGCTTACTTCCTACATTTGCGCTTCGTTGAATCACAAAGAGCACGAAGGGCACAAAGGTTTCACGGAGATTTTGTTGTTTCTGTAGTTGTATCTAGTCGCCGGTCTCTGCAGAAGTACAATTCGAGATCTTTCGTGCTCTTTGTGTCTTAATAACTTCAGATCAGCAATCTTCATTCGATACCAAGCTCGCTGGAGAGTAGCTCTCGGCGATACATCCGGGCGTAGGGGCCGCGCTGGGCTACCAGCTCGGAGTGGGTGCCTCGCTCGATTATCTTGCCGTCTTCGAGGACCAGGATCTGGTCGGCGTCTTTCACGGTGGAGATGCGCTGGGAGATGATGATGCTGGTGCGATCTTGTAGCACCGTCTTGAGGCCCGCCAGGATTTCGGACTGGGTCTGCGTGTCGATGCTGGAGAGCGCATCGTCCAGGATCAGGATGCGCGGGTCGCGCATGATGGCGCGGGATAGCGCCGTCCGCTGCTTCTGCCCGCCCGAGAGGGTCACGCCCCGCTCGCCTATCACTGTCGTGATGCCGCTCGGGGAACTGGTCGAGGTCGTTGCTGAGGCGAGCGGTCTCGACCGCTCTGCCCACCATCACCGGGTCGGGGTTCTCTACCCCGAAAGCCACATTCTCGGCCAGCGACGTGGAGAACAGATAGGTATCCTGCGGCACGTAGCCGATGTTGCGCCTCAGCACGTCGAGCGGGATGCGGCGCACGTCGTTGCCGTCCACCATCACCTGCCCGTCTTGCGCTTCGTATACCCTGGTGATAAGGTTCACTATGCTCGTCTTGCCCGCGCCTGTAGAGCCCACGATCGCGAGCGACGTGCCTGCGGGCGCGTGGAACGATACATCGTCCAGCATCTTCCTCTTGTCGTAGCGTAGCGAAACGTGGTCGAAGCGGATATCTCCGTTGATGGCTTTGATAGGGAGCGTATCTGCGTGGTCGGCTATTTTGGAGCGCTGGCTCATAAGCTCGCGGATGCGGTGCATGGAGGCCGCGCCTTGCTGGTAGAGGCTTATCACCCAGCCGAGCGCGATCATCGGCCAGGCCAGCAGGCCCAGGTAGGCGTTGAACTGCACAAACTGCCCCAGTGTCATGTTGCCGTCTATGACCTGGGTGCCGCCTATGAAGAGGATGGCCACGGATGCCAGGCCGAGCATGACAGCCATGAGGGGCCATACTAGCTGGTTGATGCGCTGGTACTTGAGGCTGTGCTGGTAGTAAATGCGACTCTGTTTGGCGAAATATTCGGTCTCGTACTCTTCCTGCGCGTATGCCTTCACCACGCGGATGCCGGCGAAGTTCTCCTGTGCGTAGGTGGACATATTGCCGAACTGCGCCTGCACTTGCTCGTACTGGGCGGTCATCTTGCGCAGCATTACCGCAAAGGTGATGGTTACCACCGGTACCAGCACGATAATTACCAGCGCCATCCCCACATTGATGCTCAACATCAAAACCGAGCTGATGACAAACATCAAAATGGTGCGCGAGCTATTGGAGATGCCAGGGCCGAGGGCCTGGCGCACAGCCGACATATCGTTGGTGGCGCGAGCCATGATGTCCCCGGTGTGGTTGCCCTGGAAAAAGCTCTGCGACATGCCCTGCAAGTGCGCGAAGAAATCATTGCGCAACTCGTACTCCACGTATCGCGATACCCCGTTGATCAGATACCGGGAGAAGAATTCTCCAACTCCCTGCACCACGGCTATACCTACTATAATGAGGGCCAGCGTCACGATTTCGCTCTGCGGCCTACCCGTGGTCAGCTTATCTACCGCGTTGCCGAGCAAGTAGGGCGTGGTCACGGCCAGCGACGTGGCCAGGATCGATCCCAGTAACCCCCAGAGTAGCTTCATCTTCTGGTGCTTCATATATGGAAGCAGGTATTTTAGATCGTGCAATTATATGTCCCTTCCTTTTTGCGCAATAACATGGTAATAGTCGTCGCCTTCACCTTCTTCGATGATCGTGAGGTCTGCTTGTTGAGTCCACTCTTTCACCTGTTGTATGGATGGGTAGTAATGGTAGCCTAGTTCGCGCAGAGGATCGCCTTGCATTACGTGCTCGCCTTCCACCACCGGCAATCCGATCTGCTTCGCCGCCAGATATACTGCCTGTAACTCTTTCGGGTCTATCAGCTCGGCGGTGAAGTAGATGTAGCAACCCGGCTTGAGCGCATCGTGGAAGTTTGCCATGATTTGCGGCCAGTCTTCGGGGAAGACGTTCTCCATCGCGTCCACGCAGATAATGCCGTCGAAGGTTTCGATATAGTCCAGTTCTTGAAGGCCAACCTTCCTGACCGGCACCTCGGGGTATTTCGCCGATGCCTGCGTGAGCATCCCCGACGATTGGTCCACGCCCACCACCGAGCGGCCTGTTTCGAGGATAAGGGGCCAGTATTTACCGGTGCCGCAGGCTGCGTCCAGGATGGTGCCGTGCGGGGGTGTGAGGGTCAAGAAACGGTCCAGAAAGCGGCGGTGGGTATCGTTGATGTAGCCGCCCCAGTCCTGGTCGTAGATGGGTGCGAAGATGGTGTCCATTCTCTCTTCGCACCTCCGCCTTTTCTCCTTCAACCAATCCGGGCGTTGCACAACGTCTCCTTTCCCGCTTGTCCGCTCCATACACGAACTGTGAGTATAGCAGAAGGTGCGCGTAAATAAATCAGACTAAGGAAGTATAACATGAAACAATTATCTAAGTCGAAGGGACGAAGGGGGTAAAAATCTATTCGTAAAGATTGAGCGCTTGCATGGCGAACGCCTACATACAAGAGATTCAGCAGGATTTCGGCATAGAATATTGTGGCGTGCGCGGGTAAAGTTCTCTCGCAAACAAGAGCAAAGGGGTTGCCGCCAGCAACCCCTTTGCTCTGTTTGCGATTACGCTTCTACCGGCTCGCGGCTACCGGCTCCTGCTCCGGCGTGGGTATTATACCCAGTTGTTGGAGCATGCCCAGCGTATCCCAATTAATGTAATCCTCTGCCCACTTGCCCTTCTCGTCAAAGCGACTGATCACTATGCCGCTGTTCACAGCTCTTTTGCCTGTGGGCGGAATGCCCATGAGCGGCCCCAGATTTGTGCCGCGCACCGTATAGCGCCAGACAACCTTGTCGCCTTCGGCTATTGTCTCCTCGATCGTGAAATGGATGTCGGGGAGTGCGGAGCGAAAGCCGGTCACGAAGCCCTTGAACGCCTCGGTCCCACCTGGAAAGCCCGGCGCGCTTGGGTCGTGGATCGTATAGTCGGGTAAATACATCTCGTCCCCCAGCCCGAGGGCCTCTCCCAGGCGCATCGCGAGCACGCAAGAACAAAGTGCAAACTCGAGTGGGTTGCCCATACCCAGGTCGGTGGCTATCGATAGAGCGCCGATAACTTCCGCGAGGCGCAGTTCGGTTGGCGTGGTGCTATTCATGCTATAGGTGTTCAGGGCCTCTCGTTGGAAGTTAGCTGTCTGACGTATTGTACAGGATGGACGAGTCCGGCGGCGTATTGCGGCGACCGGCCATTTATATGATAATCTAAGCACAACTTCTTCGTGAAAATCCCGCCGGCATAAAAATCAGCGATTATCGATGAGTTATAGCAAAGCGAGTTAAATCTTACCACTTTGAGAATTACCGGTATAGAAAGCGTCGTAATGTAAGCGTTCAGACTTGGGGTAGAGAAGATCTTGAGGGGCAGACCCACGTGTCTGCCCTGGTCGGATAGAGAATTTGCAACCCCATCAGGGCAGACACGTGGGTCTGCCCTACAACTCTAATCTGAAAGCATACTCGTAATCCGCCTTTGGGGAGCAAATTGACCGCACGCATAGTAGATAAAGCACCGGAAAGCGAAACCCCCTCCACGGACGCTCAGCCGCCTCAGCAGACGCGCTCGGTGGCGCTGAACAAGCCACTGATCATTCTCGCCCTCATACTGGCGACGGCCCTTTCGGCGCTCGACGGCACCGTCGTGACGACGGCCTTGCCCACTATCGTGGGTATACTGGGTGGGCTTCCCCTCTATTCGCTGGTCGTTTCGACCTACCTGCTGACCGCCACTACAACTGTACCGATTTACGGCAAGCTCTCGGATATGTACGGGCGCAAACCCATGTTCATGGTCGGGTCGGGCCTCTTCATCCTGGGCTCGGCGCTCTGCGGCCTGGCCTGGGACATGCCTTCATTGATCGCTTTCCGCGCCCTGCAGGGGATTGGCGCAGGCGCTGTCCTTCCGATCTCACTCACCATAATAGGCGACCTTTTCGATATCCAGGAGCGGGCGCGCATGGCGGGCATTTTCGGCGCGGTGTGGGGCGTATCGAGCGTGGTCGGGCCGGTGGTGGGCGGGGCGATCGTGCAGTTCTTCGACTGGCGCTGGGTCTTCTTCCTCAATGTGCCTGTGGGCATCTTCTCGTCGCTCCTCTTTTTCCTTTATCTGCGCGAGCCTCGCGTCCACAGCCGCCAGCGCATAGACATTGCGGGGGGCCTGACACTCACTTTCGGGGTCGGAGTGGTGCTTGTGGCCCTCCAATCAGGCGGGCAAGGAGGGTGGTTTTCGCCTTCCTCGCTCGGGCTATGGGGCGTTGCGCTCATCTTGCTTGCCCTCTTCGTATTTTTCGAGCGGCGGGCTGCTGCGCCCATACTCCCTTTTGCCCTTCTATCGAGGCCGGTTATCTATGTGGCGTGTATCGTCGGTATGCTCGGGGGCGGAGTATTGATCGGCTTCAGCGCCTACGTGCCTTTGATCGTGCAAGGCGCATGGGGCGGCACCCCTATCGAGGCGGGGCTGATCGTCGCGCCGCTCTCTATTAGCTGGCCTGTCTTCAGCACGCTGAGCGGTCGTCTTGTCCGGCAATACAGCTTTCGCGCCATCGCCCGAGCGGGTATGGCTATCCTGCTCGTAGGCTGCGCGCTCATGCTGTTGATTGGCCTACCGTTCATCTCGCAGAACGTAATCTTGCGGGCGGTGGTGGTTGCCACGGCCAGCTTTGTGAGCGGCGCAGGCTTCGGGCTCAACACCACCTCGATGTTGATCGCCGTGCAATCGTCTGTACCCTGGTCCGAGCGCGGTATTTCCACCGCATCGGTGCAGTTCTTTCGCAACATGGGCAACTCGATGGCCGCCGCCATACTAGGCGCTGTGCTGACCGCCACGCTAGCTCCCGCCCTGGCGGATGGAGCAGTACAGGCCCTTGTACGTGCTATGCCCGCGGCTGCCCAGAAGGCCACCTCCGATCCCACTCTCGGCCCGGTGAACGCCCTGTTCGACCTGGCCATTCGCGACACAATCGCGCCTCAGACGCGTCTGGTGCTGGCGAGCGCGCTCGAAAACAGCCTCTGGTGGGTCTTCTTCGCGATGGCGCTCATGTCGCTGCTCGGCGCGCTCTTTGTCACGCGCTTCCCAAAGGTGGTGCCGATCGACACCACTACATAACTCTGAGCAGCACGAGTTTACCTCACCGCAGAGGCGCAGAGGGCGCAGAGTTACGCAGAGGTTTTTACTGGTTTAATGGGTGTACGGGGACGAATGACGGATCACCCTGTCGGGGGTGTGGAAGTTGTCTCCATTTTCAGCCACTGTTGGTGTGCCCAGCCCATAGCTACTCTGCGGTGAGTTATGAAACCTGCCTGAACACGAAACCATTAACAATCTCTGCGTAACTCTGCGCTCTCTGCGCCTCTGCGGTGAGTTATACGTAATCACTGCTGGTTCGGAGGTTGTTGGTGTCCTCGGATTTAACTGCACGTGACTGGGGCACGTAACTTGCAATGCCTTTTTTACCGGAATTTTCGCAGATAGAAGCGGGTGACGCACGGCCAATCTCTATCAGGAGAAAGCTATGTCAACAGGAATTGTCCAGTCAATCACAGACAGGCAAAAGTGGCTCGACAGCCTGTCCGATGCTATACAGCCACTTATTGGGGATGCCTTCAAGAGCGGGGGCGAGGCAGGCCGCGTTGCCAAGGATTTTCTGAACGGCGTGTGGCTGGGCCACCCGCTCCACCCTGTGCTGACGGATGTGCCTATCGGCGCGTGGACGATGTCCCAGCTTTTCGATTTTCTCAGTATCGCCTCGGGCGGCGACGACAACCTTGATATGGCCTCGGATATGACCCTGGGAGTGGGTATCGTGGCCGCTGTAGGGGCAGCCGTTACCGGCCTCACTGATTGGAGCGATATCGACTTTTACAACGCCTCGCGGAGGCGGATGGGCTTGGCCCACGCTCTGATCAACGTGGCCGGGCTGAGCCTTGATTTAGCGTCGCTGGGGCTGCGGATGACCCACAAAAGAAATCGTGGATTGGCGCGCACGCTCTCCGCGGGGGGTTATCTGGTTAGCGTGCTGGCCGCGTATGTGGCCGGCGAGCTGGTTTTCAACCTCGGCACGTCGATCAACCGTAACGCCTGGGTGGAGGGACCCACGAAGTTTACCGACCTGGCTCCGCTCACCGACATCCCCGAAGGTAAGATGAAGAAGTTCGATGTGAAAGGCAATCCGGTGGTGGTTTACAAGCACGAAGACGGCATACACGCTTTCGGCGGCACCTGCTCGCACCTGGGATGCGACCTCTGGCGGGGTAAGCTGGAAGGGCATGTAGTCACCTGCCAATGCCACGGCTCCCAGTTCGACATCAGCGACGGTAGCAACGTCCACGGCCCCGCTACCGCACCGGTGCCCTCCTACGAGGTCCGCGAGCAGGAAGGCAAGCTGCAAGTTCGGCTTGCTGCGATCTCGAATGCTTGATAACGCCTTCGTGTCAGAAGTAAAGCAAAAATGGTCGCCGGAGGCGACCATTTTTGCTTTACTTCGACAGGTGAGCCTTATCCTCCCTGGCCTTGCTCGATTGGAGCATCAACCAGGTTGCCCCACTCGGTCCAACTGCCGTCGTAGTTGCGTACGTTGGGGTAGCCCAGCAGATAGGTGAGCACGAACCAGGTGTGCGATGACCGCTCGCCGATGCGGCAATAGGCCACCACATCTTTGTTGCCCGTGACATCCTTGCCCCCGTAGATTGCCTGTAGCTCCTCGATGGGCTTGAATGTGCCGTCTTCCTGGACAGCGGTGGCCCAGGGGATATTCTTCGCGCCGGGGATATGGCCGCCGCGTTGCGCCCCTTCCTGCGGGTAGTTCACCATATGTATCAGCTCGCCCGTATATTCGGGGTTGGAGCGAACGTCGACCAGGGCTATTCCCTCGCGGATAGTCTTACGGTCATTGTTCAGCAGGCCCAACACCTGGTCGCGGAAAGCACGTATCTGGGCGTCGTTGCGCTCAGGTGCCTTGTAAGTTGTGTGCGGGAAATTGGGCATATCCCTGGTGAGAGGGCGGTTCTCGGCTATCCACTTCTGGCGTCCGCCGTCCATGATCTTTGCATTAGTGTGTCCGAAAAGCTGGAAGACCCAGAAGGCGTATGTGGCCCACCAGTTGTTCTTGTCGCCATACAATATCACGGTAGTGTCGTTGCCGATGCCTCTCTCGGAGAGAAGCTCCTGGAATCGCTCGCGGTTGACATAATCACGAACCACGCTGTCCTGTAGGTCCGTGTGCCAGTCGAGCTTGACCGCTCCCGGTATGTGACCCTGTTCATATAGGAGGACATCTTCGTCCGATTCCACGATGCGCAGACCAGGGTCGTTCTTATGAGCGTCGACCCATTCTGTAGTGACGAGCACTTCCGGTTTCGCGTAACCTGATTGGCGGGTGCTTTCCTGTTCCTTGTTTGCTGTTGCTTCCATGTAAATCCTCCTTGTTCTATTTGCTTTGCTGGACAGCACCCTATTATACACTGTTTTGTCTGTTTTAACAGCTATAAGGTAACAGGAGGATTTAAATCAAGCTCTTGTCCCTGCCGAAACGCATGCGGAGACCCAGCAACAGCCAGAATAGCTTGAGAGAAAAGCGGTTATGCATGCCATAGAGGCGCTTTGCCTGACTGGTTTTCTGGGCCATATGCTGCCCCAGAGGGTGAGCAAGCAGATGTTCTCGATACCCGGCAAATGAGAAGTCGCCACTCTTGAACGCGCCGACCAATTCGTCAGCGACCGCTTCGCCATACCAGAGGGCACAGGAGATACCATCACCGCCGAGGGGTTCAATACCGGCTGCATCGCCTGCCAGCAGCACGTGAGGCATAGAAAACTGCGCCTTGGGGTCGAACCAGCGACCCGGATTGCCCATCAATTCGTAGGTGTCGAGATCAAGATGGCGCTCGGAGAGATAGTCGCGTAAGATAGCTTTCAGATCGGCTTTGCTTTGTTCCGGCAGCACCCGGCTGTCGTACACTCCGCGGTTCATGAAAGGCTCTCCGCCGACCGAGCTAGGGAAATCCCATGCGTAACCCTGGAGCCCGCGCTTGATGCCAGTGAAATCGAACACTGCGATATGGTCGCGAAACTCGGGCGTAGTTTCAGGGTTCTCAGGTGTTAGCACCTCGAGAGAGCGAGCCACTCGCGACGGTCCCTCCAGGCCGGCATACCTGCGCACGGCGCTTTTTGCGCCATCTGCGGCGACGACCACTTTCGTGCGTATCTGGCCTTGGCTGGTAGTAAGGAGAACTCCGTCCCGGTCAACTTCCAGCCCGGTAAGGGCAACACCTTCGCGTATATGCGCACCTCGCTCGCGTGCCGTCGCCACCAATGCCGCGTCGAATTGATCGCGCCGTACGATCTTTATGGCCTCAAGCGCCCGCTGCTTTATCTGCTGACCCTCGAAGCGCAGGTGTACCTCGTTGACGGGCACGTAATTCAGCACGAGATCGATATCCATCCGAGCCAGGAGGTTTTGTGAGAGCATGGTGAGGCCGCCGCCGCACAACTTGTGCCTGGGGTGATGCTCCTTTTCGATAACGAGAGTGCGCTCCGCCAGTTCAGGCGCATGGCTGAGCAGGTGCATTGCCGTGGAAGAGCCGCACGGCCCGGACCCGACAATAACCACATCATATACTTCGACAGATGTGTCCATGGTGCCCTGATTATAGTGCAGGGCATAGCAGTACGCAACTGCCGTTTACCCCTTCCGGGCATACAGCAAGCGCCCACAAAATCGTGGTTGCGAGTACCGTAGTGCGGTTGAACCCGTGTGCTACATCTACAAAGCCTGCCTTCGTAGAGACGCATTGCAATGCGTCTCTACGACCTGAAAAGTCCGCGAGGCGAACTTTGTAGAGGTAGCACGCGGATTCCTCCGCCGTGCGCTGCTCCTGTCGCAATCGTTGCCTGCTCTAGCTTACGCAGGCGGTCAGCCACCGCCTTGTCAAATAGGACTGGTTATATTTCCTCCCTGCCCGGGCAGGTCGGTACAGTGGCCCTACAACCAATTCCGCACGGCCTACTTGTTCAACTTCTGAGATAAGTGTCCCGCGGCTTCCCGTAGCTCGTCTATCCGTGCCCGGCCAGAGATTCCTTCCCGCGCGCACAAAAAATACGGAATACGTCGTACGGCTGTTTGTGCGATTTTTGCTGTTCAATGGGTTAAATTTGATATTTTGCGCAAAATTAGGGCTATCCAGGACGGTAGTTTCGCGTTATACTACGTGAAAGAAACATTATGTCAAAAGACCTGGGGCGTGAGGTCTCTGGCTGGTGATCAAATTAGTACCAATCTACCATTAGGGGGGTAGCACCAATAGGGGGTATGAAGCTATTGTCCCCCTGGAAAAATGGCTGCTATAATTAGCATGCTATGCCTGGTACGCGCCTTCGTGGAAACTTCCCTCTGTTTGTGGCTGCAAGTTGGCACACGATTGGCCTGTTCAATATTTAATGGCATCGTGGGCCGGAAGATAGTAGCAGGGGCGTCTACTAGTCTCCGGCGCAAAGCAAGGGATTGGGGAACTGATGGAGTATATGGGGTCACTTCACCGACCGTCCACCGCGGAGCCGGACAACCGGCCTACCCAGGCGGATAATGGTGATTCCTCTTCACGTGTAAATGGAGAGCCGAGGCCGTTACTCTACACCTCTGCGGCGCCCGCCGCCCGGATGCAGATAATAACACGGCCTCTATCGGGCGTGCCCACTGACGCCTCTGTAAAACTCACCTCGCGCGAGCGTTCCCGCCTCATTCTCGCAAGCTTTCTCAGTCTCCTTTTCGTTGTCGTGCTCGGCTTCGTATTTAGCTTTGGAAGCAATGTTCCCGAGCTCGGGCTGACTATTAAAGATAAGGTGGTCACTGAGGTAGCACCCTATTCCACGGGTGCCGACCAGGGCATAGCGCCTGGCTATATTGTGCTGAGCGATATCCAAAGCAGTAAGGTGCACACTATCAAAGTTGCGAAGGCGACCGACCCATCAACGCAAATAATCGTAACCAGCAATGACGCTCAAGGGCTTTCCACGTTTCAGCGGTTGAGTTTTGTTATTCTCGCCTTGATATTCATGGGAGTGGGTGGCCCGGTCTACGTGAAAGCCAGACATAGGGTAGCAGCTTCGGCGTTTTATGCGTTCTGCGCAGCCACTGCGCTTTGTCTTATTATCGTGCCTCTTACCTCCATGGGTTATGGCTGGGCCTTCCTGCTGATGTTCCTGAACCTTATGGCCTTCTCTTCATGTTTTGCCCTCTTCTTCCTTAAGTTCCCCGTACGCGCCGGCAAAACCAAAAGGCGCCACCGCTTTCTCGTCTCTTCCGTCTACATTACCGGTTTTATTACCATCGCCATTTACCTGCTGATTTTCCTTTTTGACCTGGAGTTGTACTCGGTAGCGCGAGGTTTAGGTTTCATCTACATAGCCCTTTGCGTTTTACTCGGCCTCGCGAGCCTGGGCAGGGCGCTTGTAAAAGAGCGCTCCACCGAAGTCCGCCAACAGTTGACAATTTTGCTGGGCGGCACCGCCCTTGCGGTTGGGCCCAGTCTGTTCTTAAATCTTCTGCCGGCACTTTTCCATCTTCCCACTGTGCAAATGGATTTCACCGCTCTTACGCTCGGTATCATGCCCATCTCTTTCGCCTATGCGATCACACAGGGCCAACTGCTTGGCATGCGTAACTTTATCCGCCGGGGCCTGGTCTACGTCCTGATGGGATTCAGCGTTTTGCTCGCTTTCGCCCTCGCGGTCGCGGCTTTGACCTTGTTTCTACCGAAGGAGTTCCTGAGCGATCCGGTCGGCCTGAGCATCTTCATTCTCTTTGCGTTCCTAATAGCCATCTCTTATGGCTACGCGCAAAAGTATGTCGAGCGGTTCGTTGACAAATATATCTATCACGATGCCTACGATTACAAGGAGGCGCTGCTCCACTTTAGCGCCCAGCTCGCCGCCGAACAGAATCTGCCGACGCTGGCTGATGAACTGGTGGAGCGCACTTGCCGCATGATGAACCTCACTTGCGGCGTTCTGCTCCTGGCATCTCCAATCGACAAAGATGCTAATCTGCAGGCCGAGCTTCTCTTGAACGATATAAACCTCGCCGGCGGTACAGGAGAAACGGCCTGGAGCGCTTTGCGTGATGCTGGCCATCTTGATGCTGGCCATCCTAATGGCGGCTCAGACATTTTAGCTGAGGGTAGCCGCGGAGGGGTGCACCAGGGCGGCAAGATTAAAGGGCAGCAGGCCAACGGCTCGGACCCTGATTCTATGCTTCGCGTGGTGCCGTACGCTCGTTATGGCGATTTCGCCGACTGGCTTATCGAGGGGCTGCATTACGAATTGTCACAGCTTGGCATCAGGCTCGACCAGGCCGACGGGCCGATGCAGCTTGTATATTTTAACCGGCAGGGTGGGGGTCCTGACTCTACCACACATACAGGACACCTCCAGACACAACCGTTGCGCGAAGAAAGCGTATCAAGCACTCATGAAATGACTATTACAGGAATGCTCCACAACAACGGGCGCGCCGGAGGATCGCTGAACGGTTACGGCGTGCCACACTCCAGGATGGCTGACTTCGCGACCGGCGAAATGAATACAGGGAGCTTGCGACCGACCAGCAAGCTTGATATCGAGGCCATCCGCTCTTTCCTGGGCGTGCCGCTCTGGACGCGCTCGCGCTTCGTGGGTGTGCTTTGCCTGGGTGGGAAGCGCACAGGCGAGCATTTTACCAAAGATGACCTGTCGCTCCTCAGCACGCTCGGCAGCCAGGCCGCCCTGGCTATCTTCAACGCCCAGCTATCAGAGGCCCGCGAGCAAGCGCTTCTCGATACAATCGGCGCGCTGGCCCACGCCATCGAGGCAAAAGACGGCTATACGATCCAGCATTGCGAGAATATGACGGGCAGGGCCGTGGCGCTCGCCCAGGCCATGGGATTGCCCGCCAAGGAGCTGGAAAATATCAGGATGGGTGCGACCCTGCACGACATCGGCAAGATAGGTATCCCAGATGCCGTGCTCAACAAGCCCGGCAAGCTCACCAACGAAGAGTACGAGCTGATGAAGCAACACGCCGCTATCGGCGCGCGCATAGTGCAGTCGGTGGGCGCTCTGCAAGGGGTTGTGCCTATCATACGGTATCACCAGGAGCGCTACGACGGCAGCGGCTATCCTGAAGGCTTGAAAGGCGAGGAAATCCCCATCGGTGCCCGCATCATAGGTGTGGTGGACACCTACGGCGCAATGACCGAGGACCGCGTCTACAGGGCCACACCAGGCCACTACAAGGCCCTTGAAGAGTTGCAGCGGCTGGCCGGTAGGCAGTTCGACCCCACTGTTGTGGCGGCCTTTGTCTCTCTCCTCGAAGAGCACCCCGAATTCGCCGAGCTTCGAACACTCATCGCGTAATCCCCGCAACTCGATATAACAGATAAAGAAAAGGAGCCGGAAGGGCGGCGCAGCCGCCTATCTGGCTCCTTTTCGTTACCCCAAGCAAGTGTGCTAGTCTGCTATTGTGCTGGCGTGCTACGTAGTCTGCTGTAATATGGTACTATTCTCCTAATACTTTTCGCATTACCTATTGCATTTTGGGAAATCGTGTGCTATACTGGCCCTGTCGTTAGCCGATCGGGTATCTTGACGTAGTACTTTTTAGCTACGTCACGAAGGCAATGGCTGTAGGTTAACACAAGTACGTGGGGCAAATTAGGAATCCCCACATATACATGTGTCTCGGTGATATCGTAGATCACTTTCCTGGGATTGTGTCGCGACTTATGTGCCGGGGCCTCGAACCATGAGGAGCAAAAGCATGAGCCTGAACATTCTTGAGAAGATTTCCCGACAAGGTAACGTAGTACGCGAGAGCAGCGAGCTGCTGCGCAAGGGCTTTATCACCCCGGCTGAGCACAAATCCGTCTCTTCGCTATCGTGGCAGATCGCAGCCAACGTCCGCGCCAACGGCAGCCCTAGCTCTGTCGTCTCGGCTAGGATTTTGCAAGGCTGGTTGTAATTCAGTAATTCAAAGCGAAATTAGCGAAGTGTCCAAGCCTTACTACAGCCGGTACTTTGATCCGGCTGTAGTAAAGCCGCATTATTACCCTGGTGGTGATGGCTAATCCTGTAGCGCGTTAAGGTATTAGGACCCTTGGGCTAATACTTTTGGCAAGCCAAAGTACTACTACCCCCGGCTGCACAGCACACTAAATAGAGGTGAAACGGTCCCGCTCGTCTGCTTAAAGTTACAGACAGATCGGGATTTCTTTATTCTTACAATCCCTAACAAAACCGCGTGAAGGTGTAGGGACGCCCCTAGTGGGTGCCCAAGTTGCCCACAGGATCTCTATCCACCAGGGCACCCCTTGTGGGTGCCCCTACATATTTTGTTAGGCGTTCTTAGCACGATGGACCAACCCCCTTCCGACCTCGACATCCCTGAAGTTATGCGCGAAGTGGACACCGCGCTGAAGGCTGCGCTGCTCAAGTACGCTGACCTTATGCCACCCAGCCTTATAAGGCTCGGCAAGCTGGCATTGGCGGCGCCGGGCAAAGTGATGTTGTGGCGCACCCTCACGGATCGTGGAGAAGAAGCGCCCCTGCCGAAGTGGCCGCTCCTCGTTATCCTGGGCTACAGGGCAGGGGCACACCCCGAAGAGCGCGAAAATTGGCGCGAGGCGATGCCCGCCGTGGTGGCCGTGGAGCTTGCGATCGCGGCAGCCGACCTGATCGATGAAGCCGCCGACGACGATCCCAGCCCTATCATTGAGGAGTACGGTGTGGGGCAGGCGCTGAACACCGCCAACCTGATGCTGGTGATGGCCCAGCAGGTGCTGGTCTGGGACGCTCAAGAAGGCAATGCTCGGGCGCTTGCTGGCCTCGGCGCACTCCAGGATATGCTCGTCGAGGCCGCGGTAGGCCAGCATCTAGATATGTCCTACGAGAAAATGGGCCCCCAGGAAGTAAGCCCCGACATGAGCGGTGAGATGACCGAGAAGAAAGCGGGCGCTCTCATGGCGGGCGCGTTCAAGATGGGCGCGATAATGGCCGGCGCCGACCAGGGGGTAGTCGACATATTGGAGCGCCTGGGCAGGCAATTGGGTGGGATGGCGCAGATTGCCAACGATATTCAAGACGTCATCCCCAAGGAAGAGAGCGCCGGAGAGGCTGGAGGCGAGGAAACGAGGGCCAGGTCGAAACCCAAAACAGACCTGCGCCAGCGCAAGCGCACCATCCCCATCGTATACGCCTTGCGCGAAGAAGCCGCCGAGCCGAACCCCTTGCAAATCGCCTTCAGCAACCCGCCCGACCCCCACCAGGACGAAGATCTCCTCCGCCGCGCCGTAGTGGACGCCGGCGGGCTCGGGTTCGCCTACCTGGTGATCGAGCTCTACCAGAATAACGCCGACGAAGCGCTGGCTGCCCTTGAAGAGCTGCGCCCCGGAGCGCGCCAGGTGCTGGCTGCCCTATTTTAGACGGCCTTAGCCTTTAACTCACCGCAGAGGCGCAGAGTTACGCAGAGATATTTACGGATTGAACCACAAAGACACAAAGAGCACGAAGGTTTTATTCTTTTAATCACGAAGGTCACGAAGGTCACGAAGGTCACGAAGGTCACGAAGGATATTATCGGTTTAAATCAGCACTCGCGGCCCAGAGGGCACCCCGCTCATGATCACAGAGTACTCAAAGAGCACAGAGGATCCTTATGGTTCAACCCAATAAAAACCTTGCCGACCTTGGCGGAACTTGGCGTCTTGGCGGTTACGTCTCACGTTTTACGTTTTACATGCCACCATCCCATGACCCCTACGGCCTCAAATGCTGTTTGAAGAAATCGGTGATTGAGGTGTAGGCCTGAATACGGTTTTCCATGCGGGTGACGTCGTGGCCTTCGTTTTCGAAGACGGTGAAATCTACTTCCTTGCCGATTGAGCGGAGATGCTCTACAAGCTCGCGAGAGTCGGCCTCGGTGACGCGGGGGTCGTGCGCGCCTTGTAGCACCATGAGGGGGCACTTCAGGTTATCGATGAAAGTCGACGGGGAGCGTTCTTTGAGGAAGTCGCTCTCGGTTTCGGGGTCGCCTACCAGAAGGGCCATGAAGGGCCTCCATGTGATGGGCATGCGCTGCAAATTGGTAACGAGGTCGTACGGGCCGAACATGTCGACCGCGGCGGCCCACCTGTCGGGATAGCGCGACGCCAGGCTCAGGGTCATGTAGCCGCCGTAAGAGCGTCCCATCACGCCAGCCCGAGTAGTGTCGAGCCTCTCGTCTTTGGCAAGTATGTCGAGCGAATGCATATGGTCGAGCACGTCCTTTCCGCCCCAGTCACGCTCCACGCGCTTGGTGAAAGAAAGGCCGTATCCTGTGCTGCCGCGCACGTTGGGCACGAAGACAGCGAAGCCGTTGAGGGTCAGGAACTGGATGATGGGCATGGAGAACCAGGAGAAATCGGGCCTCTCCTGCCCCTGCGGCCCGCCGTGTATGTAGTAGACTACGGGGCGTTTGCCTTCAAAGCCAAGCTCATCGGCGGGCATATAGAGGCGTGCCGAGATTCGCAGGCCATCGAAGCTGGTGTACGACGCGTCCTCTCCCTGCGAAAGGAGGCTTTCGGGAATGCCAAGCACGCGCTCGCCTGTGTGCTCCACCACTTTCTTCCTGCCGGCCCCTTCGACTGTGTATAGCTGCGTGGGCGACGAAGCTGTCGAGAAAGAGAGAACATGGCGGTCGCTCGCTTCGTCATAATGGTGAGAGTGCAGCTCGCCGTTTGACAGTGTGCCCTCTCCACACACCACATTGTCCAGGGTCAGCTTTAAGGCGCTCTCGTCGAAGGTGCCCTCGTAGAGCCATGTGCAGCCGTCGATGTTGTACTCGACCAGGAAGCGGTTGTCCTTCAAATGCTCGAACGACGCCATCTCGCCTGTGCCTGTGTGTTTGGTGCCCGTGATAGTCACCGGCACAACTTCGTGTGGATCTTGCAAGCTCAGATAGCCGAGACCGTAGGCGTCATCGAAAAGCGAACTCATGAAGACAAGTCCACGATTCCGGGGTGTAAAGTGCGTATTGGCGATGCTGTTGAGCGGAATCTCCTCGCCCGGCTCCCGTTGCTCCATGAGCTTGCCGTACAGCAGCTCGCGGCCCTGGCCTTTTCGCCAGAGGTAGAGAAGATTGTCACCGCCCGAATAAGCATCTATGATGATAGACCGGGTGTGGTCTTCGTTGACAGAGTCGATGAAGTTGCCGTAGACGCTCTCGCTCATGAATTCGAGGGTATCCAATTCGAGATTGCCCTGGTATCCTCTGTACATCAATTCGGTCAGGGATGCCGCGCTGAGATAGACCAGGTTGTGCTCAGGTGACGAATGGAGCATTACCACCTGATTGCCTTCCAATTGCCCGCCGAAAGCAGGCTCGGGGAAGCCCCCATCGATAGGGATGTACATCGGCTGGAACGCTTCGTCGCCATCTTTGTCGACCAACACCAGGATTTTGCCGAGCCTGGGAAAGACCGAGAATAGCTTCCCACCCGTCAGCTTGGGGTTGAAGAGGGCGATGTGCGGCGGCAGCAGCGGCTCAGGCACGCTACCTCCGTAATTCATGCGGTAAAGGCTGTAATGCCCGCTGAGGTTGCTAATGAAGTAAAGCTTGCCTTCCACAAGCCTGGGCGAGACGAAGCTCCGCGCCGAGAGTAGCAATTCTATCCTGAACATGATCCGGTACCTCCATATTTAGAGTGCAAACTACCGATTCCGGCTCAAATGGGATTTGCCGGAAGATGAGATGGCTTATACTTTTCAGGGGCGGGATGTCAGAGCGTGCTATACGGACTATACAAGCGGGCGGGCTTCTAATTCGGTTTCACTCAATCGATACTCCATCGCCCGATCCCAGGACTGTCTTCCTCGGTCGAGAAGTCTTCCACAACAGGATATAGCGCAACAGTCAGGCCGTAGGCCTGATATTCGCTCTTCCTTTGTCCCCGAGAGTATCGAACTCTTTGATAAGCGCGATAAGCCTGTCCCAAAGATTTTGAACTGTTCAGGAGTCATTCTGGCAAGCGTGCGTCCCAGGACAGTATTGTTTTCGTCGGTGTTGCCCTTTCCGAGCTTAATCGCTCCGCTCCGGGTGCCTCTGCGAATATCGTCACGTGCCGCTTCGAACACCACCGACAGGAGACGATCGATGCCTTCGTTCAAATTCCCACCACTAAATGAAAGGAGCGAGTGATCTATTTTGAAGCTATTCGCCGCTGCCCTGTATTGCTTCTCGATGATACCTGACACAATACGTGAGCTCGTAACGACGATAAAGCCGTGTTCCTCAAGCAAGTTGATATGGTAGTAAAGCTTGGTGGGGGACGTGCCAAGCTGGCGGGCAATCTGCTTCACAGTGAGCGGCTTGTGAGCCAATACTTCCACGATCCTGAGCCTGTTGGTGTCGGCCATTACGCGAAGGCTTTCCACTTTGGATATTACCATCTGCTCAGCGGGCTCAAACTCCTCACCCGCCACCTGGGCCAGTGCCATTTGCAAATTGTCAGACATCTAAGCTCCGTTTACCATTCAAATATATTTGAATGGTATATACATCTAAAATATCCCTCTGTCAATAGGTTTCGCCAATATTGCCCAGTATTGGGTTGAACTTCGCATGTAAGAGGCTTAGAATTGGTCGTGCAAGCATCGCACAGCACTGCACGGCATCGCAGGGCATCGCACAGCGGTTGAAACCGCGTGCTAGGCTTACGAAGTCCGCATGGCGGACTGTTTGCCCCGCGATTGTGCCTGACAATGAGCACCATCTTCGCCTGAATAGTCCGCCATGCGGACTTTGTAAATGTAGCACGCGGTTTCAACCGCTGTGCGATGCCCATGCCTACATACGTGTAGGCCGCCCACTAGCGAGGACTCATGCCAAATTCTCTTCGCAAAGTCATTGTCGTCTTCAAGACGCACTTCGACCTGGGCTTCACCGACCTTCCCGACCGGGTGATGCAGCTCTACACGGGCAGGATGTTCAACGCGGTGCGCGAGGTGATGGACGCCACGGCCAACGAGCCGGCGGGCCTGCGGTATAACTGGACGCTGCCTGCATGGCCTCTCCGTTTCCTCTTGCACGACCCGTCCGTGCCGGCGGAAACCAGGCAAGCCGCCCGCAAGCTGGTGGAGGAAGGGCGTCTCAACTGGCACGCCTGGCCCTTCACGACGCATACGGCCTTTTGCGGCCTGGAAGACCTTGTGCGCGGGCTGCACATCTCGCGCTCGCTATCGGAGGAGTTCGGGAGGTGGCCCACAGGCGCAAAGCAGACCGACGTTCCCGGCCACACCTGGATTTTGCCATCGATGCTGGTGCGCGCGGGGGTCAAGTTCCTGCACCTGGGCTGCAACTCGGGCAGCCATGCGCCTCACGTGCCTCGCCTCTTCTGGTGGGAAGGCCCCGACGGCTCGCGCCTCCTGACCTATTACTCCGCAGGCGGCTACGGCACGCCACTCCTCCCCCCCGATGATTGGCTATACGACACCTGGCTGGCCGTCCAGCAGACCAACGACAACACCGGCCCCCAATCGCCCGAAGAGCTAAAGCGCATCCGCCGCACCGTAGAGCAAGGTGCGCCCGGCGTCGAGCTGATCTTCGGCGAGCTGGGCGACTTCGCCGGCTCCATCCTGGAGCACCCGGAGCAACTGGCCGGCCTGCCGGTGGTGCCCTACGACCTCGCCGATACGTGGATACATGGGATAGGCACGATGCCGCGAGAGGTGAAGCGCGTGCGCGAGCTACGCGCCAAATTGCTCGAACTGGAAAAGCAAGCTGTGATCTACGATTGGCCCAGTGTCGGCGAAAGCACATCTGGCGAGGACTTCCCGCTTGCACGCAAGATAGCTCCCCTTGTAGACGCAGCTTATGAGCAGTTGCTTCTTTTCGGCGAGCATACCTGGGGCCTTGACGTGAAATCCACCATCAAACGTGCTTACGGAGAAGAGTTTAAGAGTGCTCGAAAGACCGAGCCTTATAAGCGGCTGGAAAGCTCATGGGCCGCCAAAGCCGCCTATGTCGATCGGGCTGAGCAGCTATATAATCAAGCCCTGCAAATCGCTCAGAGCGCTATTGGGGAAAGAGAAGAGGAAACCATAGAGGTTTGGCAATCGCCCGCTCTCGAAGGCTTGCCTGAGAATGTTCTCGAAACTGATCGGGTTCGTATAGAAGTAGACGCTGAAGCAGGAGGCATAATTTCATTTTTCGATAAGAGCCAGGGTCGCGAATGGGTAGATCGGAATAGTCCTGAGCCATTCGGAGGCTATCGCTACGATCTCTACTCTATCGTGGATATTGCCGAGTTTATGCGTGCCTATGGCCTCTTTTTCCAGGACTGGTTTGTGCAGGACTTCGGCAAGCAGGGCTACCCGGAAGATTCGCGGCATGTTACCGCCTATGCTCGCAACTTCAAGCTTGTAAAGAGCAATCAATCAAATGAACAAACAATTCTGCTAACGGGCGGAAAACTTAGGGCTGCGGGAGCTAATTCTGAGGTACTCCCTGAGCAATCCATCTCGATCAAGATAACCTTGCGATACCCTGCTCGCATAGATTTGGAATACAAAGTTGAAGGCAAAGAAGCTACGCCTCTTGCTGAGAGCACTGTGGTGCCTTTTCCCCTCAATTTGCCCAAACCTATCTTCAGGATTGTGCAAACAGGCTCCGTAATCGACCCGGCACGCGATATTGCTTCAGGCGCGAACAGATATCTTTGGTGCGCCGATTGTCTCGACGCTTCGGACGACAGGGTCGGCTTGTCAATCACACCCCTTGATATGCCTCTTGTGTCGATAGGCAGCCCAGGCATATTTCGATTTGACCCGGATCGCAAGCCATGTGAGCCTCTGATTTATGCTCATTTATCGAATACGCAATGGGGCACCAATTTTCCACAATGGCTTGAGGGCGATTTTAGCTGGCGTATAAAGGTAGATTCTCATATGGGCAGCCTGTCTGAACGTTGTTGGTGGATGAAATTTGAAAGGGATGATTTGCGTCTTCACATAACCGATCCGCTGGGATTAGTGTTACAGAGCATAAGACCCAGGCATAATGGGCGAGGGTTAATTGTGAGGTATTGGAATGCAGGCGGTTTATATGACGCTCAAATACTAGCTCTGGACTCGTTACCGCATTCAGGAGTGTCGTGTCGGCTGTCTGGCGATGTGACCTGATGGAGAACCCGTTGGAACGCTTGCCTTTGGAACATTATCAGCACAATGACGCTATCGAGACAAACATTCCTGTGAAGCCTTACGCCATCGAAACCCTCCTTATCGAATTCGATAAGCAATAAGCACTACCGGAGCCCCCATGAAGATAATCATCCTCACTGTCGTCACCCTGGATGGGAAGATAGCGCGCAACGAGCATCACTTCTCGGGCTGGTCCTCGAAGGAGGACAAGCGCATCTTCTCGGCCACCACGAGGGAGGCCGGGGCCATGATCGTGGGACGTAACACCTTCGATACCCTCCCAGCACTTCTGCCCGGCAGGCTCCATATCGTGCTCACCACACATACAGAGGGGAAGACCAACATCCCCGGCCAACTTGAGTACACCAGCCAATCGCCGGAAGAGATCGTGGCCGGCCTCGAAGCGCGCGGTTACACGCAGGCTGTGGTGGCTGGCGGCGCGCAGGTAAACGCCCTCTTTCTCAAAGCCGGCATGGTGGACGAAATCTGGCTGACCGTCGAGCCGCTGATCTTCGGCTCAGGCATCGACCTCGTCCGAGGCTTCGACTTCGATATTCGCGCCCGCCTGCTAAGCGTAGAGAAGCTGAACGAAAACGGCACCGTGCATCTGCGCTATAGCTTGCGCTAGTGAAGATACTACGGATTTGAACCACCAAGAACACCAAGAACATTTCATACGGTTTGAACCACAAGAGACACAAAGAGCACGAAGGTTTTATTGTTTTAATCACGAAGGACACGAAGAACACGAAGGATTTTATTGTTTCGGACCCCAGAGTGCGCAGAGGATTACTATGGCCTAAAACCAAAGGAACCTTGGCGATCTTGGCGGTATCTTGGCGTCTTGGCGGTTACGTTTTACGCTTCCGCAATCCGCAATCAGGCGGGTTTGATATTCTGGCCGAGGCGGAAGAAGTTGGTGGGGTCGTATTTCTTCTTGATGGCTGCGAGGCGTGCGTATGTGGCTGGGCTGTAGGCCCGCTTTATCCACTGGTCGCCTTCGTCGCCCAGAAAGTTCACGTAGACCGTGCCGGTCGAATGGCGGTCTAACGCCCCCCAGAAGTCGCATACCCAGCGTGTATGGCGCTCGGTGTCGGCGGCATCGGAGCATTCAGAGAGTAGCTCCAGGCTGTAGGGGGCTTCGCGGTCGCTATAAGCTGTGGCGTCAGCGGCCACTCCGCTTATCGCGCCTCCCAGGTGGCGGACGATTGTCAGGCAGCCGTTTGATGGGGCCTTCGAGGCACCGGCGATCAGAGTTTCGGTGCATTCGTCACCGAGGTCTTTCAGATAGTGCCCCCTGTTATAACCCAATGAGCCGGATACAGCTGCTGCATCGGTGAAGTGCTGGAGGACCAGGTAGGGCATAGGGCCGACCATCTGCACAGCCGGTGAGCCGAAAGCGCGCAGGGGAGCAGTCACTCTCATCCCATCTTCGATGGGCCCGGCGTAGCAGGCGGCCAGGCCAAGCATCCTTACTCCATGCAGATGCGGCGGCACGAACGGCGCGGGTGGGGCGGGCATGAAGATCGCAGCCATCGATAGCTCGTCAGGCGCGCTCGCGGTGAACTCTCGGAAGAACCTCAACACCTCGTGCGCTTGCTCCATCGGGTAAAGAGCGATCCCGCCCACTATGATCGGCCCAATATTGTACAGCCTGTATTCGAGGGACGTGATCACCCCGAAATTGCCTCCACCACCTCTGATGGCCCAGAAGAGATCTTCGTTCTGGGTGGCGCTGGCAGTCAGCAGTTTGCCGTCCGCCGTAACGATATCGGCGGAAAGTAGGTTGTCGATAGTGAGGCCGTACTTGCGCGAAAGCCAGCCTATCCCGCCTCCCAGGGTGACGCCCGCAATGCCCGTCATAGAGCATATCCCCAGGGTAGTCGCCATGCCGAAAGCCTGCGCTTCGTGGTCAAGCTCGCCTGTCAAAACACCCGGCTCGACGCGAACTGTTTGGTGCGCCGGGTCTACCCTGATCCCTTTCATACCCGAGAGGTCGACCATGACCCCGCTATCACACACCGCCGCCCCTGTGACCCCGTGACCGCCACCGCGCACGGATACGGCCAGCTTATGCTCCCGAGCGAAGCTCACCGCGCTCATGACATCGGCCACACCCGAGCATCGCACTATGAACGCAGGCCGCCGATCTATACTGCCGTTGAACAGACGTCGCGCCGTTTCGTAATCCTGGTCAGGGGGCCGCAAGAGCCTGCCGCGCAGCCCGGCTTGCCATTTCTGTATCGTCATTTCGTCGGGCATTGAAGGCACGCTTGATTTCTCGACTTCAATAGCGGTCATGATAGTTTCTCCTCCAGGCATCGATGAGATAGGTCTACGTATTGGGCCATGACCTGACGATTATATAGCGTTGGGGAGAGGAACACAACCGAATTCGCGTGGTAAATTTGCAGAAATAGGGTGATACCGGCACTTGCTAACAGAGTATAAGACCTTCGTATAAGACCTTTCAGCCGCGTGTATTACTGGCGAGTAAAGGCTTTGTAAAACTGTGTTAATTTTATGCAGGGACTTAAGTACCGGGCTATCAGGACCAAATGCCTATGGTGGACGGACAGCCTGAGCCTACAATAGAGTCTGGGCTAAGTCAGGCTTGAGCTCAAATTGTACTGTTATGTTACCGGGATTGGGCAATGAAAGTTACGCTTTACACTAGGGAAGGTTGCGCCGAGTGCGGCAGAGTCTGGACTATGCTCTCCGAGATGGCCGCGCGCCGGGGATTCGATCTGGTGGAGGCCGCTTCGCCGGAGGGCGCTCCGGTGCCTTGCGTGCGCTTCGAGGCCCCTGGCTCCCCTTTCTATAGTGCCGAAGGGCTGACAGATGCCCAATTCTCGGCATATCTCGACGATGCCGAACAGTCTATCGTCAAGGGTGTGGGGACGCTTGGCGGTGGCCGCAGCCGTACCAGGCCCGCCAGGCGAGTGACAGGGACCGGCCCTACGCCGGAGCATGAGATGGCACACCCGGTGCGCTCTTTCATGTGGCGGCACCGGGTGGGAGCGCTCATCATGGGGCTTTCCGCCTTCCTGAGCGCTGCCTGGGTAGCGCCGCTCACCGTTTCGTGGGGCTGGGGCACCGGCCTCTATAACGGGGTGCACAGCGTATTTCGCCTCGTGTGCGACCAGGTGCCCGAGCGCTCGGCCCAACTGGGAGGCCTGCCCGTTTGCCTCTGCTGGCGCTGTACCGCTATCTACGGCGGCTCGCTCCTGTTCGGCATCATTTATACCCTGGCTCGCGACCGTCACGTAAGCTGGATGCAATGGCTCACACGCCCGGCATCTCTCGTGGTGATGCTGCTCTTCGGCTTGCCGCTTATCCTCGACGGTGCCAGCCACGCCCTCGGCCTGCGCAGCGGCGTAGCTGACGCGACATCGTCCGACTTCTGGCTATCGTGGCAGACGTTCTCCGCAGATTGGTGGCTGCGTATCATCACAGCCATGATCGCCACGATCGGCGCCGTGAAATTCCTCTGCCCCAGGCTCGATAAGCTAGGCTCCGTCTACGAGCAGCTTTATCGGGCTCGGAGGGAGCCAGTGGTCAGGGGTCAGGAGCTAGGGGCTAGGGGCTAGGGGCTAGGCTTGCTGCTTATCACTAGCCCATTTAACTAACTTATTAGAGAATATAGAGATTTTGGGGACACCCATGCCCCGGCAGGGGAGTGCCCCTGCACCCCCTCTTTCCCAGCATAATAAAGAGAGATTTCGCGGCCGCTGATCCCCAAGCCCCGTCAGAGTTGTGCCCGCGCCCCAAGCCCCTACTGCTCCGCCAGCACCACGATACGATCCTCTTGTTCGAACGTTACGGGCTGAGATTTGAGTGGGTTGAGCGTTACGCCGTATGAGTGGTCGGCGTCGAATGCCTGCGACTGGCGTCTGTAGCCGATTGCTACTTCGCCTCGGCTGAGGGCTGTCTGCACAATATCGTTGAAGGTGACGGGGCGGCCCGGCTCGACGTAAACTGCGCAGGGCTTGAGGTATATCTCGGAGCCATTGGGAGACAAAAGGTCGGCGTAGACAGGGGCTATAAACTCGTCTTCGGCCTGCTGGGCCATGAGCAGACTGAACAGCTTGCCGCTCACAATAAAGTCGTCTATCTCGGCCACCTCGGCCAGCTTTCGGTTGCGGTCGTCCAGGATCTCGCTTGTGATCGAGAAGTCCGCCTTCTGCTTGGCTTTGATGTCTCGCAGGTGGAGCAGAGTGATCAATGTGCGGGCATCTGCTTGCTGCGCATCGAGGGTGTCGGAGTAGCAGAGCACTATGACGTGCTGATAATTGGCGGTGTTCAGGTTGAGCAAGTTGCGCCTGACGGTGGTGTTGCCCGTCTGGGTCTC
Organism: uncultured Chloroflexia bacterium; assembly: GCA_963837315.1. GTDB lineage: Bacteria > Chloroflexota > Chloroflexia > QHBQ01 > JADMIH01 > JADMIH01. Next base: position 108,165 of record CAWINE010000009.1, read on the forward strand.
CACCTTGATGTTTCTAAGATGGGCGGAGTGGCGCGCGATATCGTCGGTATGATTGGGCGTATCCGCTACCACCATGATGCTGGAGCCCGCTGCCACATAGTTATCAAGTTGGTTGATAATAGTGGTGCCGATCTGGTTCCAGCCGAGGATCAAGAAAGTCTCCGGCGCATCCGGCTGTGCTGCCGGACTGGGGGCGGGGGCGTTGGTGTTAGTACCCGCACCGGTGCCGCGTGAGATCCCGTTCGTCTGCGACGGCTTGATATTGGCTTCTTTGGCGCATATCAGCACCAACTGGTCGCCCGCTTCGATGCGTGTGTCGGGTGGAGGGTTCACTCTAACCCGCTTGGTCGCGTGGTGTACCCCGATAACGGCAGCCGACTCGTAGGCAAAAAGGGCCTCAGCAAAGGTCTTGCCCGCGAGGGACGGCTCCTCTTTGAGATAAATAGAATCACCACTGAAATCGAGCAGCAGGTTATAAACCATCGAGAGGCCCGATTGGCGGCAGGTCTGGGCTACCAGCCGCGCTGCGGTCTCGCCCACTATGATATATTGGGCGTCGGCTCCGCCCACCAGGCGCGCCGTACCCAGGTTTTCTTCGTCTTGAATTTCGGCAACTATGTGATATGGAGTGGCGTCTGCCCGCTGTATCTTGGTGAGGGCGAGCACCGTCTTGATTACCTGCGCGTCGGGCTCATCGCTTTCGGGGGTAATTATCAGGACGGCCCTGGCGCTTCGGGCGTTAGCGATACGCAGATCGTCCGGGTCCATGGGGTCCCCCGACCGACAGATGACACGTGTTTTGCCTGTCGTGCCTACCTTTGCGTGCAGCGCTTCCTCCATCACCACTTTATCAATCGGGCCAAGGATGACAATGCAAGAGCGGGTGCGGCCCTCAGCGGTTGCGGCAGCCACCAGTTGCTTGACTATGGTAAATACCCTGTCCGACCAGCCGAGAATGAGCGTATGATCGTTTTCCAGTACCACGGAGCGGCCACGCCGCAGCTCGTCAAAGCGGGTATTCAATCCATTGGTCAGCACGCCGATCAGGCTGCTCAGGATGAAAATGCCCCCTATGGTGACCACGAACATGACAGCCAGATAAGGCCACTCCACGCCAGTGCCACTGTCGCTGCCCAGTTGGCCGTTGTTGAATGCGTGCAGAAAGGTCTGCCAGAAGGTATTAGCCGGGTTCGCCTCCTGGCCGTTCGGCAGTTGCACCGTGACGAAGGCAGCAACAATTAGCAGGACTACACCGAAGACCAGAATCAGGATCAATGAGAGCAGCCCCAGCCAGCCGATCAGGGCGCTGGTGCCATGCGCCATGGTGTTGTCAAACCAGTAGCGTAAGCGGTGTCTGAAAGTAATCTTTTGGTCCATGGGACGTCTCCCCTGACTTAAAGGAAATCCGTGTGGCGGGGCGAAGCTTGCCGGAATCCATGCCACACACTACGGACCGTATGCCGCGGGCGGCTGAATTATAACATTTCGCGCTCGGCCATGCAGCATGACGGCAACATATGGTGACAAACGCCGGATGAATTACGGTAACTCACCGCAGAGGCGCAGAGGACGCAGAGGTTCGCAGAGATTCTTATGGTTTATGAATTACGGTAACTCACCGCAGAGGGAGTTCGCGGCCCAGAGGGCACCCCGCTCATGAGCGCAGAGGTTCGCAGAGATCTTATGGTTTCAGCGCTCATGCAGGATTCATAACGCGCTGCAGAGCGGCTATGGCTGGGCACGCCAGGCAGCGGCTTTGCATCAACCGTGAAGTAGCACGGGCGTAAGCGTTCAGAATTGGGGTGTAGGGGCACGGCGCTGACGTGCCCTGGTGGGCAATAGAGTGCCGGTGCTACGAGGGCACGTCAGCGCCGTGCCCCTACACGATTTTCTCCACCTTTACTCTGAACGCTTACGCACGGACCGGTCCTTGCGCGTGCGGAAGGCGAGATGGTATAATACGGGCGTTCCGGGCCTGTGGCGCAGCGGTAGCGCAGGCGACTTATAATCGCTTGGTCGTAGGTTCGAATCCTACCGGGCCCACCCGAAAACAGGCACGAAAAAGGCCCAGAAGTCATGCTTCTGGGCCTTCGGTCTTATCACTTTCAAGCGTTTAGACCTACAATATAACAATTCGCACATCTCAAGGTATTTCGCTGGAGGTAGAGGCATGAACCTGGAGCTCATCACCAGAAAGCCACTGGGCGAAAGCTACGCGACCCCGATCCTCTTTGTGCACGGTGCGTGGCATGGCGCGTGGTGTTGGGACGAGCATTTCCTATCCCATTTCGCTGAACATGGCTTCGATGCCTATGCGTTGAGCTTTCGCAACCATGGTAAGAGCGAGAGCGTGGGCCAGCTTCGGTGGAAGCGTGCGTCTGACTATGTCGCCGATGTCGCACAGATTGTCGGGCAGATCGGGAAGCCCCCGGTCCTGGTGGGGCACTCTCTAGGCGGCTACATCGTACAAAAATACATGGAGAAGCGGCCGGTGCCTGCTGCCGTCTTAATTTCTTCCGTACCACCTCAAGGTGCTTTAGGGGCGTCGCTCCGTACCCTGCGCAAGCATCCGTGGGCTTTTGCAAAAACGAACCTTCAACTGAGACTGTGGCCGATTATCAGCTCACCTCAGCTAACTCATGATGCCTTCTTCTCGAAACGAATGCCTGCCGAGCAAGTGAACTCATATTTCGCCCGGATGCAAGACGAGGCATACCTGGCGTATATGGATATGGTCTTCTTGAACTTGCCACGCCCCAGGCGAATTCCACAAACGCCTATGCTTGTGTTGGGAGGAACCGGCGATGCCATCATTCCGCCCGGTGAAGCGCGTAATACCTCCCGCAAATATGGTGCGGAGCTCGAAATCTTTCCCGACATGGCCCACGACATGATGCTGGAGGCCGGGTGGCAGGCCGCCGCCGATAGGATCATTAACTGGCTAAAGAGCGTGCCAGGAATATGCTGACTGCCCCTGGAAGGGTAGTACATCTACAGGAACGGGTGTGGCGTTGGGCGAGGCTAACTTGAATTACGAACGGGGTAGCAATACACAGAACTGCTCGTCTACGCGTCAAGCGCCTCCGCTACCGCACTGAATTGCTCCAGAGCCGCCCGCAGGTCTTCAATTATCTCGGCTGCCAGCACGTCGGGCTCGGGGAGGTTGGCGCTATCTTCCAGGCTGGTGTCTCGCAGCCAGAAGATGTCGAGGTTGGCCTTGTCCCTGGCTGCCAGTTCTTCGTAGCTGTAGCGCCGCCAGCGGCCTTCGGCATTCCCTTCGCTCCAGGTCGAGCTTCTCTCGTGCCGGTTGGCCGGGTTGTAGAGCGTGACGAACTCGTCGAGGTCTGAGCGCAATAGCGGGCGCTCTTTCAGGGTGAAATTCTGGTTGGTGCGCAGGTCGTATATCCAGGGCTCCTGCGTCCATGGCTTTTCACTCGCGGGCTTGCGGTCGAAGAAGAGGACATTAGCTCCAGGTCCTCGTCCAGCCACCGACTAATTTGTTTGGGGAAAGAGTGCCAACTACGCCTTGTCATTCTGAGTGCAATACCAACTAAATTATTGGAGATAAGAGGGCGTCCCCTCTTATGTCATTCCGAGCGCAGCGAAGAATCACTGGGGAGGAGATGGTGCTTGGATCAGGGCATAATACTGCCCTTAGTGATTCCTCGCTTAGCTCGGAATGACATAAGAGAGAGGCACTCTTTCCGTCAACATTTTAATTGGCATAGCACTCAGGATGACAAGATATAATAGTTGGACGGCGCTTCCTGAGCGGGTTTTCGACTTAGCATCCGCCCTTACTCAACCTGGTGTTTCGCCGAGCCTCTGGAGGAGATTCCTCATCTCCGGCCCTGCTGTTATTGCTCTTTGTCAGGTTCTTTTCTTCAATTCGGTATTTTGTCACGGTTTTGTCACGGTTTTTGTCCTACCTGGTCATGGTATTGTCCCTTCCGAACCGGCTCATGACTACACTATAATGTGCAGACGGACGGGCCCTCCTCAGGTCTTCAGGTCTGTTGACTATCTGTGGACAAGGTGCCAAATCTCCGAAGGAGAAGATTACGATGAAAACAGCGACCTTTTCTATGCGAACCTCCCTCAATTTGAGCATCTTCTTATTGCTAATCATAGCTTTACCACAAGCACTAGCTCAGCCTGCCCAGGCAAACAAGGCCGTGCTGCTTTCCAGGCCAGGGCAGGGTCTCAACATGGAGCCAGGTGGGGAAGGCGAGACACCAGCATCGGGAATGGGCCAGGCCACAACCCCTCTGCAAAGCATGCTCAATCCGGACGGCACGCTAAACATGAATAGCGGGTTCAGCGGCAGCCTGGATGCAAGAGGCTGGCAGATGGTCTCCGATGCGGGTGTGCCTCCCCGCTTTGTGCGTCCAGACACAGGCGCAGGCTCAGGCTCACCCGATTTACCTACGGTGCCGGCTCCAGCGATTCCAGGCGATGAGAACTGGGACGGCACGTTCGGCACACCTAATGTGGACAGCCAAGTTCATGCTATAGCAGTGAACAGCAGCACAGGTGATGCGTATGTAGGCGGCATCTTCACCACAGCCGGTGGGTCGACTGCGAACCACATAGCCATGTGGAATTGTGACGGGTGGTCTCCTCTTGGTAGCGGTATGAACGGCACAGTCGTGGATACAATCGCTGTGAACAGCAGCACTGGTGATGTGTATGCGGGTGGAGATTTCACCACAGCGGGTGGGGTACCTGCCAACTACATAGCGAAATGGAACGGCAGCGCATGGTCTGCCCTGGGCACCGGCATGGACACTACTGTTATTGCTATAGCAGTGAACAGCAGCACAGGTGACGTCTATGCAGGTGGTACCTTCACCACAGCGGGTGGGATATCTGCTAACCACATAGCGAAATGGAACGGCAGCGCGTGGTCTGCCCTGGGCACCGGCATGGACTCCCTCGGTTATGTCTATGTCATAGCGGTGAACAGCGGCACAGGTGACGTCTATGCAGGTGGTGCCTTCACCACAGCTGGTGGAGTGAGCGCCAGTCGTATAGCGAAATGGAACGGCAGCGCATGGTCTGCCCTGGGTAGCGGCATGAGCAATTATGTCTATGGGTTAGCAGTTAATCATAGCAACGGTGATCTGTACGCAGGTGGCTCCTTCACCACAGCCGGTGGAGTGACTGTCAACTACATAGCGAAGTGGAACGGCAGCGTGTGGTCTGCCCTGGGCACCGGCATGAGCACTTATGTCAATGCTGTAGCAGTGAGCGGGAATGGTGATGTGTACGCAGGTGGCCTCTTCACCACAGCGGGTGGAGTGAGTGCCAATCATATAGCGAAATGGAACGGCAGTGTGTGGTCTGCCCTGGGTAGCGGCATGAACACTCATGTCGAAGCCGTAGCAGTGAGCGGTAATAGCGAGGTGTACGCAGGTGGCCTCTTCACGACAGCGGGCGTAACGAGCGCCCACTACATAGCGAAGTGGAACGGCACCAGATGGTCTACCCTGGGCAGTGGCATGAGCAACTATGTCAATGCCATAGCAATAAGTGGCATCACAGGTGATGTGTACGAAGGAGGCCACTTCACCACAGCGGGTGGTGTGAGTGCCGGCTATATTGCACGGTGGGGAGGCAGCGCATGGTCTGCCCTGGGTAGCGGCATGAACACTTATGTCAATGCTATAGCAGTGAGCGGCACCACGGGCGATCTCTATGCAGGTGGCTTCTTCACCACAGCGGGTGGCGTGAGTGCCAATCGTATGGCGAAATGGAACGGCAGCGCATGGTCTGCCCTGGGCAGCGGCATGAACAACTTTGTCAATGCCGTAGCAGTGAGTGGGAATGGCGATGTGTATGCAGTCGGCTCCTTCACGACAGCGGGTGGTCTGCATGCAAACCACATAGCGAAGTGGAACGGCAGCACATGGTCTGCTCTCGGTAGCGGCATGAACGATTATGTCGGTGCTGTAGCAGTGAGAGGGAATGGTGATGTGTACGCAGGTGGACAGTTCACCACAGCAGGGGGAGTGACTACGAACTACATAGCGAAATGGGACGGTAGTTCGTGGTCTGCCCTGGGTAGCGGTATGAACCAATCTGTCTATGGAATATCAGTGAGCAGCACGGGTGATGTGTACGCAGGTGGTGCCTTCACTACAGCAGGTGGCGTGGCTGCCAATTACATAGCGAAATGGAATGGCAGCGCATGGTCTGCCCTGAGCACCGGTATGAACGACCCTGTAGATTCTATAGGAGTGAGCGGCACCGGTGACGTGTATGTAGGTGGCAACTTCACGACAGCGGGTGGGGTGGGTGCGCACTCAATAGCGAAGTGGAACGGCAGCACATGGTCTGCCATGGGTAGCGGCGTGAACAATGATGTCGGTGCTAGTTATGTCGATTCTATAGCAGTGAGCGGCACGGGGGACGTGTATGTAGGTGGACAGTTCACCCTAGCAGGTGGGAAGGTGTCCAACTACTTTGGCCTGTGGCATAACCCCGCTTCACCCACGCCCACTCCTACACCCTTACCCACCCAAACCCCGGGCGGCCCAACGGCCACGCCCGTGCCGCCCACACAAACTCCAGGCGGCCCAACAGCCACCCCTCAGCCTATCCCAACTGCCTGCCCCATCCAGTTCACAGACGTGCCTGAGGGCAGCACTTTCTACGACAATATCCGCTGCCTCGCCTGCCGGGGTATCATCAACGGCTATCCTGACGGCACGTTCCGTCCTAACAATCCCGTCACAAGGGGCCAGCTTTCCAAGATAGTGGCTAACTCTGCGGGGTTCCACGATACCCAGACCACCCAAACCTTCCAGGATATAGCGGTGGGCTCTACCTTCTTCCAGTACGTGGGTAGGCTCGTATCTCGTGGATACATAGGTGGGTATGCTTGCGGTGGGGTGGGAGAGCAATGCGTACCGCCCGCCAACCTGCCATACTTCCGGCCCAACGCCAACGCCACGAGGGGGCAGATCTCCAAGATAGACTCGAATGCGGCGGGCTTCGTGGATACGCCAAGCGGGCAGCAGTTCCAGGACGTGCCCGTAGGCAGCACCTACTACACCTACACCTACCGGCTGGTGAGCCGGGGTGTCATGTCAGGCTACCCATGCGGGGGAGCGGGAGAGCTGTGCGTACCGCCCGCCAACCTGCCATACTTCCGTCCCAACTCAAACGCCACAAGGGGGCAGACATCGAAGATAGTGGGCAACACTTTCTTCCCTGGCTGTCAGACACCTTTCCTTGTTACTCATCCTTAGGACTTCCCACCGGTCATCCTGAGCAGCCCATGACCGCACACTATAATGTGCAGATAGGAAAGCGCTCATCAGGTCTGTGGACAACGGGCAAGGCGCCAAACCACCGAAGGAGAAGATTACGATGAAATCAGCGAACTTTTCTATGCGAACCTCCCTCAATTTGAGCATCTTCTTATTGCTAATCATAGCTTTACCACAATCATTGGCTCAGCCTGCCCAGGCAAGCAAGGCCTTGCTGCCTTCCACGCCAGGGCAGGGTCTCAACAGGGAGCCAGGTGGGGAAGGCGAGACACCGGCACCGGCACCGGGACTGGGCCAGGCACTGGGCCAGACCACAACCCCTCTGCAAAGCGTGCTCAACCCGGACGGCACGCTCAATCTGAACAGTGGGTTCCGAGGCAGCCTGGACGCGAGAGGCTGGCAGATGGTCTCCGACGCGGGTGTGCCTCCTCGCTTTGTTCGTTCAGACACAGGCGCAAGCTCGCCCGATTCACTTACGGAGCCGGCTACAGGGATACCAGGCGATGAGAACTGGGACGGTACGTTCGGCACACCTAATGTGAGCAACAAAGTCGAGGCTGTAGCAGTGAACAGCAGCACGGGTGATGTGTATGTGGGTGGCACCTTCACCACAGCCGGTGGGTCGACTGCGAACCATATAGCAAAGTGGAATCGTGACGGGTGGTCAGCCCTGAGTGGCGGTATGAACGGCACTGTCGTTTATGCCATAGCGGTGAACAGCAGCACGGGTGATGTATATGCAGGAGGAGATTTCACCACAGCCGGTGGGGTGACTGCCAACCGCATAGCGAAGTGGAACGGCAGCGCGTGGTCTGCCCTCGGCAGCGGTATGAACGATATTGTCGCTGCGATTGCATTGAGCGGCACAGGTGATGTCTATGCAGGTGGTACCTTCACCACAGCCGGTGGGGTGACTGCCAACCGCATAGCGAAGTGGAACAGCAGCGCGTGGTCTGCCCTCGGCAGCGGTATGAACAACACTGTTTTTGCCATAGCAGTGAACAGCGGCACAGGTGACGTCTATGCAGGTGGTACTCTTCACGACCGCGGGTGGGGGGAGTGCCAACTACATAGCCAAGTGGAACGGCAGCGCGTGGTCTGCCCTCGGCAGCGGCGTGAGCGGTATGGTCGATATTGTCGCTGCTTTAGCAGTTAATCCTAGCAATGGTGATGTGTACGCAGGTGGCTCCTTCACCACAGCCGGTGGGGTGACTGCGAACAACATAGCGAAGTGGAACGGCAGCTCATGGTCTGCCCTGGGCAGCGGTATGAACCAATATGTCTTTGCCATAGCAGTGAGCAGCACAGGTGATGTGTATGCAGGAGGCGACTTCAGCACAGCAGGCGGGGTGGGTGCCAACTACATAGCGAAGTGGAATGGCAGCGCATGGTCCGCTCTCGGTAGCGGCATGAACACTCAAGTCTATGCTGTGGCAATGAGCGGTAATGGCCATGTGTACGCAGGTGGCCTCTTCACGACAGCGGGTGTAACGAGCGCACGCTACATAGCTGTATGGAACGGCATCAGATGGTCTACCCTGGGTAGCGGCATGACTGGCGATGTTTATTCTATAGCAGTGAGCAGCAGCACAGGTGACGTCTATGCAGGTGGCTCCTTCAGCACAGCGGGTGGGGTGGGTGCCAATTACATAGCCAAGTGGGGAGGCAGCGCATGGTCTGCTCTTGGTAGCGGCGTGAGCACTCTTGTCTTCGCCATGACAGTGAGTAGTAATGGTGATGTGTATGCCGGTGGTAACTTCAGCACGGCGGGTGGGGTGACTGTGAACCACATAGCGAAATGGAACGGTAGCGCGTGGTCTGCCCTGGGCACCGGCATGGACAGCAGTGTCGAAAGTGTAGCAGTGAGCGGCACAGGTGATGTATATGCTGGTGGGGGCTTCACCACAGCGGGTGGGGTGACTGTGAACCACATAGCGAAGTGGAACGGTAGCGCGTGGTCTGCCCTGGGCACCGGCATGAACGGTATTGTTTTTGCCATAGCAGTGAGCGGCACAGGTGATGTATATGCTGGTGGGGGCTTCACCACAGCGGGTGGAGTGAGTGCCAGCAACATAGCGAAATGGAACGGCAGCTCATGGTCCGCTCTCGGTAGCGGCGTGAACAACGGAGTCGAGGCTGTAGCAGTGAACAGCAGCACAGGTGAAGTGTATGCAGGAGGCCACTTCACCACAGCGGGTGGGGTGCCTGGGAATCATATAGCGAAGTGGAACGGCAGCACGTGGTCTGCATTAGGCAGCGGCGTGAGCGACCATGTCGATGCTATAGCAGTGAACAGCAGTACGGGTGAAGTGTATGCAGGTGGCTTCTTCACCACAGCGGGTGGGGTGGGTGCCAATTACATAGCCAAGTGGGATGGCAGCACGTGGTCTGCATTGGGCAGCGGCGTGAACAATTATGTCCTTACTCTAGCATTGAGCGGCAATGGGGACGTGTACACGGGTGGACAGTTCACCACAGCGGGTGGAAAGGTGTCCAACTACTTTGGCCTGTGGCATAACCCCGCTTCACCCACTCCTACTCCTACACCCTTACCCACACAAACTCCAGGCGGCCCAACCGCCACGTCCGTGCCGCCCACACAAACTCCAGGCGGCCCAACAGCCACCCCTCAGCCCATCCCAACTGCCTGCCCCATCCAGTTCACCGATGTGCCGGTGGGCAGCACTTTCTACGATAATATCCGCTGCCTCGCATGCCGGGGTATCATCAACGGCTATCCTGACGGCTCATTCCATCCCAACAGTCCTGTCACAAGAGGACAACTTTCCAAGATCGTGGCTAACTCTGCGGGGTTCCACGATACCCAGGCCACCCAAACCTTCCAGGATATAGCGGTGGGCTCTACCTTCTTCCAGTACGTGGGTAGGCTTGCAGCGAGGGGTTACATAGGTGGGTATGCCTGTGGTGGTGCGGGAGAACAGTGCGTACCACCCGCCAACCTGCCATACTTCCGGCCCAACTCAAACGCCACGAGGGGGCAGATAAGTAAGATAGACTCAAACGCAGCAGGCTTCGTGGACACACCAAGCGGGCAGCAGTTCGAGGACGTAGGAGTGGGGAGCACGTACTACACCTACACCTACCGGCTGGTGAGCCGGGGTGTCATGTCAGGCTACCCATGTGGGGGAGCGGGAGAACAGTGCATACCACCTGGCAACCTGCCATACTTCCGGCCCAACTCAAACGCCACGAGGGGGCAGACATCGAAGATAGTGGGCAACACTTTCTTCCCTGGCTGTCAGACACCTGCTCGCAAATAGAGGCTCAAATCTGACGATGAGCGCGCTTAGCAGGCCCTTAGAGGATGTATGTAAGCGTTCAGAATTGGGGTGTAGGGGCACGGCGCTGACGTGCCCTGGTAAGCCATAGATTGTGCCAATCCAGCGAGGGCACGTCAGCGCCGTGCCCCTACACAATTTCCTCCACCCGTAATCTGAGCGCTTACGGATGTGTCTGCCTTAGCCCTTTTGCTTGCAATCGCCTATAATAGCGTAGATATTTTGACCCGTCTGCCGGGAGAGATTGAGAGATATGCCTGGAGTCTCCGCCGGGTTCAGCATCTGGGGCGAACGCGACTGCGCGGTATGGCGCGGCTACCTCGATTCCTACCCTTCGGCAATAGCTGCCCAGGGCAGCGACAAGCTTACCAACCTGGACCGCTGGTTTCGCGAAGAGCTGCCTGTCGCCCTATCATCACGGGACGAGCCTTGCCTCTACCTTGATGAGCTGCAGGGTATCGCTGCCTGGAAGATGACTCGTGGCGTCTGGCGCGAGCGCAATCGGGTGCTTATTTCGGGCAACCCACCCGAGGAAGTAGTCGAGACCAGCCGCAAGGCCTTCGCCGCCGTGCCTGACCCCAAAACACCTGTAACCACTCTTGCATCGCTGGCGGGCGTGGGTCCGGCTACTGCCTCCGCTGCCCTCGCGGCCTACGCCCCGGAAACATATCCCTTCTTCGACGAAGCCGTAGCCGGCCAGATCGACGGCCTCGGTCCCGTGGTCTTCACAGTCAAATACTATCTGGCCTACGCACAGGCGTTGCGCGAGCGCTCCCAGGAATTAAGCAGGTCGTGTGGGGAAATGCAATTCACTCCACAGGACGTCGCCCAGGCCATGTGGGCGGCCTGGGCGGGCAAAGCGCACTAATAAGATCAATATCCGGCTGCCGGTCACCCGCCGTGTCCATTTTCATGGTCAAAATGGGCAAATTGCCACTAGACGATATTGACCTGAACGCGTAGAATAGGGGATAATAACGCACCGCAGCGTTGGTCAGGTTTCCTATGCGCCGGCAGGCACTTATAATCCGCCTGGTTCTCCGGTTGGCGGCACATGACGTGCTGGAATATAGCTACCCTCAACGGCGAGGGCACCGGCAGAGAGTAGTGATTTCTCCTTAAGAATCTACAAAGTTGAAGGGGGTGGTCCTATTACATTTGGCCGACGACCGGCGACGGGCAACTGCATCGGGCGTAAAACGTGATAAGCAGTGGGCGTTAAGCTCTAGCCCTATCCTCGGTCCTCACAAACACTTCATTCAATGACATTGATTTCAATGGAGGAAAGACATGGCAAAGAAAGAACGTTTTAGTTTCCTGCTGGCTGTGGGTGTAACGGCCAGTATGCTCCTCACGGCCTGTGGTGGCACGCCTACAGCAACCCCGCCGCCCGCTGCCACCAGCACCACGGCTCCCGTAGCGGCAGCAACCGATACGACGGCTCCCGCTGCCGTGGCAACCGACACGGTAATTCCCGTTGCCGGCGCAACTGACACAACGGCTCCCACCGCAGCGACAGCTGTAACTCCCACCGTGGCATCCAGCGGCGTGCCTACGGCCACTACTGTAACAGCCCTGAATCCCGTCACCGGCACGCTTACCGGCGAGGACTTCAGCAAGGTCGGCCCTGAGATCGTCAACGCCCTCGCGGGCAAGTACACAGGCACCACAGTGACCATGTACGGCCCGTTCGGCTCCCAGGACGAAGTCAAGTTCAATAGCTCGATGAAGCCTTTCGAGGATGCCACCGGCATCAAGATCGCCTATGAAAGCTCCAAAGACTTCGAGACCGGTATCAACGTGAAAGTCCAGGGCGGCAGCCCTCCCGATATCGCCGACTTCCCGCAGCCCGGCCTCATGGCCAGCATCGCCAAGAGCGGCAAGATCATTGACGCCAGCAAGATGATCAACCCCGACTGGCTGAAGGCAGAATATAACCAGGGCTTCCTGGACAGCGCTACGGTGGTTGACAACAACGGCAACAAAATCCTGGGAGGCATCTTCCAGCGCGTGAACGCCAAGGGCCTCATCTGGTACCCCAAGGCACAGTTTGACAAGGCGGGCTACACGGTTCCCAAAACCTGGGACGATCTAACGGCCCTCGAAGCCAAGATCCAGGCCGACGGTGACACCCCCTGGTGCATCGGTATCGAGTTCGGGCACGGCCACAGGCTGGCCCGCTACTGACTGGACCGAGCAGATGATGCTTCGCACCACCTCACTGGACAACTATGACAAGTGGGTTGCCGGCACTTTGCCTTTCACCGATCCTATCGTCAAGAACGCCGTCATGCAGTGGTCCACAATCTGGTTCGACCCGAAGATGGTATACGGCGGCACCAAGCAGATCGTGAGCACAAACTTCGGCGATGCTCCCAAGCCTATGTTCCAGAAGCCAACGCCCAAGTGCTGGCTCATGGACCAGGGTGACTTTATCACAAGCTTCTTCCAGAGCATTGACCCCAGCTTGAAAGCGGGTGTAGACTACGACTTCTTCCCACTGCCTGCTATCAATGCTCAGTACGGTGCTCCTGTCGAGTTCGGTGGCGACACAATGTCTGCCTTCGCGGATCGCCCCGAAGTGCGCGCAGTCATGCAGTACTTCAGCACCTTTGACGGCGTCAAGGGCTGGGTCGAGCAGGGCGGCACAAACGCCCCGCAGAAGGACGCCGACCTCTCGGCTTATCCGGACCCGATGAGCAAGCACGTTGCCCAGACCCTTATCAATGCTTCGGCTGTGCGCTTCGACGGCTCGGACAACATGCCTGGCGCGGTCGGCTCCGGTACCTTCTGGAAGGCCATGACCGACTATGTAAGCGGCTCGGTTGATATCGATGCAGCTTTGGCGGAAGCTCAGCAAGGTTGGACTAACGTAGGCGTACAAGCCACGCCAACCAAGTAACGATCTCAATTACGAATTACGAATTACGAATTACGAGTTTAGACGTAATTCGTAATTCGTAATTCGTAATTCGTAATTAATTCAGGAGATCTGCGATGGAAAAAACGACTGAACTTAGCCCTCAGCGATCATCGCGTAGTGCTGAGGGCGCTGCTGATCCGGGGCGATTTCTTATTGCGCTGGTGGCCCTCATAGCGCTGATAGTAGTCCTGTACCTCGGCTTTCTCTGGCTTCGCGACACCAGTGCGCCCGGATTGGTAATCGCTCTTGTCGCGATTGTTTGGGGCGTGGGCGGGATCGCTCTCCTCTTCACCTTCGCCAACATGCTGGTCGAAGCGCTCTCAAACAAATGGCGCGACCGAATTCAACCGTATATATTTGTGGGGCCGGCAATCCTTATGCTGGCTATTTTCTTGTTCGAGCCTGCGCTGGCGACCCTCTGGCAGAGCTTCTTCGATGCCAGCTCCACCAACTTTGTCGGTCTGTCTAACTTCTCTGCAGTATTCACCGACGGCCAGATGCAGGAAGCTTTCGTGAACAATCTGATCTGGCTAATAGTGGGCACGGCCCTTTGTGTCGTATTCGGCTTGCTGATCGCGGTGCTTGCCGACCGCAGCAGGTTCGAAGTCGGTTGCCAAGGCTTTGATCTTCTTGCCGATGGCGATCTCGTTCGTTGGCGCGAGCGTTATCTGGCGCTTCGTCTATGCATTTGCTCCGCCCGACCAGCCTCAGATCGGGGTGATAAACGCCCTCCTGGTCAATTTCGGTGGCCAGCCGCAAGCCTGGCTGACAGATAGGCCCTGGAACACTTTCTTCCTCATCGTGGTACTGGTATGGATACAGACAGGGTTCGCGATGGTGATCTTCTCGGCGGCGCTCAAAGGGGTGCCCGGCGAATTGCTGGAGGCGGCGCGGTTGGATGGTGCCAGCGAAATCCAGTCATTCTTCAGGGTGATCATCCCGTACATCCAGGGCACGATTATCACAGTCACAACCACTATAGCTATCTTTACGCTGAAGATCTTCGACGTGGTTATCGTTATGACGGGCGGGCAGTACGGCACGAGCGTGATTGCGACGCAGTTCTACAGGCAGTTCTTCGCCAACCGCAACTTCGGGTACGGCTCCGCGATTGCTATGGTGCTGTTCATCGCTGTGATGCCTGTGATGTACTACAACCTGCGCCAGTTGCGCAAGCAGGAGACATTCTAATGGCTGTTGCACAACCCACCATATCAACCACGCAGGCCCGCGTCGCTACGGCCGCTCCCAGACGCCGTATACGCTGGGGTAGTGTCGGAGTAAATCTCGTCTTATTATTGATCTGCCTATTGTGGACGATCCCCACCCTGGGCCTGCTCGATTTCGTCGTTCCGAAACCGCGACGATATACTCACCACAGGCTGGTGGACCGTTGTGCCCCACCAGGAATGGGTGACCGCCAGCCAGGTGCAGTTACAAGCGGGCATACCACTGCCCAACCTTGACACTCCGGTGACGGTCAATGGCTTTAGCGTCACCGATGGCCAGCTACGCAGCCGGGTATACATTGCCTAATGGCCAGCGGGTCCAGTGGTCCGACCGGCGTTCGCGTCTGGTTGACGTGCAGACCCAGCAAGTGGTGTCCAACGCCAACTTCACCCTGAACAATTACCAGAATGTGCTGAGTAGCGGGCAGTACACCTACACAACCCCTGACGGCAGCACGATTACCGAACAGGGTGGCGATGTGGGCGGAGCGTTCGTCACGACGATCGTGGTTGTGATACCGGCAACGGTGATCCCGATATTGATGGCTGCGTTCGCCGCGCACGCGTTCGCCTGGATGCGCTTCCCTGGCCGCCGGGTGATGTTCGGCATCGTGGTCGCGTTGCTGGTTGTGCCTCTTCAGGTAGCGCTGATCCCTATCCTGCAAGACTATAATGCTATCCACATCAACGGTACCTTTCTTGCTATCTGGTTGGCCCACACAGGCTTCGGCCTGCCGTTGGCGACGTATTTGCTATACAACTATATCAGCCAATTGCCGCGCGACCTGTTCGAATCCGCGTACATAGACGGAGCATCGCCCTTCACAGTGTTCACCCGCCTGGTGTTGCCGCTCTCCACTCCCGCCCTGGCATCGTTCACGATCTTCCAGTTCCTGTGGGTGTGGAACGACTACCTGGTGGCCCTGATCTTCCTCGGCGCTACGCCCGGCAAAGAGGTGCTCACGATGCGGCTCGCCGACATAGTAGGCACACGCGGCCAGGACTGGCATTTGCTGACGGCAGGCGCCTTCATCTCGATGCTCATACCGCTTATCGTCTTCTTCTCGCTGCAGCGCTTCTTCGTACGCGGCTTGCTGGCAGGCTCGGTGAAGGGGTAAGAGACGTAGTTAGTTGTCAGTTGTCAGTTATCGGTTGTCAGTAGACGGACGATAGACGAAAGACGTCCCATTACTGCTACGGGCAGTGGTTTACCATAACCGATAACGACAACTGGCAACTGACAACTGACAACTGACAACTACGTCGACAACTTGTCACAAAGGAGGTAACTATGAGCGACCAGGAGAAACCCCTATTCCAAGGTATAGACGAATACGAGCGGGAGTATGCTCCCGAGGAGCTGCCTGCCGACGACCCGGAGCGCCAGCGCGCGCACCTTGACAAAAGCCTCGGCGAAGGCGGCTCTTCTGATTTGACGCCACCCGGCGCAGGGCCCGTCGCAACGCTAGGCACGTCGCCCAGCGGGGAGATGGCCGCCATTATCAGAACCAAGGATCAAGAAGACGCCGACGCCGACGTGGATACTTCACCTGGTGAAGATGTGCCGCCGGATGAAGACGCCTGATTGAATGCGGAATGCGGAATATATGGGCGGGCGATTGGCCGAATGAGGTAGCGGGCAATAAATGAATGGCTACGCAGTGAGAGCAAATCCTCATGGGTAACAAATCGAATGACGCAGATTCAGAGCATTCCGCATTCCGCATTCCTCACTCCGCATTCGAATGGTGGCAAACCGGCATAATCTACCAGGTCTACCCGCGCTCGTTCCAGGATAGCAACGGCGATGGGGTGGGCGATCTGCCCGGCATCACTCGCGCCTCGACTATCTCCAGTGGCTGGGCATAGACGCCGTCTGGATTTCGCCAATCTACCCGTCGCCGATGGCCGACTTCGGCTACGACATCTCCAACTACACGGGCATCGAGCCCGTATTCGGCACGCTCGACGACTTTGATAAGCTGGTGGCCGAGGCACACCGGCGTGACCTCAAATCATCCTCGATTTTGTGCCCAACCACACGTCAGAGCAGCACCCCTGGTTCATCGCCTCGCGTTCCTCACGCGAAAACGAGAAGCGCGACTGGTATATCTGGTCTGACCCTGCGCCCGGTGGCGGCCCGCCCAACAACTGGCTCAGCGTGTTCGGCGGCAGCGCCTGGGAGTGGGATCCGCCCACCGGGCAATATTACCTCCACTCTTTTCTCAAGGAGCAGCCTGATCTCAACTGGCGCAACCCTGCGGTGAAAGATGCTATGCATGACGCCATGCGATTCTGGCTGGATAAGGGCGTGGACGGCTTTCGAGTGGACGTGATCGACCGCATGATAAAGGACGAGCATTTGCGTGACGACCCGCCCAACCCCGACTGGAACCCGAGCATGGAGCCGTACAAATCGCTGCTTCATGTCTACAGCATGGACCGCCCGGAGCTGCACGACATTCTCCGCGAGCTGCGCTCCCTTCTCGATAGCTATCCTGGCCGGGTGATGATCGGCGAGTCGTATTTGCCGATGGAAGAGCTGGTCCACCTGTACGGCGAGCATGGCGATGAAGCCAATATGCCCTTCAACTTCGAGCTAATTCGCGCTCCATGGGAGCCCGGCCATATCCGCGATTTTATCGGGCGATACGAGCGGGCTTTGCCGGTGGGCGCGTGGCCCGACTGGGTGCTTGGCAACCACGATAAACACCGGGTTGCTTCGCGGGTAGGCGCTGAGCAGGCACGGGTGGCACAAATGCTTCTTCTGACCCTGCGTGGCACCCCAACCTGCTACTATGGCGACGAAATCGGCATGACCGATGTGGTGGTCCCCGAAGACCGCCTGCAAGATCCCTGGGGCATCAATGTGCCCGGCCACGGCCTGGGCCGCGACCCCGAGCGGACCCCCATGCAATGGGACCCTGGCCTCTATGCAGGTTTCTCAACTGCCGAGCCCTGGCTCCCGCTTGACAACGACTACCGGCAGATAAATGTCGCGACAGAGCTTGATGACCCCAATTCTATGCTTCGCTTCTTCCGTGCCCTCGTCGAGCTGCGCCGCGCCAGCCCTGCTCTCACGATAGGTACGTATAAGGGCGTGAACGCGGGCAGCTCTCAGGTGCTGGCCTACCTTCGCAGGCACGAAAGCGAGCGCATCCTCGTTGCACTCAACTTCTCGGACGAGCCGTGTGCGCTGAGCCTCGATGAGTATACGGGCAAAGCCCGGCTTCTGCTCTCAACCCGCCCTGACAGGGCCGGCGAGGTATCGATCGAGGATCTATTGCTCGGGGGCAATGAGGGTGTTATTCTTCGCCTTCCGTCGAGTACGAAGTACCAGTGACCGGTGACCGGTGACCAGTGACCAGTGACCAGTGACCAGTTACCTGGTACTGGTACTGCACGGTCACTGGTCACCGGTCACTGGTCACTGGTCACTGGCCCGGACTGAAGAGCACCGCGAGGTTAGCGAAGGGGTAGAGCACCAGGAACTTACCGTTGCCTGCCGCTGTGATGCTTGCCGGAATCGCCGGCTCTGCGCCGCTGTTGTATATCCAGCGGCTCAATTCTTTGCCGTGCGGGTCATACCTGACTACCGCTTTGCTGTCGTACTCGGTCACGAGGGCTCCATTTTCGTCAGCAGCCACTCGATTGCCGTCGCGTGGAGTGCTCTGGCCCATAGGCCATGCCGCGATGGGCTTGAGATCGGGTGTGAAGCTCTGCACGCGCTTGTTAGTTACGTCGGTTACATAGAGCGTGCCGTCGGGGGCCTGCCATACGCCGGCGGGCTCCATGAACTGGCCGGGGCCAGAGCCTTTGCCGTTGTCTAATGTTACGAGTACTTTACCGCTCGGGTCGACTTTGAGTACCTTGTTACCTCCTGTGTCGGTGACCCAGAAATTACCATCGTTTGCAACAGACATACCGCGCGCGAAGAAGCAGGTGCATAGGGGCGTGCGATTGCCTCCTGTACCGTCGAAATTATAGTGGACCAACTCGGACGTGGAGGCGTCCAGGGCGAGCAACTTGCCGTCTTTCACCACCAACGCCGAGATTTCGGTCGCAGGCTTGCCGTCCGCCTCGTGTACATCCCACTTCGCCAGCCCCTTACCGTCGGGGCCGAACTTGCTTATGCTTGTATCCCCTTCGCTGTAGATGTACATATTGCCATCATTGTCCACAGCTGCGGCTTTAGGGCCCTTGAGCGACTGGTCGCTCTCGCCTATCACCATGACAGGGTGGATTTCTATGGGCACGGTCTGCCCGGCAATAGTCGGGACAGGTGTATCCTGTACCTGCACAGTTTCCTGGGTGGGGGGCTGCTGCGCTATCTGGGTGGGCTGTATAGTTACAGTTACGGGAGCAGGTCCAGGCACGGTAGAGGGCGCTCCCGCCTCAGCCGTGTCTGCCCACACTGAGTTGTCGGCCTGTGCCAGTGTCGGCCACGGTCCGCTTTCAGGCTGATTTGGGTAGCTTGCCATCACGGGCAGCAGGAAGGCTGACGGGATAATATATGGCCCCTGCCCTCCGGGCGGTGTCCAGTAGAGATACATATGCGAAGTCTCCGTCCTTGTCCAGGAAGACCAGGCGTATATCGTGCAGGCCCGCTGTCAGTTGTATAGTCCCATCCACCATCTTGTTGCCTGTAAGATTGCTAATTAGATCTCGTCCGTCGATAGCAAGCTGCAATTCGCTGATTTGTTCCGTGTGAAAATCGTAGGAGCCTGCGACCGGTATATAGATCTTGCCTTGCCAGTCGCCGGTGTAAGGGCGAGTAAGAGGGGTTATGTGGAAATAGAATGAGACGGTACTATCTACCCGGGCAAACGCTACAGGCGAGGCGGGATCGGTGCCCTGCCGGAACGAAACGGTCAGGCCATGCGGCTCGATCTTGCGCGGGTCGAACAGGACGTCAGCCCCAGCAGGGTTCATGCCGGTGCCGTCTCCGGCTCCTATCAACAACCGGTCCGTGCCCAGGGTGCTGGGGACGGTGCTCGAGACCACCACGCTATGCAGCCCAATGGCAAGGGTGATGGCGGTGCCTGATGTCACGTCAAATCCATCTACCAGCACGTTCCCCGGCGCAGTATTACCGTCCGGTCCCGCCCACCGGAAGCTGTATGTATTGAATGATGTAACCTTCAGCGTTGATGAGAGGCGTATGCTACTCGCCTGCGCTGCCTGGCTTGCCTGGCCTCCCCAATCGAACTGAAAGACCGGCAGAGTCTCATCAACAGGCGGCTTCGTTAAATCTTCCCGAATATCGTTGCGTGTATGCCGCGCAATGCCGATATATCGCTTGCAGGAATATCTATCTGAAAAAGCTGCGGGTCAGTGCCGTTAGGGCCGTAGAGCACATTTACCTGTGCATGCGGGTATGCTCGCTTGATACTCACCACGTCGGTGCTGTCAATGCCGGTTAGGAGGAGCTCTGTATCCTTCGGGTCGATCAGGGGGAAAGCGGACATGCCGGACCACGGGATCATCGACACGTTTGGGGCGCGATAGGTACTCGGAGGGTAGTTAGCCTTCGAATCGCTGACATATATCTGATGGGTGGCGCTGTACTGGACAAGGTCATCGGCAATCGCTCGATCCTGGCCCAGCATATCCAGCCACACGCCCTGGGTATTCAGTTGGTGGTTGAAGTAATGGTCTATGTTGTCCGCGCCCGCCAGCACCAGGATGGCGACGAGCAACGCCATCGACGCCGCGGCTGCCAACGCAGCAAAGGGTCTTTGCCTGATGGTCCGGGCGGCGATCTGGATACGCGGGGTAAGGGCTTCGCTCAATTCGCCCAGAAAGATGCCCGCTATCAGGGCTGTGACCACGCTATTTTCGAGCGTTCGGTGAGACTGGGGCGCTTCAAAGACTACGCTGAGCACACCCCCGGAAAGGGCCACAAGAAACCATACCAGCGGGTAGAAATAGTGCCAGCGCCGTATGCGCAGCAGACAGACTCCCAGGCCGGCGATGAAAAGCGCTCCCGTCCACCAGTCGAGCATTGGGTCGCCCGGCAAATTGTGCCGCCCGTTGACGTCGCCGGCATAGTTGAACATAAGCGCGTGCCTGTTGAGGCTAATGCCCAGAGCGTTGGGGTTGTTGTCGCTCCCTTCCGGAGAGAATATATTCACTGTGCCTGCGCGGGCCGTAAAGACGCCCGGTTGCTGAATGATAAAAGTGGCCACCGGCAGGAAGCTGATGATCGCGCCAACCGCCAGCACAACGATACCCGTCCGCACGCTCCTCCAGAAGCGCATTCGCTCGGTGATCAGTCTGTGGAGGAAAACGAGGCCCAGCACCACAGGCACAAGCTCGGCGGCGTAATACATCTGCCAGGCAAACCCCAGCAGCACTCCGCCTGCAGCATAGTAGCCGAGCCGTCCTGTGCGTAACGCCTGGATAAGACAAAGATAGACGGCCACATCGAGCGCTATCGTGGGCAGCGTGTCCACGCCAAAGCGGCTGAACGTGATATTCCAGTTCGATACCGCCAGCAAAGCAGCGGCGGCCAGGCCCACCCGCCAGCCGTAGAGGCGCGAGGCCAGGAAATAAAGCATCGGCACCAAGAGGCATCCGGCCAGTGCCGGCAGAAGACGTATGGGCCAGATGGAGGTGTCGCCTAAAAGCTTGAGCAAAGCGCCAAGTATATAGAAGAAAAACGCTCCCATCTGCGTGAAATCGCCTATGAACGTAGGGTGCGCTGCACCAGGAGCGAGGAGGCCACGCGCCACGATGCCATTCTGAGCTTCATCGAACCAGAAGCCGGGCGGCGCACTGTCGAGGTTAGGAACCCTCAGAATGAATGCCAGCACGAATAGCGCTATGACGACCGACCAATCGCGAATTGCGGACCTTTCAATTGCGGATTGCGGATTGCGGATTGCGGATTTCTGCGCTTTCGATTCCGGACTATTGATTGAGTTTCCTTCGTCGTTTGCCGTGCTTTCTTTGCCAAGGTTATTCGGCAATCCGCAATCGGTTGGCCTGTTGCGCTCCCAGACGATCCAGGCTGCCGCGAACAGGAGAACGGAGGCTATATAGAGGAGCCAGGGACCTGTGTTGATAGGCCAGTCGGCCACGGTGTTGTCCGGTGTGCTATTGAGGGCAAAAAAGAGGGGTGCGGCCACAACAGCGCACAGCAAAGCGGCACCGGCAAGGGCCAGGAAAAGGCGTCGCCTGCGCATGGCTCGAAGCGTAGCGAAAAATGGGATCCCCTGACTTGTGGAGGGCGCGGGCGACGCCGGTACAGCAACCACAAAGAGAATTGCGGCGACCCCGAAGAGAATCCAACTGAGTAGTGGGGGAGCGCCCTGGCCGTTGCTGGCGACGCGTGCCTGGATGGCCATATTCTGCGCCAGCATGGCAGCCCCGAGCGAGGCCAGAGCCGGTATCCATCGCACTTTTCTCAGTTGCGCCCACAAGCCTCCAGTGGTAGAAGGCTCAGAGGTAGCTTCCGGCTGCTCAGGAGGTTTCGGCGGGTGCGGCGGCAACTCAGTAGGATTTTGTGAAGGCATGGCCGTTTCAGGCTCTGCAAGCGGTGCAGATGGATCTGAGGGTACGACGTCGGTCGCGGGTAGCACCGGTTCGGGTGGGCGCGCAATCGCCTCCTGAACCGGAAACGGTACCACACGTACAGGCTTACGAGGCGCGCTAGCCGGCCCGCCCTGTATAGCAGGTGTAGCAGGTGTCGCCGGCATAGAATGCCTTGCTGCTCTTATATGAGCCGCTTTCGGTGGTTGCAGTTGGTCGTCTTCCATAAAAAGTGGTTCGTCTGTCCCGCCGCGTCACTAAGCATTTTACCGAAAGCGGGGCGGAATGGCAATTGGTGGCCAAGTTGTCAGTTGTCAGTTGTCAGTAGTCACGTAGACGACCCGCTACTGCTACTGCTTACTGCTTACGGCACGCTAACCGCCGGTCTTGGTCACCGGGTTACCGACAACTGACAACTGACAACTGACAACTCCGTCCACATATGTTACAATTAACCGTTATGCCCGCCCGGTATCACAAAGAAACAAGTCTACGAAGCGGTGAGACTTTGAGGGTGCTTGCGGTATCAGACCTTGTGGAGCCGCAAGTCTACGATAATGGTGTGGCCGACTGGCTTGGACCTGTGGACCTGATTATAAGCTGCGGGGATCTTCCGCCCTATTTTCTCGATTTCCTGGTCTGCACGCTGCGCGCACCGATGTTTCACGTGCTGGGCAACCATTGCTACGCTACCCATGATGTGGTAACCAAGCAGTGCTCGCCCACCGCATTCGCCGGGGCACAAGACTTGAACGGTAGATTGGCCGACTACAAGGGTCTGCTATTGGGAGGTGCGGAGGGCAGTCCGCTCTACAATAATGGGCCGCACCAGTACACCGAGCAGCAGATGGAGCTTAGCTTGCTTAAGCTGGTGCCCGGGATGCTGCTGAATAAAGTTCGCGAAGGCCACTACCTGGATATCATGGTCACGCACGCGCCGCCGCGGGGCATACACGATAATCCTGACACCGCGCACAGGGGTTTCACGTCGCTCATCCCTTTTATCGAGCGCTTCAAACCCGCCCTCTTGTTGCACGGGCACACTCATCGTTATGACCCTATGCTGCCGCTACGCACCCGCTACGGCGATACCGAAGTAATCAACGCTTATGGCCACGTTCTCCTCGATCTGACCCGCGAGAGTGGCAGCAATGCATGGAAAGTGGCCGCGTCGAATGCGGAATTCGGAGTTCGGAATGCGGAATAGATGGTGGACTGTATAAAACTCGGTGCCACTACCGGCATTGCGGCGCGGCATTTCTGCTAGCCGCCATTCAGCATTCAACATTCCGCATTCCGCATTCCCCTGTTGAGGATCATAACAAATGGAAAAGAGTGAATTGAATTACGACTACGACATTGCAAGGCTGGCAAGCGCCGACTTCGAGCGCGCCCGGCGCAAGGCGTTCCTCAACGATCTGGGAGCAATTCTGGGGCGCAAGCCTAACTGGCTCATGGCTTTCGAGGAGGTCCAGCAAGCTCTGCCGATCAAAGGGCAGAGCTACAAAGGTATGCAGGAGGTGCCGGTAGCCTGCGATCGTGGGCAGCGTGGACCGCTACCACGACTTCGACCGCGCGTTCTTGCCCACCCAGACGCGTACGCGCCCTCGTTGGGAGAGCGTGGATCGGGCAGCTCTCACCGACGTCATCCTGCCGCCTGTGCAGCTTTACAAGGTGGGCGAGGTTTACTTTGTAAAGGATGGCAACCACCGTGTATCGGTGGCCAAAGAAAAGGGTGCGGGATATATTGACGCCGAGGTGATAGAGCTTGTCACGAGCGTGCCTCTCACGCCCGACACCAATCCGAGCGACCTCATAATGATGGGCGAGTATGCCTATTTTCTCGAAAAAACCAACCTGGACAAGCTGCGGCCGGGAGTGAATATTACTTTCACCTCCCTGGGACGCTACGATGTACTGCTTGAGCATATCTCGGCCCACCGCTGGTACATGGGCATCGAGCAAAACCGCCCAATCGAGTGGCAGGAAGCTGTGCTCGATTGGTACGACAACGTCTACCTGCCGGTAGTGAAAGTGATCGAGGAAAACAAAATCTTGAGCGACTTCCCGGGTCGCACCGCCGGTGACCTCTACCTATGGATTATGGATCACCGCTGGTACCTACGCGAAGAGACCGGCGAGGACATGGGTCCGCGCACTGCGGCTATCAGTTACACAGAACACTACAGCGCCTGGACCCGCCGCGTGCTTCGCTACCTGCGCCGCCTGCAATCGGCCGCCGCCCGCCCCTTCACCGTCACCGCCCAGCGGCTGACCCGCGCAGTCAGAAGCCTCTCGACACAGCCCCCGGCACCGGAGGCTGAAGCAGCGACGGCTGAACTCCCCCGGAGAGCGATCAAGAGCCGTGGCGAGCAGCTCGTAGTGGAGAGGTGCTTCGGCCGCGAACTCAATTAGAGTAAAGCGCGAGACAATTCGGCAAACACCCTCAAACTCTCGGCAGGGAGATTCCCTGCACCCCCTCTTACCTCACCCGATAGGAAGTAATAAGAGCGATTCTGAGGCACCCTCAAGCCCCGGCATGGGGATTTGCAGCAACTTTGCAAAACGTGTCTCCAAATCACTAGCCATTGGTCCCTAGCCCCTGCCTTAGCCACTCCTTCAGCATATTCGCCCAGCCTTTGTACACCTTGAAGCCTACGCTTTCATAGAGAGCAAGGGCTGTGTCATTCTTACCTTCCACGCCCAATTCTACGAGCGAAACGAACTGCCTGAGATAATTCACGCCTTCCAGCAGAAGAGCGCGCCCCAACCCTCGCCCTCGATATTCGGGCATCACGCCCAGAAGCTGGATGTGGCCCACCGTCTCGCCGCGTCTTTCCCATTCTCGCTGGTCGCGTGACGTGTAGCAGAAGCCCGCTACATTATCACCGTCGAAGGCAATGAAGATCCCGTCGCTGAAGAAGTCGGGCTGCTTTGTTCTGTATGTAATCTCCTCGACCGTGCGTTCGATGAAGCCGTAGTGCTCTGCGAAGGTGGCATTGCGAACGTGGGTTAGTAGCTCCTCGTCCTGGTCGTGCATGAACGTATGTGTGATGAAATTGTCAGGCATCTTCGCGGGTTCTACTTCATGCTCGGCCGGCAACTGCATTTCCCAGAACCACCGCTCCAGTTTATGGCCACGCTTTTCGAGAAACTCGATGAGCAGCGTCGCCTCGCGGCTCGGATCTATACTCATCTGGGTCACTCCCGCCTCGTCCGCTTGCCTCATATACTCGTCATAGAGTGCGGTACCCACGCCATTGTTACGGTAATCCGGATGGACGTGCATCCAGCCCCATGAGCGCGTATCGGGAGGGTGCGACGTGAAGGCCATGTCACCGATGATTTTGCCTTCGCTGCCGTCCTCGTTGGTGAGAAAAGCCAGTGTTTCATGATCGTCGTTTATGGGGGCGTTGTGCCATTGGAGGAACTCTTCCAGCGTGGTCGGCTCCATGGCTTTCTCCAGAGCGGCACACTCGTTGATGAACTCAACGCACGCGGGGATGTCGCTGTCGGCCAGCGAGCGGAGAGTATATGTGAAGGATTTTTTCTTCGCTGCAGTGGATTGCATGAGCTGGTCTCCTAACTTTCCTGAGTAACTGCTTCGTTGCGGACTTTGCCATTATAGGCGCTGAACAGCATAAACGCATCGGACTTGCGCCGTAAATCCGTCCTGGGTACTGTTGGTCCTACATTTCCCGGACCGTATGGCCTATTGACGGTGCAAACGGCTGATCTATATAATTAGCTAGGTTAACTATCTACCGGCTTTGAATGTAAATTGTGCAACTTTGTCACATCACCCGCCGTATATGGCCTGGTAACGTGGCGAGGACAAATCCTCGCCGCCGCATTTTGGGGTCACTGCGAGCAGGCCGGCGCATAGAAATGTGCAGCAACATGGGTCTCCGGTCCGTGTACAGACATTGTGAAATATAGTACAATATAACGCAGCAAGTCAAATCGTGAAAAGGCGAACGCATTTATTATACCTATAGTAAGTGGCACCTCAGCCCGGGCAAGCCACTTTCACATATTTATCCGGAGGATATATCGGGATGCACCTGTTAACAAGGTTCTCACTCCAGCGAGCGTCAATTATTATACTGATGGTTTTTTTTGTTATAGGCGCGGGTCTATATTCGGCGGGACAGCTCAAGAGTGAATTGCTACCCAATATCGATCTCCCGCAAGTAAGCGTTATTGTCGTATATCCTGGAGCGGCTCCGGACGACGTTCGCCGCGACGTCACAGATCCAATCGAGAAAGCCATCGCAGGCACCGCCAACCTCAAGAACGTCACTTCCACCTCAAGCGACAGCGTGGCGTTCGTCTCTGCCGAATACGAATACGGCACCGACATGGAGAAAGCTCAGCAGAATATACAGGACCTTGTCAACAACCTCAGCCTGCCCAGCCAGGTGCAGCGCCCCACCGTTGGACGCTTCTCGCTGCAGGACATCCCTGTGCTGGCCTATACCATCAACAGCCAGGCTTCAGGCGATAACGCTCTCTCCGACCTGCGCCGCAACCTCGAAGACAACCTCCTTCCCGAGTTGAAGGCCATCCCCGGTGTCAACTCGGTGAGCCTCCTCGGCGGCGGCACCCAGCAAGTGCAGATCACCTACAACCAGGCGAAGCTGGACCACTACGGTCTTACCGCGTCCTCGGTAAACAATATCCTCCAGGCCAACAATATCTCGTTCCCTACGGGTGAGGTCGTCAACAACGGCCAATCTATCCCTGTGCAGAGTCGCCTACCAGTTCAACAATATCGCTGACCTGCAAAACCTTGTGGTCATGGCTGCCCGCACCAAGTCATCCGGCAGCGGTGCTCAGAGTGGCCAAAGCGGTCAGAGTGCAGAGTAGCAATAGCGGCTCCGCTTCAGGCCAGGGCAGCAATTCCGGCCCTCAGCCTGCGGTCAAGTTGAGCGATGTAGCGACTGTGGCCCTGGTAAACGCCGATCAAGGCTCGGTCAGCCGCAGCAACGGCAAGCCCAGCCTCAGCATCACTATTTACAAGACCCAGAACGCCAATACCGTGTCAGGTGTCCGATGCAGTGGCCGCCAAGATGGACACCCTCGGCACCCTGGTGCCCGGCGCACAAAAGGAAGTGCTGTTCGACCAGGCCAGCTTCATCAAGGATTCGCTCAATGGCCTGATCCGCGAGGGGTCTGCTCGGCGCACTGCTCGCCATTATCGTGATCCTGGTATTCCTGGCAAGCCTCCGGTCAACGATGGTTACGGCTTTCTCCATCCCGCTGTCGGTGCTTATCGCCCTGACTATGTTCAACGTGCTTCGGCGTCACGCTCAACATTATGAGCCTGGCGGGACTGGCGGTGGCAATCGGGCGCGTGGTTGACGACAGTATCGTGGTGCTGGAAAATATCTACCGGCATCACTTCCAGCGGGGCGAGCCGATTCGCCAGGCAGCTTTCAACGGCGCTAAAGAAGTGGCGACTGCTATCACCGCCTCAACCATCACCACCGTGTGCGTCTTCCTTCCGCTGGGCTTCATCGCAGGCCTGGTGAGTGAGTTCTTCCGCCCGTTCGCCATTGCGGTCACGTGTCGCTGCTCGCCTCGTCTGCTGGTGGCCCTTACCGTAATCCCGGTGCTTGCGGCCTTCTTCTTGAAGACAGGCAAAGCCAAAGACCCCGGCCCTGCGGCCGAGCCCGAAGAGAAGGATACCTGGCTCCAGCGTCTCTACACCCCGGCCATCAGCTTGCGCTCAGGAATACCTGGACCAAGCTGGCTGTCGTTGGTATTGCCCTGTTGCTCTTCGTGGGCAGCATGGGGCTTGCCACACAGCTGGGCACCAGCTTCCTCAGCTTCGGCAGCGACAAGGTGCTTCAGGCCACGGTCACCATGAAGCCGGGCACCGACCTCGCCACCACCGACAAAGCCTCTCAGGCGCTCGAAGCCGGTATCCAGAACCACCCCAGCGTACAGAACTACCAGGCCAACGCCGGTACCAGCACGGAAGGTGCGTCGCAGGGCTTCTCTTCTTCGCTCGGCAGCGACGCCACCGGCCGCCTCACAGTTACCCTCAAGCCGGACGCCGACCTCAAAACTGAGGCCGATTGGCTGCGTAGCCTGATCGGCAGCAAGCAGCAAGATCTGAACATCGCCAGCTACAGCGTCAGTACAGGCACCGGCGGCGGGCCAAACAGCAGCGCCTATTCGCTGATCGTATCGGGGAACAACTACGCCGACGTGCAGAAGGCCAGCGAGGACCTGCTCGCCAAACTCAAGGCCATCCCTGACCTGGTAGACCAACACAGCGACGCGGCGCAGGCCAAGCCCGAAATCCGCGTACAGGTCGACCCTGAGAAGGCGCTGGAGCACGGCAGTACCACTGTCCAGATAGCCACCCAGGTGCGAGCCCTCCTTACCAGCCAGAAGGTGACGCAAATCACCATTGATAGCCGCACCTACGATGTGGATGCCGTCTTCGACAAGGTCACACTGAACGACATCAACGCGATCAAGAATATCAAGGTGGGCACGAACAATCCAGTGCCGTTGAGCCAGGTGGCCGATGTCAGCCTTGCCGACGGACCGGTATCCATCAGCCACGTCAACCAGGAGCGCTCCATCACCCTCAGCGGCACGATCACCAGCGACAGCACTTCGGGCGTAACCGGCGCCGGGCAAAAAGCGATCAATTCGCTGCAGCTTCGGGCCCGGCGTCAAGATAACGGCAGGCGGCGTATCTGAGCTTCAGAACCGAGGCGTTCACCCAACTGGGCGTGGCCCTGGTGGTGGCCGTCATACTGGTCTACCTGGTGATGGTGCTGACCTTCGGCTCGCTGTCCACGCCCTTCATCATCATGTTCTCCATCCCGCTGGCGGCTATCGGGTCGATCGTGGCTCTCTTTGTGACCAACCGCCCCCTCGACGTCAGCGCCCTCATCGGTGTGCTGATGCTGGTGGGCATCGTGGTGACGAACGCTATCGTGCTGCTCGACCTGGTTGAGCAGATGAAGGCTCGCGGCTTCAGCACGCACGACGCCCTCATCCGTGGCGGACGAACCCGCGTTCGGCCCATCGTAATGACGGCCATCGCCACCATATTCGCCCTCATGCCCCTGGTGCTCGGTTTCAGCGAAGGCTCCATTATCGCCTCCGAGCTGGGCACGGTAGTGGTGGGTGGCCTCTTCACCAGCACATTCCTCACTCTCATCGTGATACCGGTTGCCTACAGCTTGCTGGACAGCGTGCGCAACCGGCTGACCAGAGGTCGGGAGTCAGAGGTCGGGGATCAGGGAGAGTTCGATGTAGATAAGGTGCTTTCGTCTCTGGATGAGGAGTCGGAACCTGCCGGGGCAAGATAAACAAGTATAGGGGATATAAAGGAGCAGTTGAGGCTGGACACAGTAAAGTGTCCAGCCTCAACTGTGAGTGATGACGGTCGCTCAGCTATTCGTTTGGCTGCTCTCCACTATCCTCCTGAGGCAGCATCGAGCGTACCAGGTCGACCAACTGCGAGATGTCGGCCATATAGACCGAGCCTCCACCCATCACCTGCTGCACTTTGCCCTGCCACCTGGGCAAGTTTTCGCCCTTGCCATCGGTGTCGTCGCCCATCCATATCCGGACGAGGAACAGGTAAGATTTCTCAGGCTGCTGCGCCTCCATAGCAAGGCCCCCATGCTGCATTATCGCTGCCATTACTTTTCACTTTCTGCGCGGCAATCAGGGAAAAAGGTATTGGAGTCGATCTTGGATGTCTGCCCTCTCGTGGCGTTGTTATTAGGGACGAAGTATGGCAGGTTGCTGGGAGGCACGCACGCTCTCGCAGGAGGTGCGCCACATGGATAACCGCTCATGACCTGGCGCGACACCAACCTGTAGGTATAGGTGTAATATGTGCTGCCTACAGGCACATCCTCGAACTGCTGTCCCGTGGGCAAGATCCGAGAAGCTCGCTGCATTGGACACTATCTTGCTTATCTGGCCCCTGGTGGCGTTGTTGTTGGTGCGGAAATAAGGAAGGTTGCCTGGAGGCACGCAAGGCTCTCCCACACCGCCACATGGATAGCCGCTGATATACCCACGGGATACCAGCCTACCAACGAACTGGAAGAATGTAGAGCCAATCGGCACGTCCTGGAACATCTGGGTGGTCTGATTGTCAGAGAAGCCTGCAGAGTTGCTTACAATCTTAGATAACTGTCCGCGCGTCACAGGATTGTTGGGTTTGAAGGTGCCGTCTGGATAGCCATTGATAATGCCCAGGCAAGCCAGGCAATGTATGTAGGGGTAGAAAGTGCTGCCCACAGGCACGTCCGTGTACTGCAGGTTGCATGCGCTCGGCGTGGGCGTTGCTGTGCCGGGGCCCGGTGTTCCCGCTGTCGGAGTGCTGTTCGGATGGGTCGTGGGAGTTGGGCTACTGCCGCCTGTTGACTGCACGCATCGAGAGAACTCCGAGGTGTTACCCAGCGCATCGGTGGCGTCCGCGGTAACGAACTCACCCGAAGGCACAGCCACAGGTAAGGTTGCCGAAAAGCTTGTGGTGCAACTTCCGTTCGTGGTCACTGTCGCGGAGCCGATGTAGTGCTGGCCTTGACCGTAGCCTGAGGGGTCGCAGGCGTCATTGTAGAAGAATTCGATGGTGAAAGTGGAGCTGGCTGTGCTATCCAGGCTGCCCACGACAGTAGTGCTGCTACCATTCGAGGAGGCTGAGGTGAGTACAGGGTAGTTTTGCAGCTCGTTGGGGCCCGTATCGGTGTCGCACGAGTCGTTGGGCGTGACGCCCTGCGGTGCCAGGTCGATACCCAGCATAGCGTTGGAGTAGATGGAGTTGCGGGATATTGTATCGGTGAGAGCAGAGGTGTACGTGATGCCCACACCGACCCCCAGGTTGTAGGCGATTACGTTGCCCGCACCGCTTGTGACCCACCTATGGCATTGCCTGCCCCGCCGTATACCACTATGCCGTAGCTGTTAGGCAAAGGCGCATTGCCGGTCGCGTCCGTTCCTATCCGGTTACCTTTCACAACGTTGTTGTTCCCCCCGATCCCAATACCTTCCGCGCCATTGGTGTTGCCGGAGATAAGATTGCCCGCCCCTGCTGCAGTGCCTCCAATCGTATTGTTGGAGCCTCCAACCCAGATGCCATCGCTGGCGTTGCCAAGCGGCCCCGTACCTGCGGCGTTGGTGCCGATGTAATTGCCCTGCACAACGTTGGTGCTACCAGCCCCTATGAAGATGCCATCTGCATCGCTATTTCTGTGGTTGCCGGAGATAAGATTGCCCGCACCAGGTGCAGTGCCTCCGATCGTATTGCCTCCTGATGAGCCGTAGAGACTGATGCCATTGTAATTGGGTAAAGCGACGTTGCCTGTCACGTCAGTGCCGATGTAGTTGCCTTGCACTGTGTTGCCTGTAGCTGTGCCACTCATCGCTACGCCTGAATAACTATTGCCGGATATCAGGTTGCCTTTCCCAGGATCCGAGCCCCCAACTAAGTTGTTAGGTCCATCCAACCATACAGCCTCATTGGCGTTCGGGACCGCAGAAGTGCCCGCCGCATTGGTACCGATATAGTTACCCCACACTTTATTGTTCGTAGAGCCGGCCCACACCCCCACCGCATTGCCGGTGTTTCCTGAGGCAAGGTTGCGGCTCCCAGGATCACTACCTCCTATGACGTTGCCGGTTGAATTTGGACCTTGCGCGATCACGCCATACGAGTTGGGCTGGGCCGTGTTGCCGCTGCAGTATCTGTGCCAATGAAATCCCCTGTAACCGAATTGCCACCGCTTTGTAATAAGACGGCAGTGCCATGAAACCTGTTGATGACCAACCCTCGCACCGTGCTCCCGCTACTCCCGGCGGCAATGGAGAGCCCATTCGCTGACCCCGCCAGGCTGCCGTTCAGCTCGATGAGCAGCACAGCGTTGTCACCATGCTGCTGTGTATTGGGGCTGGAGCCAGGTTGGGGTGTAACCATCTATGGTCACAGGGTCTGTTATAGCGGGTAAAGCGAAGGTTGGGGAGATGGTATGCACTCCCGCTCCCGGAATGTCGAAGCTGATTGTGTCCAGCCCCGAATTGCCGTTGGCGTCCGTTATGGCCATCCTTCAGCGAGCCGGAACCGGTATCGTTGGTGTTCGTCACCACGTAGGTGACCTCCGGGTGTGAGGGCTCTGCTGAATTTACAGAGGCGGATAGCGTGGGTTTGGTGCTTGCCATTGCCATTGCAACCAGGCCCGTTAGGAGCAACAGGCCAAATAATGTCGCAAGGAGAGTCTTTGGTTCGGTGGTTCTTCGCTGGCAATTTCTTTACTCCTTTTTGACAGGCTAATGACTTAGCTACTGCGTGTGTCGTTTTGCGGGCGGCAATACGCCTGCACGGCTATGGCGTATCACGTGATGGAATTTTAGGGGCTCAGGACATATAATGGGGGCCACAGTTAAAGTCACAAAAAGTGACACAACAACCATAACAGCCTGACACCCACGTGTGATAATTCAGCGCAGAACCAGCCGGGATCCGGCATCTTATCGTCGTTTGCGAGTATGAGCGCGCCTACAACTTTTGGTCTGAAACTACGGCGATACCGCAAGGCCGCCGATCTGACG
The DNA here is from genome assembly GCA_963837315.1 of uncultured Chloroflexia bacterium. Taxonomy (GTDB): domain Bacteria; phylum Chloroflexota; class Chloroflexia; order QHBQ01; family JADMIH01; genus JADMIH01. The sequence continues at coordinate 141,013 of CAWINE010000009.1, forward strand.
CAGGAACAACTGGCAGAACGAGTTGGCTGCTCATGGTCGGTCGTTCGCAAGTTCGAAGCGGGCGAGCGGCGGCCTTCCAGGCAGGTGGCAGAGCTGCTTGCCGACTTCTTCAACCTTTCCGGCGAGGAGCGCTCTGCATTCCTCCTATTAGCTCGCGCTTCGGCCACACCCGGCACGCCCGCCGTCCCAGGTCACCCGGGGGCTCCAAAGCATGTGCACCTCCCCTCGCGCCACGAACCTGCCGGGCCGCCTCACCCAACTCGTGGGCCGCGATAAAGCCATACAAACTCTCAAGGCGCGATTGAGGCGCGAAGACCTACGCCTCCTTACGCTCACTGGAGCGCCTGGTATCGGCAAAACTCGCCTGGCCCTGGCTCTGGCCTCAAGTCTGTTGGACAAGGAAGACTTCCCGGATGGGGTCTTCTTCGTCGACCTTGCCCCCATAAGAGAGGCACAACTGGTTCCAAAAGCACTGGCCCAGGCAATCGACTTGCAAGATCCGGGGCAGCAGATGCCCTTGCTCAATGCCCTGAAGGCTCGATTGCGCAATGCAGATATGCTCATTGTTCTCGATAATTTCGAGCAAGTATTGCCTGCCGCTCCTATGCTGATGGAGCTTCTAGCGCACTGCCCGGGAAATCAAGATGGTCGCGACCAGCCGCGAGCCTCTTCACGTGACAGCAGAGTGGCAATATCTGGTGCCACCTCTCGATGTGCCGGACATCGCCCATCTACCTGCAGCCACCCAGGCTTCGCTCGACATGCTTTCCATAATCCAGCCGTATCCTTGTTTGTACTAAGAGCCCAGGCGGTGGATATGAGCTTCGAGATCACTATCGACAACGCGCTCGACGTGGCGGCTGTTTGTGTGCGGCTGGATGGCTTGCCCCTGGCTATCGAGCTGGTAGCTGCTCGTATCAACTTGATGTCGCCCAGGGCTATCGCTGGCCAGGTTTCCAGGCGAAAGTGATACTGAAGCTCATACAGGGCAGAATAGAGGAGGGAGGAGGTGGAGAGGAGTCAGGGCAGAAAGGTTCTTACCTGAACGTTCTCTCCAACGGCCCACGGGATCTTCCTACGCGCCAGCAGACCCTTCATGAGGCCATAAAGTGGAGTTATCGACTTGCTCGACAGCGCCGAACAGGTGCTGTTTGCCAGGCTGGCAGTGTTTGCCGGCGGCTTCACCCTGGAGGCCGCGGACGCCGTGTGCAACGCTTTCTCAGACCTGGAAATGAGCACGCTGCAAGGAATAGCGCTTCTGCTCGAAGAAGAGCCTCCTCAAGCGATCAGGAGGAGAGCGCCGCCGATGCGCGCTACACGATGTTGGAAACTATTCGCGAATATGCCTGGGGGCGAATGGCTGAAAAGGGTGAAAGAGGCGGGATGGGGGCAGCCAGGATCCAGCGACTGCATGCAGAGCATTTCCTGGCGATGGCGCAAGCGGCTGCGGCTGCAGTCAGCGGGCGCAGAGCAAATTGCCTGGTCGGAGCATCTTAAAGGAGACTACAATAACTTGCGAGCTGCTCTCCAGTACGCGCTCGGTGAAGGCAACGCCCAATTGGCTTTGGAGTTGAGCGCCTCAATAGGGATCTATTGGGAGATAAATTACTACTTTGCGGAAGGGCTACAGTGGTTGGAGCAAGCCCTCGCCTTGCCGCAATTCGGCGAGCGTCAAGAATGCAAGGAAAGCTGCCTATGGCACCCGAAGCCGCAATCCGCAAATAGAATATGCGGAGAATTCCTGGAGCGCTCAAGGCCGCGCGAGCGAAAGCGCTGTGGGCCGCAGGACGCTTGTATACCTTCAGCGCCGAAAACGCCACAGCTTATCGTCTCTTTAAAGAGAATTGTCTCCCTAGAGGCGGAGAGTTAGGCGACGCTGCCGGTATTGCCTCAACGCTCATAGGCGATGGGCAATCTCGCCTGGATACACGGCGATTACCGGAAAGCTCGCACATTGTGTGAAGGAAAGTTTGTCTATACGCAGAGAAAATCGGGTGATGAGTGGGGTGTGGCCAACGCACTGGGGGCTTTGGCTTGCGTGGTGCGCGACGAGGAGGAGCACAACTGGCTGGAAAACTTTTTGAGGAGAGCCTCGCTATTGCTCGCAAGCTCAATCACAGGTACTTGCTGCTGGGAAGTCTCACCATGCTCGCGGAAACAGCAAGCAGCCTGGGCAACTCCGAGCGCGCAGGTCTGCTTGCTCGATGAGGCCCTGGCGCTCATCCCCGAAGGCGAAAGCCAGGATGCGCGAGTGTGGGTGCTTGTGGGTGTAGGCAATGCTGCGCTGAAACTGGGGAGATATGAAATGGCGTCGGCATTTTTCAGACGCGGCCTTGCGAACGCGCGCCGGTGGAGCGAAAACTCCTTCGTGCCATTCTGTTTGCAAGCGATGGAAGGGTTGGCAGCGGTCGTCGCGAGGGGATCTGATCGCGACCACGAGCCTCGGCAGCACGCGCTCCGGGCCCTCTGTTTGCTGGGTGCGGCAAATACAATCAGGCGAGAGATGGGCCTCCCCATTCCGCCGTCCAGGATTACAAACTATGACCGGGCAATTGCTGCCGTGCATCAGACGCTGGGCGAGGCGGACTTTGCCGAAGCATGGGCCACAGGGCAAGCTATGACCCTGAAGCAGGCTATAGCTTACGCCCGGTATTTCCTGGGCGCAGAAGGCTAGCCATCGATAAATGTTGCAGAGCACTCGATCGCTACCCAGCCTGGGGACACGAGGCGAGCCGAGCGATGCAGGCGGGCGGGAACGGTTCGCTGACATCGCAAGCGAAGCTCCCGTGGGTCCATCTACGGCAGAGAGCGACGGAAGACGAACGGCCCGCTGCCCGAGATGTTATCGATGACGAGATCCAGGTAAGTGACGCCAGGCGCGGGCGTGCCCACATTGGCGCTGAATGTGACCTGCGCCGTGCCCTGCGGCGGCACATCGCCGTCGGGCCAGTTGCCCTGGGCCTGCCCGGAGTTCTGTGGTTGGCCGTTGCTGTCCTGGAAATGGACTGCACTCCTCTCCAGCCGGAAATTGAACGAGCTGTTGGTCCCATTGTGGATCGTGCCCTGCCAGGTCGCGTAGTTGTTTTGTATTTGCATCTGGCTGATAACCAGATACACCCCCGTTGTGAGGACTACATGATCGCCCTGCTGGTAGATGCCTGGCGTGGCAGCGGGGCCCGGACCCAGGCTGAGTAGCCGTCGGAATGCGAACGGCCCGTAGCCGGACAGGCTGTCAATAGTTAGATCGACATACTGCAAACCCGAAGGCAGCGCGCTATACGAGGCAAAAAAGCTGACCTCCACGCCGGCACCTGGCGCGACATCGCCGTCCGGCCAGCTCCCCTGGGCAGACCCGTTCCCCACCGGCTGCCCGGCGCTGTCGGTAAAATGCACGTCGTTGCGGGACAAGCGGAAATTGAACACGCTAGCGCCGCCATTGTGGAAGGTACCACGCCAGTTCATGCCGCCGTTCTGCACCTGCATCTGGCTGATCACAAGGTAGACGTTGGGACTGAGCAGCACCTGCTGACCTTGCTGGGAAGGGACCGGTGTTTCGGAAGCCGGGGTGCCCAGGCTGAGAGTACGCCGGAAGGTGTACGGCCCCTGGCCGGCGAGATTGTCAACGACCAGATCGATGAATTGCAGCGCCGCCGGCAGCGTTGAATAGCTGCCGTCGAACGTCACGTCGGCACTTGTGTGAGCGGCCAGCGGAGTGGTCGGCCAGTTGCCCTGGGCCGGCCCGTTCCCCACAGGCTGACCGGTATTATCCTGAAAGTGGAGGTCATTTCTGCTCAGGTCGAAGCTGAAGGAGCTATCTAAGTCGTTGCGCACAGTACCACGCCAGGTCAAACCGCCGTTCTGCACCTGCATCTGGTTGATGGTCAAGGAGACTCCCGGTGTGATCTGGGCGCGCACCCCCGGCCCGTAGACGCCCGCTGCAGGCGTGGCCGTGGCGATCGCCACAGCAACCGTCGCAGGTTGGGCCGATGCTGTTCTGGTCTGGGCTCACCCCTGATGAACCGGGAGTGCCTGAAGCCGTTGGCGATGCCGGTGTCACCGTGCCCGCAGTAGTCGATGGTTCGGAGGTGAGGGGCGGAGGCAGCGTGGCAGGGACCGCGGTTTGCGTCGGGGAGGGCGTCGGGGAGGGCGATGGCCCCCGAAGAGTTTCGGCCAGGAAGATGCCGAACAAAACCGCCAGGATCAGGCTTATAGCTGTGAACGGGATTGCGAGGCTTAGACGGCGGCGAGGACCTGTTGCCGCGCCAGGCTGGCGGTCCCGTGTGTCGCTGTTCTGGATCGGGCCAGGCTGGTTGAGCTGGCTGTTATGGATGTGCAGAGTGATCAGTCCGCCAATCAAAGATGCGGTGATCGAGCCTGCCAGCCCTATGAGGGCGGCTAGAACGTTATCCGGCATAATGGCCCTCGTGATCGCGAGATAACTCCCGAGCATACCTGGCCACCAGTATACCCGGGCCGGTCTTCAAGCTGACTCGATTATAGCACGGGGTGCTGGGCCAGGCAACGGCCGTCTGTTGGTCGCTCTTCTTGTTTGACAAGCAACCCCGATCCTTCAATCCAACCCGTATCTTGAGATGAAGGCCCGTCCTATGCTATAAAGGTAACCTACAGATAGCAGGCAACGGGTAACAGGCTGCCCACTACTCCGTGAGGTTGATAGCTCATGTCCTTACGCCCCACATCCAGTTCGGAACCCCCTACCAGGCATAGTCATCTACGTACTTCTCACTCCGCAATCCGACGGCTTCCGTTTCTACTGCTGGCATTTGCATTGTGCAGCCTTATGGGCCTGGGTGCGACTTTGCTCGCGCCTGGTGCGTTCTCGCAGACCAGCTTTGCAGACGCAGCCTTCAAGACCGAGTGGAGCAGATCAGACGGCCTGGTGGCTTCTACGGTGCTCAAAAGACCCTGGGTATGGGGGCCAACCCCTGGCGTAAGCGTAACCGAGCCCTTTGGCGGCCTGCCGGGCAACAGCCATGTCGTCCAGTATTTCGACAAGGGTCGCATGGAGATCAACGACCCCAACGCGAACAAGAACGATCCCTTCTACGTCACCAGTGGCCGGCTCGCGGTGGAGCTAATCTCCGGCCAGATGCAGACCGGCTATGCTTCCTACGAGTATCGTGGGCCTGCCGCTATAGATCTCGCCTCAGACGCCGACGACCCGAGCGCGCCCACCTACCAATCGTTCAACGGCGTTTCCAGCATACCAGGCGCGCCAAACGACCGCACCAGCCCTGACAAGACCGGCCAGATTGTGCGCACCGCGATCGACAGGCAGGGTGACACCCAGCCGTGGCCCCAGGACCACCTTGACTACGGCGTGCGCATGGCCCACTTCGAGCCAAGCACGGGGCACAACATCCCCGACATCTTCTGGGAATATCTCAACCAGCAGACCGATATCATCCAGGATGGCCAGCAGGTGAAAGGACCCCTTTTCTACCCCTGGTTCTCCGTCACAGGCTATCCTATCTCGGAGCCTTACTGGTCCTACGTGAAGGTTGAGGGCCAGTACACCGACGTGCTCATCCAGGCTTACGAGCGTCGCGTCCTCACTTTCGTTCCGCATCTTCCTACACCCTTCAAAGTGCAGATGGGCAATATCGGCATGCATTATTACGAGTGGCGCTACAAGAGCAAAAGCGGCCCAACTCCTCAAGTTCCTGTACCCACCCCCACAATTTCGGGTGCGCCGCCACTTCCCAACCTGACTATCGACTCGATCAGCTATCGCGCTTCCGTCGTCGACATCAACGGCGATTACTGCACGATCACCAATCGCGGCCAGACCGAGCAATCGCTCGATGGCTGGTGGCTCGACAGCCCCAAGTGGGACCATGTCGACCGCTTCTACTTCCCAAGCGGCATCACCGTGCAGCCGGGCGCGAGTATCAAGGTGCATTCCGGGCCTGGCATCAATAACGGCACCGACATCTATATGTACCGGACCACCGTCATGTGGGACGGCGCGCTCTACGACTACGCAGTCCTCTACGACAACTATGGCCGCCAGGTGAGCGACTTCTTCCCCGCAGGCGACAAGGGTCCACCCCCCACCCCGCCCGCTGCCGGTACTGAGGTCCCGGTGCCGACCGCAGGGGGCAAGCCAACGCTCACTCCGCCGGCACCCCTGCCCACCAAGCCGGGCTCCGTGCCCACCGACACCCCCACAAGCAATGTGCCCACCGCCCAGCCCACACAGCCCGGTGCGGCGCAAACAGATACTCCAACCCCCGAGGCCACAGGCTCGGTCACAGCCACCGAGACAACCACAGTCACGCCCACTCCCACGCCTACCGTCACACCGTGAAGTAGGACGTAGCGGTCGGTTGCCAATAGACTGACGAGCGTATTTTTCAACGCCAAGACGCCAAGGATTCTACGGTTTGAACCACAAAGGCACAAAGAGCACAAAGATTTTCATGGATTTTAAAGCACGAAGATCACGAAGATCACGAAGGTTTTTATGGGTTTGAATCATAGAGATCACAGAGTACTCAGAGAGCACAGAGGTTTTAGTGGTTTATGTTCTCACTGCCCACTGCCCACTGCCGCCGGTCTACTGACAACTGACAACTGACAACTGACAACTGACAACTGACAACTTGGTCATAACAACTGACAACGACATGAGAACCAGGTCTTACAGCGTCTTGTCGGGAGCGGGCGCAGGCGCGGGAGCCGCGCTGATCATGATCGCTATGATGGCGATTATGCGCCTCCTCTTCGGCTTGCTCACTATACCTGAGCTAATGCTCAATACCATCCTGAAGCTGATGGGTGGCCAGGCGTTCTCTGATGCCCTCGACAGACTTTACTACGCCGGGCGTCCTCTCCTGTTCGCTACTATTCTGGAAGGCGTTCTGCTGCTGGGCTCGTGCCTGGGTCTGTTTTACGCACTAATCTCAGGAATGCGGAATGGGGAATTCGGAATGCGGTATGATGGACCTGACCGTTATTCCGCATTCCGAATTCCCCATTCCGCATTTCAACCGCCTTGGGGCGGCATTCTTTATGGCCTGCTGATCGGCGTATTGCTCAACATAGTATTCCTGCCGATCGTGGGCCAGCCCCCTTTCGCCGACGAGCCATCCGGCACCTACGTTTCGACTGTCATACCCCTCTGGCTGGGCTTGCTGGCCCTGGCGGTCGTCTACGGGCTGGCACTTCAAGCTCTCTTGCCGAATGCGGAATTCGGAACGGGGAATGCGGAATGGAGCGAATCAGATCCCGCATTCCCCGTTCCGAATTCCGCACTTCCTCGGCGTGATTTCTTTCGGCTCGCTGGTGGGGTATTGCTGGCCCTGGCCGGAGGAACTCTCTTTACGCTCGCCGGGACCAGTAATTAACCAGGGCGGCCTCACAAGCCCCGTCAACAACCGTAACCTCGATGTCTCGGGCACAGATGGCGCAAGCGATGCGAGCAATATTGCCGCGCCAAATACGCCCACTCCCCGAGTCGTTGCCCAGGCTAAACCGCCGCCTACGCGCACCACACGGCCATCGCGTCCCACCGCGACCACGGCTCCTACGTCGCCACCACATCCAACCGAGCCGCCCGCCACGCAGCCTCAGCCCGTCGCCGGCACAGCAGTTACACAGCCTCAACCTCCCGCCGACACGCCTCAGCCACCCCCTCCTACCAGTCCGCCACCAACCGGCACGGCTCTGCCTACAGCCCCTCCTGTCACTAGCACGCCTCCCACCGATATTGTCATCAACGACCTGACCCCTGTGGGGAGCTTCTACCATGTCTCCAAGAACTTCTTTGACCCCACACCTTCCGCCGTCACATGGAACCTCTCGGTGAAGGGCATGGTGCAGAATCCCTATTCCGTCAGCTATAACGATTTGCTCGCTATGCCCTCGGTGGACGTCGTGGTCGGTATGATGTGCATCAGCAATCCCATCGGCGGAGGGCTGATCGGCAACACAACCTGGAAGGGTGTGCGCCTGCTCGATCTTCTCAATAAAGCCAAACCGGCGAAGGGCGTCGTGGACGTGGTGCTGGGCGCTGTGGACGGCTACCTCGAACTCGATCCCTTTGCAAAAAGCGCTGGACCCCGACGTTGTAGTCGCCTACGAAATGGACGGGCTATCGCTGCCCATCGACCACGGCTTCCCGGCCCGCCTCCTCGTGCCCGGCATCTACGGCATGAAGCACGTCAAATGGCTCAACTCGATAGAGCCGGTGGGCTACGATTTCAAAGGCTACTGGCAGCAGCCCGACCAGGGTTGGAGCGACGTGGCGACCGTGCGCACGATGAGCCAGATAGACTATCCGGCTGCCGGCACTCTGAAGCTGAAACCACAAACTTTCGCGGGCGTGGCCTTCGCGGGCGACCGCAGCATCAGCAAAGTGGAGGTCAGCACCGACGGCGGCCGGACCTGGAACGAAGCCTATATCAAGCCCAAGCTGAGCGACACATCCTGGGTCGTGTGGGCCCACGGCTGGGCGCCTCCCTCAGCAGGCAGATACCTCGTCATAGTGCGCGCCACCGACGGCCAGGGCAACCTCCAAAGCGGGCGCATCACCGACCCCTACCCGAACGGCGCGACCGGGTGGCATTCGGTCACGTATACGGTAAGGTAAGGTTGATGCAAAATCGGGAATTTGTTCGGGGAAGACGCCCCGAGTACCCTTTGTCATTCCGAACGGAGTGAGGAATCACCAGGGGGAGATACTATTTGGGTCCAGGCATATTGCTGCCCATAGTGATTCCGAACGGAGTGAGGAATGACAAAGAACAGAACGCTCCAAGCACCCACTTTCCATCAGCCTATATGGTAAGGTGATGCTCGCAGCCCGCATTCCTCCGTCGTGGTAAAATAGACCCCATAGGGAGAACGGGCCATGATGCAGCTAACAAGGACTACACGCGACCCCGCCATTATGGGAGGCAAGCCCTGCATTCGGGGTATGCGAGTTACAGTAGGCACAATAGTGGGGCCGATGGCAGCAGGTCATTCCGAGGATGACATACTGAAGGCTTATCCTTATCTGGAAAAGAGGACTTGCACGAAGCTCTGGCATACGCGGCTTGGTGCTTTGACCTGATAATCGCTTGAGGTCTTACGCTTGAAGATTGCATTATATGTGTCAGCACCTGTGCTTCTCAGCTTCCTCATGATCTTCTCGACCGGATCCACATCAACACCCCTTGTTCAGGCAACTGCCGGCCTCTATGGCAACGCAACGCTTCTTCCTAGCATTGGATCGACGATCGAGAATGTGGCCGGCCCACACGGTATGGCCCATTTCTACGAGGTAGGAGATTCAGCTAATAGCACTCGCGTGGTGATCGATCTGGAGGGCTTCGAGCCCGGCTGGCACCTTACCTCAATGATATTAGCTGGCAACTGCCAGGGTAGCTATGTGGCGGCGCTAAACGCCGTGACTATCGACCAGTTCGGCAGAGGACAGTCAACCACTATCTTAACAGGCCAGCAAGTTTCTTTTGGGGAGTGGTATGTTCACGTTGAATTTTGTGACATGCTCAACCCCGATCAAATCTGCGCTGTTTGCGGTAAAGTGGATGGAGTGAAGCCTCAAGTCGGGAGCTATAAGCCCGGCTATGGGGGAGCGACAGGTAGTCTTCCTGCAACGGGTTCTTCCTCAGCAGCGTTTCTTGAGGTTTTCTTGATCCTCGCAATGGGTCTACTTTTGTTTGCCGTTGGAATTTACCTGCGGCTCACTCAGACGCGCCACGATCAAGACAATTTATCTTGCCCTTCCGCTCCAGAAGACCAAGCCGTGAAAAATGGTTTGGACAAATGAGTCTCTATAGCAGTTGGGGTATTCGCTCTAAAGCTAGTTATGATGGCTACGGTGACCGTCTTATCCTGCGATACGCCTCCTTCGCCCTAAACTTAGCGATTGAGGTTATTATGAGGGCAAATGTGGCAGACTCTGTATCAGTTGTTGAAGGGCTCCAACTATGAGAGTGCGTACTACCATTTGGGTCGTGAGTATGAGTATTGTGTTGAGCTTGATCTGGGTACTGATCTTTCACAAGAACGATTTGATAGCAGCTCAGCAAACGCCGCAATGCCAGACCTTTCCTGAAACGGGTAAAAGTGTATGTGGGAAGTTTCTCCAATACTGGGATCAGCACGGGGGACTGGCGCAGAATGGTCTACCAATTAGTGACCAATTCGGTGAGATATCCCCTCTTGATGGCAATTATTACACTGTTCAATATTTCGAGCGGGCCGAATTCGAACTTCACCCTGAAAATAAACCGCCATACGATATCCTACTGGCACAACTGGGCACGTTCCGCTTTAAAGAGAAGTACAGCGGTCCTGGACCGCAACTCCCCATGCATACGCCCGTCCCTGTGCCCACGGCAGCGAGAGGCAGAGGTGTGATTGCAGGCATGCTAGGCTACCCAAGTGAGGTAATTCCCAAGCTAGATGTGTATATTATCGAAGTGAACGGAACCAGATATTATTCCATACGTACAAACGACGACCAGCAAGACTTCGCCATAGGCGGCATCCAGCCTGGCAATTACTACGCTGTAGCGTATAGTACGGCTGCTGCGAAGGGTGACCCGGCCATGTCTGGGTACACGAAGGCCGTGCTTTGCGGATTGAATTTCCAGTGTGCTGATCACTCCCTGATCCCCGTGAGCGTAAACGCTGGTGACGTAATACGAGGAATACAAGTGACAGACTTTACTCCTCCACCAGGCGGCTTCCAGCCCAAGCCATAGCGCCGCCCGAAGGCCAGTATCAAACCTTTTTACATGGTGTCGCGAACTAGATGCCCATATCGTGACTGTGATTTTGGGAAGCACCCAAGCAGCGCAGCGGCTACTATTCTTGAAACATGGGCTACCAACTCATCAGCAAAATGGCGTTCCGCAAGTATATAGAGCCCGCCATTATCTAGCTTCAGGCACATCAGCTAATCCGGCAGCATTAGCGAGAGATCGGTGAGCGAGCGGTTGCTGTGGATGGGGTGCGCAGCCACAACAGCTATAGGACGAACCGATCTTTTGTCTAGCGCTCTGCGCTGCCATGGGCCACAACCAGGTAGCTCGGCACGGGTGGTTGCGGCGTCCAGAGGGTCGATAGAGCACCTTCGTACGGCACTCGGAAGGTACTTGTGCCGGCTGGTGTCGTCAGCGGCGTTGCGATAGAGAGGCTCTGCCCATCGGGGCCTGCCAGGTCGAGTGTGGGACGCAGGCGGCTGAGCAATGGGTATGTATACGGATTGGTGACCCGAACGGCCAAAACGCTGGGATTGGTCAAAGAGGGCGCTATGGACAGGCGCAACCCGGTACCGGGAGGTAGCGGCTCTATCGAGTAGAGATGGTCATCGCCAAACGAGCCTGAAGCGAAGGCGCCGATTTCGTGCACCTGGGAGAACTGTCGCAGATCGTGCTCGATCTTCCTCCAGGCCCTCGTCTTGTAGTTGGCCGAGTGAAATAGGATGTAGCGCACCCCCAGGCTCTGCAAGATGCCGACTTGCTCCGCCTGGAAACCGTTGTATTTCCCATCCAGCTTCGTGACAATCTCCTCGTAGGTGGGTGGGCGGAAGCTGCTGTAGCCATTGACCAGCGGATGGCCGTGCCAGGTCTGGTAATACATATGGGTGCTGTCAACGGTGGGATCACGCAGGCCGATGCTGGCCGGCATCTCGACGAGCACGCCACCGTCAGGGTGGCTCGCCAGCCACCGGTATGCGGCCGGAATTTCCGTGGGGCCGGCGGGCATGGTCACGAGCGCGATGGGCGCTATCCACTGCTCGCCAAGCACAAGCGCAATAATGCCTGCCAGGAAGAGGCTCCCTGCCACGCCGTGGCCAGGGCGACCCGTGAGTACGCTGTCTCCAATCGTGGCCCGCCCAACTCGCCGGATCCGGCCATCACGGCCCGGAGGCGCGGCCCCAAACCCGGCAAACAGACCTATGCTAAGATTGACCAGCGACATGGCCCGCACCGGTGCCCGCAGGGCAGCGCCTCCCGGCAGCCCTGCCAGCAACCGGTAAGGCAGCGGGATCTGCAAGTTGCCTATCTCGAGGGTTGGACCTTAGCGTAAAGAGGATACCAGCCACCAGCAGGAGCGCATAGAATGGCAGATCCCCGCCAGCGGTGCCGGAAAGAAGGGCAGAACCGGCGGGTGCCGGGTCCGGCGCGACGGCAGTCGAAGGCAAGGGGCGCAGCTCCGAGGACGCCGAGGACGCTGGGGACGCCGATATCAGCTTTCGCCGTCGCGCCCTGACGATCCCGAGCAAACCAACTCCGGCAAGGCCAAGGGTGCGGAACCCGGCAAAAAGTGGCTCAGGTCGTGTGGGGCAGCAGCCGGGCGTAGGTGCGGTTGTGTGGCGACACGCTGAGGTAGTCGATAGGTTGGGCTGACCAGACACAGGTTTCCGTCGTCGAGCGAAGTCCATGACCCGCTGGATGGCGACGTCTGGAGCAATCACCAGCCACGTCGCCATCGCAACAGCCAACCCTAGCACAGCAAGCTGTGCCGCCAGGCGACGCAGCCACCGTGCGGGCCAGCGCCAGACGGCCCGTCGAGACGCGCCCTGCCACACCAGGTATGCGCCCAGCGTTCGCATCATATAGGTGAAGACGTAGAAGCTACTCAAAAGCTTGCCCAACGGGGTGCGCCGAGTCGAGCGACCAGGGTCGAGCCCCAGCGGGGGCCGGCTTCGCCAGGGTGGAACAGGCGACGCAGCGCCAGCATGGCGACCGGCAGTAAATAGGCGGACAGCACGTTCAGGTGGCTCAAATGCGCCAGGTTGTAGGAGTTGACGGCGCACGCGAGCCCGCCAACCAACCCGGCGAGTGTGCTAGCGGTGAGGTCACGGACCAGCAGGTAGGCCGTGAAGCCTATGAGGGCCAGCGATACCCACATCAGCAAGTTATAGAAGAGGAGATATTGGGAGCTTAGCCAGAGGGGAGCGAGCAGGAGGCCCGGTCCCAGGCTGGTGTCGTCGTATGCCAGCGGGTTCGGAAAGCCGTGGAAGATCGGCGCCGCGTAGAGCTGCTCGGGGTTGCCGGTGGCCGCAGAGGCGATCCAATGGAGCGTCCAGACATTTTCGCCGGGTCCCCCGCGTCAGGTAAGGAGTTTGCGACACGCAGAACCGATGGCCAGGTCGCTACCGCGACCACGGACAGGAAGAAGAGTGCCGCAAGCAAGTGCTCGCGAAGTCGCTTCCGGCGTTTCGGCTCCTTGATGGTTTCTCGCATTTCCTCACCGGTTGTTTGACCAAGTTGTCGGTTGTCGGTTGTCAGTTGTCGGTAGACGATAGTTCGCTTCGCCCATCGACCGGCACCGAGCAGGACGCGCCAGCAAATACCTACCCACTCCGGCCAGCATGAAAGGATAGCCGCTGAAGAGGTCGGGATTCCAGGAGGCCATTCGCCCCGTGGCGAGGCTGCACCGCACGAATAGCCGGGCCGGAAGATACTGGAAGGCGGAGTCGGCGAGGACAGGATTGTAAACGGCCGCTTGAGTGACGACAGTGCCCGAACGCCAAAGTGACAGTGTGTCTGTTGCTACGGGCACACGTCCCGTGAGAGGAATCCGTAGGCATGGTCGATCCACTCTCCTGCTCTCGCCTCAAGAGGTGTCGGTATCGTAGTCTCTAGCTGCACGCGCCGTATTGCTATAAGTATAACGGCACCTGGCCCCGGTGGTTGCACGGGTTAATTCAAGCTACCTCTTGGTGGCACCAATAATGCCAGCAAGATAGCGTCAGTCACAAGGAGACACGTGATCGCTACCCCACGTCGATAGCATAGCACAGAGCATTCCACCCGCTGGATAATGAGAGAAGCAGGCAGGGATTAAGGTATGGCTGCACCTGAAAAGGCACACGATCAAGCCGGGGGCACATCTGAGGCCCGCGCCCGCATGGGCCTTGGAGCAAATACAAACCCTAACGTTGGGGTGGATAAATCGCAAGGCGGCAAGGGGCTAGCTAATAGCCGTACCGAGGAAGGTGGGCTGGAGACGGTGCAGCCGCAGGGGAGTGAGCGGGCGTTACGTCAGCGAATGTGGCAGGCGATGTCGCGCCCACACCCACCGTAGCTGTGTTGCGCCAGTCCCGCTGGCAGGCCGACCTTGCAGTACTTGATTACCCTGGCCTCTACTTTTGGTTCCCCGACAGGCTCACATTCGGTCCATTCCTGGCTGCGTGCCGGGCATCGTGCTCTACTCCTGCTGCCCCATCGTGATCGTCGTACCTGAGAGACACACTGCCCACGTGAACTGGCAGCGGATGCTCGCAATCGGCATGCTCGCTATTCATCAGCGCGGCCAACATCTTCTCGCTCATAGTGCTTGTAGGCTCTCTCTTGCACAGCAACAAGGCTACTGGTGAACAACTTATATTGGAGGCTATCAAGATATGGCTCATCAACGTGCTCGTATTTGCCCTCTGGTACTGGCTGTTCGACCGTGGAGGGCCGGGGGACCGCATATGGCCGTGGAGCAGGCGGCCGGACTTCGTGTTTCCACAGATGCAGATGTCCACCGAGCTGGCATCTGAGCACTGGACGCCCAACTTCATAGACTACCTTTACTTGTCATTCACAAACTCGACGGCCTTCAGTCCAACCGATACGCTGCCGATGACCTCCTGGGCAAAAGTGCTCATGCTTGTGCAGGCGCTCATATCTCTTCTGACTGTGGCGATCGTTGCTTCACGCGCAGTCAATATTCTAGGTTCGTAGTGGGAGTGGGTACCCATTTCCAGCGTAGCTGCCTTTTTGAGATGTTCACACATCACTTCTATTGGCGTGGGCTGCCGGACTGCGATCTTCCAGTTTCGCCGATATACCGGCGGGCAATCCCTTCCACCCGGTCCGCCTTCACGTTTTGCGCCCCTCCAAATACCCTTTCACCCCCACAATCGGCGGCCTCTCCGCATCCCGCACGCGCTTGACTTCCAGCGAGAGGTGGTCTTTGTCGAAGTGGATCAGCTTCATACTGCGGTTCACTTCTTCCAGCAGGCTGAGGGCCGCCCTGTCCTCCAGCCGGGTGAGGATAACCTGCACGATTGCGAACGCAGTCAGCGAGAGGTCGGTGAGCGAGCGGTTGCGGTGGATGCGCTTCTCAAGGTTCACCTGCCCTATCGAATAGAGGCCGTACTTCTCCAGCAAATCTATCAGCAGGCCCGTCTCCACCCCGTAGCCTGAAAAGAAAGGTAATTGCTCCAGTATCTCGCGCCGCCCGGCATATTCGCCTGCCAGCGGCTGAACCATGCCAGACAGCAACGGGAAAAAGAGGTTGATCAATGGGCGCACCGTTAGCTCGGTTACGCGACCGCCCCCTTCTTCCTGCATCCGCTCTTCGGCCCTGATAGGGCGGTGGTAATAGCCCTTCACGTAGCCAATGCGCGGCTCTCTCAGCAGGGGGCCGATCAGCCCGTAGACGAACTGCGGGTGCATGTTCGACACGTCGGTATCCACCCACGCGATGATGTCGCCCTTCAGCACGTGCAGCGACTTCCAAAGCGCCTCTCCTTTGCCCTCCAACGGCTCGCCCGCCTCCGGCAGTATATCCTGGTGTATGTGCACCGGCACACCCATCTCGGCAGCGATTTCCCTGGTCCTGTCGTTCGACCGCGAGTCGATCACCACGATCTCGTCCACCAGGGGCACACGCTCCATCAGGCTTTCTTTCAGAATGCGGATTACCCCGCCAATCGTGGCCTCTTCGTTCAGAGCGGGGAGTCCCACCGAGATAGTTACTCCTCTCTGCTTCTTTATCTCTACTAGCCGCGCCAGGTCCGAGAACTCGTTGGCGTGGAACGTGTTCTCCGCGAACCACTTGTCCACGATAAGCGATAGAGCGTCCGGGTGCAGGGCATGTGGTCGAGCCCGCTTCTGCGCGGCGCGGATAGCCGGGCCAACCGGTACACGCGTCTTTAACGCGATCAAAGCGGGCGGGCTGCTCTTTGCGACCCTTTGAGTGAAGCGGCCAATATCGGCTCCTGCCACGCCACCCGCGCCCATAATCAGCAAGTCGTAATTTCTCCGCTAGCCGGCTGATACTCTGGACCGAATCGTCACCTGCCGAATAAATGCGCCTGGGCATCTCTATCCGCGGCCTGTTGCGCCTCATACGGTCCAGCAATTCGTTGAACGGCGCTTCCTCGGAGGTGCGCTCCACCTCGGGTATATCGCCTTGCACCACGTGAAGCACAGTCAACTCGGCGCGAAGTCGCATCCACCAGATCCTGCGACAGATCAAGCGCCAGCTCGGCTTGCGGGCCTCCGCGGGCGGGCAGCAGTATCTTCATGCCCGGGCGGAACGCTTCGGAATGCGGAATGTGGAATTCGGAATGCGGAATACCATTGTCTTCATTCGCGCATTCGACCAGGGGCGGGCGCGCCCAGGCTATATCACAGGGCGGAGGATTGCGCAAAGCGCGTCCCAGCCAGGGGCATCTCCATCTCGTCCTGTGTTTTATCCATTGTCCTGAGCGGCAAAAGCGCCAGCGCATCCGGCTCAGATTCAAGGAAGATGCGCACTTCGTGAGCCATGTCGCGCTCTGTGGCCACGCGAACCACAGGCGATACCATTGCGGATTGCGGATTGCCTGAATTGGGCGAAGCCCAGGAACCTGCGGATTGGAGCGACTCGGATTCCGAATTCCCAAAGAGTGCAGCTACCGTCTCACGCTCAAGCTCTCGCCGCAACTCCTGCGCTCTGGTGGAGTAAGCACTGAGGGACGCGCCCTCCGGTGCGGCCAGCAGCTTGAACACCAGCACACGCCCGCCCGCCCCGCCTGCAAGCAGCGATGCCAGCCTCAGCAAGAATGGGCCCTCCGACCCGGGCGCGAAAGGCGAAGGATTGAGACCGCCGCTCTCGCCCGCCCGGAGACAGTCCGCGAGCAGCACAATCGTCCGCCCGCTCCCGGCAGGCGCGTTGTCTTGGCGTGCGATTCCGTTATCCATCTTTTGAATGCCGACGTGGGAATGTGGGATGAGGAATATTATAGTAAATCATTTTATGTCTGCATTGCCGCAGGTTGTCGTTCGTCAGCCGTCGCCGCGGCCTGCCATTCAGCATTCCGCGTTCCGACTTCTCTATTTACAATCACGCCATCGGCCACCAGCACGGCGTTGAGGGCGGCGATGCCAACTTCTATCATCGACAGGTCGGGAGGGCGCGTGGTCATTTTCTGAAGAGCCAGTCCGGGTGCCATGACGGTGCGCACCACCGGGTTGCTGTACAGATTAGCCATCAGCCGGATGAACTCGTAGGAGATGGTGGCCACCACAGGCACCAGCACGATACGCGACAGCACCACAAGGATAAAGGGCAGCTTGCCTATCAGCACAAAGACAATAGTCGCCAGCAGGAGCACAATCAACAGGAAAGTGGTGCCGCAGCGCGGGTTGAGCAGCGTGAACTGCTGAACATTCTTCGGGGTCAATTCCACCCCCGCTTCGTAAGCGTTGATAGTCTTGTGCTCGGCCCCATGATAGCCGAATACGCGCTTGATGTCAGGCATAAATCCTATCACCCAGATATACCCCAGGAAAAGCGCCAGGCGGATTGCTCCCTCGATCAGATTGCCTGCAATCGTCGAATCGGTGTTCGCGATCGAAGTAATGAGCCTGGCCGCCAGCACCGGCAGCACGAAGAATATCCCCACCATCATCGCCAGGGCGATTGCCACGCTCACCCCCGCCGTAGCGCCTAGCGAGTTCTGACCCTTCGCTCCGCTCGAGGGCATGGTTTTGGATTTTGGGTTTTGAGTTAACTGCTCACCGTCGTCCTTCGTCCTTCGTCCTTCGTCCTGACTCGCCTTCTCCGTCTTCAAGCGCCACGCTCGCCGAAAACATCAGCGCCCTCATCCCCAACCCCAGCGCGTCCCAGAGGGCGACCAGTCCGCGCAGGAAAGGCAGCTTCATAATAGGGTTCCTGTAAATGACGCTGTTGAGCGGTTCCTCGTGCAGCACGATCTCCCCGCCCGGCGCGCGCACGGCCACAGCCATATGCCGCTGCCCGCGCATCATCACCCCTTCCATCACCGCCTGCCCACCGTAATAAAACTTAGCCAATTCGTCCTCCATCCCACGCAATTGATATGTCCCATTGTACCAGATTGGACGACCCACGACCTTACGTGAAACGTAAGACGGAACCGCCAAGACGCCAAGATCCGCTAAGGTCGCCAAGGTCTCTAGGGGTTAAACCATAATAATCTCGGCGATCTTTGTGATTCAAACCCATAACAACCTTCGTGATCTTCGTGATCTTCGTGATCTTCGTGTCCTTCGTGTTTAAAACCCATAAGGACCTTTGTGCTCTTTGTGTCTTTGTGGTTCAACCCGTAAATATCTTGGCGACCTTGGCGGTGAAGAATAATCCGCGATCCGCTTGACTGCCTCCCATCCCTGTGACATACTTGCACCTGTATGATGGAACGGAACGGTCCTTTGCCCGCACCTCTCGACGGTGTTCGCGTGCTCGATTTTTCGCGGGTACTGGCGGGGCCTTATTGCACCATGATGCTGGGCGACCTGGGGGCCGACGTTATCAAGGTCGAGTCGCCTGAAGGCGATGACACCCGCCGCTGGGGCCCGCCATACCAGGGGAGCGAGTTCGGCCTATTATCTTTGCTGTAATCGCAATAAACGCTCAATAGTGCTCGACCTGAGCACAGATCAAGACCGCGACGTCGCCCGCACGCTAGCCCTCAAAAGCCAGGTGATAGTCGAGAACTTCAAGATAGGCGTGATGGACCGCTGGGGCCTCGGCTACAAAGACTTATCGAAGGACAACCCAGCTCTCGTCTATTGCTCGATCTCCGGCTACGGTCGCACAGGCCCGGACGCCCAACTATCAGGCTATGACTATGTCCTGCAAGGCGCGGGCGGTATCATGAGCGTCACCGGTGAGCCTGACGGTCCTCCCGGCAAGGTGGGCGTGGCTATCGTGGACCTCACAGCGGGGATGTTCGCTCTTTCCTCGATACTGGCGGCACCTACGAGTGCGCGATCTCACAGGGCAGGGCCAGCTCATAGACATATCCCTGCTGGATTCGCATCTCGCCTGGCTCGCCAATGTCGGCAGCAACTACCTGGTCTCGGGCGAGGTGCCTCAACGCTACGGCAATGCTCACCCTAATATCGTTCCTTATCAGGCGTTCCAGGCATCAGACGGCTGGGTTATACTCGCCGTGGGCAACGATCGCCAGTGGTCCCGCTTCTGTGCTGCCGTCGAACGGCCCGACCTCGCTGCCGACCCACAGTTCGCCGCCAACCACGAGCGTGTACGCAACCGTCTAGCACTGACATCCATCCTCGAACAAATCTTCCTCACGCGCACCCAGGCTGCCTGGCTCTCGCTGCTTGAATCGTGCGATGTGCCCTCCGGCCCTATCAACACCGTCGACCATGCTCTGAGCAGCCCTCAGGTGGCAGCCAGAGGCATGATACAGGCCGTTGACCACCCTGGTATCGGCACTCTGCGCATGGTGGCCTCGCCCCTCAAACTTGAGGGCAGCCCGCCCACGATCCGCCGCCACCCGCCTATGCTTGGCGAGCACACGGAAGAAGTCCTGCGCGAGCTCACTGACGCGCCGGGAGCTGTCCCATGAAAGACCGCCCCGGACCTCTAAGCCGCTGGGCCGCCCGCCGTACAAGAGTTGTTGGCCGCCCGCCTTCCTTCATCCTTCGTCCTTCGTCTTCCGTCCGTCGTTCGTCTCGAATCCAGAGCGTCCGCCCGCAGATGGCTCGTGCCTATCGCCTGTTCAAGGCCGCCTCGCGGCTGGGTGTACCAGGGGCTATTCCCGGCCCTCCAGAGCTACTTCCTGCCGGGGCGCGAGTGCTGGCCCAGGGCTACCTCAACAGGTTCGCTATGCCACTCCTGGGTGGTTGGCTCCTCCCCAGGTGGATGCAAGAGCAGTCCGACCCCGCCTGCGACTGGTTTGTGCCTCGCAGTGTCACCAATGTCATGGTCAATCAGACCCGCCGCAACTGGACTGCCCTCGGCATACCTGGGGCCGGCCACTCCGTCGAAAGCCTGGTGGATCGCTGGGGCCTGCTTACGCCTCTACCTGGTGGGCCGTCTCTTGATTGGTGGGTGCAGGTTGATGGGGTAGAAGGCGGCTGGATGGCGGCAAGCGAGCAGCGCGATGTGCTGCAAAGCTTCCAGGGCGGCTTGCCGGTGGTTGCCACCTCCTATGAGGCCAACGGCTTGCGTGTGTCGAGCGAGTGCTGGATGCTCCCCTTGCCCGAGGCCGATTGGGCCGCTATGCAGGTGGTCCTTTTCAACATTGCTGACCTCCCACTAAAAGGCACCTTCGCTTTCGCCCTACGTCCCTACAACCCCGAAGGTATCTCGCCTATCTACAATATCGCCTTCGACGGCGCAACTCTCATAACCGACCACCACCCCGGCCCCTACACCTGGCCTCAGCCCCAACATTGCGCTCTCTCCACCCTACATAAGGGCGATCTCTTTCGACGACCGACGACCGACGATCACCGTCTCAATCCGCAGGTTCTTGGGCTTCGCCCAATTCAGGCAATCCGCAATCCGCAATTGGACGGTCCGCACTCGATCTATGATCCTCATGGCTTTGCCCACGCCACCCTCGAATACGGTTTTGAAATAGAGCCATGGGAAGAAGCGGAGTTCCTCGCCTTTATCCCCGTCCACCCGCGCCATATTGCTCATAGCTCTCCATCCAGGCCGCTTTTCACGTCAGTCGACAATCCGCAATCCGCAATCCGCAATCCGCAATTCTACAGCTACGCCAAGGCCACTACCACCCTCGAATGGCGTTCCCTTCTCGATGGCGGAATGCGCCTTGAGCTGCCTCACCACGACCTTCAGGCTTCATGGGAGGCCAATCGAGCCCACCTGCTGGCGCTGCACGACGGCGATAGTATCACTCCCGGCCCCGATCTATATCACAGCTTCTGGTTTCGCGATGCCGCCTACATGACCTATGCGCTCTCCACTTGCGGCTATCGAGAGGCGAGCGCCCAGCTCATTCGCGGCTTTGCCAGGAGGCAGCGGCGCGATGGGGCGTTCGTCTCGCACATGAGCGAATGGGACAGCACGGGGCAAGCCCTCTGGTCTATTGCCCAGCATCTCGCCCTCCACCCCGACGCCGATCTCCTGGCGGAAATAGGCCCGGCAGTCGAGCATGGCGCGAAGTGGATAGTCTCGACCCTCGCCAGGGGATCTGGCGGCCTCATGCCTCCGGGCGTCTCATCGGAGCATTTCGGCCCACCCGACCGCTATTACTGGGACAGCATTTGGTCGCTGGCGGGTTTGCAGGCTGCGTACAGGCTGCTCGGCGGCGATACGACCTACAAGCGCGCTGCCCTCAAGTTACGGCGGGCCCTGGCAAGCGCCTGGGCTACCGATATGGCCTCCATGGGCCGCCAGGCGCTGGTGGCCGCTCCGGGCCGTGGCATCGATCTCGGTATGATCGGCACCCTGGTGAGCTGGTTCCCTCTCCGGCTTATGCCTACCGACAGTCCACTCCTTGAAGGCACTCTTTCGGCGCTGGAAGAGGCGCTTTTTTACCAGAGTGCGCTCTTCGTTAACACCGGCCATTCCGGCTGGGGAACCTACCTAAACATGCGTCTCGCCGGTTGCCGCATTCTGCAAGGCTCTCCAAAGGGCTGGGAAGCCATGCTCTGGCTTCTGCGCCACGCATCTCCTACCTACAACTGGCCCGAGGCCATCCACACTCGCTCGCTGGGCGGCAGCGCGGGCGACGGACAGCATGGCTGGGCTTCCGCCGAGTGGCTTCTGCTGGTGCGCGCCCTTCTCTTCCAGGAAGAGCGCCATCGCCTGATCCTCACTCCTGCCCTTCCGCAAGATTGGCTCGAATCTCCCGGCTGCCTGTCGGTCGAGAGTGCGCCCACCCGCTTCGGCCCGCTCTCCTTCCGTCTGGAGTGGGATAACGCCCAGACCATTCGACTGGAAATATCGCCACAATGGCGCCCAACTCCACCCGAAGTTGTGTGGCACATCCCTGGACCAATTCGCTCCGCTATAGTGGATGGCAGCGCCGCTGGGCCAACGCTCCACGGCCTGATCCTGCCGCCCGGTGCGAGAAATATAACAATAGAAAGAGAGAAGCCATAGCTAAATTGCCCGTGATAACGTCGATGCTAGCGTTCGTCATTCTGAGTGCGGTGCCGACAAAATAAAGTCCGTTTCGCGCACCCAAGCCATGCTCTGTCATTCTGAGAGCAGCGAAGAATTTAGAATGCTCAATATAGTGCCAGGCATAGTGCCAGGCCGAGATCTTAGATACTTCGTTGCGCTCAGAATGACAAGGTCAACAGGGCACTCTTATACCCAACAACTTACTTGGCGATGCACTGCGCGCAGCGAAGAATGACAAAGTACGCAGGGCACTCGAACTCTAAGCATCTGATCTTCCCGGCAGTTTGGCTGGCATCCAATGAAAATGCAGACAGCCGACGTATCCATCATAATGACCGTTCGCAACGAAGCTGCCACTCTGCCCGGCCTCTTCGAGAGCCTCTTGGGCCAGACGGTCCTACCCGCCGAAATCGTCATAGTTGACGGCGGCTCTACCGACGGCACGCCCGAAATAGCGCGCAAATATGCGGATGCTTTGCCCCTCCGTGTGATAGAAATGCCCGGCGCGAACATATCCGAAGGTCGAAACGCGGCTATTGAGGCCACGAATTACCCCGTTATCGCGGTCACCGATGCGGGCGTTCGACTCGACCCGGACTGGCTGGAATGCCTGGTCACTCCGCTTTTGGACGAAGGTCGCGAAATAGACGTGGTGTCGGGCTTCTTCGTGCCCGATGCCCGGACCCCGTTCGAGCGGGCCATGGGTGCCACCGTCCTGCCTACCCTGGCTGATATAGACCCCGACACGTTCCTTCCTTCGAGTCGCTCGGTGGCCTTTCGCAAGGACGCCTGGGAGGCTGCCGGCGGCTATCCGGAATGGCTCGACTACTGCGAAGACCTAGTCTTCGACATGCGCCTCAAAGGGCTGGATAAGCGGTTTCAATTCGCTCCCGGGGCCATAGTCCACTTTCGTCCGCGCTCCTCACTCCGAGCCTTCTACCTGCAATACTACCGTTACGCAAGGGGCGACGGTAAAGCCGACCTCTGGCGAAAGCGCCATGCTATCCGCTATCTCACCTACACGCTCGGCCCCACTGTCGCCTTCCTTTCCTGGCGAAACCGCCGTTCTCTCCTCGGCAAAGCAGGCCTTGCGCTCGTATTTGCCGCGAGCGCAGCTTATTGCGCCCGGCCATATAAGCGCCTGGTACCCATGCTTCGCAACCTCGCTCTTCCATCTCGCCTCAAGGCTATTGCGCTGGTGCCCGTAATCCGCCTCACGGGCGACATCGCCAAGATGGCCGGCTACCCGGCGGGCCTTCTGTGGAGGATCCTCCGGTACAATGGTGATCGAGAATCATAATATTTCCTATAAGGAAAATGACCAAAATCCTGTTTGCACAAAAGGATCGCTCCCACTATACTTGGTTGCAGAAACTTATTTTCGGGAAAGCAGCGATGAGTACACCGCCCAACACCAATAATAGCGGCGTGAATAGCGATGCCGCCCGCGCCAGGTTGATGATGCTGGCTACGGCGGCAGCCGACGGCTTTCGCAGCCTCTCCCTCTCTGCCGAGGGCGGTTCGACCGACAATGTGGGCGGAGCGGCCTGCTGGTATTCCTCTTCCTACGTGCCGGTTTTCAACGGCGCGGGTATCTTCGACCCACGTCTTATTAGCCGCGAAACCCTGAGCGCGATCGAGGCATACTTCAAGTGGCGCGGTCGCCCTTTCAGCGTGATGAGCCTGGATGCCCTCGTGCCTTTCGCGACCAACCTTCTCGACCGCTTCAACTACACCGAGTACGACTTCGATGCCCGCTATGTGGCTCGAAGGCCAGCCCAGGGACGAATTACGCGGCTCAGGCGACCTTTGGGTGTCGCGTGTCTCCACGCCCGGCCCTCTAGCATCGTTCCGATCGATCTTGAGCCAGGTGTTTCATCTCTCGATGGCCGAGGTAGCCCTTGTTATGGGCGAGAAGGCGCTTCAGGTGACACACGTCCGGCACTACCTGGGCTGGCTCGACAACGTGCCGGTAGGCACTGCTACGCTTGTCCTCTCGGGGAGGGTGGCCGGTGTCTGGAACGTCGGCACTCTGCCGGAATACAGAAGGCAAGGTATCGCCGCTGCCCTTATGCGCCACATACTCCTGGAAGCCCGCAGCCTCGGTTTCCAATCGAGTATGCTGCTCGCCTCTAACGAAGGTATGCCCCTTTACGCTCGCCTAGGTTACGAAACCCTCAGCACAATCCGCGTATTCGTCCCCTCGAAGCAAGCCTACGGATAATTCTTAATTTTGAATTTTGAATTATTAGAATTCAATTCAAAATTCAAGAATTAACAATTATCAGGGTCTCTCGTTCTTCGGTGTCCTTGTGTATCTCCATTTTGCCTGTCGGGTGGCTAGTCGCTCCACGTTCTCCCAGAGGTCGGGGGTGGCTTCGGTACGCGCTGTGGGCACCCACTCCTTCACCCGCTCCCAGGTAAAATCCATCGACTCGATGGCGTCGAATAAGAGATCCTCGCTCAGCAGGTTATGGTCCACAAGCGCGCCGAGCATCTCCCAATATCCCAGAACGGTCGACAGCATACGCCATTCGACGCTGCCGATAGGATATTTAGCCTTCAATTCGTCCCATGACCCGGCCTCGAACTTGGTCGCGAACCAGGTCTCTGATTGCTGCAAGTAGGGATCAAGCCGCAGCTTGAACAATTCCACCATCAAATGTGCATCTTCCTGCGTAGGTATCGACACAGCCATCTCCTGCTTTCTTAAATATAGTGAATATATAGCTGAGTATAACACTTGCTGCTAGATGCTGCGTAATCCCAACCCATAGAGCGTCTACCTTCAGGCACATTGCTGAAGCGGAAGCGAACGCCAATCTTGCATTTCTCCACTGCCTGACATATAATTACCCAAATCGAAAACACGCACGGTGTTGAAAGAAGACCCAGTAGTGCAGCGGGAAGCCTCACAGAGAGGGGGTGGATGGTGAAAACCCTCAGGACCCGCCGTTGCGAAATACATCTTCCCGAGCCGTCAGGGCCGCGCCCTCTATAGCGCATGAGTTGACCCAACTCGCTGAGGCGCGCACCCGCAAGGCCCGCGCAAAGCACGGTGGTACCACGAAGTTTCCGGCTTCGTCCGTCGCAATGATGGACGAAGCTTTTTTATTGCTTACTACTTACTGCTTATCTGGAGGATATCGATGGAAGAAAACGAACAAGGGCCCACACCGGAGGGGCTTCATGCTGAGCTACGAGAAGAGCATGAAGAGACCGCCGCTTTAGCCGAGCAAGCTGCTGCCGAAGAAGCTGCTGAGATCGAGGCCGAGGCTCAGGCCCGGTCGGGCGTCCAGCTAGAAGAAGCCGAAAGGTGGAAGGGCGTGGATACGAGCGATGGGGCTATCGAGGAAGTGATGACCCGCGCTGTAGTTGACATAATCGTGAAAGAGGACTTCCAAAAAGCGCTCAAGTCGGGCCGCAAGCTGCGCATCAAGCTCGGCATCGACCCTACAGGCCCGCTGCTCCATATTGGGCGCTCGGTGCCTCTATTCAAGCTGCGCCAGTTCCAGAAAATGGGCCACCAGATAGTGCTCATCATCGGCGACGGCACCGGCCTGGTCGGTGACGCCTCTGACAAGGACTCCGAGCGTCCTCTCCTCACAACCGAGCAGCTTGAGCAGAATATGGCCACCTACAAAGAGCAGATCGGCAAGGTGCTCGATCTGGATAAGGTAGAGTTTCGCTACAACAGCCAGTGGCTGCTCCCTCTCACTTTCAAGGACATTATTCGCATGGCCTCCAGGTTCACTGTGGCCCAGATGATCCAGCGCGAAAACTTCTCCAACCGCTGGGAAGAGGGCAAGCCTATCGGCCTGCACGAAATCCTCTACCCGCTTATGCAAGGCTTCGATTCGGTGGCTATCGAGGCCGATGTGGAGATAGGGGGCACCGACCAGCTATTCAACCTGATGGCCGGCCGTGCCCTCCAGGCCGATTTCAACCAGCCTCCCCAGACTGTGCTCACCATGAAGATGATCCCCGGCACCGATGGCCGCAAGATGTCCACCTCCTGGGGCAATGCAGTCTGGATTCTGGACGAGCCGCGAGACCAGTTCGGCAAAATCATGTCGATGGGCGACCACGTTATCCCGATCTACCTTGAAGCAGCCACCGGCATCCCGATGGCCGAGGTCAAAGTGATCGAGGGAGGTCTTGAAGATGGCAGCATCCACCCCATGGACGCCAAGAAACGCCTGGCGTGGGAAATCGTGAATATGTTTCACGGCCAGGAAGCCGCCGACAAAGCTAAATCCGACTTCGAGAAGCAGTTCCAGGAGCGGGGGATTCCCTCCACGTCCCCACCGTGCCGCTGGCCCGTGCCTTCGGTGTCGGCGAAGCGGGTCAAGGACAAAAGACGGAGATCGGCATCCTTGATTTGCTGATAGCCACGGGCCTTGCCCCCAACCGCAAGCAAGCCCAGCGCCTTGTGGAGCAGGACGCCGTCAAAGTAGACGAGGAGAAGGTAACTGACCGGACCCACATGGTCAAGCCGGTAGAAGGGATGATAATCAAGGCCGGGCGCAGCTTCGTGAAGATAGTGGCTTAGCGATCTATCTCGCATATACCTGCGACTAAGTTACCAAAGGAGGCGAACGACGAATGGCATCACAACCTGACGCTCAAGAGCCGGGCAAGCCGGCGGCAGACCTGTCCGAGACACTGTCGCAGATGATCATGGGTTTCCGGGTCACTCAGATAATCTATGTCGCAGCTAAACTATCTATCCCCGATCTGCTCAAGTCCGGCCCGCAAAGCGTGGAGGCGTTGGCTCAGGCTACCGGGCACCCATGCGCCTTCCCTTTACCGCCTATTGCGCGCCCTGGCCGGCAATGGGATATTCGCTGAAGACGAACAGGGCCGCTTTGGTCTGACCCCGATGGCCGAACTGCTGCAGACCGGAGTTCCCGGCTCCCTGCGCCCGGCAGTGCTCGTCTTTGGCGAGCCTTCGCGATGGAGCAGCCTGGGGCGAACTGCTGTACAGCGTCACCACCGGCGAGCCTGCATTCAAGCACATTCATGGGATGGACTCGTGGGACTACTGGGCCCAGCACCCTGAGCTGAGCGCGAACTTCAACGATTACATGACGGCCAACACGCTTCCCCAGACTGCCTCCATTGTTGCCGCTTACGATTTCTCCGGAGAAGAGGGGACGAAGGTCAGCACGCTGGTCGACGTGGGTGGCGGGCACGGCATATTGATCTCCGCTTTCTTGAAGGCTAACCCGCATCTGCACGGCATATTGTGCGATGCGCCGCACGTGGTAACAGGTGCCCGCCCAATACTGGAGGCAGCGGGCGTCCTGGATCGCTGTGAGATCGTGCCCTGCGACTTCTTCTCGTCGGTGCCCGCCGGTGGTGATGCCTATATGCTCAAGTTTATCATCCACGACTGGGACGACGAGCATGCGCTGACGATCTTGAAGAATTGTCGCCGCGCCATAGCCTGATCATGGGCGGCTCTTGGTTATCGAGAGAATCATCCCGCCCGGCAACGACCCCGACCAGGGTAAGATGACCGATCTTCAAATGCTGGTCTCACATGGGGGACGCGAGCGTACCGGGAGAGAATTCAAGGCACTATTTGAAGAAGCAGGGTTCGAGTCTGACAACAGATTATCCCAACCCGGGGCCCGCTCAGCATCATAGAGGGTATATGCCGCAGGTAGACTCCAGCGCTGCGTATCTGATTCCCGCCTTCACGGCACTAGTACGCCTGGCGCAACTCGTTCCCGCACTTTTGCGTAAATCATACTGTGCCAGGCAAGTGGGCCCGCACATCACACTATTACGAAAGGGAATCAAACCGAAATGGGTTGTATCGACGCTCTCCTTTGCATCTTCCTCCCGCCTCTCGCCAGCGGCGTGCGCGCTCGCGGCTGCGGCGCAATGGTTTTTGTCCTCATTCTGACCATCATCGGCTGGCTGCCCGGCGTAATCGTGGCCTTTGCCCTCACTATTGATTACAACGACAAGCATAGGCGCGGCCTCATCTAAGCCTTGTCCGGCTCCCATCGCTCGAAGTGCACCACTTCGCTTATCGGTTTGCGGCCCCCAACCCTGCGTGCCGGTTCAAAAGCAGCGTCAGGATTGGCGGGATAGCCGAACGCCACAATCATTCTCAGGTGCAAGTCCTCAGGATAACCCAGCAGCTCCCTCGACGGCTCCGGGCGGTGAAGGGTAGTCATACACGACCCCACCCCCAGCTCGACCGCTTCCAATTGCATGTAAGCAGCTGCTTGCCCCGCGTCGAACATCACCCAGTAAGTGGCCACAGGGTCGGGTGTCAGGATAGCCACCGCCAGCCCCGCGTGCGGCAGATGCCTCGCGAAGTCACCCATCGTCGCAAGAGCAGCCAGCGTCTCTTTATTCTGGATAGCGATAAAGTGCCACGGCTGCGAGTTCTTGGACGACTGCGCCCGCCTTCCCGCGTACAATATCTGCTCCACTACCTCTTTCGGTAGCGGTTGATCCTTAAATTGCCTCACCGCTCGCTTCCTGCGGATGGCTTCAATAACGTTCATCTTTTGCTTCCTCCAATATCCATAACTTCCATTGATTATACATCCCAACCCGCTCTGCCCGGACATTCGGAGCATTCTGCCCCCACGGGGCACTGCAGATGGTGAATGTAGAGGACAGAGGGATTTTGGGGACACCCCAAGCCCCGGCAGGGTTAGCCACCCCTGCACCCCTTCTTCACCACAGCCGTTAAGAGAAAAGAGTTATTTTGTGGACACCCGAGCCCCGGCAGGGTTAGCCGCCCCTGCACCCCATTTTCGGATGCGATTCAAACCCATAGTAACCTTGGCGGCCCCTGGCGGAACTACGGGGTCCCCTCCGGGGCGGCGTCTTGGCGGTGAAGAAAACAGTCGCTGATCACCGGAAAGTTGACACCCCTGGAACCACAGGCATATAATGACAGCCAGAAACCGAAAACCCACGTTGCGAGAGATTATTGGGATACCGGATACTGTCTATAGCTCCCACTTCATTCTTCTCGGACTACGGCGCGCACGTCCGTATTCTGGAGGAGATCCGGCATCTCCAGCGCCGGGGCCACACCGTCCTCCTTTGCACTTACCATACCGGCTCAGACGTGCCCGGCGTCCAGATACGCCGCTCTATTGACGTTCCCTGGAAGCAGGGCGTGATGGTCGGCTCCTCCCGCCACAAGCTCTACTTCGATATGGCCCTGGCAGCCACCGTGCAGCGCGCCGCTCTCGACTTCAAGCCCGACATCGTGCACGCGCATATCCACGAAGGCGCGCTTCTCGGCTGGACCGTCCGCCAGGTGCGCCGCTTGCCCCTTGTCTTCGACTATCAGGGCAGCATGACCGCCGAAATGGTCGACCACCATTTTGTGCGCAATAGCTCGCCCTTCCTGCGCCCACTCAAGTGGCTGGAAGGGCGCATCGACCGCGCCGCTGACGCCATTATCACCTCGTCGCACAACGCCGAGCGCGCACTCCGCGCGGCGACCGGCGATCTACTCCGACCGCATCGTCACTGTGCCTGACGCCGTAAACACGCAATCGTTCGCCCCACCGGCCACCGAAGTCGAGCGGCTTGCCTGCCGCGGCCTCAAGCAATCGCTTGGCGTGCCACCGGACCGCCGAGTGGTGGTCTACCTGGGCCTGCTCGCTCCCTACCAGGGCACCGACCTGCTGCTGGAAGCCGCTTCCATCATCGTCAACGAGTGGGGCAGGCGCGATATCCATTTCCTGGTGATGGGCTTCCCGGGCGTGGACACATACCGCAGCCAGGCCGATATGCTGGACCTCAACGGCAACCTCAGCTTCCCTGGGCGCATACCGTATGCCGACGCGCCCCGCTTCCTTGCTGTTGGCGACGTGGCTGTAGCCCCCAAGCTCTCCCAGACCGAGGGCGCGGGCAAAATCGGCAACTACATGGCGATGGGCCTGCCCGTGGTCGCTTTCGACACACCTATCAGCCACGAATACCTGGGCGACCTGGGCATCTACGCCGAGCCCGGCAACTCGCGCTCTCTTGCCGCGCAGCTCCTTGCTGCCCTCGACAATCCTGGTGGCAACGATCATTTAGGCATGCGCTTGCGCGAAAAAGCCGTGAAAGAGCTATCATGGGACGAAGCCATTACCGGCATCGAGGCTGTCTACGAGCGCGCCAGGGCCTACCGGTCCGCGCGTCATCACCCCGCCGTCCCTGAGCACGCCGTGCCGGAGCAGGTGCCCCGTACCCCAACCGACCCGGCAAACCTTGCGCCCGCGCCTAAACCGGCTGCACCCTGGAAATAGGGATGGGAGGCCGCACCGCAATCCCCATCTACCGTGGGCGTAGCTGGCGCAAAATAGTAAAGCCCATCGCCGTGCGGCTCATCAGCGCCTTTTGGATGCGCTGGCTCAAGCTGCGCCTGGGCGACCGCGTGCGCTTTGGTCGCAACTTCCAGACCAACGGCCGTCTGGTTATCAAGGGGCCGGGCTGTGTGATTTTCGGTGACGATATAAACGCCTGGGCGCACGCCGAGAAGAACGTGCTCATCACGTTCACCCCCAACTCGCGCATCACCATCGGCGGCGGCACTCGCCTCAATGGCGCGGGCATTATGGCCTATACCCACATCGAAGTCGGCCCGCGCTGCATCCTCGGCTCGACCCTCGTCTTCGATAGCGACTTCCACCCGCTCGACCCCGCCCGCCGCCACGACCCCGACGCTCCTGTTAGCTGCGCGCCTATTACCATCGAGGAGAATGTCTGGCTGGGCGGCCAGAGCGCTGTGCTCAAAGGGGTGACGGTGGGCGAGAACTCCGTGGTGGCTTTCCGCGCCGTCGTGTCGGACGATGTGCCGCCCAATGTAGTGGTGGCAGGCAACCCGGCGCGCGTGGTGAAGTCACTGCGTTAGCCGCTTCGTGACCATATCTCACCGCAGAGACGCAGAGAGCGCAGAGTTACGCAGAGTTCATTATGGTTAAGCGGATCTGCTAAACCATGAGTGAATCTCTGCGTAACTCTGCGCTCTCTGCGCCTCTGCGGTGAGCACCGTTAATCACTCTCCGCAAGCTCTCTACAGCCACCTTGCTATCCAGTACGCGCCCCAGAGGTTCACCAGCACGCTTACCAGAATAAGCACTCTCGGCAGGGCGGTCATTGGTTTTGGCAGACCGAGCGCTGCTAGCAGTACCAGGAATGGCGTGAAATCGAGCGCGTAGCGATAGCCGAACTGCACCCAGCCGATGCCGTAGTAAGTGACGATAGGGATCATGATACAGACCACGCGCAAGCCAGCAAGCCTGGACGATAGGCTCCTTGATTCGTGCTTTGAACATGTAGATGAGGGCGGGCGACGTAAAGAATAGACCCATCCCCCAGGTCGAGGGCTGCACATACGGCGGCTGCAAAACCGGCGCATCGGCGTTTGGGTATGGCACAGGTCCCTGGAGCAGAAGCATGAAGAGGTTCTTCGGCACATGCACCAGGCTGAAGATACCCTGGGCGCGGGCCTGGGCCAGAGCGGCAAAACTCAAGGTCGCAAGGCTGTAACCGTTTTCAAGCGGATTGCCAAACCGCAGGTAGTTATAGACCCCGAGCAAAACAATGCAGCAAGCCAGCGGAACCAGCAACGCGGCGTATTGCAGCCATTTATTTGACGAAGGACGAAGGACGAACGACGAAGGTAAAGCGCTTTCGTCGTTCGCCGTTCGTCCTTCGCCATTTGTCCTTTGTCCTTCGTCCTTCGTCGGTGACGCAGCCGGGCGCCAGATTAGCCACAGAAAGAATGGCAGTGCGAACAGGGCCGTGAAGCGCACCATCCCTGCCAGCCCCAGGAATAGCCCGACCAACCACATCCGTTTCTTGCCGAGCGCCTCGGACACCGCCAGCAGCAGGAAAGTTGTGGTGACTATATGGGCAAAATACCAACTGGTGCCGGCAAACATGGCGGCAAAATAGACCGTGCCGCCGAAGAAGAGGAGCAACACCCACTTGCGCCGCTCGTCCCTGATACCTATCTGTCCGAGAATGCGTCCAAATATGTAGATATTCAGCAGAGTGAAGAGATCGCTCACCCATGCAGTTTCGGTTGTGCCGGCCAACTGCATAATGGGCAGGAAGGGAATGAGCAAGATCGAAGGCAGCGGGCCGAACGGCAGGTATTTATGACCCTGCCAGGTAATTACGTCGGGATACGGAGTGGGTATATCGTCGACCCACAACTGGCCTCTCAGCAGGTGGTGGGCAAGATAGACATAGTGATCCCCAAGGGCGATATGCAAAAAGAGCAGCCTGACCAGCAGGGCCACGGTCGCGGCAGCTATTGCCACCACGAATAGCGTATCCCAAACCCTGTTCGTCTTTATCGCGCCGGCGGCAAGCGATGTCGCCGGCACGTGCGATTGCTGGATCTTTATTTGATTTGGGTGTGTTTCCAATCTTGAGACCCCTTCCGAGAGGTCTCTAGCAAAAATCGGGCCGAGAGACATCTCAGGCCCGATCCTACTAATTTATCCAAGCACTTACGTCCTACGCAATTTCCTTACCAGCGCGTCGGCCACCTCCGAGGTGCTCTTGGACGTCGTGTCGTCGCGGCGCTGCTTGAGGTCGTAGGTCACGTCAACGCCCTCAGCTATGGTCTGGTCCAGGGCGCTTTCGAGGCGGTCGGCGGCATCATGCTCGTCGATCCAGTGGAGCATCATTACGCCTGAGTACATCATCGCCATGGGGTTGACTTTGTTCTGGCCCGCATACTTGGGGGCGCTGCCGTGGATCGGCTCGAAGAGCGCCACCTCTTCCCCAATATTGGCCCCCGGAGCAACGCCCAATCCGCCTACCAGCCCCGCGCAGAGGTCCGAGATAATATCGCCGTACAGGTTAGGCAGCACGAGCACATCGTACAGATCGGGCTTTTGGACGAGCTGCATGCACATATTGTCCACAATAATATTCTCGAACTGGATGCCTGTGTGCTGCTGGGCTACCTCTTCGGCCACCCGCAGGTAGAGGCCGTCCGTCGCCTTCATGATGTTGGCCTTGTGCACCGCGGTCACCTTGCGCCGCCCGTTCTCTTCCGCATATTTGAAGGCGAACTCAACGATGCGCCTGCTGCCGCTGATCGAAATCGGCTTGATCGAGATTGCAGAATCAGGCCGTATGGTGGCCCCGGTCTTTTGGCCGATCCACTCGATCAGCTCTGCTACTTCGGGAGTGCCCTCCGAGAACTCGATGCCCGCGTAAAGGTCCTCCGTGTTCTCGCGCACCACCACCAGGTCAATGTCGTCGTAGCGCGAGCGTACGCCCTTGCGTGTCTTGCACGGGCGCACGTTGGCGTAGAGGTCGAGCGCCTTGCGAAGCCCCACGTTCACCGATCTGAAGCCTTTACCCACCGGTGTGGTGATGGGCCCCTTCAAGGCCACTTTGTTCTTCTTGATCGACTCGATCACTTCGGGTGGCAGCGGCTGGCCGGTCCTGGCAATTGCAGCCTCGCCCGCATCAATAACATCCCACTCAATCTTCGCGCCTGTGGCATCTATCACACGCTGTGTAGCCTGCGAAATCTCCGGCCCGATGCCGTCGCCGGGAATGAGGGTTACTCTGTGAGTCACCGTTGACCTCCTGAGCCAGTTGTCAGTTGTCAGTTGTCCGTAGACCAGTAATCAGGGATCAGCTATCAGCCGTCCTTCGTCCTTCGTTCGTTTACTGACAACTGACAACTCGATACAACGTAGTACGCAATACATACCGTAAGTGTGCATATTGTACCATAAGTAAGGGTTGACACTCCAAAACCGGGGGCGTATACTCCGACTATAGGTAGGTCCTAAGCCTCCTATGCTTGTGTCTACCTGATTCTGGGAACATTATGTTTAGCTGGCCTAACACACTTTAGATGACATTACGCATCTTACATCTTGCTGATATTCACCTGGGAATGGAGAATTACGGGCGGGTCGATCCTGCTACGGGTCTCTCCTCGCGCCTCGGTGACTTCCTCAATACGTTGGACATTGCCCTTGACTGGGCCCTCGATAACGACGTTCATCTCGTCCTCATTGCGGGCGATATTTTCAAGAACCGCGATCCCACTCCCACCGTGCAGCGCGAGTTTGCGAAGCGAATACGGAAGCTCTCGGCGGCCGGTATGCCCACCTTTATTCTCGTGGGCAACCACGATGTGCCCAACGCCCTCCAGCGAGCCAACACCGTTGAGATCTATTCTACGTTGGCCGTACCGATGGTCAGCGTGGCCCAGAAACCAGGTATGCACGTTGTCGAGACCAGAGCAGGCAAAGTGCAGATAGTGGCACTTCCGTGGCTGTCACGTTCCTACTTGATGAGCAACAGCAGCTTCCGCAACCTCACTCCCGACGAGCTAAACGCCGCCATGATCGAGCTTGTGGAGAGTTTTATTGACACCTCGGTGGACAATCTCGATGCCGGCCTGCCTACTATATTGACGGCCCATGCATCGGTGCAAGGCGCAGTCTTCTCGACCGAGCGTGATATCATGCTTGGCCAGGACGTTGTGCTGCCAAAATCGATCATCGCCAATCCCCGGTTCGACTACGTGGCGATGGGGCACATCCACAAATACCAGGTGCTTTCCCAGGGGCGGCCTCCCATTGTCTACCCGGGCTCGCTTGAGCGCATAGACTTTGGTGAGCAGAACGACAAGAAAGGCTTTGTGAGCGTCGAGATAGACGATCCGGGGCCGGACGGATTGCGCGAGGTGCGCCACGATTTCCACGAAGTGGCCGCCAGGCGGTTTCTCACGATCAAAGTGAACGCCGCCATCGATTTCCCGACTGAGGAAGTGCTGAGGCGAGTCGATGAGAACGAAGAAATAATCAAGGATGCGGTGGTGCGCCTCGTCATAGAAACGACGCCCGACCACCTGCGCGACCTGCGCCAGGACGAGATCCGCCGTGCCCTGAACGCCAAAGACCCGTCATTCGGCACTGTTATCACCAATTCGGCCCGTGCCCACCGGCTCAGGCTCGGTGATCAGGTGATCGAGCAAATGAGCCCCAGGCAGGCCCTGGAAATATATCTTCAAGATAAAAATACGTCGCCGGAGCGCATGGTGACACTTCTGAAATATTACGACAAATTGAGCGCCACTCTCACCGAGACAGAGCGACCGGCAATAGGAGACTAGCCAATTACGAATTACAAATAGATCACATAAGGTGATTCGTAATTCGTAATTCAAACATAGGAGGGTTGTCATGTCGCAACATGACCGTCGCAAAGCAGAAAGTCAGACGCCTTCGGGCCAGTTCAATGGAGAAGAGATAGAGTTCGCTCCGTTCATGTTCGACGCTAGCTCTCAGCCGGAGGACAATCCCACCAGCAATATAGGCTTTGCGGACACCAGCCATTTAGGTATTGGAGATACCAGCCAACTTGGTGCGGTAGATATGGAGTTCGAGCCGTTCATGTTCAACCAGGGCGAGGCGCTGGGTACCCTGGATCCCGCCAAGAAGGGCAGTGGGCCCTTGTCCCAGACGATGGCTCAACCCGTGCCGGTGCAATCTGTGCAAGCCGATTCGCCTGCGGAGCCTGTGCAAGCAGCCTCCATCGAATCTCCATCCTCCACGCCCTCCCTGCCGTCTCTACCTGAGATATCGGGCGGACAGACGGCGGACGATACGTCTGCGCCCGCTCCCTTTGCAGGACACGAAGTGCCCGTGCCTTCCTATTTCATGCCTGTCACAACCTCAGATGCCGCCCCGGAACCGTCTCTTACGGTTGCGGAGAGTGCGCCTTTACCCGATTGGTTTGCCGGTAACGCCCCTTCTACAGGCCCCATTACTGAGGATGTTCCTCTTCCTCAAGAAGCTCAGCAAGTCGCCGAACCCAGGACCCCCACCGAGCCTCTGCCGGCAACCGGGCCTCTTGCCAACCAGCCTGGCCTGGCCTCTGCACCTGCATCGGCACCTGCTCCGGCCATGTTTTCGGGTATGGCGGGTCGCACTAGAGGCAATACTGGGCCTCTCTCCGCAAATATGCCCAATGGCTCGTGGAGCGACAACTCACTTGCCTCTATCGAAGACTTCAGCTCGGTCTTGATCGCTATGCAGGCCGGCAAGCGCCTGCGCCAATCCGGCCCGATCAGCGACGCTCTGCTTTCACCCGCAACTACACCAGGTGCTACAGGTTCCGCTACTTCGGCGGTCGCTGAAACCGAAACGCCTTCCGCTTCCGCTTTCGGCTCCGAAACATCGACATCTAAGTCTGCCGCGCCGTCGGAGGCCGGTGGGAAATCTTCCGGATCAACTTTCCCGGATTGGGCATCCCAGGCCGCGAGTGGGATGGCGGGTAGCTCAGTACATGCTACGCAGACGGAACGGACTTCTCAGGCAACACCCGGGGGCACACCCGCCTGGCCCGCCCAGCCGTGGGAGATCTCAATCTCAACAGCCATCAAACTCGGGCCCCATATGGTCAGGTCTCGTTCAGCCTCAAACTGCTATGCCTGAAGGGCAGCCTCTGCCTTCCTGGAATACCGGCCAGGCTGCCAGAGTCGCCTGAGGCCAGCTCATGGACGGCAGCCCAATCTGAGGTGACTGCTCCTGCAGCGCCATCACAACCGCCTCCCCCTAAAATAGCGCCCGTGCAACCTCCTGTACTTACTTCCGGCATAGCGGATGTGCCTAAAACAGGGCTTGCTGCTATTCGTGGCATAGCTGTCGGCCAGTCTACTCTTGACCAATCTTCCCTCGAGAAGTCGCTGGGTGACCTGGAGCCTGGGGTAGCCGATTTCCTCAAGTCTATGGGCCCTGGTATCTCCGAGGCGGGCGTCGCCGGCGGAGATTTAGAGTTCGAGAGTTTCATGTTCAACCAGGGTGTGCCCGCGCCTCTCCCGGTGTTGCCCTCCATCGATCCTGCAGCTATGTCAAACCTCCCGCAGGATATGGGTCCCGCATTTGACCCAACCCTCTATAACAACCCCGAGTATGAAGAAACGCACGAGTATGGTGATGTCGAAGGTGCCGACCTAAGCAATTCATTGTCTGCTACAACCCAGGGCACAAGCTCTCAAGGTCCATTGCCTTTCTGGCTGCAAGACCCATCGCCTACTGCCCAGCCAGGACGCAAAACGGAACCGCAGTCATCGCAGAACGCCGCGCAGCCCGGTAGTGAGGGCGCGTTCACAGCCGCAGGCTCCTCCACCACGGCAGCAAATGATGCAGACTTCGGCGACTTACCCCGATTGAGCCATTCGATTTCTCAGCGATCATTGGTGGCGAAGAAGATGAGACGTTTGGCTTCAACACGGAAGAGCTAAGCGGTCTTATGCCGGGTGGGCGCGATCCGATGGTAGTGACGGCCAACCTTGAGGCTCTAGCCGATCTGATGGGCGGCCACTCCGGCACCGCGCCCGATGCTAGGATCTTGAAGCAGGCAGGGTTGGGTAACGTGGACATGATCTCCACGCCCATTCCTGCTCCCATGCAACCTGTTTCCAGGCCCGCATTCCGGCCGGATGCTCCTTCGTCACACGAGCCGGGCGCTGAAGATGCCATGCAGGCTGACGATGACATGAGCGGTATAATCGGGATGCAAGAGCAAGCGCCGGCAGGGGGAGGCTGGATGGCAACCGTTACGACCAATCTGACCAGCGACCCTATTGCTGCCCTCGCGGGCAACCT
This sequence comes from uncultured Chloroflexia bacterium, assembly GCA_963837315.1. Lineage (GTDB taxonomy): Bacteria > Chloroflexota > Chloroflexia > QHBQ01 > JADMIH01 > JADMIH01. Next base: position 178,776 of record CAWINE010000009.1, read on the forward strand.
GGATACGAATACGTCGAACGGCGAGATGGCGGTCGAAGATCTGGATGTCTCACCTTTTAATTATGGTGAGCTCGACCTGGAAGAGACAGGCGAAAGCCCGACCAGTTTCCTCACAGCGGGCGGCAGCGCGAGCGCGCCTGGCACCGCCAAACTCGATCCGATGGGCCAACCTTCGAGCAAGCATACAACGGGCCCCGCCTCTCGAGATGAGGTTTGGAGCGAAGCTGACGGCGATACCTCACTCTTTATGCCCATTCCTTCGTCGGCTGAGGTGGCCGAGACCGAAATGCCGACCGGCTATCTTCGTGAAGAATCCGCGCCACCTGTCGAATCAGCGAGCTATACATCTCCCTCTGAACAACCGTCCGGCGCAGCCTCGCAGTCCGGCACACCGCCGGTAACCGACCGGTTATCACAGGGCGATGGTGTGCCTGAGGTCTCGATGCACGGTCCTGCCACCACAGCCCAGGCTCCTTACGTCGAAGTCGTCCGGTTTCGTGCCTTCGCCTGATATGGTGGACGAAGGGGTTACACCATGGCTGATGGACGCCGGTTCCCCTGAAGATGCGGAGGCCGAAGAGCAAGAGTTCCCGGTGTTCAAAGCGCGTGTAGCTGTCGGCGCGTGGGGCGATTACGTCGCTCCAAGCGAGCAGCCAGCGGAACCCGTATCTGCGCCTGAGCCCAAATCCGCGCCCGTACCTCAAGAACTGAGCAGGGATGGCGTGAGCTTACGCAAGGCTGCACCCACAAAAACGCTCGTGGATCCGGATTCTATAGCCATGCATGGACCCTGGCAGGCGCTGGCTGCGTCGGCCACCGCCGGCACAGGATCTCAAGATACAAGCTCGCACGTAGGGTTCGACGAAGAATTCGTGCCGAGTATGCCCATTCCGGGTGATATTACCGCTTCCGGCCCGCTTCCTTCCCTTGAGGGGTTCGATGACCTGAACTCCTGGATTGACCGGTATCCTCAGGACATGGGTGCGCATCTTGCCCTCGCCTCTGCCTACACTCAGGCCGGCGACATAGATACAGCCTTACGCATCTATCGCCGTATGCTCAGGAAATCGTATGTATCCGAGAACGTGCTCCGCATGGTCCAGGACGAGCTGGCGGACCTTGAAGACCTGGCGCACCAGTATCCACGCTACCATCAGGTGCGCGGCGACCTCCTTGTAAGACAAGGGCAGCGCACAGAAGCAATAGATGAGTACAACAAGCTCGGGTAAATGGCCGAGGTAGGGACATTACTTGAGAAGAGCAATTGGGGCGTACTTGCGGCCCAATTGCTCTTTTTCAGTTATGATCCGTTCTGCTCTTGTAGAAGCTTGTGAATTTCGTTACAATTGCAGCAGGCGCACGACAAACTAAAGGAGTATATTCTTGCAGATGGTCCTGCACCGTAATCTCCCTTTGATTACTCTTTCGCTCGCCGTGTCCGTTTTTCTGACGGCCTGTAGCGGAGAATCTACTCCCACGCCTTCCGCGACGGCGACCTCTGCCGTCGGCCGCGTCATATTGCCCTCCGCAGGTAACTTGACGGTAGTGCGCCTGGGCTATCTGCCTTCGATTAGTTTCGCGCCTCTGTTCGTTGCAATCGAGCGTGGGTATTTCGCCCAGGAAGGTATTGATGCTCGGCTCACCCTTGTGCAAACCGGCAGCAACTCTGTGGTGCAATTGGCGGCCGACAATTTCGATGCCGCTGTGGGTGGAGCGGGTGCGGGCCTCTTCAACGCAGTGGACCGCGGTGTTAAGTTCACTATAGTGGCCCCACTGCAGACCGAGCGCCCCCCTGTCAGCGCCCCCCTCGTGATTAGCGCCAGGCGGAAAGGTGAAATCAAAAGCGTGGCCGACCTGAAAGGCAAGAAGGTAGCCATCAACACCACAGCAGGGATCGGCGAATACTTTCTCTCGCTGGCGCTCAGTAAGGGCGGCCTGACCCTCGATGACATCCAGCTTACCACGGCAGCCACCACGGATGTGCCCGCCTTGCTCCAAAGTGGCTCGATTGATGCGGCCATTTTGACGGAGCCTTACGTAACTCAGAACGAGGACAACGGCATGGTGAGCGTGCTGTCCAACGATTACGTCAACGGTTTCACTTCAAGCTATCTCTACATGGGCGAGCCTCTACTCACAGGCAAGCCTCAGGTGGCAAAGGGCTTCCTACGCGCCTTTCTGCGCGCCTGCAGCGACTTGCAAGGCGATTACCTGAAGACCGACCCTGGCATTGCCACGATTATCGAGAAGTACACTCAGGTCCCCGCGGATGTGGTGGCTCGCGTCTCTGCTCCACAGTATAGTATGGATGGCGTGGTGCCCACCGGGAACCTTCAATCGCTGCAAACCTTCTTCCTCCAGCGTGGCGAGCTGGAATACAAACAACCCATAGATGTGGCAACTTTCGTGGACGACAGCCTGGCGAGGCAACTGGCCTCGGGATCGAAGTGATTTCTCCGACGCGACACGATTCCCTGAGAGCAGCGCCGAGTTCGACCATGCGCTAATATTGCGGATAATGAACGGGGTTCCCTTTGGGGCCGCCCACGAATGGCACGACACCGCCGATTTGTATGGATGACCTGCATTGAAGCAGCGCGCTCGTGTTCTTCGACAGCGCGTGAATGCCTGTGCTATAATCAAGCGAACGTCCGGCGAACGACACCCATTCGCAAGTAAGGAATCGGATATCTCAATTCTGATTTCGATCGACATACTCTGACCTCAATGAGGAGGCCCACGCATGGATTTTGAGCTTTCTGAGGAGCACAAGCTATTCCGCAACTCGGTGCGCGACTTTGCGGATAACGAGGTTGCTCCCGGCGCATTGGAGCGCGACAAGACCCACGAGTTCCCTTACGGCATAATCGAGAAGATGGCCTCGCTAGGCCTGCTCGGTGTGCCTTTCTCCGAAGAATATGGCGGCGCGGGCGGCGATACCATCGCCTACGCAATCGCTGTCGAGGAGATTTCGCGTGCCGACGGCTCTTTGGGCCTGACGCTGGCCGCGCACACCTCGCTGGGCGCATCTCCTTTCTATTTGTTCGGCACGCCTGAGCAGAAAAAGAAATATCTAGTGCCTCTTGCCCAGGGCAAGATGATCGGCGCGTTCGGCCTCACCGAGCCGCACGCAGGGTCGGACGCGGGCGGCACCAAGACTTTCGCTTACAAAGATGGTGACCAATGGGTCATCAACGGCTCCAAGCTCTACATGACCTCCGGACGCATCGCGGGCGTGATGGTCATTACAGCCAAGACCGACAAAGAGGCCACAGGGTCTCGCGCCATCACCAGTTTCATTATCGAGAACCCCACCGAAGGTCTCACTTTCGGCAAGGACGAAGATAAGATGGGCCTCCGCTCGTCTATCACGTCGCCCGTCTTCTTCGAGAACGTGCGGGTGGGCGACGACGCTACACTGGGCACGCCCGGCCTCGGCTTCAAGCAGTTCCTGGAGATCCTGGATGGAGGACGCATCTCTATCGGCGCGATGGCGGTAGGGTTGGGGCAGGCTGCCTTCGAAGCCGCTATCAGATACAGCAACGAGAGGCAGCAGTTCGGCCAGCCGATCTCTAACTTCCAGGCCGTGCAATTTATGCTCGCCGATATGGCGACCAAGCTGGACGCCGCCCGCCTCCTCGTCTATCAAGCCGCCTGGCTGAAGGACCATAAGAAGCCCTTCACCAAAGAGGCCGCCATGGCGAAGCTGTTCGCCTCCGAAGTGGGCGAGGAGTGCTGCCACAAAGCTATACAGGTGCACGGCGGCTTCGGCTACATCACCGAGGCCCATGTCGAGCGCTACTACCGCGACGTCCGCCTAACCGAGATAGGCGAGGGGACGAGCGAGATACAGCGGCTGGTGATCGCCCGCGAAGTGCTGAAGGCGGCGAAGAAGGTGGGAGCACACGCCTAAGGGGGATTGACGTATGGCAAGCAGAGCAGGGCCGTCTACACAAAAGTTGCTGGAAGAAGCTCGGCACCTTAGTCTGCCTGAATTGGATAGGTTCGTGGCAGAGCTAATCGCCATGAGAGCACAGCGCCTGGCTCCGAGCCTTACACACGAAGAGTCGGAGTTATTCACAACGATCAATAGGGGCTTTTCGGCAGATACACAAGCACGCTTCAATGAACTCGTGAAAAAACGCCGGGCAGAGAGTATCACGAACGAAGAACTGAATGAGTTAATAAGGTTAACCGACGGGGCTGAGCAGCAGAATGTCAAACGGATTGAGGCTCTTGCTGAGCTTGCTCGCCTGCGCGGAGTATCGTTGACAGAGCTGATGGACACGCTTGGCATTAAATCGCCGCCGGTCTTGTGATACGGATTAGTAAGAAGCATAAGAGTGTTATCTTCGAACGGGCTTCCGGATGTTGCGAGTATTGCAGTAGCCAATCTCGCTTCTCTGTGCAGCCATTCTCAATTGAGTACATATTTCCACAAAGTCTCGGAGGCAAGTCCGTTCTTGATAATCTGGCGCTTTCCTGTCAGGGCTGCAATGGGCACAAAGCCACCAAAACCATGGCGCACGACCCCGTAACTGCTCAGCTAGTTCCGCTCTACCATCCTCGTCAGCAAAGATGGATCGAGCATTTCGCCTGGGTAGACAACTTCACAATTATCATAGGTCTTACGCCGACTGGGCGGGCGACGGTCGAAGCTTTGCAATTGAACAGGGAGGGAGTTGTGAATCTGCGCCGAGTTCTGCATGAGCTGGGGCAGCACCCCCCGCAGTTGCCCAGCCTGGTCGAAGCTTAACGATTGTGGATATGAAATGAGAATAGCGAAATGAACCTCGAACTATCCTCCGAACAACAGCTCATCCGCGACACAGCCCGCGAGTTCGCTCTGCGCGAGCTTGAGCCTTACGCCGAAGAGTGGGACCAGCGGCACATCTTCCCACGCGAGGCTTTCGGCAGGATGGGCGAGCTTGGGCTGGCCGGTATGCTCGTGCCGGAAGAATACGGCGGAGCAGGGGCCGATACGCTCTCGTATATCCTTGCCCTGGAAGAGTTGAACAAGGTGGTACCGGCTCTTGGCACTGTGATGTCGGTCCACAACTCGCTTGTGTGCGGTGCGCTGCTGGCCTTCGGCACCGACGAGCAAAAGGCTCGCTACCTGTCTCTGCTGGCCTCGGGGCAGTGGCTCGGCGCGTATGCGTCTGTCGGAGGCGCACGCCGGGTCTAACCCCGCCGCAATGCGCACCACAGCGGTCAAGCGCGGCGACGTCTACGTCATCAACGGCACCAAGACCTGGATTACCTCCGGCAAGTCGTGCGAGGTCGCAGTCCTGTTCGCCGTGACAGGCAACAGCGACAGGCCATCCCGCAATATCTCGGCTTTCATCTGCCCGAAGAGCATCCCTGGCCTGCATGTGGGCAAGCTTGAAGACAAGATGGGCATCCGAGCCTCCGAGACCACGCAGCTTATCTACGAAGATGCCGAATTGCCCGCCGAAAATCTGCTCGGCCGAGAAGGCGAGGGCTTCAAGATCGCTATGTCCCTGCTGGACGGAGGGCGCATCGGCATCGCGGCGCAGGGGGTGGGCATCGCTCAGCGCGTCTTCGACGAATCGGTCAGCTACAGCCTCCAGCGCGAGCAGTTCGGTGGCCCCATCGCCGACAAGCAGGCCATACAATTCATGCTGGCCGACATGGCGACGGGCCTGAGCGCCGCCCGCCTCCTCCTTTACCGAGCCGCCACCATGAAAGACAAGGGTAAGCCCGTCAGCAAAGAGGCCAGTATAGCCAAGCTCTTCGCCTCCGAGCTGGCGATGAAAAGCGCCTGGGCTGGAGTACAGATCCACGGCGGCTACGGTTACGTCAAAGAATACCCGGTCGAGCGCTTCTTCCGGGATGCCAAAATCACGGAGATATACGAAGGCACATCGCAGATACAGCGTGTGGTGATCGCATCGAACCTGCTCAAGGCGAGATAGCGAGCGCCCACCGGTCACAGCCATGACTACCGAGCGCCTGGACCTGCACGGCTACTTCGTTGCTGACGGCATGGCGCGCTTTGTCAAGCAATATAACTACGTGCTTGCGAGCAATCGCGCCGATGCCCTCGAAGTCGTCCACGGCAAGGGCAGCCGAAGCGGCGCGAGCGGCGGATTGCGCGACAGTTTGCGCGATTTCTTGAAGACCCAGGGCACGCGCATCAAAGGGTTCGATGCACAGCTCGCCATGCGCGGTGCCGAATACCTGCTCGATGTGCCCGGCAAGCTTGTCTATATGCACGGCGAAGACGCAATGCACAATGCGGGTTGTACTATCGTGATCCCCAGGAATAGGCTAACGCTCCCACCCGAATGGGTGCGATATTGAGCTTCAAGAGCCGGCAAATGAGGTAAGCTAACTCGCCCATCGGCATGCAACCTTGCCCGCGGCATAATAATTGCATTCATCGCACCTTGAATTGGACCTTTCAGTAGGAGGCTGCGATGAACGCAAGAGTTGATATTGCGAAAAGTAAGATACAGCAAGGAGCCGGTGACGTTACCCATAACCCCTGGGTTGAGGGATTGGCACGCATTGGTTATGTGGTACGAGGAGTGCTCTATATAGTGGTGGGCATACTGGCTGTGCAGGTTGCGCTGGGGGCGGGCGGCCAGACTACAGATAAAAAGGGGGCAATTGAGGTAATTGGCGCTCAGCCATTCGGGAAGGTGCTGCTGGTTGCAATGGCTATAGGGCTTGTAGGCTATTCTCTGTGGGGATTTGTGAGGGCGATTCTCGACCCTCTGAAGCGGGGCACAAAGCCCAAGGGTATCGCCCAACGTGTCGGCTACCTGGTGAGCGCTGTTACCTATGGCTCTCTCGTATTTCCTACTATCGCCTACATTCAGGGTGCGAGCCAGGGAGGAAACTCCCAATCCTCGCAGGACTTTACCGCCAAGCTGCTAGGATTGCCATTCGGGCAGGGGCTGGTAGTTATTGTGGGCTTGATAGGCCTGGCGGGTGGACTGGGCCAGATCTGGCTTGGCATAAGCGCCGATTTCAAGAAAGACCTCAGGCAAGACCAGATGAGCCCGAACGAGATCGAGTGGGCCGTACGGGTTGGGCGGTTCGGCTCAATAGCGCGCGGCATAGTGTTCGCTATGCTCGGCTTTTTCATAGTGCAAGCAGCACTCGCCTACGACCCCAAGAAGGCACAGGGTCTCGATGGCGCTCTGCGAACCATCGTTCACCAGCCTTATGGACCCTGGCTGCTGGCTTTCGTAGCGTTGGGCCTGGTGTCGTTCGGTGTCTACTCGATCCTGTGTGCTCGCTGGATCAAGCTCACAAAGTCGAGCTAGTCGCTGAAGCCCATAGAGGCTTTCAACTTTACCCAGCCTTCTTCTGAGACCACGCCTCCCGCGGCCTGGTCGTGGCCATAACCGTATTCCAGCTCCTGCGGCACGGCAGCGCGGTGGCGGGCCAGGAGCTCCAGGATGTTAGCGCCGGACGATGTACGGGCGCTGAAGGCTACTTTGCCCGGCAGGAAGCCGTGGTTGGCGCATATGACGATGAACTTGGGCAGGCGGCCGTGCCAGCTTTGCGCCAGCAGCGGATGGATGCGGTTAGGGTCGCTGAGCTCGAAGAGAGCCACTTTTTCCGTCTTGCTGAATTTCGGTGCGAGCCGCCTGGCTTCGTCCAGCGCTGCCTTCACCTCGGCTCGACACTGCTTCAACAGCAATATCCCTGGCGAATCGCCTTCCACAACCTCCTGCGCGCTCGCGGCGTCTCTCAGTACCTCGAAAGCTGTGTTGAGCGGATACCGGCTGCTTCGCTTGGCGGCGTTCAAGATAGTGGTGGCTTCGCGTATCCACTTCAGCTTCTGTGCTTTGGCCGCTTCGTGAAGCTCAGGATAGCTCGGCCCCAGGTCGCCCAAATTGCCGATAGCTGCCACCCACGCCTTGTCCGCCAGCTCGCCTTCGGCGTTACAAAGCAGATAGGTGAGCAGGCTGGATGTCGGCACAGGGTTCCAGGTATAGCCGGTAATTACGGTGGCATCGCTCGGCTCGCCCGTGGGGCGGTGATGGTCAACAAAGAGTGTTGGAATCTCGTGCAGGATTTGCCGTTCTGATACCCCGAGGTCGAGTACGAACAACGTCCTGGGGTGACTCCTGGCGGCATAGCCTCGCGTGGTGGGTGTGAAGGCGTTTTCGCCCTTCTCCGGTTGGAGCACGGAGATCTTCTCAGGGTCAACTCCCCGGCGGGTGATGTAGTACCACATAACCACGCCCGCCCCCAGGCCGTCCACGTCGCCGTCGCACAGGATGGTGATCCGACGGCTCGGGTCCATCCTCGAGATAAAGTCAGCAAAGGCATGGCGCGCTTCGTCCAGTTCTTGCCCGTAGAACTTCAATTCTTGTCTCGATGCAGGCTGTTCCATGACCGTATTATATAATGTCTCCTAGCCACCAGCCACCGCCCACTGTATAATTACCTGTATAGAGGCAAGTCTGCCGTCACGAAGGAGTGATATACGATGGTTGATACAGTTTCCAGGCCGGCAAGCAAAACACGCGTGCAATACCGTAACGGCGCGGGGCGAAAGCAGCGGTCGGACCAGCTAACGAAGGACCAGCAGCGAGTTGCGTCCGCGCAGCGCGGATGGGAAGTAAACACCGTAGCAGGTTCGCTCAAGAGACTACCTGAGCGGGTGGCTGCGGACGAGTTTACCACCATATCGGGACAACCCATCCAACGCATCTACACTCCAGCCGATCTCTCGGGCTTTGATTACGAAGAGGATCTCGGCTTTCCGGGCCAATATCCGTTTACACGCGGCGTCCATCCGACTATGTACCGTTCGCGCTTCTGGACGATGCGGATGTTCGCAGGGTTCGGCTCGGCTGAGGATACTAACGCACGCTTCCGCTACCTGCTCGACCATGGCGAGACGGGCCTCTCCACTGCATTCGACTTTCCCACCCTCTACGGTATCGATTCTGACGACCCTCTCGCCTATGGCGAGTTCGGCAAAGTGGGCGTGGGAGTGTCGTCGCTGGCCGATATGGAGACTTTGTTCGCAGGCATACCGATTGACCAGGTGACGACCTCAATGACCATCAACGGGCCTGCGGCTGTGGTGTGGGCCTTCTATATCGCGGCAGCCGAGAACCGAGGCATCCCGAGGAGCGCTCTCGGCGGTACGACCCAGAACGATATCCTGAAGGAATATATCGCGCAGAACACTTTCATCTACCCGCCTGAGCCTTCGATGCGGCTGGTGGTGGATACCATCGAGTTCGCGACGCAGGAGATGCCCAAGTGGAACCCGGTCTCGATTTCGGGCTACCATATACGGGAAGCAGGCTCGACCGCCGCCCAGGAGCTTGCGTTCACCCTGGCTGACGGCCTGACTTACGTGCAGTGGTGCGTTGACAGGGGCATGGATGTAGACGATTTCGCCCCACGCCTTTCGTATTTCTTCAATTCGCATAACGATTTCTTCGAGGAAATAGCCAAGTACAGGGCTGCGAGGCGTATCTGGGCGCGCGAGCTGAAAGAGCGCTTCGGGGCGAAGAATGACCGCTCGCTCTGGCTCAGGTTTCACACCCAGACGGCCGGGGCGTCGCTCACGGCTCAGCAGCCCGAGATCAATATAGTCAGGACCACTATTCAGGCTCTCGCAGGCGTGCTGGGTGGCACGCAGTCGCTACATACGAACTCGATGGACGAGGCGCTGGCGCTGCCCTCGGACAAGGCTGTGCGCATAGCGTTGCGCACTCAGCAGATTATCGCCGAGGAATCTGGCGTGACCAATACGGCGGACCCTCTTGGCGGGTCGTACTTTGTGGAGGCGCTCACCAACGAGATGGAGCGCCAGTGCTACGATTATTTCGACCGGATAGAGGAGCTGGGTGGGGTGATACCTGCTATCAAGGCTCACTTCTTCCAGGGCGAGATCGCTCGCGCATCCTACGAATACCAGCACGAGATAGATACCGGACGCAAGACCATGGTTGGCGTGAACAAGTACGTGATCGAGGAACCTGTAGAGATACCGATCCTCGAAATGGACCCCAAAGGCGAGGAAAAACAGCGCGAAAAGCTGGCCCGCCTGCGAGCCGAGCGCGACCAGGCACGCTGGTCCGCTGCTCTCGAGCGCGTGCGCCACACGGCCACGACCACCGAGAATATCATGCCGGCCCTCATCGAGGCCGCCCATGCCTACGCCACCCTGGGCGAGATGACTAATGTGCTGAAGACGGTGTTCGGCATTCAGGAGTTCAGCAATATCGTGTGATGAGTGCTTACTTCTTATTGCTTACTGCTTGAGGGCGCCTTGTAGGCAGGGGCGTGGGTATTCGATACCTCGCCCCATCTTCATAAACAGATTATGCTCTCCCAATTTGTAGGTTGGGCTTCTAAACTACAATTTGGGAGAGCAGAATTGTGGTCAACTGCAGTTTTGCGTCAAAGACTTCTCAGGTGAGGGGTTATCTCATAGTTCGCTGCACTTTTTCATAACTCGTTTGCGTATATAGGTTATAATGCTTTGACATTCTACGGGTTTTCCCGTAGAGTTGTCTGCGTACTAACGTGACATTTGACAGGCCTGGCGCACGGTCACAAACCGATTGGAGATACTTCTTAATGCCAAGACTGACGGCAGTCGACCAACGACTGGAGAACAAGCTCAAGGAGTTGTATGCATCTCACTTGCAACGCACCGCGAAGATAGATTGGAGCTACCACTCTCTTATACCCTGGGAACGGGGCCGCAATTTCAAGACCGACCCCTGGCACCCATCGCAAGCTACTATCTCGCCTGAGCTGGCCGTCGCTGTCGAGACGGCTCTTCTTACGGAAGTCAATCTCCCGTGGTTCACGACGGGTCTCACCAACATCTTTTGCGGCTCTCTTGAAGTCCTGCAAGACTTCGTTCGCACCTGGACCAGCGAAGAAGACCAGCACTCCAACATCCTGGAGACCTACCTGCTCGTCACCCGCAATATCGACCCTGACCGCTTGCACCGTCTCCGGAAGACCGTAGTGCGCAATGCCTGGACGCCGGGCGAGGCCACCCCGTTTGAAGGTATGGCCTATACGTCAATTCAAGAGCTATCTACCCAGGCGTTCTATATCAGCGTCGCCAAGAAAGCCGATGACGAAGACCCTCTTCTGGCCCATATCCTTCGTACCATCGCCAAAGATGAGACCCTGCATTACGCCTTCTATCGCGAGGCAGTCAAAGCTCACCTTGAGCTCAACCCTAACTACGTTTGGCCGCTCTGTGAGATACTGACCAACTTTTTCATGCCGGGCCACCTGATGCCTAACTTCCACGAGCGGCAAGTGATCTTATCGATGGGAGCCAACTACGGCATTGCCGAATACTATAATAACGTTGTAAACGTTCTGGTGCGCATCTGGGACATCAAGAACCTCCACCCCAGCTATCCTGAAGCGCAGGCCGCTTTGGAGCGGCTCAACCGCTACATGGACCGTCTTGCGAGGCTGGCCGCAGCGACGCAAAAGCGCATGGGCTCGCCCCAGGACGCTCGCACGGCAGCCGTAGAGCTACTCGGTTACAACTCGACCAAGTCCCGAGACTCAGAACTCGGTATCTCGATAGCCCAGGCAAAGGTTTTATCACAAAAGAAGACCTGGATGCGCTACGAGCGCATCCAGGTCTTCTTTTGTGATACTTTACGCTGCCAGGCAATTCGAGTAATATTGAGTGGATCAGATTGACATATCGTGCAGAAAAGGTAGGTGGCAGATATGGTCGCACGGACGCCATCCAATACAGGTGCTCAACAGGAAGCTCAGCAAGGCAGCGAGGCCACACGTAAGATCAGGGTACTTATCGCCAAGCCGGGCCTTGATGGACACGATAGAGGGGCCAAGATTATCGCCCGCGCCTTGCGTGACGGGGGAATGGAAGTAATCTATACGGGCCTGCACCAGACCCCCGAAATGATTGCCGAGGCCGCTTTGCAGGAGGACGTTGACGCTGTCGGTCTCTCGATATTGTCGGGCGCGCACATGGCCCTCTTCCCTCGTATCGTCGAGGAAATGAAGAAGCGCGGCCTGGACGATGTTCTCATATATGCCGGGGGCATCATCCCTGACGACGATATTCCAGCTATCAAAGCTATGGGTGTATCAGGCGTATTCGGCCCCGGCACCCCCATGGAAGAGGCTGTCCGTTTCGTGCGCGATAACGTCACTCCCCGCCACGCAGGCGAAGAAGAATGAATAATCTTGAATTCTTAATTCATAATTTTGAGTTTGAATTCTAGAGGAAACCGCATGCACAATGTAGAGCCAGCGGGACCTGGCGAAGCTGAAGCGATAGCTCAAAACTCAGAATTAAGAATTCAAGAATTCAAAATTACCGGTAGCTGAGCTTGTTCGTAAAATGCTCGGTGGGGACCGTGCTGCGGCCTCGCGCTTGATGACTATCGCTGAGAACCGCCAGGCGGGATACCGCGAGACGATGCGCCTGATTACGCCGCACACCGGGCGCGCTTACGTCATAGGCGTGACGGGGCCGCCCGGAGCCGGGAAATCCACTCTGGTGAACGAGCTTGTGAAGCATTACCGCGCCGCCGGGAAGAGCGTGGGCGTGGTGGCCGTTGACCCCACTTCGGCATTGAGCGGAGGCGCTTTGCTGGGTGACCGCATCAGGATGCTTGGCTTCTACCAGGATGAGGGTGTATTTGTGCGCTCGATGGCCTCGCGAGGTCAGCTTGGCGGGCTGGCGGCGGCCACTGTAGACGTTGTTCGGGTCCTCGATGCGTTGGGACGTGACATAGTCATCATAGAAACGGTAGGTGTGGGGCAGGACGAAATCGCAATCGCGGGCCTCGCCGACACAACTCTTCTGATAGAGGTGCCCGGCATGGGAGACGATGTGCAAGCCCTGAAGGCGGGTGTGCTGGAGGTCGCTGACGTGCTGGTAATCAACAAAGCGGACCGCGAAGGCGCAGACCGCCTGGCTAACCAGATCAAAACGGCCATGCGTCTGCTGCCCCACCCGGAGAAAGCGTGGATCCCGCCTATCATCAAGACCGTAGCCGTGGATGGTACCGGCATAGCAGAATTGGCGGGGGCGATCGAGAGCCATCGCGAATACTTGCTTGAGCATGGGCTGTTGGAGAAGGAACGCCGCGCACGCCTCCGCGCCGAGGTGCTGGAGCGCGCCCGCGACCTTATCTTGAAGCGCCTGACGCATGACCTGGATCAGAAAGGAATTCTAGACCGGATCCTCGATGACCTGATGTCTCACCGCAGTGATGCCGCCACTGCCTCCCACGATCTTGCCGAGAATGTTACGTAGTGCGTAGCGCGTAGTACCTACTTGCGGACAAATACTTGAGCGAATGGTATATACTAGTCAATGGTACTGCATTCGCACTACACACTAGGAGCAACTTATGTCATCCCTCTGACAAGAGCGGGGTTTGGTTCTCGCGTATGCCTAATTCGCCTTACGGCAAGCTGCGAGAGCCCGGCGATAGAACCCGCCTGTTAATCGTTGATGACCACGCTCTGTACAGGCGAGGTCTTCGCTCCATGTTCGAGCTTGAGCCTGACATCGAAGTGGTGGGCGAAGCCAGCGATGGCCTGGAAGCTATCGAGCGCGTGGAGCAATTGCACCCCGACGTGGTGCTGATGGACGTCAATATGCCAGGCATGGACGGAATGCAGGCCACACGTAAGCTGGCCGACAGCTACCCCGGAATTCTGATTATCACGCTCACTATGTTCAAGGGAGAAGAGCATCTCCGGGAAGCGCGGCGGGCAGGGTCAAGCGCCTACGTCCTCAAAGATGCTGGGAGCGAGATATTGCTCCGTACAATTCATGATGTCATGTCGGGCGAGACGCCTCTATTGCAGCGAGATGACAGGACCATAACCGGCCCAACAGGCTCGAAAGACCTGACAACAACCACATTGAGGTCTGAGCCGCAAGTCACCATGGCAGATATAGATCCCAAGCTCTTTGCAACCGATACGCTCATAACTTCCAATGAACGCACAGTCCTCAAGCTGCTGGCTCAGGGACTTACCAACGACCAGATAGGGCACAAGACCGGGATGCCGGAAACGATGGTCCGCACCTACCTGACCGAGATTTACCGCAAACTGGGCCTCTCAGGTAGAGAAGCTGCTGCCCAGTATGCACGCGAGCAAGGCATGCTCGAAGACGATGTGTAAGGACGAAGGACGACTGCTTACTGCTTACTTCGGTCGTCCATCGTCCATCGTCCGTCTACTGACAATAGTTCGACTTCGCTCATCAACTGACAACCGAGGGACCATATGCCTGAGATGTCGCCGGACGCGGCCAAGTTTACTAACGCCACTTTCGCCCAAATCTTCAATGAGATAGGGGCCATACTTGAGCTGAAAGGCGAGTCGCCGTTCAAAGTGCGCGCCTACAGAGCGGCTGCTGATACGTTCGCCAATCTGCATGAGGATATGAAGAGGGTCTGGAGCGAGGGGCGTGTGAACGAGTTGCCCGGCGTGGGCAAGGCCATCACCGACAAGGTGGATGAGCTGATGACCACCGGACATCTTCGATTTTACGATCGCCTCCTGAACGACGTGCCCCCTTCGCTTATTACGATTACCGAGATTCCGCACGTCGGCCCCAAGAAAGCCATGCAACTCTACCAGGCGCTTGGCATTCAGGGGATGGCCGACCTGCAACGCGCAATTGATGACGGGCGGCTACTGACCGTGCCCGGCTTCGGGGAGCGAACGGTGGAGGCTATCAAAGAAGGGATAGCCACTATCCAGAAGCGAAGCGCCGAGAAGCGCGATCTCATCGGGACCGCCCTGCCCGTGGCCCGGCAAATCATGGCGCTCCTGCGCGCGGGCTGCAAGACGCTCGATAAGCTTGACGTTGCGGGGTCGATGAGGCGCTGGAAGGCTACCGTTGGCGATATGGACTTCCTGGCGACCGCAGGCGACCCTCTTGAAGTTATTAACTGCTTCGTCGGTCTCCCTATGGTGGGCACCATCGACTCGCAAGGCGAGAGCAAAGCATCCGTGTGGCTCAATAACGGGATGCGAGTCGATCTTTACGTGATGGACCCCAGGTATTACTACTCCCTGCTGCAGCATTTCACCGGATCGAGGGCGCATAATATCGCCCTGCGCGACCGGGCCATCAAGATGGGATATAAGCTGAACGAGTATGGCCTCTACCATGCGAACGGCGACCCTGTTACCATCAATAACGAAGAGGACATATATCGCACGCTCGGCCTGGCCTGGATGCCGCCCGAGCTAAGGGAAAACCGGGGCGAGCTGGAAGCTGCCGAAAAGGGTACGCTGCCTAAACTGGTGGAGGTGAGCGACATCAAAGGTGATCTGCACTGCCATTCGACCTGGAGCGACGGCAGCACGAGCATCCTGGAGATGGCTCAGGCGGCCAAGGCACGCGGGTACAAGTATATCGCCATCACCGACCACAGCCACAGCTTGAGCATTACCAATGGGCTTACCGTCGAGAGGCTGCGCGCTCAGCGGCGCGAAATAGAGGAGGCGAGGCGAAGCGTTGGCAGCGGCTTCCGCATCTTGCACGGCACCGAGATGGAGATAAACCCCGACGGCTCGCTCGATTTCCCCGACGAGATACTGGATTGGCTCGATATAGTGGTGGCCTCAGTGCACAGAGGCTTGCGACAGCCGGGCGAGGAAGTGACCCGGAGAGCCATCGGCGCTATTAGGAACCCTCGCGTGGATATCATCGCCCATCCCACAGGCCGCCTGATCAACCAGCGCGAGCCTTCGGACATGGACGTGAGCGCGGTTATCCGAGAGGCCGCCAGGACCGGCACGGCCCTCGAGGTCAATTCAGCTCCCGATCGCCTGGACCTGGACGATATTTACGTGAAGCAAGCCATGGAGGCAGGCTGCACCCTCACGGTGGACACCGATGCGCACCACCCATCCCATTACAACTTGATAGAGTATGGCGTGCACATAGCGCGCCGGGGCTGGGCCACCGCCGACCATATCCTCACCACATGGGAGCCTGAGAAGCTGCAATCCTGGCTCGACGCGAGAGCTACGACGTAACAGCCTCATGACATCCAAGCTACAGATTGCGGCGCACGAAACTCCTGCTGTGCAACCCACTCGTGCCACCCGCCAAGCTGCGACTACTCTTCGTCTGACCCATGTCGCGTACCGGTTGGGCTCGCCCGATTTTCTTCTTCCCGCGGGGCTGTTCGTTTTCGCCTTCTTCCTGCGTGAGCTGGGCGTACACGGTTGGCTGCCCTACGTGGGGCAGCCGGACGAACCGAAGCTGATCAATTCGGCCACCCATATCGTCAAGACCGGCGACCTCAATCCCAACCTCTACATCTGGCCCTCTCTGTATATCTACGTAGAGGCCGTAGTCATTCATATTCAGACCCTCTGGGGCACCTGGCGCGGAGCTATATCAGGGTCCGCAGTCGCTGCCCGATACGACGCACATATTCACCCTCGCGCCGGGCGTCTACACCTGGGCCCGCACTCTCACAGCCCTCGTGGGCGCATCCACCGTGGCGCTCTTGTACGTGGTGGGGCGGCAGATGTTTGACAGCAACAGGCGCATCGGCGTAATCGCCGCGCTGCTGGTGGCTGTATCACCCTTACATCTTCAAGAGAGCCAATTCGCTATTACCGATGTGCCGCTGGGATTTATGGGCTTGATGGTGCTCTGGGCATCGAACTGGCTTTCGCGCACGCGCTATTTGGAGAGCCAGGGCGAAAAGTGGGACCCGCTACTGTGGCGGTCCATCCTGGCGGGACTCCTTGTGGGCGTCGCTACGGGCACCAAGTACAACGGTGCCTATCTACTGGTTGTGCCGTTGATAGCATGGCTCATCGTATGGCGCAAGTCGCGTACGATGCGCGCGGGAGAGAGAAGGGGCATCTCATAACGCGCCGCCAGGCGGTATCGCTGGCGGCCATACCGCTGGCGGCTGCCGCCGGTTTCCTTCTGTGCGAGCCTTATCTCATCCTGGACTGGACCGACTGGTACAACGGATTTACGTTCCAGATCAGGGCCTACTTGCCTGCTGACAACCTGAGCGAAATGTGGGCATCTTTCACGCGCCAACTGTCCGACTTCGCCACCAGCGACGCGTCGCTGCTTAGCAGTGCGGCGCTCGGGACGGCTTTCATGCTGATCAATCCGATGGCGCGCAGGCGGGCATGGCTGCTTGTGCTCTTCCCGCTGCTATACCTGCTGGCGATGAGCAGGTTCAGCCTCACTTATGTGCGGAATATGATCGTGGCCATGCCTTTCCTGGCCCTTATAGCCGGTTTCGTGATCGACATGGTTGTCGTGCAGTTGGTGACGATGGCCCGAGGTTTCGGTGCGGTTGTGCCCATGGCACAAAGCAGGCGAGTGTGGGGAGTGGCACGCTGGGCACTGGTGGTGGTGGCGCTGCTGTTCGTGGCCTGGGAACCGTTGCGCATATCGTGGGCCTACACCGTTGGCATGTCCGAGCCCGACAGCCGCACCCTGGCCTGGAACTGGGTGCAAGAGAAGTTGCGCGAGGGCGATCGCGTCGCCGCCGAGCTGCACCCGTGGCAGGTGCAGGATTGGCCCGACGTGCTCCCTTTCGACGTAGAGAACCCCGGCGCGCAAATGCAATTGACCTCGCGGCCTCCCCAATGGTACGCTACGCACGGCTATGACTACGTGGTGCTGAACGGCGACCTTATAGACAGAAATAGGGATCCCGCAAACTGGCCCCTCTACAAAAGTCTGCACGAGGTGGCGCATTTTGCCGGCGACAAAGAGGGTGGCAAAGGCCCGATCATATCGATACTGGAAACGGGCAGCAAGGGCACGCCCATGATGAACAAAACCTCGATCCAGGTTGGGGACTTCGCCGAGCTACGAGGCTATGACCTTGCCCCCCTGACCTCAACGAACGTGCTGCTGGATCCCGCATCGCCTTCTTCCGGGGGCGCTTATCGCGCAGGGCAGGCGATAGGGCTCAACCTTTACTTTCAGGCTCTACGCGATGGCAGACCATCGGATCAAAATTGGCAGGTGTGGATTCACCTGGTGGACGTGGCTACGAATAGCACTCCAGCGCAAATTGACGTCGCGCCCCTGGCCGGCTTGTTGCGGGGCTACCCAGGCATAGAGCAGATACAACACCCCGTGGCGCAGTGGCATAAAGGCGAGTGGGTGGCTGGCGTGTACAATCTCCCCCTGCCGGCGGGGCTTGCGCCCGGCATGTACCGCCTCGAAACGGGCATGTGGGTCCCTCCCAACGGGCCGAACGCCCCCATCTCGTCCGGCGCGCCCATCGTGCTGGGAGAGATAAAGATCGCAAAATAAGCAAGAGCCCCGACCGGTCGGGGCTCTTGCTTATTTTGCCGGAATATATTTAGCTCATATTAAGCTTGTAATCCGCGAGGCGAGAGCGGGCGGCACGCACATCATCGGCGCTGGGAACTACACGCAGGCTATTGTTTGAGCCGCCGCGCACACCGTAGCCGTTGTAGACTCCACTGCCGGGCATGACCCTGGCGACCAGGCCTTCCTGTACCGCATATGCGGCTGCCTGCTGGCGGTTGCGGAGCTGTAGCTTGTCGAGGATATTGCGAAGGTGCACCTTTACGGTGTTCTCCGTGATCACCAGCTCGTCCGCAATATCGCGGTTGGTTGCACCGCGTGCAACAAGGCGTAGGACATCCTTCTCGCGGTCGGTGAGGGCGTCGATGCCCTTGGCCTCTTGCAGGTCGCGCCTGCGGGCCAGGTGGGTGAACTCTTGCAACACCTTGGTGAACATGCTACTTGAGAAGTAAGCTCCCCCTTGCGAGAGCGCCTGGATTGATTGCACAAGCTCGTCCAGGCTGCTGTTCTTCAGTATGTAGCCTTTCACGCCCATCTTGACGGCGGATAGCACGTCGTTGTCGTCTTCCGAGGATGTTAAAATCGCGACGTTGGTGTTGGGGTAGTCAGCCATAATCTGCAAGACTGCGGGCAGCCCGTCCACGCCTTTCATGTAAATCTCCATCAAAAGGACGTCGGGATTGAGAGCTTGCACCATCAGCTCTACTTCGTTTCCATCTTTAGCCTCACCCACGATCTCGATTTCAGGCTGCCTGCTTAGCAAGCTTGATAGGCCTTGCCGGAAAAGATCGTGACTATCGGCAATTATAACTCTGATTGGCAGTTTGTCCATAAAAATGACACCCCATCCCCAGGCGTTAAGAACAAAGCAAGGCAGCAGGTCGCTGCTGACCAGGAGCATGTCACATTGACTATAGCAAACCGCCTTGGCCCGTGTCAACGGAAAGAATTATGACATAAGTACTACTTATGGGTTAACAAAAGTCCGGCGAGCGGTCATAGTACCCAAGTATAAGCAATTTTCGGACCTTATACTAATTAATGTAGTGGCTTTGCCCGGTAGCTGCGAGTTCGTGCACATCTGGGGGTAGCAGCCGCTTACCGCCGGCCACTGTTTTCCTGGGCGGTTGGCCCGATGAGCCCGTTTGATTAGGAGTCCTAGCTAGCGTTGGGTATGAGTCCTAACCTGCACAGCAGTAGGACGAAGGAGGTTCAGATCTCCCTGTTCAGGGCGGAAAATCTGCGCATGCAAGGCATTGGTTCAGGCGGCCAGCCTGATAACGGCGAGGGCGTCGTCGCCGAGGAGGCGACGAATGGACTGTTCGAGGGCATGACTGAATCTGACGCCACCCATGAGGCGAGCCGAGGTCCACTTGCCCGTTTCGGGGCTGTATTGCACCCGGATTGTGACGCTGTCGGGGCCGGGGTGCGCGTTGAGAAGGCTGTTTAGCGCGATCATACTATCTATCACCTCGTGATCGTCGTTGGCGGGCGGGATGCTGATGATGAGGCTATAGGTGGCACGCTCTTCGGACGCGAACGCCGGTTGCCTGGCCGGCCCCGTCTTGCTTACGCTCGACACCGGAGCCGCCGCTTGCGGCGCCGGTCGGGCAGCCCATTGCCCGCTACTCGCGGCAGCGCCAGGCTTGCTCTCAAGTTTGGGGGCAGCCTTTAGCGGCCTCGGGGGTTTGATTGTGAGGGTCATTCCCTCTTCCCCCGCACCGGCCTGGAATGGCGCTACGTGCTCGCTGAGCAGGTAGAACTCGCCATCATCGTGGCGAGACACACGCGCTGTGACAATCATCTGGCTGTTTTCGGTCCATAGCGCGGCGTGCCGCCTGTAATTTGGCGGGAATGCCACCAGCTCAATACTCCCTTCGGTATCTTCGAGCCATGCCACCGCGAGCGGCTCTTTTCCGCCTTCAGTGCCGCTCTCCAAAGTACGAATCGAACAGAGGATACCCACCAGAGAGATACTTGTACCAAGATGCTGCTCGTCGATCTGGGCGGTGGTGAGGAGGCGCGAGCGAAGGTCCCCCGATTTTTCGAGGGTTGCTACGAGGCTATCCATTTCGGTTGACCGGGTGAAAGCCACGCCTATACTGGCCTCTTCCCAGGCGCGGCGCAGATAGAGCAGCCTGGGGGAATGCGAAGGACGAAGGGCGAACGATCGAGATGCAGATTGAGTATCGTCGTTCAGATCTTCCTCGACCGGTGGGTCGAGATTGGGAGCGTTAAAGAGGTCGAGCTGGCCCGCAGCCAGGCGGGTAGCCCGTGCCCATTCGAACATAGCGGGAAGGACTGTCAGCATGGCATCACGGTCACGGATAGGCGCACCCAAAGTACCTAGAGCATCACACGCACCTGAGCGGACTAGCGTTTCTAAATGCCCTACAGTAAGCTGCGCGTCCACGGCGGCGAGAGCGACCTCACGCAGGGAAGTGAAGCCTGCAGAAGGGCGAGAGGCTAGAAAGCGATCTGTGGCCGGCGGGTGCCAGCCGGGCAGGTGGTTGAGGCCCCAGAGGATTGCCCAGGCTTCCCCGTCTCGCCGAAGACTATGCCCGGCTTCGCTTCTGTTGATGTCAGGCTGGTCTATTTTCACACTGAGACGACGAGCTTCGCCTGCAAGTGCAGTTACCGAAGTATGGACGCCTGTGGCAGATAAGGCCCCGGCCAGGAACGTGGCGGGGTGGGCAGCTTTGAGAGCTACCAGCCATAGGGCGATGCGGCCCCAGGCTGCGGCAGCATCGCGAGCGACCAGCACCTTTGCATAGGCGGACAGAGCTTTCCACAGAGCCTGTGCCTGGCCGTCTTCGAAGCCACACGCTGCCAGGAAGAGAGCTTTCGCTGCTTCGCTTGCCTGGTCGGACGGGTCAAGCAAGGCGCGGCTAACGGAAGGCAATTTTTCGTCGGGTATGCCCAGCGAGTGGATGAGATCGACCATTTGGCCGTCAAAGAGGAGATCGCCACCTGTCTCGGCGGTAATCTCGTCCCATGCGGCGGGTTTGGGGTCGGGAACCGGCGGGCGGGCGGGATAGAGCGAGCGCGCCACCATTTGTGCAACACTCTCGAGCGTAGCGTCTCCGGACCAGGTTTTAGTAGCTTTCGCGGTGACATAGGGGATACCCGTAAGCTCGCCTCTGTTGAGGATGTTGTTGGCCGCATCGGAAAGCGTGGGGAGAGTCGAGACGTCGATGGCGTCAGCCTGGAGGCCGGGAACAGGGAAACGCCGGGCCAGCGCCAGGGCAAAATCAAGCGCGGCCAGAGGTTGTGTGGGGCGCAATGTGAAAGCCGGATAGCCAAGCGCGCTGACTTCTTCCTCAGTCCAGGGTACCCACGCAATATTATCACCGGTAAGGAGTGGGGCGAAATGAGCAAGGGTCTCGGAGCCATGAGCCTGCCGTGGTGCGGCAAGTAGCGCGTCAGGATCCGGGCAGAAGGTGAGCGGAGCGCCTTTGAGGGCGAGCGCAAGGGCCGGCAACGGCTGGGCCTCATTATTATTATCACTGTGCCCAGCGTCGGGCGAGAGGGCCTCCCAGCCCCCTTCTATTGTGGCAAGAGCTAGCGTTTTGAGATGGTCACCGTTGAGACTGAGCACTCTGCCTGCAGCCTGCACGGCCTGGGTCGGCATGATGGGAAGTGGATACGCAACGCAAGCAAGTCTGCCGGTACCATACTCCCCTGCGAGTGCAGCGAGAAGGCCATCGCGCCTGGCGTTCGGCACCTCAAGCCCCGGCAACCCTGGCGAGTTACAAGTTCTGATCTCCGAGTTCTGAGTTGTGACCTCTGGCCCTTCGTTTCGCTTGAGCGCATGGTTATGAGTTGAAGCTTGGGTGGCTGTTGGAGCGGTGGGAGAGATGCCCAGCGCATAGGCCAGAAGTGAGCCGCTTGCTGCGCCTGTGGGAGCGCCTATGGGCGAAGGGCCGGCATCGGATTTGCCGTCTTTCGCTATGTCTAACAGCCCGGCCAATGCAATCCACGCACCGTGCCGGTGTTCTGTCATCTCAAGCTCGCTGTCGAGACGTTCGTTTATTTCGGAGGGCAGGGCATCCAGTGCGAGCCTGGTGAGCAGTTTCTTCCGGGCAAGTTGTGGCAGGAAGTCATTCCCTGCTGAGGACGGCTCCATGTGAAAAGGCCACCCGTGTGCGCTGACCTTGCACATGTCGATTATGCGGGCAATGTTTTCGATAGCCTGGGGCCACTGTGTGTAGAGGGCAGTAGCTTCTTCAGGAGACCGGAGGTAATCGTGGCCTGGGCGGTCGGGCGCGATGGAGGCGGTGGCGGCAGCCATGTCGTCGCCACGAGGCCAGCCGGCGCGCTTGCGAGCGACCTTGAGGGCCTCATAGGAGGGTGCATCGTCGGGCCGAAGATAGCGTGCGGCCGGGGTGGCAACGACGGGCAGGTCGAGCGCAGCAGCGGCAGCCGCCACCTGCTCGGCAAGCACACTATCGCCTGGCCTGCCGGCGTGAGGGAGACCGACAAATGCGGCCTGCGGGAATGCAGACCTGGCTGAGCGTACCCACTCCGTCAGCTTTTTGGCAGGGAGAGTTGCGCAAGGAGCAAGCGCGCCTGCCTCATCACCTCCCAGGAGGATCAAGAGCAACTCACCGGCGTTTGCGACCAACGTATCCCAGGCTAATGCCGTTGAGTTGCCGGGCCAGCCGGAATACGCCTCAGAAGCAACCTTTGCCAGGTTCCTCATCCCCTCAGGGCCGCGTGCAAAGAGGAGGGCAGGTTGTGCTATTGTCTCGGCCTTGCGACCACCCGTGACGGGCAGAAGAACGTCAAGCTCGATGCCATACAAAGGAGTCAGACCCGTCTCTCTCGCCGCTCGGTAAATTGAGGGTAGCCCGGCTAACGGCGAGCGGTCGGTGAAGCCGATCGCCTTGTAGCCAAGCTCGGCGGCCCGACGGCACCATTCAGCAGGCGCGCTGGGGCCGCCACGCCCGCTGAAGTGGGTGTGCAGATGCAGGTATGTAAAGTCGCTCATACAAGCTTGATTATATGGCGGGTTAGGGCGCTGTGGATTTGGTGTGGAATGCTGCTATTGCTTACTGCTTAGGTATTTTTGGGGCTCCTATCACATTTGCAGGAGCAACCCGCTGAAGGCGACCTACGCGGCCATGATGTGCGTGCTATAATTAACGATATGCTCTCAAAGCGGGGAGAGATAATGACACACAATGTGGAGCGGGGCGCCGGTTACGTATCCTGAAGCAATAGTCTAATTTGTCATGATCATCGATATCACTGTCAAAAGCGCAGGCGACAAAGGCAAAGGGGTTTTTGCCCTACGAGAATTCAAGAGAGGCGAGTTTATTTTTCGCCGCAGACAGGGCGAGTTGTGCGAAATGAGGAGATACCGCTACTTTCGGAGGAGGACCAAAGGCATTTGTGCGAGTTAGACTGGGAAACCAGCGCGGTCTTGCTTCCTCCGGGCTGCTACCTCAACCACTCCTGCGCTCCCAATGCTATCCGAAAAGGCACCAATGTTTACGCGTGGAGAGATATTCACGAGGGGGACGAAGTTACAATCGACTACCGGCTCAATGCATTTACAGGCGAGCGCTGGGATTGCATGTGCGGCAGCCCCGATTGCGAGGGGTTCGTCATCGGCAGCTTCTTCAGTTTGAGTGGAGCTCAGCAGACCAGCTACCTACCGTTTGCACCGAAGTTCATCCGGGACGAGTATAAGCGGCTACTTGATACGGGTGGCAAACGACCCAGGAACAGGGTCTGGATTCATAATCCTTCTATTATTCTAAGGGAAGGCAAACCATGACAATATCGCCACAGCGATTGAAAGGCTTCCGCGACCTCATGCCTGAGGCCATGTTTGCGCGCAGGCACGTTATGGAGACGCTGCGCTCTATCTTCGAGCTGCATGGCTTCGCGCCTCTTGAGACGCCTGTGCTGGAATATGCTGCCACCCTCGAAGGGAAATATGGCGAGGACGAGCGGCTGATGTACAAGTTCGAGGACCTGGGCAAGCGCAGGGTGGGCATGCGCTTCGACCTGACCGTGCCTCTGGCGCGAGTGGTCGCCATGCATATGAACGATTTGCAGTTTCCCTGGAAGCGATACCAGATGAGCCCCGTGTGGCGTGGCGAGAACCCCCAGTTCGGGCGATATCGCGAGTTCTACCAGTGCGACGTTGATATCGTGGGCAGCGCCTCGCCTCTGGCCGATGCTGAGATACTCGCCATGCTGGGCGAGGCCATGACCAAGCTGGGGTTCACCGGCTACCGAGCGGTGATCAACAACCGCAAGCTTTTGGCGGGTATCGCCAGGAGCGCGGGTGTGCAACCCGAGCAGGCAGGCACGATCTATCGCGCCGTGGACAAGATGGACAAGATCGGGCCGGAGGGCGTGCGTGAGGAAATGGCAAAGAACGGTGTGCCTGAAGACGTGGCGGCGCGCGCTCTCGACCTCTACTCATTGAGCAAGAACGTAAAGAGCTTTGGCGACAATCTGGCTCTCCTCTCGGAGCTTGCAGGACCACTCAAGGACGATGCCGAGGCGACGGCCGGCCTGGAAGAGCTGCGCCGGATATTCGAAGTGCTTTCGAGCATGAACCTGGACCTCGACCGCTATAAGCTCGACGTGGCTCTCGCCCGCGGCCTCGATTACTATACCGGGGCCATCTTCGAGATTATTGTGGATGAGCCCAAGATAGGAGCGCTGGGGGGCGGCGGGCGCTACGACAAGCTGATGTCGCTCTTCTCGGGGCGAGATTTGCCGACCACAGGCATGACGTTCGGAGTGGAGCGTATGGTAGACGTCATGTTCGAGCTCGGGATGGTCACGCCGACGTCCACCGCCAGCCGCGCTCTAATTACCGTGTTCGACAACTCGAAAGAGAGCGTTTCGGCATCGCTGGGCCTGGCGTCCGAGCTGCGGGCGAAGAATATCCCGTGCGAGGTCTATCTGAACCCGGGCGACAAGCTGGGCAAGCAGTTCGGCTATGCCGATAAGCTAGGCATACCCTACGCGATAGTGCTGGGCCCGGACGAGATCGCGGCAGGCACGGCTACCGTCAAAAGCCTCAAGATACCCCCGCCTAATCAGCAGACGGTGGCTATGAGCGAACTGGCCCGACTCTTGCAGTCTTGATCTTCGCATTGAAATAGTTTAGATGCTGAAGGTTCCGTCCAGGCCACGGTGCGCCATTCACATGACGCATCTCCCAGGGCAAGCGCATCGAAACTGGCGAGGAAAGATGGGAAGGAGGCACAAAGAGCGCCTTGTCATTCCGAGCGTAGCGAGGAATCACTAAGTCATCGATTCTGCTCGGAATCCGAGGATTGTGCTGCCCGTAGTGATTCCGAGCGTAGCGAGGAATGACAAAGGAGTGCGCATGCCTTTGCCCATCATTTCCTGCTTACATTAGATCTGTTTGCCCTTGCGCTTCGCCAGGGAATCAGTGCAGTTACTTATGATTAGTCTGGTATAATTAATGCAATAAGCATAATGTGAAAGGAAAACCTGGGACCGCATGGTCCTTTTTATTAGCTCGACAACCGGATTAGATATATATCTTTATGAACAAGACAGACATAATTGTTAGCAAAACCGTTGAGGCGGGAGCGCCCGCGAAGGCGAGTAAAAACGGGCGGGTACTGGAACGGGAAGCCGCGGAAGAGGCAGCCATGGAGGTGGCCGAAGCTACCGACACATCCGTAGCGGGAGGCCTGGGTGTTGAGGCTGCCGCGCAGGCTGAAAGCGTGGCGCTGGGCGAAGTGGTCACTCCAGCAGATGCGGATTTCGTTGAGGCCTGAGCTTACACGAGAGGAGCGGCGCGAAGTTGGGCAGAGCGTGTTCCGTCTTGCCTGGCCGGCCATCGCCGAGAACGCCCTTCAGACGCTGCTGGGCATCGTGGACACCGCAGTGGTGGCGCGGCTTGGCACGGCGGCCCTCTCAGGCGTAGGTGCGGCCCAGCAATTGGTGTGGGTGCTCACCACCGCGCTCATCGCCGTGAGCATGGGTACAACGGTACTCATCGCTCGCTTCGTGGGCGGGGGCGAGCGAGGCAAAGCCAACGAGGTTCTCAAGCAGTCCCTCGTGGTGGCAACCATCGCAGGCGTCGTTCTGACGCCTGTGGCCTTCCTCTCCGGCCCATTGATGGTTATGCTGGGTCTGGTTGACGTAGGTGGGCAGGAGGGCGCGACCTACCTGAGCATCACCCTCTATTTCTCGATCTCTATAGTGATGATGCTGGTGGCAGGTGCGGCGTTGCGCGGCTCGGGCGACACCCGTACGCCGATGACGGTCACAGCCTTTATCAACGTAATCAACGCGGTGCTAGCGGTCGAGCTGGTGTTCGGCGGGGTGAAGGCCAGCGGCATCCTGGGCGACTGGCTGACAGGGCTGGTACATATTTTTGGCATATCGGGCCAGGTCAGCGTGCCCGGCCTCACCTGGATACCCGAGATGGGCGTGGCGGGCTCCGCGCTGGCCACCGCTCTCTCGCGCAGCCTGGGCGCGATCATCCTGTTGAGTGTCTTCTTCCTACCAAGAGCGCGCCTTCGCCTGCGAGGCGCGGGGTCATGGCTGCCCAACTTCCCACTTATCTGGCGGATGCTCAGGATCGGCATACCCTCGGCGCTTGAGCAGTTGTTCATGTCGCTGGGCATACTGGTATTCAGCTTCATGGTAATAGGCATGGGCGAGGTGATATTCGCCACCTCGCGGCTGGCGGTCAATGCAGTATTCCTGTCGCAGATGCCGGGCATGGGCTTCTCCATAGCAGCTACTACCCTTGTGGGCCAGAGCCTGGGTGCGAGAAGCCCCAGGCGTGCCTTACTTGGCGCGCAGCTATCCGTGCGCTCGGCTATCGTCTGGATGACCGTGATGGGCGTGGTCTTCTATTTCTTCGGAGAGCAAATCCTGACGGTATTCACCGACGACCCACGCCTGTTGAGCCTGGGCGGCGACGCCATGAAAGTGATCGCGTTCAACCAGCCCGCCCTGGCAATAGCCTTCGTGCTGGGAGGCGCGTTGAGGGGGGCTGGCGATGTGCGCTTCCCGATGTGGGTGACCTCGCTGGCCGTGTGGCTTGTCCGATTGCCCGTGGGAGCGTTTCTGGGCTCTGCCGCAAGTATGCGTGCCGTTCACTGGCGTTTGCACCGAGGGGTTGGGGCTGGGCCTTGTGGGCGTCTATATGGGCCTTGTAGTGGAAGGGACCGTACGAGCCGTCCTGTTCTTTTTCCGCTTCCGCGGCGGCAAGTGGCAGAGAATAAAAGTTTGAATTCTTCTCATTTCATAGCAAGAAGGGAGCGCCGCAAGCGCTCCCTTCTTGCTATGAAATGGATAGGGCACATCTGCAGAGTGCTTAGTGAATAACGAGCGTTGCGAGCATCAGCACGACCGCGACGGTGATCACCAGCACTGTGGACCACGCGAAGACGCGGTACACCCGCCCGATAGCGTATTTGCCCATGATTTCGCGGTTGCTTGCCAGGCGCACAATAAACACAAGCAGAATGGGCAGGAGAATGCCATTGAGCACCTGCACGGCGATGAGGACGGCAAACAGAGGAAGGCCGGGGATCATTGCTACTATCGCGCCCAGGATAATCAGCGCGGTGAAGAGGCCCATGAATACGGGGCCCTCGCGGAACGATAAGCTAACCCCTTTCTCGAAGCCCAGCGACTCGGTGACGGAGAATGCTGTGGCAAGGGGAAGAACGCCCGCGGCTAGCATGGACGCGCCGAAGAGGCCAACCGCGAAGAGCAAGGCCGCTGATTTGCCCGCAACAGGTTTGAGAGCCTGCGCCGCATCGGAGGCTGATTGGATATTATGGTTGCCGCTTACGAAGAGCGTGGCAGCGGTTGCTACAATGATAAAGACGGAGATTATGTCCGAGAAGATCACTCCGAATACCGCGTCAAAGCGGGTATATTTGTAGTCGCTTGGGGTGACGCCCTTTTCCACGACTGCCGACTGCTCGTAGAGTTGTATATACGGCGTTATCGTTGTGCCGATGAGCGCCACCAACGCCTGCAAATAGCCTGATTGGAAAGCTGAAAGTGGGGTGGAAAAAGGACTGCCCAACATCTCCCCAGTTGGGTTTCGCCAGGAACGCGGAGACTATATAGGTAATGAATACCAGGGCCAGGGCCACAAAAATCTTTTCCACGCGCCTGTAAGATCCCTGGGTTATCAGCCACCAGACCAGGAAAGCCGATGCCGGTACGACCACCCAGGTTGGCACGCCGAGTATCTGAGCGACGGCTGCTATAGCCACAAACTCCGATATCGTGACGCCGGTGTTTGCTATGAATACAACGAGCAAGGCGAACATTGACCAACTGGCGCCGAATTTCTCTCGTATAAGGTCCATGAGCCCTTTGCCGGTAACAGCTCCCATACGAGCGCACATTTCTTGAACCAGAGAGAAACAAAAGGTAACCACCAGCATGGCCCACAGCAGGCTGATAGCCATATGTGGCGCCCGTGGAAGCGTAAGTGGCTATGCCGCCCGCGTCATTGCCCGCGGAACCGGCGATGATTCCAGGGCCGATCAGGGCAAGGTAAGGCCACCAGCGCATACGCGTTATCCGGCGCAACGGGGTACGCAGCGGGAAGCGGGACTTTCCAACCGGGCGCGAAGCCGTCACCCTGGTGTCAGTGGGGACGTATGGATGCGTAAGCTCTGCCCCGCTGGAGGCAATTAGCTCATCTTCGTTTGTAGGCTTAGTCTCTTGCTTTGCCATAGCTCATCCTGCAGACACAAGGGTCACCGACCGGGGCCTGGAGTGCCCCAACATCCCAAATGTCCTCCAATATTATCTAGCTGAATATCCTCGGCAAACGCTTCTTCCAACCTTCCGGCAAGAGCGAATCCAATGCATCATCGACTGTGACAACGCCGAGGAGTTTGTTTTTAAGGTCAACCACCGGCAGAGCCAGCAAGTTGTACTCGGCCATTTTGCGGGCCACTTCGCGCTGATTCTCGCCCGGGCGCACCGCAAGCAGATCGGTCAGCATAAAATCACTCACTTTCCTCTCCGGCTTATGAACGAGAAGGTCGCGCACTGTGATGAGACCCGCCAGCTCCCTGGTTTCCTCTGATACTATCACGTAAATGTAATAGATCAGGTCGGCTGTGAGAAATACGTCTTTGTTAGTCTCGATCACCTCGCTGACAGTCATATCGGGCGTGCAGCAGACGAACTCGGTGGTCATAGCCCCGCCAGCGCTGTTTTCAGGATAGCGCATCAGCCGGCGCACTTCCTGGGCTTCCTCCTGGTCCATCTCTTTGAGGAGAGCATCCGCTTTGTCTTCAGGCATGTCGCCAAGCAAGTCGGTGGCTTCGTCGGGAGACATTTCTTCCAGGATGTCGGCGGCACGCTCTTCCGGTATCTGCTCCATAATGTCGGTCTGGCGATTGTCTTCGATCTCTTCGAGCGTATCAGCGGCCAGTGTATCGTCGAGTGACGCGATGATCTCGGCTCCCTGGTGGTAGCTGAGAGAATCCGTGATGCGGGCTATCTCGACCGGATGCAGATTGGCAAGCTTCTTGTGAGCCAACGGCACGCCGCCCGGCACGTTGGAGCCAAAGACGTCCAGGTGCCGCCATGGGACTATATGGGGCTGCAGGATTTTCTTAGAGATTGTGCCCATCGGTTTCGCTAAATGCAACCGGCGCACCAGGCCGCCGACACCCACCTCCACGCCCCGCACCCACCAGCTTGGCGCGTTGGCATCGGCGGTGGCTGAAGCGATAACGATGTCGTTGACGCGCACCACGCGGCGGCGCTCCAGGTCGATCACCTGTTTATCCCAAAGATCGCGAGTGAGGAGCATTTCGCCTTCGCGCCGCTCGAAAGGCTGCAGATCGAGCTTGAGGGAGCGTATGCGCGCTCCATCGCGGGCCAGCGTTTGCAGTTGGGCAATAGGAAGGTAGAATGGCTGGCGGCTCCGTCCGGTGGAAGCTACCAGCCCTTTTATAATGGGCACATCGCGCTCCAAAGGCTCCCCTTCGTCGTCCAC
The DNA here is from genome assembly GCA_963837315.1 of uncultured Chloroflexia bacterium. Classification (GTDB taxonomy): domain Bacteria; phylum Chloroflexota; class Chloroflexia; order QHBQ01; family JADMIH01; genus JADMIH01. Next base: position 209,087 of record CAWINE010000009.1, read on the forward strand.
CGCCGCTTCTTGAGGCAGTAGCGTGTCAGGCACTACAAGCTCGGCCACCAGGTCGCGGATACGCGCCACCGTGTTGCCCCGGCTGTCCACGACGCGCTTGCCGATCAGTTCTGAGAGATATAGCATATTGTTTATTGGTTACTGCTTATTACATCGACCGAAGACTGCGTGAAACCTCATATGTAATTGATGATAGTCTCATTCACACTGAATGTAACGCAAGTCCTGGGCACTTGCAACGAGCCTACAGACGTAGCCTCGATATGCAATGCAATAGTTGTACCACAGGCCTGTTCAAATAGAGACTTGCGCCCTTGCCTACCGGTGGCCAGTGACTAGTGACCAGTGCTAAGCAATAGCTAGTAAGCAGTACCCACTGCCCACTGTCAGTAGCAGCATAGCACGGCGTCCCAGGCGAGCTCGGAGGCGACGGCACCCAGGGCAATATCGTTCAGGTTCGGGTTATCCACTTCGTTGGTGGTGACGGCCCATAGCACGTCGCCATCGTAGCCTGTATGGAAGGGCTGAATTGCGCGAGCCATGGAGGTGTGGACGAGGCGGGCGAACTGGCGCAGGGACCAGGCGAGGCCGCGCTCAACGTTGAGCCGTTGGTTGGTGACGACCACCGTGAGGGTGGTGTTGCCGGGTACAGGCTCTCCCTGCCGGGCTGCTACCAGGTTCCTTTCGAGACCCTCCACGATGGGAAGGCGCTCTCCAGTCTTCGGATCGAGATTGCCCCGCACTACATGCCCCTGGCGGTCCACGATGGCCCCCACGGCGTTCACCACGACGAAGACCGCTATGCAGGTAGGTCCGATCCGGCGGAAGGCCCCGCCCTGGCCGGAGCTTTCGCCTTCGTGGGTAGGCCGCAGGCTCTTGCCCACAGTGGCCGAACAGCCCGCTCCATGCCTGCCGAGAGGGAAGCTGCCGGGGCGGGCGGCCTTGAGTGCTGCGCGGCCCAGGGCTTTGTCCGGATAGATAGCGTTGTTTCGGCGCAGGTTGTAATCGAAGATGATGCCGCCGGAGGTAATAGGGATATCGGTCCAGCCTGTTGCGTAGCCGCGCTGAGCGAATAACTCGGCTGTGACGCCCGCCGCTGCCTCCAGGCCGAGGGCTGAGCCGCCGGCCAGGCAGATGGCGTGCAGCCGGTCGCGCCCCTCGGTGAGGATCGTGCCGTGCGACCCGCCCCGTATATCCACGCTGCAAGCCATAGCCCCCGCCGGGAAGTAAAAGACCGTGCAGCCCGTAGGGCCTTCCTCATATTCCGCCACGCCAATATGCAGCCCAGGAAAGTCGATCTCAATGGCCGGCCCGGTGAAAGCGGTTACCGGCGTCAGTGCTGTGTTATCGTTCGTGACGGGCAAAGGTTGTTGCATGATTCTGCCTTGTATGACGTAGTTGTCAGTTGTCGGTTGTCAGTTGTCAGTAGACCGGCGCTATCAGCTATCAGCTTTTGAATCACGAAGAGCACGAAGAGCACGAAGAGCACGAAGAGCACGAAGGTTTCTTATGGTTTTACGTTTATATGCCTCGTCATTCGTCCTTCGTCCGTCTACCGACAACTGACAACTGACAACTGACAACTGACAACTGAGTATGCTATATTTCCTCCATGTCGGCGCAAGAAAGTGCCACCATAAGTCCCGAATATAGTAACACAGCAAAGCGTACTGCGGATAGGCTGAGCAAGCTCGCAGCGGCGCTGGCGCGGCTGGCCGCTCGACCAGGCGCGTGGGTGGCGCTCTTTACACTTGTGGGCTTGCTGGCGCGCCTTTACAGTCTGGACGCGCGTGGGCTGTGGTTTGATGAGGTCACCTACGCATGGGCGGTGCGGCTAAACAGCCCCGGCGACCTGATTTTCCTGGCCCACCAATTCGGCGACCAGAGTCCTTTATCCTTCTTCCTGACCTGGCTGGTGCGCGGGCTTGGGGGCAGCGAATGGGTGGTGCGTCTGCCTTTCGCGATAGCGGGTACGCTCTGTATACCTGCCATCTATCTGCTCGGACGCGAGCTGGCACGGCCGGCGGTTGGGTTAATAGCTGCGCTCCTGTTCGCTCTGTCCCCGTTCGGGGTCTTTTACAGCCAGGATGCTCACCCATATTCCCCGTTGTTGCTCTTCACGACGCTGCAAATCTTTTTCGCCTACCGCTCCGCGATCTATGGTCGCCGGCACGATTGGCTGGGCTTTTCAATTGCCAGCATTCTTAATCTCTACAATGACTTCCTGGGGCTCATCGTTTCGGCGGTTGCCTGCTTGTTTATCGCGCTGGTTCTGGCGGGTAGAATAGCCGTTATAGCTCGCAACGGCGATAGGCAGCCGAGCAATGCTTCCGGCTCAGCCAAGTGGCGCGATATTGCCGCACAGTCAGGTTTTGCCCTGGCTTCGCTGGTCGCGATATCGCTCGCATATCTGCCCTGGTTGCCGTCGGCGCAATTCTTCCTGAGCTCGCCGTTCCTCGGCTTCAACAGGCTACCGCCAGGGCAGCACGGCTCTTTTGCCGACGTGCTGGCATTGCTCCGCGAGCTTGGCTTCAACGAGTTCTTTGACATACTTCTCCTTATTGGCCTAGGGTATACGCTCGTCACGTTTGTGCGTGGGCGACGACCGTCGAGCCTCTTGCTCCTTGTGTGGGTAACCTTGCCGCTGGTGGGTTTCTGGCTCCGCGCGGGCGATGCCATGGTCCTTCTGCTGGCCCAGTATTACAGCTTTCTCTTTCCTTTGGCGCTCGTTCTGATAGCCATCGGGATAGAATGGCTTGTGCACTTCATGCGATCTATAACAAGCTTTATCGTCAGGCGCTTCGCATTACGCGGTTCGCGTTTCGTTTTCCCGTTGACCTATGGTATCGTGCTGGCTGTGGTGCTGGCGCAAACATCGGCAGCGCTGGCCGCTTCGTATTCGTGGCCACAGATAACCCCGCAGGACTATCGGGGTGCCGTGGACAGGATAATAGCCGGAAGCCCTCCCGGCTCGATGGTGCTTGAGCTTGGTATGTGGGGGATCAAGCCCGCGCCGAGCTATATAGTTGACGGCATCGACTACTATTTCTGGCTACGCCATTCGCCGATCAAGCCGGTGGACGGCAGTCTGCTCGATGAACGTAGCATTGCAGACGTCGCCAACGACGCAGTTATATGGGGCGTGGTCACTCTGCCCTGGCCCCTCACAGCCGAGCAAACCAGGCGTGCCGCCGACCTGGGTCTGGAAGTAACTCAGCTTCAAAATGTTGATCTGCTGCGACAGCGCGCTCCAAGAGGCACCCCGGCGGAACAGATGGACATACTGTTGAACTGGGGAAGCGCTATGCAGCCGGGCCTTGTAGCCACCAGGGCAATGCTGAACCCCGACTTCCGAGCGGCGACCCTGGGCGACAACCTGCTGCCCCCCACCGGGGACGCACAGGTACAGGCGCACCCAGGCAATCCGCTCAATGGAGAGCCGCAACAGGACAGGTGGGCCCTTTGGCCAGGATCCTCTCTGTCCCAGGACGCCAGTTCGTTCGTCATGCACACGAACGAGGCACAGCCGGCGGCCGGTGTGACTCTTTCCACCCGCAAGCTTCTCCCCGGCAAGACCTATATACTTACTTTTCACTACCGGAATGTCGATTTCAAGGGAAACCAGCGGGTTTACATATCCACGTATAGCGCCGGCGGGAGACTGATTGACACTTATCCCTATGACGAAGGGTTCTTGTGCCCGCCCAATTCGGACTCGGAGAGCGCTTTCGCCTTTCCTATGCCTCCACTCGGCAGCAGTGTGATCCTGAAGCTCCAGACCGAAGGGGCCGGTACGGCGGAGTTCAGCTCGATACAGTTGCAACCTCTGCGATAGGCTTTTCTGCACTGACAACATTGACAGTCCAAAGATCGATCTCAGTACCGATGCGGGACTTAGATATTCATAATATGGTAGGGTTGCTGCGAGCTTTAGCAATGGCAGCGAAATTGGCTGCACGAAAGGATAATGAAGGAATGAGCACACCTGTGGAGCTATCACCCGATTTGATACAGGAGTTTGTAATATCGGCGCACGGCGACTTCCCGAAAGTGCGTGGGATGCTGGAGCAGGAACCGAGCCTGCTGAACCAAAAGTGGGCCCCATTTGACGAGAACGCGCTGGAGGCATCGGGGCATATGGGCCGGGCTGACATCATGGAGTATCTTCTTGGCAAAGGCGCTCCGCTCACCATATTCGCAGCCGCGTCTCTGGGCAGGCCCGAGGAGGTGGCGGCTTACCTGAAAGAGAATCCGGCGCTGGCCACTGCGCTTGGTGTGCATGGCATGACCATACTTTACCACGCGGCGTTAGGCGGCAAAGTTGAGATCGCCGAGATGCTGGTAGCGAACGGTGGCGGCCAGGGCGCGAACCATGCGCTGCATGCCGCCGTCATGCTAGGGCGCCAAGAGATGGCCGCGTGGCTCCTGGCGCGAGGCGCGGATCCAAACACCCTCGATTTCGCGAATAAGACCACGCTTGATGTGGCGCAGACTCTGGGCCACGATGAGATCGCGCAGATGCTGCGAGAGCATGGCGGGGTGGAGAGCGCAACTGCGCAGAAATAGTCTGGGTTTAGGATTGTGAGGCTGGCGTACCCGGTGTCCCTGCGGAAGTTGGAGGTAGCTGTCTCAAAAGCTCTGCCGGCTCCATAACGGCTATGGCTGCCGTTTTGAAGTCGGCTTTGTTGCGTGTGACAATCGCATCCAGGCCGGATGATAGAGCGCAGGCTATTTGCAGGTTGTCCTCGAAATCGCTGCCCGCAAATGAGAGTGCTGAGGCGAGTGTTTGCCTATTGACCTCACAGACTTCAAGGTTATCAAGGCAGTCTTCTACGGCTTTCAGTGCTCGTGCCACCCCTACTTGCTTGCGCGCCACGTAGAATATGTCGGTGAGGGTGGTGGCAGTAACATGTGCAGCTATTTGGCCCTGATAGGTTGCTTGCCAAACAAGATCTGCATCAGCATTGAATGGCGGGCGTTCGAGAAGAACATCAAGGATAACATTAGTATCGAGCAGCACGCGCATTATCCGTACTTTTCCATTCGGTGCTCATCCAGAATTCTTTCTACTTCCTCATCGGTAGGCGGTGGCCCCCCATTACTGAGCAACCCCGCGTAACTCTTGTAGCGTTTTGCGCCGAGGTTTGGATTTACGTGCCTCTGTCACCAGGGTGTTGATGAGGTCGTGTATCAGGGCCGCGCGCAGGTCAGGCGACCAAGCGTGGATTATTGCTCGGATGGTTTCGTAGTCTGTGGACGGTGTGCCTGCTTGTGACTTCGGAGCGGGTGAGGATGGGGCTTGCGGCTGTTGGGTTGTGCTCATTTCTTATATCTCCGATCTTGAGCTAATTATAGCATAGCTCCTGAGCGGAGCTCTGTTCCACAGTTTGTGCAGGATAGGTAATTGTGCCTAGCTCATGCCTTCGTTTCTCATGCGAGATAGGTATGCTTGCCGATGCAATAGAGCCTGACGTCCCGTATTGTTATAGCAAGGGGATTGAGTGTGACTTCTTCCCGTAACACGGTCTTCAGATCGAATGCGGAGGAATACCTGTATGACATGGCAGCGAGCAAACCAACGAAGTCTTACTGGGTACGCCATATGGCGTTTCCTGGCCCTGTGGGTGGTTTGTATGAGTATCGCCGGCACCGTCGGCCTGATAGCGGCCGACCTTCCGGTCGTTGGTCTGCGTTCTGTTGATTACCAGCAAACCAGTGCACTTGTCCTACTAGTAATATGGGCGGTTGGTCTTGTTGTCGTTGCAGGCCCGCTTATCGGCGCGGCTCAAGGTCTCCTGCTCTGGCTATTTAAGCAAGTTGACGGCTTACGGGCGTTGGTATGGGTGACAACCACCTTACCTGGTGCGTTTCTGGCGGTTATTGCAGGCTTAGGCTTACTACTGGCCGGTGCTGGCGGTGGCGATTTTATCCGTATATTGTTCCTTGGCCCAGGAGCCATGCTCGGTCTTGCGCAGTGGTTATTATTGCGCCGCATTATGGATAATGCGGGTTGGTGGATAGGTGCTAATACGCTTGGTTGGTTCGTTGGTATTTTAGTGGGTTGGTTAGTGTTTGCCAACGTCTTGCCTCAGACGGCGGATTGGTTACCGTTCTATCCTGCACAGGTGGCTAACAACTGGACCATTGCGTGGGCGGCAGGGATGCTCGCATTCTCGTCCACAACCGGAGTGGCCTTTATATGGATATCGCGCCATCAAAGTTGAAGTAATGGAAGCAGGTGCTTCATTGCACCCACGTTTATTTACAGCTTCAGGTCAACCCCCTCGTCGTGCAGTGCCTCCTGGACTATTGCTTTGATGTGGTCCAGATCCTCCTGGGATTTGGTCGATTCGAAGCGGTAGGTGATGGCAGGCTCGGTGTTGGAGGCGCGGACGAGCGCCCAGCCGGTGGGGAAGACCACACGTACGCCGTCGGTGGTGATTACGTTGTACTCCTTCTCGAAGCGGGCGCGCAGGCTGTCTATCAGCTTGAATTTGATCTCTTCGCCTACGTCGGTGCGGCCCTCAGTCGTGTTGAAGTAGTGGGGCACATCGCCGAAGCGCTCGGATATGGGCTTGTCGCCGTCGCTGATAGCCTCAAGCAGCTTTGCACCGGCGTAAACGCCGTCATCGAAGTCGATGATGGGGTCATCGAAGAACATGTGGCCGCTGAACTCGCCCGCGAATGGAGCGCCCGTTTCGAGACGCTTGGCGAAGACGTTGGTGTAGCCCGTTTTCCACATGATGGGCACCCCACCGTGCTTCTCGATGTCTTCGACCAGGGCCAGCGAGCACTTCACATCGAAGATGATGTCGGCGCCGGGCTTGCGCTTGAGGGCGTTGCGAGCGTAAAGGATCATATACATATCGGGCCAGACGATGCTGCCGTCGTCGGCTATCACCCCCAGGCGGTCGCCGTCGCCGTCGATGCCTATGCCCACATCGGCGTGCACTTTCTTTACTTCGGCTATCAGGTCCACCACGTTCTCTTCCTTCAGAGGGTTGGGCAGGTGGTGGGGGAAGTGGCCGTCCGGCTCGATATAGATGCCGCTGACCTCGCAGCCCAACGCCTTGTAGATCTTCATTGCGGTGGGGCCGGTAGCGCCATTGCCGGGGTCTATCACCACTTTGAGGGGGCGCGCTACGTGCACGCTTTTGACGATGTAATCGATATATTCGTCAGTAAGTGGGTGATCGCTGTACTGGCCTTCGCCGTCATGGAAATGGCCGCCCTCGATGATGCGGTATAGCTCCTGGATATCGTCCGACGTGAGAGGGGCGTTGAGGCCGTCGCCTGTCCTCTTGCGGCATTTAAAGCCGTTGTATTCGGCAGGGTTGTGTGAGGCGGTGATCGCGCAGCCGCCGTCAACGTCGAGGTATTTGACGGCGAAATACATGACAGGCGTGGGCACCATGCCGATATTGACCACGTCAACACCCGATTCCAGTAGCCCTTTGACGACCTGCTTCTGGAAACGCGGCCCGCTGAGGCGAGCGTCGTAGCCGCACACGACTTTCATCCGCTCGCCATGCACAGGCTTAATCCCTTGCTGGTTGTAGAGGAAAGCGCCGTAAGCGCGGCCCAGCTTGTAGTAAACGTCGTCGTCGAGGTCCTTATCTACGATACCTCGGATGTCATATTCGCGGAAAATGTGGGCGGGCACGTTGCCTTGTGGTGTGGCTGCCATTGCCGTTGTCCCTCCTGGTTTCGTGTGGTGTGTTTATGCCGTATTGTACAGCAAAGCCAAGGTTATTACAGGCGCACCCGATATTACGCACTTCCGACCTTAGGGGCCTAGTAGTTTGCTCTCAATAGCGGCTCGCAAGCCTCTGAGGCGAGGTGGTCTACCAGGTCGTGGAGCATGGCCGTGGCGACCGGATCTTCGCCCGCAGCGGCTGCTATGTTGAACGTGGTCATTATGACCTTACCTTTGCCGTAGCGAAATCGCACCGTATGCACAGCAGGGTGACCCACCCAGCCCGATACTTGCCCCGCCAGAAAATCGCCTTGCACCGCCCGGTCTTCGACCGGCAGACCCAGGATGGTGCGCTCAGGCATGACCCGCATATATGGTAGGCCGAGCGGATTGTCAACCTGCAAACGAGGGTGCACTTCCGGCTTCAGCCAGCTAAAAGAGGTAAGCCAACTGCCGCCATAGGTGCCGCCGCGCCCCTGTGCCCAGAAGAAAGGGCTGGCCGCGCCGCTGAGGAACAGCAATTTGCCGCCCTCTCGCACCCAGCGCAGCATGCTCTCACTCGGATAGTCGGTGATGGCTATGCCCGTATCTGCAGTAAGCTTCCCTTCGATCTCATAACCGAGCTTGTCTAGCGCACTTCCGAATGCAGAATGTGGGACTTTGTCCGTGGAATAATTCCGGTTCGCGACCGGGGTACGACTTTGCCCCTGGCGCATCATGACGGCCACCGGCAGGCGATAACTCGCCTGCCGGACCGAGGTGGGGAGAACTAATAAGTCGATGACGTTGCGAGCAAGCTCCTCGCCGCTCTCGGATAGGACTTCCAACTTGACCGGCACGGTCCGCGCCTTGTCGACTACCGGTAATGACCATGCCTGCATGCCGATGGAGAGCGCCTCGCCAATCTTGAGGTCACTAATCTTCAATTCGCCATGAGTGTCCAAAATCGACCAGCGCAGGCTCGCCCCAGTCCAGCTCTTGCGGCTGTAGTGCGAAGCGTACAGGTCGGCGTTGACTTTCTCGTCCTGCCAGTAGGCATAAGAGCCGGGTCTACCGGTTACCATATCCTCCCCGTTTATCTCGGCAAAGCGCTCGTGATAGACCTTGGGGTTGCGGTAGAAGTCGAGCAGGCCGTTGCTCTCCCAGTAGATATCGCTTAGCTCCGTAATCACGTAGCCCGCGAGCCTCGGCTGGCGGCGCAACGCTTCGATCTCGAACTTGAGGGCGGCGAACTGGTGCCACTGGGTGGCGGTAGCAAACTCGTCATAGCTACCCCATATCTCGTGCAGGCCGAGCCGTTCGAAGCGTTCTTGCAACGCCCGTCAGGCCAGCCGGGCTCGCCCTCCCACGAGCTCCACCATGGACCGGTATCGAACCAGGGCGGATCTGAGCCGCCATAGGGCTTGCGCAGCGCCTTCAAGAGGGGCAGCCCCCAGTTGCCGAACTCCGAGAGGACCAGCGGCTCGTTGCCCGTGCGCTCGGCGTCGCCCTGGCTCGAGTAGGTCCAGAGAGGGCGCAGATTGAACTGATCGATAGCTTGCTCGAAACTGCCTGCCTGGTCCGGTATATTGGCATAAATGTGAAAATCGTCAAGGTCGCTCCGGACATGGATATTCGGGCCCCAGGAGTGCAGGCACGCCGAATTATCGACCACCAGCCGGGTAGGGTCGAGTGCCTTGCAGCCGTTGGTACATCTCTTTCACCCAGGCGCGGTCGGAGGCACTGAGCGGCAAGCTGGTGCCCCAATCCTCGTTCACGATGGTCCAGATGATGAGTGAGGGGTGGTTGAAGTCGCGCCGCACCATCTCTTCGAGCGTCTTTTCCACCCGGCTCTTTATGGTCATCGCCCAGGTCGCGCTGCTCTTTGTAGAGCGTGCCTCTTCACGTAGAAGGTACGCCATGAGGGTATCTCGGCCCATATGAGCAGGCCCATCTCGTCCGCAAGGTTCAGGTAGAGCGGGTCGGGCGGCTTGATGTGTACTCTCAGGCTGTTCAGCCCCAGCTCCTGCGCTTTGCGGAACTCATCGCGCAGAAACTCCTCTGAGGGCACCGTGTAAATACTATCAGGATAGATATCCTGATCGAGCGCGCAGCGCAAGAACAACGGCTCGCCGTTAAGAAAGAGTTGCCCGTCCCTGGTGGTTATCTCGCGGAAGCCGAACCGGCTGCTGAGGCTGTCCTCCCGGCCCGACTCGCCCACACCCAGCGTCGCCTCGACCGTGTACAGATGCGGATCGTCCGGGGACCACAGATGGGGCTTGTCCACTTTGAGTGTGGCCGTACCGGTTCTATCTGTAGACGTCAGTTGCAGCGTTTGTTCAACCCGGCTCTCGCCATCAAACACCGCTAAGCGCATGGATAAGGTATCGGACCCCGCCTCCGTGGTTTGTGCTTCACGCCACACGACATCCACTTCGATGTGGGCTGTGCCCGCGTGTATATCGGGCGTAACGCGGATGCCCGCAATATAATCTCGTGGAGTTGCCGTCAGAGACACATCCTGCCAGATGCCGCCCACATTGATATACCATTCCTGCTTGCCGTGCGGAATGTCGTTCGGGATCAAAGGGCGGACCCATCGCCGGTTGTTCGATTTCGGACGTTGGAATGTCGAACTGGGAGCTATTCCGCATTCGGCCTGGCCAGCGAGGTATGCATACCTCGCTTTGAGCCACATCGTACACGCGCACGGCGAGCACGTTTTCTCCTTCGCGCACAAAGCGCGCGATGGGCAGAGTGAACGGCGTATAGCCGCCTTCGTGCTCTCCGGCGAGAGCACCGTTCACGAAAACCTGGCACCAGTAGTCCACCGCCCCGAAGTGCAGGAGAAGCTCGCCCTCCAGCCAGTCGGGCTCGATATCGAATGAGCGCACATACCAGGCGTAGCCGCTGTACTCACGCAGCTCGGGGAAGGCGGCCTGCCAGGGCAGCGGAACGGTTATCTTGGCGCCCCGTCCTTCGCGGTTCGATGGGTCCGGTGAGAGCTCGTCTGCAGTTAGCGAGCCTGTTGGGTCAAGCTGGAATGCCCAGGTACCCGCGAGGGAACGAGTGCTACGCATGAAAAGACCTCCAGAAGGGGTTATCTGAAACCCCCAACTAGCGCAATTATTTCACTTTTTCGACCTGGGATCCCAGATTCGAAGTAATCAAGGGCGTGCTGGCACACCGATTGCAGTAAAGCTATCAAAATTCGTGCCCAGGGGGCTGCCCGTCGCATCTGTCACCTCGTTTTCTCTTGCGACGCCGGTCTCGGAACGTAGACAGGCGGTAATTCTGAGTTAGCGTTGGTTGGACCTGCCCAAAACTCGAGATTCCCTACTCAGTCCACGCCCTCGACCGGCATCCTGCGCACGCGTTTAGGAGCTCTCGTTTACAAAGGAGGAAGTACACGCAATGTCACGTTTATCGATGAAGATGTCTAAGGTGACGATCCTGATAGCTATGCTCGCCCTTTCCCTTTCGGCTTGTGGCGGTGACGGCCACTCCGAGTCCGACATCCGGGGTAGGTGGTACGGGCGCAGGCACGGCCACCACCGTCATGACCGGTACGACAGGTGGGGCCACTGCTACAACGGTTATGACAGGCACGACAGGTGGTGGCCTCGGCACCGCCACTACGGTCATGACCAGCACGACAGGTGGCGAGGCCACGGTCACAACAAGCACAAGCGGCGGCACTACGCCCGGCACCTCGGCGCAGCTACCAGCTACCTGCTCGGCTGTCAATATCAACTATTGGAACGATTTGACAGGACCCGACGGTCAGCAAATGCAGAAGATGGTGGACGCCTTTAACGCTGCGAACCCTAACATCAAAGTAAACTCCAACACCAGCCAGGGTGTGAGCGGCGACTATGATACCCAGCTCGATACCGCGCAGGCATCGAACCAGTTGCCCGACATCGCCACCATGAACGAAGACAAGCTGGCTACACGCGTCTTCAGGAACACACTCCGGCCCATGGACGACATGATCGCCAACCTTGGCATCACGTCGAGCGACTATCCCCCGGTGGCCTGGAACACGGCACGCGTGGCCGGCAAGCAGTACGGTGTGCCGTTGAGCTTCGTGGCAATGACTATGTATTACAACAACGACCTGCTCACGAAAGCAGGAATGAGCGCGCCCCCCACCAACAAGGCCGACTTCGAGAAGGCCGCCCAGGCGATGACCGCCAACGGCAACAACGGCTTCCTGATTACTACCGCTTTCCCGGTTCAGCAGATCTTCCAGCAGCTCCTCCACCAGTTCGGCGGCAGCGAGTTCAGCTCGGACGGCACGCAAGCCACCTGGAACAGCGACGCGGGTGTGCAGGCCCTTACCTGGATGAAGCAAGCCAGCGACAAGTACGGCCAGCCGAACCTGGAAGTGGACGCCGACCTGAACGCCTTCAAGGCGGGCACAGTGGGCATGATCTGGAACGGCATCTGGCAGCTCAACAGCGTGACAGGTAGCGCCGTTTCCTTCGCCGGTAAGGCAGCTGCACCGCCGCAGATCGGCAGCCAGCCCGCTCTCTGGGCGGGTGGTAAGTTCCTGAGCCTCCCGGCCCAGAAGAACCCCGACCCCTGCAAGGACGCCGCCAGCGGCATCTTCATCAAGTACCTGGTCGACAACTCTGTGACGTGGGCGCAGGCAGGCAACATACCGATGAGCAACAAGGCACGCAGCAGCGCCGCGTTCCAGGCGATGCCGCAGGCCGTGCTCTCCAAGGCCGTTGAGAACCCCGTCTTCCCGCCCCCCATCCCTGGCATCGCTGATGCGTTCGGCCCGCTCGGCAACGCGATAGGCGGCATCATGGCCGGCACGCAGACCGACATCAAGAAGGCTCTCGACGATGCGGCAACGAAGGCCAACAGCATCCTCGCTGAGAACAAGGCTCGATATGGGGACACCCCAGGCAGCGTGGCTCAGCCTACCATAACGCCCAACACAGGCGGCAGCGCAACTCCGTCCACTGGCGGAACGGGTGGTGGCGCGGCAACGCCCGCTGCTACTGGTACACCTGGCACTGCGGGTGGAGGGACCACCCCGACGACGGGAGGAGGAGGGACCACCCCTACGGCCGGTGGCACAACTACTCCTTAGGAGTTAGACGGCGATGCGTAAGATGTGAGACGTAATCGGTTGTCAGTAGTCAGTTGTCCGTCTACGGACGACTGTAACTACTGACAACCGACAACCGGCAACCGACTACTGACAGAGGTGCGCATATGGCAACGGTAGCCCAAACGCAAGCGAGGATAGCAGGCGCGAAGCCCAACAGGCGCAAGTTTAGCCTGACGCCTTACCTTTTCATCCTGCCTCACCTCATCCTGTTCGCTGCCTTTATCGGCTGGCCTTTTATCAACGGCCTCCTTATCAGCTTCCAGCAGTACGATATACTCACGCCCGCCACAAATCACTTCATCGGGCTTACCAACTACACAAACGTGCTGAACCCCGACAACGTGCACTTCAACACCTTCTGGAACGCCCTGCTCAATACGGTGCAGTTCGTCTTATATAGCGTGCCTCCTCTCGTCATACTCTCAATGCTGCTGGCGGTGCTCCTCAACACCAGGGTAAAGGGGGTCAACCTCTTCAGGGGCATATACTTCGCCCCGTGGGTCCTATCCGTGTCGGTGATAGGCATCCTCTGGTGGTGGATCTTCCAGAGCCAGGGCGGCCTCATCAACTACTACCTGACCCATCTTCTAGGCGTGAGCCAGGCTCCGCGCTGGCTCTCAACGCTCCCGTGGGCCTGGTTGGCAATCGTGGTGGCTACCGTCTGGTGGACGGTGGGCTTCAACATGATTATCCTGCTCGCTGCTCTTCAGGACATCCCCGACCAGCTATACGAAGCGGCCTCCATCGACGGAGCGACGGGCACGCAGGCCTTTTTCCGCATCACCCTGCCCATGCTGCGGCCCGTGCTCGCGTTCGTGGTCACCATCACGATTATCGCGTCGTTCAATCTCTTCGGGCAGCCCTTCTTTATGACGGGGGGCAACCCGCCAAGCCCCAACGGGGGAGGCGGTACCGAGCCGATCATGTACAGGATATATCTGGAGGGCTTCACAGGCTCCGCAGACCAGGGAAGAGCGGCCGCCGAGGCGCTCATGGTGGCGCTCATCATGATCGTGGTGTCGTACATCAACTTCAGGCTGTTCCGCGAGCGGAGCTAAGTCGAAGGACCGAGAGGAAAGGACTGAGGACTGAGCAGGACCGTTCAAACCAGTCCTCAGTCCTTTCCTCTCAGTGAAGGAGAGCTGTCCATGGCCACTGCTACTACCGAACAGGTTAGTCGTGCGCGCTCACGCGAAGAGGTAACGGTGGTTGCCGGTCGCAACCGCGGCACGTTGCAGCGCGTGATTCTGTACGCGATAATGATTCTGGTCTCGCTGATTTTCCTGCTGCCCATCCTCTGGATGATCTCCACTTCGCTCAAGCCGACGTCGCAGCTCTTCTCGCAGCAGATCGAATGGATACCGAAGACCTTCACCCTGGACAACTACGCCAGGCTATTCAGCAACGAGCAGACCCCCGTGGCCCGCTGGTTCCTGAATAGCCTGATCATCGCTACAATGTCCACCGTGCTTACCCTCGTCGTTGCCTCCTTGGCGGCTTATGCGTATGCGCGCATGGACTTTCCGGGCCGCCGCCTCATCTTCGGCATCATGCTGATGACCCTCTTCGTGCCCGGCTTCATGTTCATCATCCCCAACTTCCTCACAATCAACTTCCTCCACCTGATCAACAACTGGGGCGGAGTCATATTGCCGGGGCTGGGCGGAGTGTTTGGTGTCTTCTTCCTGCGGCAGTTCTTCGAGGGCCTCCCGAAAGACCTGGAGGAGGCCGCCATGATCGACGGGGCAAACCAGTTCCAGATCTTCTATATGGTGGTGCTGCCGCTGTCGCGCTCCGCACTCGCAACGCTTGCGGTTATCACTTTCCTGGCAAGCTGGAACGACTTTCTGTGGCCATTCCTCATACTCAAAGACCGCGTGCTGCAAACCCTCCCGCCCGGTCTGAACACTCTGAAGAGCAGTTATACCGCCGAATATGGCCTGATCATGGCGGGTGCCGTCGTGGTGGCCATACCTGTGCTCCTCCTCTACCTGATCTTGCAACGCTATATCGTGCAGAGCATCGCCAGCACGGGACTGAAAGGGTAAAACGTAAAGCGTAAAGCGTAAAGCGTGAAATGCGGACAACAGAGATGGATTGCGGACGAAAAGAATTGAGTAACCTTATGAGCATCAGGTACAAATTGAGCGCTAACCTCAAGCTTTACGTTTCAAGTTTCAAGTTTCAAGTTTTACGTTCAGCGCTGTTCGCATTGCTGATGCTAATCTCCCTCGCGGGGTGCGACAGCAGCGGGCAGGCCACGCCTACGCTGCCGGTCACGCTCACAACGGGTGCCGGCACTTCGACGGCGGGAGCACCCACCACCGCCGCAGCGCAATCTACCACAGAAAGTCTCAGCCCAACGGCGGTTACCCAGGGCGCGCAGACCCCTGTGTCGGGTACTGTGGCTGCCGGCGGAGGTGAGTTCCAGAACCCCGTGATAAAGTCCGACTTCCCCGACCCCTTCGTGCTGTCGGACACCAACACCTACTACGCATACGCCACCAACGGCTCCGGGGAGAACATACAGGAGGCGCGCTCCACCGACCTGGTGCACTGGACTACGCTTACTGACGCCATGCCCGCGCTCCCCTCGTGGGCCAAGCTGGGCGGTAATAACGTTTGGGCGCCCGAGGTAATGAAGATCGGGGCAAAGTACGTTATGTACTATGTGGCCCGCGACAAGGCCTCGAATAAGCAGTGCGTGGGGGTGGCGACCGCGGACAAGCCCGACGCCAAGTTCCACGACGCAAACACCAAGCCGCTGGTGTGCCAGTCGGACATGGGCGGCACGATCGACCCCGACGCCTTCCGCGATGCCAACAAGCTCTACCTCTACTTCAAGAACGACGGCAATTGCTGCAACCTCGCCACATATCTGTGGGCTCAAGAGCTTGCGCCTGACGGCCTGAGCGTGACCGGGCAACCCACCCAACTGATACAAAACGACCACGCCTGGGAGGGCAACGTGGTTGAAGCGCCCACTATGTGGAAGCAAGACGGCAAATATTACCTCTTCTTCTCCGCCAACAATTACGGGGGCGAAGAGTACGCCGTGGGCTACGCCACCTGCCAGTCGCCCAAGGGACCGTGCACCCAAGCCCCCGAGAACCCCATCCTGGCAAGCAAGATGGACAAACCGCCTCTCGTGATCGGTCCCGGCCACCAGGCCATTGTGCAGGACCACGCGGGCAACTCATGGATCGTCTACCACTCCTGGCAGGTGACCTCGGCGGGTACGCAGGGGAGCGCCCGCAACATGTGGATAGATAGACTCGAGTGGAAGGATGGTAAGCCGGTGGTGGACGGCCCCACGGTCGGCCTCCAACCAGACCCCAAGTAGACACTAACTAAGATGTGAGAAATGAGAAATGAGTTGTGAGAAGATAAGACAAAGTCCAACCCTATCTCATTAATCACATCTCATTTCTCAGAATAAAGGAGTATGGGATGAAATCACACCTCTCTCGCATAACTCGCTTCGTACCTGCCTTGTTGGTGCAGCTTCTCTTGCTCCTGCTTGTCGTAGGCAGCCCCGCGATAGCAGCCATGCCTTCGGCCACAGCTCCTGGCGGCGATCACGTTGGCACCGGCGTCTACCGAAACCCTTTGCCTGTGCAGATACCCGGCGACGGGCTTGTCCAGAGCTGCGCCGACCCCTCCATTATCAAAGGCCAGCAGCCTGGCGATCCCTACTGGTATGTCTATTGCACCACCGACCCGCTCAACGACCAGGACCGTAACCCTAACGGTGACCTCAACTTCCACCTGATACCGATGCTCAAATCGTACGACCTCACTCATTGGACATACATGGGTGATGCGTTCACCTCACGACCGTCCTGGGTGGCTTCCAACGCAGGCCTGTGGGCTCCCGACATCAGGTTCTTCAATGGCCAGTATTATCTGTATTACACCGCTTCCGATACCAGCTTGCCGGGAGGGGGTAGCGCCATAGGCGTGGCCACCAGCGCAAGCCCCACCGGCCCATGGACCGATAGCGGCGGCCCGGTGGTAGAGCCTCACGAGGCGCCATGCTGTCCCGGCTCGCGGCGGTGGGTGTACGATCCCGACGTGGTTCAAGTGGGTGCACAGAAATATATCTTCTACGGCAGCTATTTCGGTGGCGTGTCGGCCCGCACATTGTCGCCCGACGGCCTCCATTCCGACCCGGCCAGCCAGGTGCAGATCACTATCGCCAACCGCTACGAAGGGACCTATATCGTTCAGCACGGCGGCTATTTCTACCTGTTCGCCTCGGCCACCAACTGCTGCAACGGCCCCCTCACGGGCTACAGCGTATTCGTAGGGCGCTCGGCCAACGTGCTGGGCCCTTATCTGGACCGGGAAGGAGCGTCCATGCTGGATGGCCGCGTGGGGGGTACACCCGCTATCTCGATGAACGGCAACCAGTGGGTGGGCACGGGCCATAACGCTGTCTTCACCGATTTCAGCGGGCAGGATTGGTTCGTCTACCACGCCATCGACCGCAATGATCCCTATTTCGCCCAGCCGAACCCCCTTCAGATCAACAAGCGCCATCTGATGATGGACGCGCTCGACTGGATAGGTGGTTGGCCGACGGTGCGTGCCGGCCAGTGGGCGTCTGATACTCCCCAGCAGGCGCCCGCCGCCCAGCCGGGCGAGCGCACAAACTACCGCCCTCACCCGGCCCAACCTGATCTGCCGGGCGCCTCTATCGGCAGGCTATCGGACGAGTTCAATGGCACGAGCCTCAGCCCGCAATGGAGCTGGGTACGTCCTCCTGACCCGAGCACATATGGCGAGGGGGGTGGCACCTTCCACTTCGATACCCAGAACGCCGACCTTCACGAGGATAGCAACAATGCCTCCGTGCTCACCGAGCCGACCCCTCACGGCGATTACCTGGTTGACATAAAAGTCAATGTCAACGTGCCGCCTGAGGGCTGCTGTTTCAACTACGTGCAGGCTGGGCTGGTCATCTATGGCAACGATGACAACTATATCAAGCTTGGTGATGTGTCAATCTTCGAAACGCGCCAGACCGAATTCGCCAAGGAGCTATTCCCTGTGCCGGCCGGTTACCCGCGCTATGGCAATACAGTGGTCGGGCCTCCCGGCGATTGGACCTATCTGCGAATCGCTCGCACTGAGCAGCATGGTGAGGAGCTGTACCGGGCTTACACGAGCCAGGACGGCTTGACGTGGGAGCGAGGCGGCGTATGGACACACAATCTGGGCAATAGTGCCCGCATCGGCCTGGTGTCGATGGGCGGCTCCGGCTTCACAGCTAATTTCGATTACGTTCGCGTATATGAATTGGCCCATTAGTGCACGATCAAGGCACATCTTAGAGAAAGTAATGGACATAGGCCCCCGAGCCACCGATTTCGTATGGGCCAGCGGCGTAGAGGACACCTTTGTTCCGCAGACCCGGCCAGGCCATCGCGCACTTGACGAGTACCAACTCATGGACCACTACCGGCACTGGCGCGAGGACCTGGCCCTCGCGCCGGACCTCGGCGTGAAAGCGCTCAGATGGGGTGTGCCCTGGTACCGCGTTGAGCCGCTCCCTGGCGAATTTGACTGGCGCTGGACCGACCAGGTGATTCCGTATATCGTCGAGGAGCTGGGCATAACGCCTATCATCGATCTGCTGCACTACGGCTGCCCTTTCTGGCTGTGGCGCGAGTTCGCTAATAAGGATTATCCCCGTGCGGTAGCCACCTACGCGGCTGCGTTCGCCGAGCGCTACGGGCGGCTGGTGCACTGGTACACCCCCTGCAACGAGCCCCTGGTGAACGCCTCGTTTTGCGGGCTAACGGGAGCCTGGCCGCCATACCTGCACGGTGACCGTGGCTATGTCAGGCTCCTCTTGCAGCTTGCGGAGGGCATTTTGGACACCCTTGAGGCTCTCCGCCAAACCCAACCCGAGGCCAGAATAGTGCATGTAGAAGCCACGGGTATCCACAGAGCCGCAGACGCAGCCCTGGCGGGGCTGGCCGAGCAGAATCGACTGAAGGGGTTTGTGGTGTTCGACCTCATCACAGGGCGCGCCACCCCTGAG
Source organism: uncultured Chloroflexia bacterium (assembly GCA_963837315.1). Classification (GTDB taxonomy): domain Bacteria; phylum Chloroflexota; class Chloroflexia; order QHBQ01; family JADMIH01; genus JADMIH01. The sequence continues at coordinate 227,939 of CAWINE010000009.1, forward strand.
CACCCTCTCTTCGACTGGCTGCTGGCCGGCGGGGCGCGCCCGCGTCGTCTCGAACGGATTGCGCGCCGCGCCATATCCATCGATGTCATGGGCCTCAACTTTTACCCTCAATGGTCCACCCAGGAGGTCTATCTCAATGAGCGCGGAAAAGTGGCGTCGAGGGCGGTCGAGCAGGATGGCGCGGGATTCGCTGTCATGTTGGAGGATTTCTACAGCCGCTATGGCGCGCCTATCATGATAACAGAGACGAGCGCGCGCAATTCTGAAGCGGCCCGCTCGAGCTGGCTGAAGACATCTCTCGCTATGATCAAAGAATTGCGCGCCAAAGGAGTACCTGTGCTCGGTTATACCTGGTTCCCCATGTTTACCATGATAAATTGGGACTACCGTTGGGGACGAAGGCCGCTTCAGGACTATCTGCTTGACCTGGGCATCTACCAGCTTGTCCGCGATGGAGGCGGGGCACGCTGGCGGACCTTCCCTCTGGCCGCAGAGATGCGCAGATATATAGACAATCCTGAGGCAGCGGTCGGTGACCTTGCCGTTGCACAGTAGTTTCTTATTTGGTCCCACAGGATTTCGGACGCACTACCAACGTGTGGAAAACCACTTTCCGATGGCGACGGCCCCAGCGGATATGGTAAAATATAGATAGCAAATATGCACGAATGTTCGGTTCGCAGGCGGGGCGGTCTTGGCTGCTCGGCCTCTTTTTATACGATGAAAGACGAAGGTTATCTCCATATATGTTCGTGATGAGATTTACCATAATAGATAAGCAAGGGACTGTAAGCTTCGTCGCGCCTTGCAACGCACTAAAGGCCCTTGTGGCAGCTTGCAGCAAATTCCCATCCGACCTGGAGTCTCTGCTTACGGCCTCCGAGGCGTACGACAGCGATCTAAAAGATAATGTCATGAGCAGCCTTGCCCTATTCGACGAGCACAACGGCGATGGAAACTACGAGCGCATACATACTATGATCGATTACGCCGACGAGCAGGGGACCCAGCACAATATACCGGCCTTCCGCGTGGTGGACGAGACGACGCGTAACGCCAGCCTCCAGTCCGTAAAAGCAGGTCTTGTGCTCTTCAACTTGAAAGAACGGCGCATCATTCAGATACATAACACCTACGACAACGTACGCCGCCAGGACCGTGGCCGCATCCACAAAGGCGGCGAGCCGACCGAGCGGCTCTACCATTACCGGCTGCCGATGGATTGGCAGATTGTGCCATAGCTGGTCGCCGGTTGCCAGTTGTCAGTTGTCAGTTGTCAGTAGACGATCGATGACGGACCATAGCCGACAACTGGCAACTGACAACTGGCAACTGGCACAACTAAGGACTAACCCATGATTCCCGTTCAACTCTCACTCCGCAATTTTATGTGCTATCGCGATACCACCGAGGTGCTGGACCTTACAGGGGTGCACCTGGCTTGCCTTTCGGGCGAGAACGGAGCGGGTAAGTCAGCTTTGTTGGAGGCGATCACGTGGTCGCTCTGGGGCAAGGCGCGCGACCGCTTTATTGACGACGAGCTTATCAGCAAGGGCGCTACCGAGATGGAGGTGGACTTCCAGTTCATACTGAACGGCGACGCCTACCGCGTGATACGCAAGCGAGCCATGAAGGGCAAAGCAGGTGTCACCGTGCTTGAGGTACAGATCGGCGAGGGAGTGGCGGGCTCCGAGCAGTGGCGGACTTTGAGCGGCGCTACGATACGAGAGAGCCAGGAGCGGATACGCCAATTACTGAAGATCGACTACGAGACTTTTGTCAATTCGGCTTTCATCATGCAAGGTAAGGCCGATTCGTTCACGGTAAAAAGCCCCGCAGACCGAAAGAAGGTGCTTGCGGAAATACTGGGCCTCGAACAGTACGAGAGACTGGAAGAGGAGGCTAAGGACGAGGCCCACTCGCGCCGCCTCAAGATGTCGGACCTGGAGAATACTCTGCATAGGATCGATCGTGAGCTACTCCTCAGGCCGGGCCATGCGCAAAGGCTAGAAGAAGTCGAGGAGCTATTGGTTGGCAAGCAGAGCGCGCTCTCCGAGGCACGAGCCGAGCTTGCTGAGATAAGCGTTTACGAGCAATCGCTGATAGCCAGCGAAAAGAGGCTCATTGAGATACGCGACCGCGTTGCCAGGCGCGAGCGGAGCATGGATATCGTCAAGACCAAGATCGTGCGCGACACCGACAAGCGCAAGAACGCCGAACAATTGATAGCGCAGCGGGTAGAGATCGAGGCCGGCTATGCCGAATTGCAAGAAGCTCAAGAGCGGGACCGAGCGCTGAATGAGGATAAGAGCAGGCTCCATGTTCTGCAAGTGGAGCAGATGCGCATCGAGAAAGAGCTTGACGGCGAGCGGATCAGGCTTGACAGCGAAAGGCGGCAGCGCGAGGAGCAGATACGCCGCTTTAGCCAGAGCTTGCAGGGCCGCTCGGTGCTTGAGAGCCAGCTATCCGAGACGCTGGATAAGCTCAACAGGCTCATGAAGCTGCAACAACAGCACGAAGATACTCGCTGCGAGCGTGACAGGCTCGACGTGCGCGTGCAAACTCTCACGCGTGAGCGCAACGCGCTTGGCGAAGAGGGCAAAGTAATCCGCCAGAAGCTTGATATGCTGCTGGCCGCGCATGCCGAGTCGAAAGAGCATGTAGGCTGCCCGCTGTGCGGCACTGCTCTCAGCGAGGACGCGCTGCGAAGGGTTCAAAGTCGTACCAGCGCGATATCGACGACAGAAGGCGCGAGTACAGCGAAAAGCAACGTGAGCTTGACGATGTGAACAAGCAACTGGTGTCCATCATCAACCTGTACGGCAAAGAGCAGGACGAGTTGAAGCCACTGGAGATGCACCGTGAGCGCGAAGCCGTCCTCAAGCAAAAGCTGGCGAAAGTCGATCAGGACGAGCAGGATCTTTCGAAGGAAGAAGCTGCCCTGGTGATGGTGCAGACACGGCTCGCTGATGGTGATTTCGCGCACGATGCCCGCGGCAAGCTGGTGGCGGTGGCCGGTCAGATGAAGAGCCTCTCTTACGACGCCGGTGCGCACGAATTTATAGCTCGACGCCTGGAGGTGCTGAGACCCGAGGGGTACGAGCGCAAATACTACGACCTGGTAAACGTGGAGCGCGATTTGCCTGTGGTGCTGGCCGACCTGGACGAGGCGGCGCAAACGCTGGCCATGCTGAGGGCCGAGCAGGAGAGCGATCGTGAAGAAGAGACGCTGCTGGTCCCGCAGGCCGCGCAACTGGTGGAGGTGAGAGAGCAGCGCAAGGCCAGGGAACAGGAAGAGGCGATCCTGGCCAAAGAGGTGCACACGTTCATCGAAGAGCGAGGGGAGCTGAAGAACAAGCTTGCGTATTGCGATGGGCTTCAGGAAGAGAAGAGACGTTACGCAGCCGAGTACCAGGATGCACGGACGAGCGAGCGATATACGAAGAGCTCGCTTACGCCTTCGGCAAGAAGGGCATCCAGGCGATGATTATCGAGAATATCATCCCGGAGGTGGAAGAAGAGGCCAACGCCCTGCTCCACCGGATGACCGATGGCCGGATGAGCGTGCAAATGGAAACGCAGAAGGACGCCAAGGACGGTAAGAGCGTAATCGAGACGCTGGAGATACGTGTCGCCGACGAGGTGGGCGTGCGGGGCTACGAGATGTACAGCGGTGGTGAGGCGTTCCGGGTGAACTTCGCGGTGAGAATTGCCCTCAGCAAGCTGCTGGCGCGGCGAGCGGGCACGCAGCTACAGACCCTTGTGATCGACGAAGGCTTCGGCAGCCAGGACGGCCAGGGCCGCGAGAAGCTTGTCGGCGCGATACGCTCCATCCAGGATGACTTCGAGAAGATCCTCGTGATCACCCATATCGAAGAGCTAAAGGACGAGTTCCCCACGCGGATAAATATTATCAAGACGGGGACAGGATCGAAGATCGTAATGGGGGAGATGTGATGGTCAATATTAGAGTTTCTCCCAAGCGTCCCTTTCGATTTGAGCTTGGCTGAGAAGGCGACCGAGCAGCCCTATGCCAATATCTCCCTGGTGCGGGGGTAATACGGCCGTTATCCAAAAACTGGTGCTTACCGCCTGAATATGGACCGGTAAATCCAAGTTATCGTAGATAATGGGTTTGATCACGGCGAGTAAAGGGGCCAAACGGTGGCATCCTGGCTCAGCGCGCCTACCCGTGGTTTAAGTCGATACCATCAACTATAGGAATCTCACGTCCCCATGCTAAGCGGAGTTGTAACCACTCGTCCAGAACTTCGGCCAACTCCCTGCTGCATTCCTGGTGTGAAAGGCCATTAGCATATACACCGCAGAAGCCTGGGATTTCCCCATAAACGCTTCCATCATCTTCCAGGACTTCATAGACGGCATCTTTCATCGCAGCTTCTACGTAGCGAGCGCGTTTTATGCCGCCTTCGGCATGAATTATGGCAAGGGACCCATTCTCTTCTTGATGATTTCCCGGCTTCTTGGACACTAAACTCTCCGTGAACGTCAGCTGGGGCTAACAGGGCCTGTGCGAACGACCGCAATTAGTCGTCAGACGAAGCAGAACCCTATGCCATTTTAGCAACTGCTCTTAATCGGCGCTACACATCAATGTATGATGAAGCGATGCTGATAAAGGAGGGGCTGGTCAGCAATTCCCGGCTGCATTCTCGTATCAGTGACGCAATGACTGTGCACACTGCGGGAAGAAAGCGCTGCTCACCACCTTGCTTGTCTGGCCTCGCGTGACGGTGCCATTGGGGCGGAAATAAGGCAGGTTGGCAGGCGGTACACACGGCTCATCGGAATGCGGAATAGTGCCCGGCGTCTCTTCATTCCGCATTCCGAATTCACCATTCCGCATTCCGCACGAGTAGCCGCCTATAATACCGCGACTTGCGAGGCGCTCGATGTAATCGTAGAAGGTCGAGGCAGGGGGCACGTCCTGGAATGTCTGCCCGCTGACGGGTTCCGTGTAGTTGGCGGCTTTGGAGACTATCTTGGCCATCTGGCCGCGTGTTGCGTGGCCGTTAGGGCGGAAATAGGGAAGATTGAGGGGTGGCACACAGGGCTCAGGATCGCCGCAAGTATAGCCCGCCATGATGCCGCGCGTGGCTAGACGTCCCACGTAACTGAAGAATGTGGAACCGACAGCTATATCCTGGAAAGTCTGGAGAGTGATCTGCCCGGTGAAACCCGCCGCCTGTGAGACGATTTTGGCGAGCTGCCCCCTTGTGACAGAGCTATTGGGGCGGAAATATGGATTATGGGCGGGATCGCAAGGCTCGCCGGGGCCGCCGCACGCGTAGCCACTGACGATTCCCTGGCAAATCAGGCAAGTAACGTACGGGTAGAAGGTGCTGCCCGCAGGGACGTCAGCAAAAGCCGTTCCGCAGATTGGCGTGGCCGTGGGAGTCGGGGGCACACTGCCGGGCAATTGAACAGGGCCTTGCGTGTAATAGGCGCTGCTTCCAACCCTGATATAGCCTCCATCGTCGTCGGCGTACTGGGCTATCTGGTTATTGCCGTTGATAGGCGATGGGTTCGTGATGCCGTCTCCATTGGAGTCGTCGTAGTGGGTTTGGTCGCCTTCGCCTGCTCCCCACCAGATACCCAGCACGCCCAGGTTGGCCCAATCCTGTACATGCTGCCTCCCTGTGGTCGGGTTGAGGAAATACTCGGTACGGTTGTCCTGCCAGTGGCCGTTGGTGTTGTTCTCGGTTCTGTAGACCCTGTTGCCGTTGGGCACCTGCCACATAACAACACGCTTGTTGGTCTCCTGCACTATCCTTCCGATCCACGCTCCCATCGTGTTGAACGTGGGCTGGGTGACGTTTGTGTCGTCCCACCAGTTATTGATGCCCCGCGTTGCCTGGTACCAGGCGGCATCCCTGTCGGAAGGATCCCACGATAGCATGTTGAACCCGCTCCCCAGGCTATTGAGGAAGGCAGCCGTCCTATCTGCGTGGTGCTGCCAGTTGTAGTTAGGATCGCCATGCAGCGACAGCACCAGGTCGTCGCCCTCACCCCAATCGCTCACGTCAAGAGTTACCAGCACGTTGGGGGCATACAGGTTCCTCATATGGAGCATCGTCTGGTAAATGCCTTTGAAGTTATCGCCATAACCGGCCGCATCGGGATAGCCCGAAGAGGCCACGGACGCGTGGACCGTGGTGGCATCATCGTTGGTGGAGCGTTGTTGCATCACGCCTGTAAGATCGCCTTCCAGCATGACCACGATAGTGCCTCCCGACTGCGCGCATTTGGTCATCAGTAGCTTCCAGTCAGCGAAGTAAGAGTACATCGTGCCGGCGCTCTGCATGTTCTGGTACTCGTCATAGTTGGGAGCAGACTGCAATATCTGGTAGTACATGAATGCGGGTATCATGCCCTTTGAGCGAGCGTCCTGGATATAGTTGGTGGCGTACTGGCCGGGAGGGTTGTTCCATGTAGCCCAGCCGTTGCCGGTGTTCACCCCTCCGGCCAGGTATTGGTACCGGAAATCCCAGGGGATAGCAGCGGGCGCGCTGTTGACATCTGTGTTGAACAGGCCGAAGTTGAAGTAGGCGGGCATACCCGCAGGGATGGGCGGAAGGGTGGACGGCGCGGATGAACCTCTATCGCTGCTTCCGGCAGGGGGATTTGTGCTCGCATCAGCGCCGGTGGGGACGTTGATCGAGCCGAGGACAATGAGAGCGACTATAAGGAATAGAGACAAACAGAAGAGACCGGTTGCCGTGTTCGCCGAGGCCGACGAACGAATACGCTGAGGCATCTTATCACCTACTACTAGCCCGAATATATCGGTTACAGGTCATGGATCGATTTACCGGGCAAACGAGAAAGTGCGAGAAATTACTTCGGACTGCGGGCACTCACGCAGATTGCAATTACCACAATAAGGGTAGAGCAAAGCAATTATATAGACATCAGACAGCAGCACGCAATAGCAAGGTCTGGTCTAATGGTCCTGGACAGTAATCAACCCTGGTACCCTGGTGGGCTAAGCGGAAGTTTCGCTGGATATGGGCTCGTCCAGCCAGGGGAAGCCGCCGGGGTCGCGAGCGGCCCGCTCCTGGATCACCTTCGGATCGTGTGGGTAGATTTGCGATAGGAATGGGAAATCCTCGGGAGCAACCGCCAGCTTCGCGAGCGGCTTCACAGGCACAAGGCTTGCCAATTGCGCGATTTCGATCTCCATACCTCGAAGATGCACTGTAGCCTGCTGTTCGAAAGTATCGCGTGGGAGCAGATAAATCGTCCCATTTCGCCAGGGCTCGTGGGGTATGGCATCGCCATTAATCGAAAAGAAATAATACGGATTGCCCCATTTTCCATCCTCTTGCATGACCCGAAAGCAAGCGTTCATCAGCGAAGTTACGTAGCGGTCCCTGTCCATGACCGCAAAGTAGATCGCCCACAGGCCATCGGAGGCCGCATATACGGCGCGGCGATTTCCGAACTCCTCGATGTCGTTGGATTGGCGAGGCTCGAACTCCCCTATATTTGGGTTGCCGGAGCCGTGCATCAGAATGCCCTTTGTGTCGCATAGATAGCAAAGGAACTGCCATTTGGGGGCCTGGAGCTTGTAGTCTATCTCTGCTCCAGTACCATGCTCGACCGCTTCAGCAAATAATCGCTCGAAGGATGCTATCGTGTCTGTGTCCAACTCCGCGGCAGGCCGCATGGAATAATATTGAGGTAAGTCCAAGATGCTACGCTCCTTCCGACACTTGCTCCGCGGGATCATAACAGTGTCTAACAAAGCATGTAGGGACAGGGCCCCACATGGGTGCCCCTACATGTTTCACGCGGTCTTGTCAGGCCTCATAATAACCTGTACGCTCTCTATATTCAAAGACACAATCGACAGCGACCGGGGCTGAAACCAGGTCGATTGTGCAAAAGGGCTCCTGTCCTCTCCCTTTTCTGGTAATTTACCTTCTACATTCAACGTCTCACACGAGGGGAACATGACCGGCAACACCAAGCTACTACTGGTTGCTACCTGCTCCGAAATCGCCGGAGTTGGGGCTTTGGCTCTGCTCTTCTATTATCTTTCGATCACGAATTTGACCGCGATAGGGAACGTCTGGGCCACCGATCGTGTGGTAGCCTATATGCTTATGTTCGTTGGACCGCTGTTGATTTTCCTGCCGGCCAGCCTCGCGCTGAAGCTGGGCCCGTTGCCCCTGGTGGGCGCGGGCTCGTGGGCACTGCTCGGCTACGTCTTGATATTCGTCAGCGCGCCTGAGCGGACCGGCGCATCCTTCTTTTCTTATGTGCTGTTTCTCGTCATAGTATTCTCGGCGCTGGCATCGGCTTTGGCTGTGCCTCTGGGTGCGTTGAGCAAGCGGCTGCTGCCTCCTGTATCGCCCACCGTGGGGATGATAAGGGCGCTACGCCAGGGCGCGCTGCTATCGCTGTTCGTGGTGTGCATTATGGGCATGACCCCGCTGGGAGTGCTCAACTGGCTCAATGCGCTGCTGGTCTTTACGATCGTGGCGCTGACCGAGTTCTTCTTCCTGGCCAGGGATTAGCTCGAATCTCATTGAAAAGTGGGCACGAAGGTCACTGTAAGTGACCTTCGTGCCCACTTTTCAATACTCGTTACACGCTCGTTTACACGAGCGGGCCGGACGATCGCGTGCCAATCACAACCCGGAAAGGTCGTGGGAAGGTAAATTCCAGGGTTGTGCCCTGCTCGGGCACAGATACCACGGACATGGTGCCCCCGAACTCTTCTACCCTCTCTCTCATGCTGTATAGGCCTATATGCCCATGGATAATAGCCTGGCTCATAGCCTCTTCGTAATCTAGTCCCTGGCCATCGTCGCTGATACGCAAAATGACCTCTTCGCGTGTGCCCTCCAGGATCAGGGTCGCGTTGTCTGCGCGTGCGTGCTTTTTGATGTTGTTCAGGCCTTCAACAGCCAGTTGGTAGATGCAGGCCGTGAGGCTATCAGGAAGCGCATGTTGCGGATCGAGCCGGATTCTTACTTCCACGCTCGTTCCCGTAGCTGCCTGGGTTTTGCGAGCAAGGTTTTGTAAAGCCGGTTCTATACCGCTGTCGAGGAGGGAGTTGCGTAAGCTGTTAACCGTATCACGGAGGCCGGCCACATTTTCCCTGGCGAGCCCTCGCAGATACTCAAGCTCTTCACCGGCCTTCTCGTACTCGCCGGCTTCCAATCGCCTCTTGGCACGCTCAACGGCCAGCAATTCCACGCCAAGAGACTGCAAGGGGCCGTCATGGATGTCTCGCGCCAGCTCTCGACGCTCACGGTCCTGAGAGCTTATCAGCATCTTGTTTAGCATGCTAACTTCGGCTGCCAAACGTTGGGCTTCGCTCATAGCATCACGAGCCTGGGAGGCAGAGTGCTCGGCACTTTGTCGCATATCGTTGGCTGCTGAAACGAAAATCCATGAGAGCAGTCCCACCGTCGCCTCCACCGAAAATGTGATGATGCTGTCCAAAACATTAGCACCGGGATTGGCCACCTGATAATAGAGATCTGAGATCAGGATAAAGCCGAGCATCACCAGGCCGTATCTTGGTCCCAGGAGCAAGAAAATAACTACTACCAAAATCATGACCGACATATAGGCGTTTTGAAACTCACCCATGAACAGATATGTGTACCACATACATATCCCACCGCCGACCACGAACACCGTTATTTTGGCCCATTGCCCCTCTCGATTTGACAGCCAAAGGAAATAAAAGAGAATGGCGGCACTTGAGACAATGGTGAAGAGTATGAGATTGGCAAGTGAGTTAGGATTGGACAAGCTGCCCAGCAGTGGGGGCAACATGGTAAGAGCCATTACGGGTAGCAGCAAATAGTGGCGCTTTCGGTACGTTAGAATCTTCCCGATGTCCGTGATCATATAATCGCCCGTGCCTGGCGTCGTACCATGCACTGAAAATGTAAGTTGCTTGAGCAACTTATTGCCGGACCCTTGTAACCTGGAAAGCGCAATACTCTGCCCGCCTGGTATAGTTGACTTTATAGACAGCGGAAGATACTCCGCCTCACTGTGAATCATAGCTCACATGCAGTGTTGGCTACTAGAGACTATAGTCCTTCAAAGCCCTGGCGTTGGTCCCCAAAAAATGGGCCGGGCGTCATGGACCAGAGACTAATAGTAAGGAGTGGAGTTAGCCCCTGGCTCATGCCAGGCGAAACCATTCCGGCTATTATTGGGTATGTTAATTAGGAAGTGTTATCGAAGCCACTGCTGATCCTGGTGTCTGCACGGGCGGATGCTCAAGAGGTATAATAAACAGATGAACAAGATTGCGATCATTGGCCTGGGACTGACAGGCAATTCCATAGGCATGGGCTTGAAACAAGGCAAGGCTGGAGGGGTGAAAGTTACCGGGTTCGACCCCAGACTCTAGCAGGGAGCAGTTCGCTTTACGCAGGCACCTGAGCGTGGACGAAATTGCCGGCAACCTGGAAGCTGCCGTGCGCGGGGCTTCGCTGGTGGTGCTGGCAACTCCACCCTCGGCGGGCGGCGAGGTACTGGAGGCGATCGCCCCTTTTCTTGACGAAGGTGTCACTGTGACCGACACCTTTGCCCTCAAAGAGCCTGTGATGGCGGAAGCCCGCAAGGCGCTCGGCGGGCGGGCCAGCTTTGTGGGTGGGCACCCCTTCTCGCTGACGGTGGATCTGGATGTGGCCGGCGACAATATAGCGCCAAGCGCGGATATATTCAGGGGCGCCCCCTGGTGTATTATGCCGTTGCCCGGAGCGCGTAATGAGGCGCTGAACGCGGTGATAAACCTGGCCGAGCTGCTGGGCGGAAAGCCGCTCTTCATCGATCCTGTGGAGCATGATTCGTTCCTGGCCGCTGTAAGCCACCTGCCGGTGGTCACCAGCGCGGCCTTCCTCAAGGCAGTGGCGGGCAGCCCTGCCTGGACCGATATGAGCGGGCTGGCTCATGGGCGGTTCAGGAGCGTCAGCGAGGGCGTCGAGGCGGATACCGAAATGTTGGCCTCCACCCTCATGGACAACAGGCAGTCGTTGGTGCGCTGGATCGACCAGTATATCAACGTACTTTATGACCTGAGAACAATGCTGGAAAACGAGGACGAGGCAGGGCTTGAGCAGATATTGAGCGAAACGCACGCCGCCCGCCTCGATTGGGTCACGCCGGACGGCGGGAGCGAGGAAGACGACAGACTGCGCGCCGAATTGCGGCAAGCCATCAGCGAGTTCGCGCCCCTCGCAGGCCCTCATGGGCACCTACCTGACCGAAAAGCTTTTTCGCCGGAAAGAGCGCGGAGGCAGGTAGTAGGCGAATGCGGAATGCGGAATGCGGAATGCGGAATGATTGCCGAGCTGGAACCCCATTCCGCATTCAGCGGTAAGAGTTCAGATTCAGGGTCGTAGGGGCAGGCCCGTGTGTCTGCCCTGGTGGGATAGAGATTCTGTCTCCCACCAGGGCAGACACACGGGTCTGCCCCTACGACCTTATCTCCTCCTCCAGTCTGAACGCTTACTTTGGGGGCGTTTTGCTCATTTTGCAAAGATACTCTATGATGGCAATGTGAGCAGCGAAACCCTCCCCTCTACAGAACAGAACCAGGTAGTTCGAGCCATCCGTCTCGGATCAATCCGCAGGTTCTTGGGCTTCGCCCAATTCAGGCAATCCGCAATCCGCAATTATGCGCCCCGGCCTGCATATCGCTATCGCTTCGCTGGGCATTTTCCTTGCCGCGCTCGACCAGACGGTGATTGTGACGGCTCTTTGGCCGATTTCGCAGGACTTGCAGATCCCCATAACCGAGCTGGACAAGGCAGCCTGGGTGGTGACTGCATATTTGCTGGGCTACACGGTGGCGTTGCCGTTGATGGGGCGTGTGGCCGACGTATACGGGCAGAGGCGCATATTCATCCTCTCGCTGGGTATATTCATGCTGGGGTCGCTGCTGTGCGCAATCGCGCCGAACCTCGGCTGGCTGGTGGCCGCGAGGGGCTTGCAGGCGGTGGGAGGCGGGGCCGTTTTGCCGGTGGGCATGGCGATGGCGCGGCACATATTCGGGGAGCGGCGGGTGCCGTTCATGCTGGGCATCCTGGGTGCCGTTGCTGAGGCAGGAGGCGTGGTTGGACCGCTCTGGGGCGCTCTGATCATGCAATATATGGATGGCGTGTTCGGCACTGTGGGCTGGCGCTGGATATTCTGGATAAATATTCCGCTGGGGCTGCTGTTCGTAGGGCTGATGTTCCTCACGCCCAGGTTACCGAGCTTCCCCGGCAAGATAGATTGGATCGGTGCCGTACTGATGGGCCTGGGGCTGCTATGCCTGTCGCTGGGGCTTGCCACGCCCGGATCGGTGGGCGCGTGGGCCGGGTTCAGCACCGTCCAGCCGGGGCAGACTTCTGCCGATTGGCTGACCCCTCAGACAGTGGCGCTTTTCGTGCTGGCTGCAGCATTCCTCGCGGCGTTCGTCTGGTGGCAGCGGCGTGCCTCAGAGCCGTTGATACCGCTCGATTTGTTCAGAGGGCGCAACTGGCCTTTCTCGGCGGCGAATTTCACAAATCTGCTGGTGGGGTCCGCGCTGATTATCACCATGGTGAACGTGCCTCTATATGTGGCGAGTGTGCTGGATGGCACCCCGGAGCAGGGTGGCTTGATGCTCCTGCGGATGACGGTGTTCATTCCTTTGGGCGCTCTCGCAGGCGGCGTGCTGGGCACACGTGTCATGTACAGGTGGGCAGCCATATCAGGGCTCATTTCCGCCGCGCTCGGTTTCTGGGAGATGCGTAACTGGACTATTGGTTCGGCTGACGACCCGATGACCTGGCTTGGGCTGGCCTTGAACGGCCTGGGGTTCGGACTGTTGATCTCGCCCGTCACGGCTACCGCTCTGCAATGGGGTGGCCTGCGGAGGGCTGCGCTGTCGGCGGCTTCGGTGAACGTGGCAAGGATAATCGGGATGATGGTGAGCCTGTCGGTGGTGACCACGCTCGGCCTGCACAGGTTCCAATCTTTGATGGCGAGCCACCCCGCGCCGATATTCCGGAACGCGGGCGAGACCGCAGAGCAATTCGCCAAAAGGCAGGACGATTACAAGCTAATCTACAAGGCCGCTGCCCTTGACATTTACACGGCGGGCTTCTTTATCGCCGCGCTATTGTGCGTAGTTGCCATCCTATTCGCCTTGTGGCTGCGCCCCAAGCCCGGCTCGGATGTGGAGGCAGGGGTTATTCTGTAAGACTAAATATGCAGATGGACAAACTCAGGTGCAGACAGGTTTACCTCCAGAGCACAGGCTATCAATCTCTCTTCGGGTAAAGCCTGGCCATTTGCCTGGTAAGAAACCCAAAGCTCAGCTTTCGTATGAGCTTGCGCCGCGGATGTGGCTTGTTCGAGGTAACGCCGATCTACTTCGGAAAGGCGGGCACCGGTGCTGGCACGCAAAGCAGCAGCGCCAGCCAGGATAGTGGCTATCCTCTCCCAATGGGAAGCGTCATCGAGGCCGCTATCATGCCTCTCCAGAGCTGCCGAAGAGGCGGCCTCAGCTATCCCTTCCAGGCACTCGGCCTCGCCGCGCTTATCTCCTACTTCAATATAGAGCTTGAGACTTTGTTTGAACAGGGTTAGCGCCTGCGAGTAATCATGCTGGTTTCGCGCTACCTGGGCCAGGTTAGTCTGCGCCAGCGCTATTCCCCTCGATTCGCCAAGCTCCTCAAAGAGGGTCAGGCTTTCTTCCAGCAGCGAGCGCGCCCGCGCAATCTCAATCGTTCGCCCGTCTCCCAGCCAGAGCACGACTTTACCCAGGTTGTTCAGGAGCACTGCTGTGCTCTGCCGGTCTTCTTGCTCGCGGTAAAGCCCAAGGCTCTCTTCCAGTAGCGTTTGCGCCCGTACGAGGTCACCGCCGTCACGCGCAAGCAAGCCGAGATTGTTGAGAGGGCTTGCAAGCAGCAGGGTCTCGCCCAGCGAGCGAAATAGAGCCACGCTTTCGGAGACGAAGGCCTCAGCCTTCTCCCGCTCGCCCATGTCCTGGCATAGCACGCCGGCTGCGTTCGTAGCCCTGGCGCGTGCCAGTAGCATGTCCCGCTCGGATCCCTGGATATCGTTCTTGGCTTCCATGTTGGGCCCTACTTGCGCACCGGGGAGCGCCAGCGCAGCCTCAAGCCAGTTCGAGCCTTCGCGCAAGTAACCTCGGAAATACCAGAAGCGCTGCAACGCCCTGGTCATGCGTAACGCGGCGAGCGCGTTCTGCCGAGCGATGGTCTTGCTCAGGGCTGCCCGGATATTATCGTGTTCCTGCTCCAATCGCCCCAGCCATGCCAGTTGCTGCGCTCCCACCAGCTCAGGAAAGGCCGCCTCGACAAGCCCAGCGTAGAAGGCACTGTGCTCGGTTTCTGCATTCTCTCGCTCTTCCGGTTGTTCGTCCAGCCTCGATGCGGCGTACTGGCGCAGCATCTCGTGGACGTCATAGCGGCCTCCCACCGTCTGTCGCACCAGCGACCTCTCGACCAGCCTCATGAGGAGCGCCTTATCGGCTCCGGCCACACGCAGCGCAGCCTCGTCGTCGAAGCCACCACGAAAGACCGCGATACGAGATAGCGCTCTGGCTTCCGCCCGGTGAGGAGCAGCCATGCCTGGTCAAACACGGCGCGCAGGCTGCGGTGTCGGGCCGGCACGTCGTGGCGGGTGGTTGCCAACAGGTCTATGCCATGCTCCAACGACAGCTCTATCTCCTCGCATGTGCGCGTTCGCACCCAGATTGCCGCCAGCTCGATTGCGAGAGGCGAGCCTTCGAGCGCTCGGCAGATGCCTGCCACGTATTGCGCATCGCCGGAAGTGAGTTTGAAGCGAGAGAGCACACGCCTGGCCCGTTGTGAGAAGAGGCGCACCGCGCTGTAAGCATCGATCTTCTCGGCATCAGCCACATTCGCGGGCGGCACCTCCAGCCCCTCAACATCATAAATCTGCTCGGCGGCCAGATCCAGCGACTGTCTTGAAGTCACCAGCAACTTCACGCCTGGAGCTTGCGCGAGCAACTCAATCAGAAGGGCGCCCCCGGCCAGCAGGTGTTCAAAGTTATCGAGCACCAGCAGCAGCCTCTTCTCACGCAACCGTTCCATTAGCTGGACCTGGGGGTTCTCGGCGCCCGACAATGTGAATTGCAGTGCGTTGGCTATGGCTGAGAAGATGTATTCAGGCGCGCTCACCGAATCGAGCGGCACAGAATAGACTCCCACCGGGAAACCGAGGCTGGCTTGCGCGGCTTCGATGCCGAGTCGCGTTTTGCCCACGCCGCCGGGTCCGATCAGCGTCAGCAGCCTGCACTCAGGTTCGCTTAGATACTGAACAAGCTCAGACAACTCGCCCTCACGGCCCACGAAAGGAGTGAGGGCTATAGGAAGGTGCTGCGGACGGCGCTGACTATCACGGGCGCGCATCTCCTCCAGGTCGTGTTGCGCCTTCTCATCAAATGGCTCAAGCTCCGCCAGGCGGGTGGCATACTGGATGCCCATGGCGGGGTCGCCGCGCTCTTTGTAATAAGCCACCAGGTCGCCCAGGGCCAGAGTGGCGAGGCGGTGCAGTCGCTCCTGCTCGCGTAGCATCCACTCTTCGAAACCGGAACCTTCGCGCACGAAGAAGCCATGAAGGAAATCACCCGAATAGAGGCCCACCGCCTGCTCCAAAAGCTTGACCGCATGGGGGGCAAGACCGTCGCCCCTGGACTTGCTCGCCCTGGCCTGTTGGAGACAATCCTCGAAATCTGCCACGTCCAGGCGACAGCGCGCCTGGGGGTTCATGCCGACCTGGGCGCGGGTGACCTGCAAGGTATGGAGTTTAGGTGCTGGGTGAGGCGGGTGAGGAGCCATCTGAGGTTGGCCAGGGCCTGAGGCGACGTGCGCTCGTCCCAGAAGAGGTCGGCCAGCACTTCGCGGGCCTGAGGCCGGCGGCTGCACGCCAGGTAGATGAGCAGCGCCTCGGCTTTGCGTGAGCCGATGTCGGCTACAGCCTGACCGCCCAGGGCTATACGCAAACCGCCGAGGGTGCTGATCTCAAGCTCAGTCTGCTCGCTCATGCGCAGCCTTTCAAACAATTCTAAACGATAGATGGCTACACTGACTTATGAAGCCTGGTCAGCAGATTATCTGCTCACACTATAGGAGGGGTGGTTTTGCCCAATTCTAAGTCATCAGGTGGGCTATGTCAAGAAAGGAGAACAATAATGAAAGGCCATATATCCGTACCTCCACACTTTATCCGTTCTGGCCGTGTGCGCGGCGCTTACTCTGCTGGTCATAGCTCTCGCCGGCATGACCTTTGCCGCACCTGATTCCGGTGTACTGCCGGCGGCACGGTCGGACCAGCCTGTAGCCCCTTCATCGGCTCACTGGGTGGTGGTCAACAGCCCCAACGTAGGCACGGGCAGTAACTCCCTCGCCTCGGTCACGGGCAACGCCGCTAACGATGTGACCGCTGTCGGCTCCTACTTCGACAGTAGCTCCCACGAACACACCCTTATCGAACACTGGGACGGCTCCGCCTGGTCGGTCGTGCCCAGCCAGGACCCAGATCCCAACCTCAACCGCCTCAGCTCGGTGACGAGCAACAAGTCGGGCGGGTATTGGGCGGCGGGCCTTTCCTTCAACGCCAGCTACCAGGCTCTCATCGAGCAGCAGGCCACCGCTGGAGCTAGCTGGACACTTGTGCCTGTGCCCTCCATCTCCGGCTTTCCCTCTCTCCTATCTATCAGCGCCAACTCCCCAACCGATGCATGGGCAGTTGGGGCTCACTCCGGAGGTAGCCCCAACTTCTACCAGCAGACATTGGTGATGCACTGGAACGGCACGGCATGGAGCGTGGGTCACCAGCCCCAACCCCGGCTCTGCCCACAACTATCTAACGGCGGTGGTAGCTGTCGACGCCAACAACGTATGGGCTGTGGGCTACTCCGTTCTCCGGTTCCTCGTTCACTCCGATAAGCGTTCATTGCGACAGCACTCTGACTTGCACGAGCGTGTCCACGCCTAACCCCTATGCCGGCACTACTCAGCTCAGGGGGATAAGCGGCAGGTTGAACGGTTCATCGGTGGAACTGTGGGCGAGCGGATACGGCACCGGATGTGGGTGGCGTACACTCGGTGGTCATGTACGGCGATGGCACGAGTTGGAGTGTGAGACTCTCCCAACCAGGCATATGTGCTGAACGGCATATACGCACCGACTGGGACGGTTCCAGGTCTCGGTGCAGGAGGAGTCATAGCGGTAGGGGACGATGAGACCCCCGGCCACACACAGATTAATCCATCGTCCGTAGTCAGCGATACACACACTACCTGGCAGTCGGTGCCGCCGGTCCCACAGGGCACAGGCACGAACCTTTTCTTCGGAGTGGGTAGTGCCCCTGGCGGTGCAGTGGGCGCCCCGGAAGCGAATGAGGAAACAGCCTGGGCTGTTGGCTACCTTTTCAATCTAGTCAATGAAGACGATGCTACTCTGATAGAGGGTTTGGCCTCATGCCTTGGACCTCAGCAAGATTCTTGTCAGACACCTACGCCCACTCCTATGGGAATCCCGCCCACGCCCACTCGTACTCGAACCCCAACCCCAACCCCGACCCTGCCCCCTGGCACCCCTGGCACCGCAACGCCAACACCTACATGGAGCCCGCAGTTCCAGGGATGTGCCCTCCAGGTAACACCTTCTCCACATATATAAACCATCTCGCCAATAAGGGTGTGGTGGGCGGATATCCGTGTGGAGGCACTAACCCACAGACTGGACAACCGCAGCCATGCGTACCTCCCGCCAACCTGCCATACTTTGCGCCCGGCAACAACGTCACCCGCGCCCAGCTTTCCAAGATGGTAATGCTCGACGGGATTGCGCCTCCTCACCTGAGCGTGCCTTTTGACAGCCAGAGGTTCCAGGACGTGGCCCCCGGCTCTACCTTCTATGATTACATACAGGCGCTTGCCGGAATGGGTGCAATTGGTGGCTATCCGTGCGGTGGCCCGGGCGAGCCATGCGTGCCTCCGGGCAATTTACCCTACTTCCGCCCCAATGCCAGTGTCACGAGGGGCCAGACGGCAAAAATAGTGGCCTCCGTCAAAGGATTGCCTGCACCCCCTCCCGGTCAGCAGACGTTCCAGGACGTGCCCCCCTCCGGCTCAGGCTCGACATTCTGGCAGTGGGTGGAGGCACTGGCGAGCACCGGAGCCATATCGGGCTATCCATGCGGAGGGGCGAACGAGCCATGCTTACCGCCTGACAACCGCCCATACTTCCGTCCAGGCAACCATGTCACCAGGGGTCAGGCTGCCAAGATTATAGACATCACCTTCCCCCATAGTGCGCTTCCCGGCTTTGGCGGCAATTAGAAGAAAGGCGGAGAACGATGAATATGGATATGCGACGTCTCTTCACACCTGTAGGTCTATCGCTCATTGTTGGATTCGTCCTGTTCACTACTGTTCTTTCTCTCGGGATGAAAGACAGTGCGGGAGTGACGTCGGCTGCCGCGCCGATGCCACTCCCCGATCGGCAGGGCATGCAGTCAGACCAGCCTGTAGCCCCTTCATCGGCTCACTGGGTGGTGGTCAACAGCCCTAACGTAGGCACGGGCAGTAACTCCCTCGCCTCGGTCACGGGCAACGCCGCTAACGATGTGACCGCTGTCGGCTCCTACTTCGACAGCAGCTCCCACGAACACACCCTCATAGAACACTGGGATGGCTCCGCCTGGTCGGTCGTGCCCAGCCAGGACCCAGATCCCAACCTCAACCGCCTCAGCTCGGTGACGAGCAACAAGTCGGGCGGGTATTGGGCGGCTGGCCTTTCCTTCAACGCCAGCTACCAGACTCTCATCGAGCAGCAGGCCACCGCTGGAGCTAGCTGGACACTGGTGCCTGTGCCCTCTATCTCCGGCTTTCCCTCTCTCCTATCTATCAGCGCCGACTTCCCAGCGATGCATGGGCAGTTGGGGCTCACTCCGGAGGTAGCCCCAACTACTACCAGCAGACATTGGTGATGCACTGGAACGGCACGGCATGGAGCGAGGTCACCAGCCCCAACCCCGGCTCTGCCCACAACTATCTGACGGGGGTGATAGCCGTCGATTCCAACAACGTGTGGGCTGTGGGATACACCAATACCCCTCCCAGCTCCCAACTTCAGCCCTATCACCATCCATTGCAATAGCTCCCTCACTTGCACGAGCGTCAGCTTTCCCATGGCCGGAACCTCGTCTCAATTGCGTGCTATAACCGGCAGACCCAACGGCCAGGCAATCCAGCTTTACGCGAGCGGGTACTACATTGACGGCAGCGGCACACATGCCTACGTCGGATACGGGGACGGCAGCACCTGGAGCCTGATCAACCCTGGCCAGGCGTACGTACTGAATGGCATATATGCACCCTCGACCACAGACCCGGTACTGGGTGCGGGAGGGGTCATAGGGGTGGGGGACGACGAGACGCCCGGCCACACACAGATAGTGCCCTCGTCCGAGATCAGCAATACCGTGCAACCCAACTGGCAGTCCGTGCCGCCGGTGGTGGTAGGCACGGGCACCAACCTGTTCTTAGGAGTAGGGGGCGCTCCTGGCTTCGGAGTAGGCGATGGCGGCGGCGGTACCGGGATCACCTGGGCAGTAGGCGACTCCGTCGAACTCGTCCGGGCGGCATACAACTGATGTGCAGAATGTCAGATCGGTGACACCACCTCCTCCGAGTGCCACCCCCACTCTGACGTCCACTCCCGTTCGCACCGCAACCCCAACCCCTCCGCCGACCGCCACGGCAACCGAGGAGCCGCGAGATTGTTTCTGGTTTCTCGTCGAACAGCGAGGTCTGGTTGGGGACGTCAAGGGTGCGGCCGCTGGTGGCCCTGATGACATAACAGAGGTTGGCGTCGATTTCAATGGTCAGCCCGCGATTGAGCGCTTTGATGGTGTACGAACGATCCCTGAGGACCTTCCTCCTCAGCTTCATAGTGCGGTACAGGGGGCACTGTTCTCTATCACGACCAACTTTCTCGGCGGCTACTGGGCCTTCGGACAATTCCTCGATGGAAGCTCCGAATACGGCGCGATAATCGAGGAGCAAAGTCCAGGTGGGCCATGGACACTCGTGAGCACGGGCGAGCACGTCACTTTCGTCGGGGGACAATTAGATTTCCCGACAGACGGCTGGGCAATTAGTAATCCGTACTCTGGTGGCTATGGGGCTGCGCCGGTTATTTACCATTGGGATGGTATCGAGTGGCAAGAGCAACCAAATGAGTTCCCCCATTTTCATTATGCCGTCACATTAGATGGCGTGCTTACAATCGCACAGAACGATGTTTGGGTGGCGGGCAGGTACTACGACGACCCTGCCGGTCACATATATCCGTTTCTTGTCCATTGGGATGGAACCCAATGGACAGAGATACCCGTACCTGACGCCGGACTGGATGACTCTGTTGATGCTATCACGGAAGACCCCGGTGCGCTCTCCGACCACTTCTATATCGCTGAAAACGAACTCGATGGAGGCATAATGCTGGGGCAACCATTCGTCTACCACTACAACGGCTCAACATTTACTCCTGTGTCCCTACCCACGTTCAAAGGAGGGGGCGCTTTAACCGGCATGACCACTACTCTTCACAGGGTGGAATTATGGCTGTCGGCGTCCTCACCCCAACTACCGGCACGACTTCCCCCCTGGCCCTCAAGGGTGATTACCTGAAATGGCCTAATCTTGGCGTCTCCACTTTTCGTGGGCAATAATAGCCGGCTCAATGCAGCAATCACACATACCTGATGGGGACGTGTTCGCGGTGGGTAACTACCTCGACAACGGAGTGGGCTAGGGGTTTGGTGAAGACTATCACTGCGGCACGCCGGCCCCGCCGCCTACCCCCAACTGCCCCATCAACTTCACCGATGTTCACCCCAGCGACTACTTCAACACGCCCGTGAACTTCCTCTACTGCTGGAACGCGATATCGGGCTACCCTGCAAGCCCTCCTTGCCCTTCCGGCCAGGCACCTTGCTTCAGGCCCTACAACACTACTACTCGCGGCCAACTCACCAAGATCATCACCCTCGGCTTCGCAATACCTGTCGTCACGCCCACCCCTGGCCCCAGTCTGCCGGGGAAAGCGCCCTCAGCCGCCGGGTACACCTTCGCTGACGTTCTACCTGGCAGCACTTTCTACCAGTATGTCGAACAGCCTACGCCAACAGCCTGGTCAACGGCTACACCTGCGGAGGGACGGGGGAGCCGTGCGATCCACAGCACCGCCCTTACTTCCGCCTAGGCAGCAATGTCACTCGGGGACAACTCAGCAAGATCGTCGATAATGCCGCGGGCTGGCCTCTGGAAAATCCAGCGACTGCATCGTTCGAGGATGTGCTGCGGGCAGCACCTTCTACCGATACATCGAGACCGCGTACTGCCACGCCATCATACAGGGCTACCAGTGCGGAGGGACTGGGGGAGCCATGCGACCCACAGCACCGCCCTTACTTCCGCCCGGGCAACAGCGCCACGCGAGGGCAGATATCGAAGATAGTGTACGGAGCGCTGACCAGCCCGCCTGTCTCTTGCTCTCCTTGAAAGCGCCGAAAAGAGATAAAGGAATGGGGGTTCCCGGTAACCCCATTCCTTTATCTCTTCTCTAATGAATGCCCTGGCAATGCAGGAAGAAAGTGTTGGCCACGATTTTGGAGGTCTGCCCTCTTGTGGCGTTGTTGTTGGGCCTGAAATAAGGCAGGTTGCCGGGCGGCACACACGGCTCTCCCGGCCCACTGCACAGATAGCCGCCCATATAACCGCGCGAGGCAAGCCTGCCTATATAGTCATGGAATGGATTGCCTGAGCGCTCCGTGAGATGCCGGGAGAGTTTTGATGTGAGCTTTCATCGTTGTTGATGGTCCTTCTCAACGATTACCCATTGTAAAGCGACTTATAGGAACAGGAAAACAGTACCGGATATTCACAAACAGGAAGGCCATGAATGGTTCATGGCCTTCCTGTTTGTCTGTTCGGTTGAGCGTTGTAGGCTACTTTAATCAGCCTGGGCCGAGCGAAAGGCATCTCCCACACCGTTGTGTCCTGGCTAAAGGAAGGATCACTCTCAAGACGCAACCACGAGCTGCTGCACTCGCCATTGGGGCCGAAAAACTTCGTGTAATCCGAAGTGCCCTCGACCGGTATCTGCACTTTCTCGGTTGTTTGTGTCCACCCACCCGGGCAATTGCCATCGTAACCATCGGGACAGAGCCAGCCATTACCCGGGCCTGTAAAGCCAACACCGTTGGGAGCCGTAGGATTACCGAAGCAACTGCCGCTGGTTAGAGGGGAGCAGGGCGTATAGACACCTGGGCTGGGGTTCAGACAAAGCTGCATCTGATATTGCAAGGTATGGCTTGGGCCGCAGCCTCCGGTGCAGTCCTGGTCGAAATGACGGATGGCGAGGGTCTGACCCGCTGCGTTCTTGTTCACCTGGGTGAACAGCATCGGGAAGTTGTCGCCTGTATCGAGGTTCAGGGGAAGAGCACGCTTGGCAAAGACCACTGCAGGAGAATTCCCTCCGCTATCCCAGTCGTTCGGTGGGTTGGCGCTGTTAACCTGCCGGAAGTACTGCGTATTGGCGAAGCACATATTCGTGTTAGGGTTGGACAGGTTGTTGCAGGTGTAGCCCTGGGTGTAGTTGGTGTTTTTCGGGCCTACCCTGAGGTCGAAGTTATTCTCGCTTGACCCCGATGACGTATTCACATAGATGTAGAAATACATATTACCGTTCGTTTCGCGATCAAAGCAATCATGGTTGGGGTACGAGCAATTGGGATCAGTTGGGTCGGTGAGTTTGACGTCGAAACCGTTAGGCTGGTACCAGGCGAGGTCAGTGGTTGGGTCGGCGCCAACGGTATAGCTTGCGATGCAGTTGCTTCCGGATGCGCCGACGCAGTTGCCACCGGTCAGATCTGTCAGGGTGTTAGGATCGGCGAATGCGCTGGTGATGTGTGGGTCGAAATGCCAGAGTGTATAGGTAGTGGTATCGGCCCAGGCGTTATTCCATTCGGTGCCGCTCGGGTTGTTCGTGTTGCTAGGGTCGTTGCGGTCGTGCCGTAATTCGTCCACGCGCCAGAAGGCTACCCTGCGCGTATTATCGAAGATGGTTGGTATGGGTGTGGTTGTGAGCGGAAACGCTCCTAGATGGAGGCCGGTATTATATCTTTGATTTACTGTGGTTGGTGTGGGTTGCGGTTGGCTGAGCCAAGTAGTACAGTTGCCTGTAGGATCGTTATATGCGCACCAGGTAAACCTGCCATCGTTGGGGTAGTAGGTTGGGCTGGGGAATGGCGTGTTGGTTGGTGTAGTGAAACCGACAGGAGTCTGAGCCACCGGCGTATAAGGTGTTGGTGGCGGGTTAGGGTTATTGTACAGAATCAGGGTCGAAGATCTGTACAAGGAGGTGGTTGTCGGGGAAGTCAGAGGGCACGTCTACGCGATAGAGGTAGCCGTATGGCTGCTTGGCATGTTCTGGATTAACAACGTTATGATCTATATAGGCTGGAGTGTATGCATCCCCGCCTGTCCGCCAACTATCCTGCCCCCAGACGCTGATATTAAGCTCGTTCACGACACCGGGGATGCCGTAAGGCTTGATATTGATTTCGGCGAAGGCGTTGAGGTCAGCCGTACTATCGGCGGTTATATCCACCTGTCGCCAGGCCGGCACAAGACGCATGAAGAAGGTGTCAACCCTCTGGTCGGCGTGTATGTGCACCTGAGACGTAGTTGTATAGACATCCACTTGCCTGACGGCCAGGGTATTGCTTGGCACGTTGTTGGCTTCGAGTAACTGCTCCGCCTTCAGAACTATCGTTGAGGTAGCCACCGATAAGTCGGTCATGAGCTGGGCGGCGGAGAGTGCGGAGGCGTCAACCGCGCTTTGCAATTTGGCGCGCCTGCCCATCAAGTTGCCTACGTCAATGCCCAGGCCCACGAACAGCACCAGCACGGTCATCATGAGAGCCACGATAAGGAGGGCCTGGCCGGGAGAGCGCCTGTAACCACGATCGGCCCTTTCGCGCCCGTAAGGCCGGTAATGTCCGTAGTGCGGCTTGTATCTGTAGCGCTTGCTCGGCCGTGGGCGTTCCAACTCCACCGAGTCTATCTCGGACAGGGGCATATACCGCTCAGTTTCAGGCCCCGCGACCCGGCTTGCGAGATCTCTATTATGCTTAACTAGTGTCATCTGTTTACTCCAATGTTCCCATTTGTCTATTGCAGATTGCGGTTTACTGCTTTTGCCTGCCGCCGGTCGTCAAAAATCCGCAATTTGCAATTCGCATTTGCCGCGTCGTCAGTTATTGGGCTGTTGCTGGATAATCGCATAGCTTGACATTGGCAACTTCGCACCCGGTGCGATGAGGATTCCAAGTAATGGCGTGTATTTGAAATCCACTTCCACAATCACAAAAGGTATGTTGGTTGGGTCGCCACCGCTTTGCTGCCGTATTCGACTCTGGATCGTTGTTCTTGCGACGGTAGGAGTATCGCTACCTTGCACCAGGATGGGCGTTATGCTCCAGTGAGCCGCGTCGTTTGGGATGGTTCCGCCCGCATCGGTCAGGCCGTTGATCTGGAAAATATCTATGTTGGTGGTACTGCTGATATCTTTGGATCAGCCGAAATTTATGCCTGAGAGCTTGGTAAGGACCAGGGATCCTACGTCTTGAGAGCGGGCCGCATCCAGAGCGAAGCGGGTAGCATCGCGGGCGGCGGTGTTCACACGTATCCAGGCGTTGAGGGCGAGCCCACCTTCGATGACCACGCTTAGAAAGAGCACGATTAGCGGCAGGACGAGGGCGGCTTCCACCATGCTCTGCCCTCGTATTGAGCGTACTGCCCGCCGGCCTTTTGCTTGCGGCTGTTGTCTGTTTGGCTCACCGGCGGCGACTTGCCGCCGGGATTTATGGAATAGGATCAGTTTCATTGGTCACGCTCCCGTGTGCTATGGGCACCCATTCAGGTTACCGCTTTGCGCTGTCCCGCTGCCGGAGCCGCTATTGTAGCCCACAAGGCTGGCATTGGCGTTAATGTTGATCGCACTTGCGGCACCATTGAACCCAGTTGCGGGACCTGCATTACAGACCCAGTAGAAGCCCGGGCTACCGCTCTTGGGGGACAATGTTCCGGACCATGACTGGGTGCCGTTACTTGCGGTAACGTTTACCGTGGCATTGCTTATAGGGTTGCCAAGCATATCCGTCACCTCGAGCTGGATGTCAAGCGGCTGGCCGTTGCCGAATTGCTTGCGGCCAAGCACCTGTACCACCAGCAGAGTGCCGGGTGTGGGTGTGGCTGTAGCAGTGTTGGTAGGCGTGCTGGTAGGGGTGTTGGTAGGGGTGTTGGTAGGTGTATTGGTCTTCGTGAATGTGGGCGTATTGGTAGGCGTGTTGCTGGGCGTGCTGGTCTTGGTAAATGTGGGCGTATTGGTAGGCGTGTTGGTCTTGGTGGGCGTGAGCGTGATAGTAGGTGTGTTGGTCTTAGTAGGTGTGCTGGTGGATGTGTCCGTAACAGTAGGCGTGTTGGTCTTGGTGGGCGTGAGCGTGATAGTAGGTGTGTTGGTAACACTAGGTGTGGGCGTGATAGTAGGCGTATTGGTAATGGTAGGCGTGGGCGTATTGGTGGGTGTGTTGGTGGGTGTATCCGTGCCGGTGAGTGTAGGTGCGACAGCAGTTTTCGTCAACGAGACCGATGTTTTGGTGGCACGTGCCTGCGCGGTCTGAGTGGGGATGGCAACAGCAGTCTGAGTCATACCGGCTATGGTTGTCTGGGTAGCAAGAGGAGCGTACGTTTGAGTGGCAGCTACCGCTGTACCGGTTTGCTGAGCCGAGGTGGTTTGTGTAGGAATGGCAACGGCAGTCTGAGTTAAGCCGGCAATCGCGGTGGCAGCCAACGCGGTTTCGGTCTGGTGAGCCTGGAAGGTCTGGGTAGGGTAAGGCACGGGCGTCCAGGTGGGCAGAGGAGGAGGCAACGGGCCAAGATTGGCGCGGTCGAAGCTTTGTACCGCTCCCCATTCCTCATTGATGGACCATTCCTGTCCTCGCAACAGGATGTAGGGTACGATGGCGCTCAGGAAAGGTGTCAGGGGCTTGAAGGTGTAGCTCACACGCACATAGACGACATCGTCTGGATTGCCAACTTCGCCTGTCACCGGGTCCACAGGGTTAGCCTCGATCTTATAGAAGCCCCATTGTGAGGGGTCGTCCGTGTTAGTAAGAGGAAGACCCGTTAGAGATTGCCTGGCTTTGTCAGTGATGGTATCTACGCGCGGGATGTACAGCCCTGTATTGGGGTCTTTGAACTGCTGGCCTGTAATGGCGAAACGTATGGCCTGCCGGGCGGCGTTATCAATGGTTAACTGGGCCTGTATGAGACGAGCTATATCAATAATGCCGAAGATGACCATCAGCAGAAGTGGTGCGATCAGCGCAAACTCCACGAGACTTTGTCCGAAACTCTTGGGACGGCGGGCAGGCGCTACAGGCCTGCTCGACTTGGCTCGGATGTTCACCCATCTAGGCTGGTACTTATTCATAAGCCACCTTTTCCTGGTTTCGGGTCAAGGCACCGTTTAGGCGGGGCGCTCTCCCTCATACACGCACGGCTGAAGGGGGCGCGCATGCAGGAGTCCGCGCACACCCAACAAACTCTGACTAAAGTCATTATGGTCTGAGAAGGTGTATAAGGTAATGGGAAACAGGTACCGGAAGGGGGATATCTAAAGTAGTATCCTGCAATAGGAGAAATAGGTAGGGTCCTACCTCAAAAGGAGCGCGAGCGGCATTTGCCTGTATTTTAGGTTCTGATATATGCTGAATAAAGAAGATCCGAACGCCGACTGGACGGCTCTTATTTATTCAGTTCAATGACCTCGCTATGGCTCCTTAAGGACGGTTGTCGGAAATGCCTGCTGCATGTCGCCGTGTATGCCCACAGACCCGGCGACGAACTTTTGCTCGAATACACCCCGTACAGTCCAGCGCGGACCATTTCCATGAGCCTCGCTTTTGCATACAACCTCTGCTTGCGTGATCCCGAAATATGCGATTCCGAACAGGTGGCACTTGTTGTTCGCACCGTTGCCTGATGTAGTGTCGCAGACCGGAATGAGAACCTCTTGACTGATATCGACTGGAGATAGTTACAGCTAGATGTCATCAATCCGAGATCGCCGTTCGGGTCGACGACCGTGACCTCGCGCCGAAATCCGGCTCAGGCGATTGTGATATAATTAACGGGCAACCGGCTTCGGGTTCTCATATCCCCATCACCGATAGTTTGGAAACGATGAATATTGACAACGAAAGCAACTACGGGCAGGCTGATGCGCGTCTGCCTGAGACTCCTGTTCTAGGCACGGAGGATGAGGTTAGAGCCTCTGTCGAACCTGCGAATGCAGGTGCAGAGATATCCACAGCGGATGGCACGCCGGATGGTGTAGAGGATGCCGCCGGGAGCCTCGATCCTGCCACCGGGACAGTAGTAGGACCTCAGGCCAGGACGTCGAGCAGGCATGCTCTTCGAGAGATCATCGAGACGATAGTAATTACGCTGCTCGTCTTTGTCGTTGTGCGGCTGGTTATCCAGAACTTCAAGGTGGATGGAGACAGCATGCTGCCCACCCTCCACTCGGAGCAGTATCTTCTGGTGAACAAGGCCCTCTATTTCCGGTATGACGCCAATTTCGTGGCGCATATATTCGACCCGAGCACGCAGCCTGATATGCGTTACCTATTTCACGGGCCACAGCGCGGGGACATCGTGGTGTTCCTCTCGCCTACCGAGCCGCTCGATTTCATCAAGAGGGTAATAGCCACGGAGGGCGAAACGGTCGAGATCAAGGCGGATATCGACCCTGTCGGCGATCCCGGCGCACCGTGCGGGGGTTGTGGTGTCTACGTCAACGGCGTCAAGCTCGATGAGCCCTATATAAAAGCCACGCCTAACTATTCGGTCGGACCGCTCGTGGTGCCGAAGGGTGACATCTACGTGCTGGGGGATAACCGCCGCAATTCGAGCAACTCGCACGTGTGGGGTCCGCTGGACGTGGGCAGCATCGTAGGCGAGGCATTCCTCTCATACTGGCCTACCAACGAGTGGGGCCTCTTGCCGCACCCCAGTTACGCGCAGACGAGTAAATAGGTGACCGAGTTGTCAGTTGTCAGTTGTCAGTTGCCGGTTGTCGGTAGACCAGGGGCTAGTGCAGGTTCACGAGAGGTCTTGTGCAAAGGGGGTGCGGGGACGAAGGACGGAGTTCCTCTGCCGGGGCCGGGGGTGTCCCCCATAATCCTCTGTCCCGCACTAGTAGAGGGGGTGCAGGGGCACTCCCCTGCCGGGGTCGGGGGTGTCCCCCAATCTCCTTATTCCCCAATATCTTTCACGAACATGCACTAGGGGCTAGGGGCCAGTAAGAAGCAGGAGTCGTCGGTCATTTGTCTACTGGCAACTGGCAACCGGCAACTGACAACTTGGCAAGCAGCTCCAACACGGCCTTGTGATCACTGAGGTTGTAGCGGGCGTGGGAATGGGTAAGACCGACGCGGAGCGTGTATGCTTCCCTGGGAAGGGCCATGAAGAGGTATTCGTCGGTCCAATCGTCGCCCACGGCTAAAATATAGTCGGGATTGGTTTCCCTGAGCCAGTAGCTGCCGGTGCTACCCTTGTTGATACTGCCGGTCTTGACCTCGATCACTTTACTGCCCTGCAATACTTGCACGTCTATATTCGCTGTGAAGTTGACCAGATAATCGAGCAATTCCTGGGCGCGCATAATACCCAGCTCCTGGTCGGCGGCGCGGTAGTGCCAGACCAACGAGTACTCCTTTTCCTCTACGAAAGCCCCTGGTAGACGGTGGGCGTAAGTTTCGAGAATAGGGCGAATGTTATCTTTCCAGTCGTTGGCGAGTGGTTGGATTAGCTTCCACTCCTCGGCGTGGGCTCGCGTCCAGACACCGTGCTCGGCGACCAGGCCGATTGGAAGCTTTCCCAGCCATTCATCCAGATTACCACGGTCGCGCCCGCTGATCACCACAACGTCGTTGCGCGAGTCAGCGGCGAGCCGGGTGAGCAGGTTGATGACATCGGTCGTAGGCCGGACCGATTGCGGGTCGTCAGAGTAAGGCATAAGTGTGCCGTC
This sequence comes from uncultured Chloroflexia bacterium, assembly GCA_963837315.1. Lineage (GTDB taxonomy): Bacteria > Chloroflexota > Chloroflexia > QHBQ01 > JADMIH01 > JADMIH01. The sequence continues at coordinate 257,123 of CAWINE010000009.1, forward strand.
ATAGTCGAGCAGGAGTAATCGCCGTCGTGCGGAATCGTAGTCGTGCAGAAGCTTTCTTGCGTTTGCGGGGCTAAGCAGTTGGGATTTGAGCTGGTCGCGATCCTCACATGCGCGGCGAAGCTCGCGCATGAAATCTTCGGCCCACCAGACAATATTGTATCGTTTGAGCCGGTCCTGCATGGCTCTATTGCGCTTGCGCTGCTCTCCGGCGGGCATTTCGAGAGCTTGCAGGAGAGAATCGGCGATTTCTTCGCGGCTGTTGGGGTTGATAAGTATAGCTTCTCCAAGCTCTTTGGCGGCTCCGGCCATTTCGCTCAGGATGAGTACACCTGTATGAGTGCTGGCTGCCACGTACTCTTTGGCGATGAGGTTCATGCCGTCGCGTAGCGGAGTGACCAGGGCGGCATCCGCCGAGTGGTAGAGGGCGATTAGCTGCTCGAAGGGGAGAAAGGTGTACTGGTAGCGTATGGGCACCCAGTTGAGCGAGCCGAATTTGCCGTTGATACGCCCGACCATCTCCTCGATGTGCTCCTTGGTCTCCTGGTACTGCCCCACTCCGATGCGCGAGGGAATCACTACCAGGGTTAGAACGACCTTGCTGCGCCAGCCAGGGTTCTGTTCGAGAAAGGTTTCGTAGCCTACAAGGCGGTTGATGATACCCTTGGTGTAGTCGAGACGGTCGATGGAGAGGACGATTTTCGTGTCAGGGAGGCTGCGACGCAGCTCGGTCATCTCGGCCTGCACCTCGGGAGCGGACACGGCATTATGATACTTGCCGAAGTCGATGCCCATCGGGAACGTGTCGGCCCGCACAGCACGCTCGCCCACCATAATCCGGCCCAGGTTGTGCTCGTAGCCGAGGATGCGCATGACAGAGCGGAGAAAGTATTGGGTGTAGTCGTAGGTGTGGAAGCCGATGAGATCGGCACCCAGCATCCCCTTGAGAATGTCGCTGCCCCACTTGTGCGGCAGCAGGCGAAAAATCTCGAATTCGGGGAAGGGAATATGCAGGAAGAAGCCTATGCGCGCATCGGGCACGCGCTCGCGAATCAGTCCCGGCAGAAGCATAAGCTGGTAGTCGTGCACCCATACCACGTCGCCGGGGCGGATAACCTGCATTACGGCCTCTGCATACTGCTCGTTGACACGGCGATACGTCTCCCACTGGTCCGTATGGTAATAGGTGATCATAGAGAAGTAATGGAAAAGGGGCCAGATCGTGCTATTGCAGAAGCCATGATAAAAGTCTTCCATCTCGTCCTCGGAGATGAAGACCGGGTGTGCGTTGAACTCCGCAGCGCGTTCCATCAAGGCTCTTTGCTTGTCCCTGGCGACAGTAGCGCCCGGCCAGCCAAGCCAGATGTAATTGCGGACTTCCCCATTGCGGATTGCGGATTGCGGACGTTCAATTGCGGATTGCGGATTGCGGATTGCGGATTGCCAGGTCGCCGGTCGCCGGTCGTCACAAAGTCTTTGCGTGTATCGAGGTACGCAGTGAGGCCGGAGACCAGGCCACCTGAGCTTGGAGTCAGCGTGATTTCGGTCCTTTGTCCGGCACCTTTATTTTCGGAGGCGGTGAACGGTAGGCGGTTTGATACGATGAGCAGCCTCTGCGCCCATGAGCGTTGCTCGTTCATTATCTATGACCTTCTTTCAGTTTGGGCCAAATAAGAGGCGGCAGCCGCACAGTGGGCGGAAAAGGCGTTTCTGCCAGGGAATTTGGCGACAAACGAGTGCGGAGCAGGCCGTAACAGCACTGCATCCTTCACCATAATCTTATTGCCACAGCCTAACGGCCCGCAAGAATTGTGCCAGGAGGGGCGAAACGTAAAAACGTAAGGGATAAACGACGACCCAAGCTTTATCCCTTACGTTTTACGTTTTACGTTTTACGCCGCAGGCATCTCCAGCCGGAACCAGTAGAAGCTGTGCGGACCCAGAGTGATGAAGTATGGTAGGTTGCCGACGGGTGGGAAGCGCACGCCACCTATCAGCTCTATCGGCACGGCGCCGCGATAGGGAGTGAGGTCCAATTCGCATGGCTGGGGGAACCGGGAGAGGTTGTTCACGCAGAGAAGATACTGGCCCTCGAAGTGGCGCACATAGGCGAGCACTTTCTGGTTCGTGGGGTCCAGGAAGCGGATGTCGCCTCTTCCGAAGGCGGGATATTGCTTGCGCACGCGGATCAGGCGCTTCATCCAGTTGAGGAAGCTTGTGAGGGTGCGCTGCTGAGCTTCCACGTTGATCGCCTGGTAGCCATATACCGGGTCGGAGATGACCTGGCTGTAGAGGCGGGCCGGATCGGCGCGCGAGAAGCCTGCGTTACGGTCGCCCGTCCACTGCATAGGCGTGCGCACCCCGTCGCGGTCACCCAGGTAGATATTGTCGCCCATGCCTATTTCGTCCCCGTAGTAAATGACCGGTGTTCCCGGCAAGCTGAGAAGGAGGCCGTTTAGCAGCTCCATCTGGCGGCGGCCGTTGTCCATAAGTGGGGCGAGGCGGCGGCGGATGCCGATGTTGATCTTCATACGTGGGTCGCGAGCGTATTCGTAGTACATGTAGTCTCGCTCTTCGTCTGTGACCATCTCCAGGGTAAGCTCGTCGTGGTTGCGCAGGAAGATTCCCCACTGGCATTGTTCGGGGATTTCGGGCAGCCGGTTGATAATCTCGATGATAGGGCGGCGCTCTTCTCGCCGAATCGCCATGAAAATGCGGGGCATGAGTGGGAAGTTGAATGACATGTGGAACTCGTCGCCGTCGCCGAAGTAAGGCAGCAGATCTTCGGGCCACTGGTTGGCCTCGGCCAGCAGGATTCTGTCTTCGTAGTGCTCGTCGATATAGTGGCGGATCTGCTTGAGGTAAACATGGGTTTCGGGCAGATTTTCGCAGTTTGTGCCCTCGCGCTCGAAAAGATAGGGCACGGCGTCGCAGCGGAAGCCGTCCAGCCCGGTGTTGAGCCAGAACTTCATGACGCGGATCATCTCGCGGCGCACATTGGGATTGTCGTAGTTGAGGTCGGGCTGGTGGCTGAAGAAGCGGTGCCAGTAATATTGCTTGGCAGCATCGTCCCAGGTCCAGTTAGAGTGCTCGGTATCGGTGAAGATAATGCGTGCGCCCGAATACTTGTTGGGGTCGTCGCTCCAGACGTAGTAATTGCGTATCTTGGGGTCGGTGGAGGTGCGTGCAGCCTGAAACCAGGCGTGGCGATCGGAAGTATGGTTGAGCACAAGGTCCGCCAGCACACGGATGCCGCGCTTGTGCGCCGATTTCATGAAAGTCTTGAAATCGGCTACTGTGCCGTAGTTATGGTGCACAGTGTAATAATCAGCGATATCGTAGCCGTCGTCGCGCAGTGGAGACTTGAAGAAGGGAAGGAGCCAGATGCAGTTAACGCCCAGGTCCTGGAGGTAATCGAGCTTTTCGGTGAGCCCATTGAAGTCGCCGAAGCCGTCGCCGTTGCTGTCGAAGAAAGCTTTTACGTGTAACTCGTAAATAATGGCATCTTTGTACCAATCAGTAGTCGTGCTCATATATCTCCTTACAAAGTATGCTTATAGGCTATAGGAAAGATACAACAGATTGGGGAGTTGTTCAATAGGGAGTTTTAACCGATACTTGGGGGAGCGGCAAAAGGATGATGAATACTCGGAAAACAAGAGGGTAGATCAGGTGGCGGAAGAGCACGAGCGGAAGGGCTCGTTCGACGACGAGGTTGAGGCGCAGCATGGAGATGGGCCGTCGGCCCGGCGCTATATTTCGCTCTCTCTGCTGGCTGCGGTAGCAACTATCGGGCTGAAGGCAGGGGCCTACTTCCTCACCGGCTCGGTGGGCTTGTTGTCCGACGCTGCCGAGTCGCTTATCAACCTGGTGGCTGCGGGTGTAGCGTTTGGCATGCTCACCCTGGCTTCGCGTCCGCCCGATGAAGAACACACTTACGGCCACTCGAAGGCCGAATATTTCTCCAGCGGCGTGGAAAGCTCGCTCATCCTGGTGACCGCGGTGGGTATAGCCTGGGCATCCTGGGGGCGGCTTATGAACCCCCAACCTATTGAGAACGTCGGCATAGGCCTGGCGGCAACTCTTGTGGCCACTGCCATCAACGGCGCAGTGGCTTTCACCCTGCTACGGGCAGGGCGGCGTCTGCGCTCGATCACACTTTCGGCTGATGGGCAGCACCTCCTTACGGACGTATGGACATCCACGGGCGTGGTAGTTGGCATAGTGCTGGTGACAATCACCGGCTGGCTCGTGCTTGACCCCATTATCGCCATCCTGGTCGCCGTCAATATCACCTGGACAGGGTTCCGGCTGCTCAACGATTCGGCGCATGGACTGCTGGATACCGAGCTGCCCCAGGCCGACCAGAAAGTCATTGATGGGGTGCTGAGCGGCTACGAGCAGATGGGCATCCAGTTCCACGCTCGCCGCACGAGGGGCGCAGGCCAGCGGCGCTTCATTTCCATGCACGTACTGGTGCCGGGCGACTGGAGCGTGCACAAGGGCCATGAGTTGTGCGAACAGATAGAGCACGATATAATCGCCCGGTTGCCCAAGAGCACCGTCTTCACGCACCTCGAGTCGCTGGACGACCCACGATCCTGGGAGGACCAGGGTTTGGACCGTGAGTCCCTGCATAAACCCTGACTTTCATCCACGATATAAATGCCAAAAATGAGCCCACAGGCGGGCTCATTTTTGGCATTTATCTAATCCCCTGACCATGGGGTAATAGAACATGGGGTAATAATAGACAGAGGATGTCAGGATTGCTGGACTATAATTTACTTGAAACAAAAACAGTATCTTGGAGGAATTCAATGACAGAACCTGGGGCAGGACCTGATACAAAGCATACACAACACGATGGCCGGAGCGATTTTGATTTTCTCATTGGTGAGTGGAAAGTCAATAACCGGCGGCTCAGGGAGCGGCTAAAAGGATCAACTTCCTGGGAAGAGTTTGAATTGGTCTCGGTTGTCCGCAAGGTGCTGGGAGGACTCGGCAATGTAGACGAATTCACGATGGATAGGGCTTCAGGGCTACTCTACGGGATGACGGTACGCTTGTACGACCCCCAATCGCACCAGTGGCGGCTGCACTGGGCCGATAGCGTGAGCGGCATTCTGCAAGAACCGGTGGTTGGTAAATTCGAGAACGAGAGGGGAGAGTTTTACGACCACGAACTCTTCGAGGGAAAAGCCATTTTCTGCCGCTACATCTGGTCCGAGATCACAGAAACCTCCTGTCGATGGGAACAGGCGTTTTCCGAGGATGGCGGCAGGAGCTGGGAGACCAACTGGATTATGGACTTTGTTCGCACAGAATGACTCTTCACTCGATCAGGGAAAAGCCAAAAGGCCGCGCCAGCGGCCTTTTGGCTTTTCCCTGATCGAGTGCATCACCTCTGTTATAATTGGAGGGAAAAGATGAAGGCGAGGTTTCTGTTACAAGATGATCGAGCAAAAAAAAGAAGCGCGCTGGCAGAAAGTGGCAAGCGCCGGCGAGATACCGGCAGGCACTTTCAAGTGCGTGACCTGCGAAGGGCTGGATATTGACATTTTCAACCTGGACGGCGAATATTATGCAATCGGCGATATCTGCACACACGCCGAAACTTCACTCTGCGAGGGCGATTTTTACGAAGATATGCGCGGGTGGGTGATAGAATGCCCTCTGCACGGCTCGCAATTCGACGTAACGACAGGCGCTGCGGTTTCGCTCCCGGCTACCGGCAATGCAGGCAAGTATGAAGTGAAGGTCGAGAATGGTGAAGTCTATATCAATCCCGACCCGGTGATCCCATTTACTGAATAGGCTGCGTTCCTGAAAAGCAGAAAGTAGAAATAAGAAATCAAGGAAACCTAACTACTTTCTACGTTCTAACTTCTAGTACGCCCCTTCGCGCTTGATGACGGCGGGGATAGTTTTGAGGATGATCTTGGTGTCGAGGGCGAGCGACCAGTTTTCGGCGTAATAGAGGTCAAGCTTGACCATCTCATCGAAACTGAGATCGCTTCTGCCGCTCACCTGCCAGAGTCCGGTGAGGCCCGGAGTGACTTCCAGGCGCTTGCGCTGCCATTCGGTATAGTCGACGACCTCATCGGGAGTGGGCGGACGCGGGCCGACCCAGCTCATATCACCTTTGATAATATTTAGCAACTGAGGCAACTCGTCCAGCGATGTGCGGCGCAGCACTTTGCCTGCGCTTGTGCAGCGCGGGTCGTTCTTCATCTTGAATTTGGGTCCTACGGCCTCGTTGAAGGGGCGCAACGCTTCTTTGCGCTCTTCTGCGTCCTTGTACATGGTGCGGAACTTGTAGCAAACGAACAATTCGCCGTTCTTGCCGGCGCGCTTCTGTGTGAAAAGGACCGGCCCCGCCGAAGTAGTCTTCACTATTACGGCGATAATGAGCATCGGTATAGCTGCTATCACCAGCGCTATAATGGCAAGCACGGTGTCGAGCACGCGCTTTATGAGCAGATTGAAGCCACGGAGGGCTACATCCTTCAGGCCGATGAGAGGCACATCGTTCAGAGCGTCTATGCGCACTTCGTTGAAGCGCATCTCGAAGAGGTCGGGCACCAGCTTGAAGTCCACACCGTATGCGCGGCAGTTATCTATGATGCTGAGGATCTGGGTGTGGTGGGTGGCGGGCAGGGCCACGATAACTTCGTGAAGGTCATTCTGCTCGATTATGCGGCGCACATCCTTGAGGTTGCCCAGCCAGGTTAGCTCGCCGTTACGCTTGATGGGCACGTTCCAATGCGAGCTGTCGTGGGTGTCTGCGGAGTCGGCCAGGTAGCCCACCATCTGGTAGCCCAATTCCGGGCGCTCGACTATGTCTTTCATAATGCGCTGGCCCGCCAGCCCCGAGCCTACCACAACCGTTCGCCGGATATTGATGCCATGTCGCCAGAGCCAGACGCGCAGGCTCTTGTAAACGAGCCGTTCGACACCGAACAGAGCTAAAGTGACGAACCAGAGGAAGAGAAAGAGGAGGCGGCTGGGCAGTACAGGGTTGAAGAGGAGAGCGCCGAGTGTGAGGGCAGCCACGCTGATAAGTGTTGCACCCGCGATAACGCGCATGTGGTCGAACCACGACGCCCCGCGTGGCAGCGAGTAGAGGCCGCGCGTCTGCAGCGAGACCAGCGCCATACCTGTGAAGGCCAGTATGTAGTAGTTGAAGGCGGAAAGGGGCAGGCTCGATTTGACTGCGACGAAATCGCCCCCCACCTTGAACACATACCGTAGCACGTACGCCAGCACGAAGGCGGCCACGAGTAGCACGCCGTCGGCTATAAGCCGCAGCGTGATAAGCGACATCCTGAGCCTGCGTGCTCTCTGTTTGCGGTCATCGGCAGGCACGGGAAGGGCAATTATGGAGCCTTTGCCGGTGGCGCTGAGTTCTTGGTCCATTATTATCGGCCGGGTAACGACGCTTGTAGCGCCGCTTACGTTATCAGGCGTTTCAGGTTCCGTCTCTTCGTTAGAGGCAGATGAATATGATTGTGCTTGCACGTGCGGATCATCCCGGCCTACAGGCTGCACATTACAGGTAATAGTTGCAACCCCACGGCCATTTACTCGTTTAGTTGTCAGATGTCAACGGTCAGGGACCAGGACCGAATGTTAAGGAGTAATTGCAAGTGTCGTACCACGAACTTACGGTCATAGCCTGCAGCTCACGGGCCTTCTGACCGCGTATTATACCACAAAGTGGATTTCCGGTTGCCTGTATCGCAAATCAATGTGTATAATGACGTTCAAGCAAGGCCCGGCGTTCGCGCCGAGCAAATATCGACGTAAGCTGACAGCGGCGGAAACAGGGGACTATTCCCGGATCGCACCCTCGGATGGCCTATCGGGGGTGTTGCTTCGCGCCTTTGATGGCGTAGCACCAGGAGGATCTAGAGTTTTGTCCAAGGAGACCGCTCCAAAGAGCGGGCCTGCCAATCGTGGTGCAAGCCCCACGACGGAGGACGGAGAACAGAGCGGAGAGGGTCGCACACCCTCAACTTCATCTTTACCATCTTCACTCCCACCTGCACCTTCATCATCGCAGGCATCTTCGTCACGGCTGGCGCATACGACAAGATCGCGGGAAAGGAACGGAGCCGCTTCGCTGCCTCCGGCGCAATCTTCTCCCTCAAGCGTTACCGTCCCCACTAACGGCTCTTCCCGAGCCCATCGCGGCGCACCCCGCGCTCGATGGCGATTTGCCGCTGCTTGGCGTTGCCGGGTTGCCCGTAAATCCCGTAGCGCCCACCACAGGCGAATACCTGGTTATGTCGCGCTCGCGCCGTCGCTGCGCTGGCTCAGGCTCGGAATTTTCGTGCTCCTGGTGGCCTTCATCGCCAACATAGTCTATCTGAGCCCGCTTACCGACCCCGCCGCAGGGTCTGCCCACCCACGAGCCAAGCCCCATACCCCTCGCCGAGGTGCAGCCTTATGGGGTCAATACCTTCCTGCAGAAAGAAGTGGAAAGCTGGAAGAAGGACCAGACCGTGTCTATGGCCAGGGACCTGGGCGTGGGCTGGATAAAGCAGCAGTTCCCCTGGGCTGAAATCGAGTATGTCCAATACAAAAGAGACCCGGCCAACGCCTTCTGGGACGTGAAGAATAACGTCAACGCCTGGACCAAATACGATGACATCGTATCGCTGGCCCAACAGTACAACCTTCGTATCATTGCCCGTATAGATAGCGCTCCGCTCTGGTCTCACCCCAATAATCCGGACCCTAAAGCCCCGCCCGATGCCGACCATATGGCCGATTTCGCCTACTTCATCCAGACCTTCGTGACCCGCTATAAAGGCACTGTGGCCGCAATACAGGTCTGGAACGAGCCGAACTTGAAAGGTGAGTGGGCTACAGGCAATCCGGTGAACGCTGCTGAATATACGGGGTTGCTCAAGACGGCATATCAAGCTGCCAAGCAGGCCAACCCGGACATGATCGTGCTGGCAGCACCTCTTGCCACCAACAACGAGTCGCTGGGATACGCAGGTAACCTGAACGAGCTGGACTATTTGCAGCAAATGTACGATGCAGGTGCAAAGCCATACTTCGACGCTATGTCTGCCAACGCTTACGGCACTCAATATCCCCCCGAAGACCCTCCATCCACGCAGAGACTCAATTTCCGCCGGGTTGAGCTTCTACATAACGTGATGGTGAAGAATGGCGACGACAAGAAGTCGGTATGGTTCAACGAGTATGGTTGGAACGATTCCCCGAGCAACGTTACGCCTCAACCCTGGAGTAGCGTGACCGAGGACCAGCAGGCCGATTACACAGTACGGGGCATTGCGTACGCTCGGGCGAACTGGCCCTGGGCAGGGGTCTTTACGATATGGTATTTGCGGCAGGTAGGGGACATACGCTGTCACAGACAGTGAGTATTATTTCGGCCTGGTAAGCCCCGCATTCAATGCTACCAAGGCCTATCGCGCAGTGCAGAAAGCTGCGACAACCGAGGATCAGATAGCGACACCCGGCGACTGGGGGCCGCTGTCGGCGGAGGTGCAGGCTCCGCCTGACTGGCAAATCAGACTTGACCAGTCGGTGCCTGGTGGTGTGTACGTATCGCCCTCGGCGCTGGGCAATACCCTCGACGTGACATTCCTTGGGAACGATGTATCGATGATGTTGGTGCCGGGCGGGGCAGGGAACGCTGAGCAGGTAGTGTCGGCTCGCTACTATGTGACCATTGACGGCAGCTCGAGCAAAGTGGCCTCCGGAGCTCCGCCGCGACAGCAGCGGGCAGGCATATATTGACGTGCCTCGCCGGGAGCAACCCCACGCAGGTAACGGTCGCCAGAGGCATCAATCCCGAAATGCCCACCGGCCAGCATACACTTGAGATAAAAGTTGCGGCTAACCCTCCCGGCGGGCAGAGCCCAGCCTGGCCTGCACACCTTCTCGCCCCTCGCGCAGGAGCCGGACCTGCCCGGTATCGGCATAATTACTGTGCAAGCCCATCGCTCCTATATCGTTTTTGCGCTCTTTACGCTGCTGTTAGTCCTGGCAATCACCTACGCACTACTGGCGCTACGCCGTAACCGACCATTGGCAGAAACGAGAGTTGAGAAATGAGAAGCGGATATTCTCTCTTCTCGTTTCTCAACTCTCAACTTTGCCGGTGACCCGCCTTCTTTCCCTGTTCAGGTTGGTGGCGGCTCACCCTATCGCGCGGGTAGGACTGGCGCTGGTGCTCCTTGCCGCCTCTGTGGGCGGATTGTCGCTCATGGCGTATGGTGACCAGTATGTCAACGGCGGCGTAACCTGGGGCCAGGATAACGAGCAGATTCCGCTGGCTCAGGTGAACCCGATGGGGATCAATCTCTTTCTGGAGAAAGAGCCTGATCGCAACAACGTAATCAAATCGCTGCAGTTGGCGAGGGACGGCGGGTACAAGTGGATCAGGCAAGATTTCGCCTGGAACGATATAGAGATCAGCGGCAAAGGAATTTACACCGACACACGCAACCCTGGCGTGGCTGTGAACGCCTGGGACAAGTACGATTTCATCGTTGACGAGGCAAACAAATACGGCTTGCAGATAATGGCGCGCCTCGACAGCCCTCCCGTGTGGGCGCGCATGCCGGGCGATGACGTCCAGCAGTACACCAAAGGCCCTCCCAACAACAACAACGACTTTGGCGATTTCGCGGCGGCCGTGGCCCAGCGATACAAGGGCAAGATCAGGTATTTCCAGATATGGAACGAGCCTAATCTTTTCGGCGAATGGGGCGGCCACCCGGTGAGCGCCGAGGAGTATACGGCGCTATTGAAGGTGGCGTACCAGCGGATCAAGGCGGTCAACCCCGATGCCGTGATTATGACCGCTGCGCTTGCGCCAACTGTCGAGGATTCGGTGAAGAACCAGAACGACATCCTCTTCCTTGAAGGGATGTACGATGCGGGAGCCGCGCCTTACTTCGACGTGGTGTCCACAATGCTCTACGGGCTGGGCCAGTCGCCCGACGACCGCAGAACCGACTTCAAGCGCCTCAGCTTCTCGCGGCCTATCCTGCTTCGCCAGGTCATGGAGCGCTACCACGACGACAAGAAGCCGATCTGGATCAGCGAATACGCCTGGATCAGCATCCCTGGTAACCTTCAGCAACAGCTCAACCTTTCACCCAAAGATTGGGAGACTTTCCAGGGGAAGAACATCTGGGGCAAGAGTGTCGATGAAGTAACGCAAGGGCAATACCTGGTGCAAGGCTACGAGCGCGCTCGTGCCGAATGGCCCTGGATGGGCGTGATGTTCGTGTGGCACCTGCGCAACCCCGACGGCTCGCCCCTTGAGCCTGCCACTTATTTTTCTATACTGAACGCCGATTTCACTCCCCGTCCCGCCTACAACATGCTCAAGGACTACAGCACGCCGCGTGCCCAACGTTCCCACCCCGCAGGCAAAGCCACTCTGGAATTTAATCGGCTTTTCATTGCTTTACATAATATTTGGCCTCTTTTCACTTGCGTCGGCGGCCTACACCCTGGCTAGCCTCGGGCGCTGGGTGAGCGCGGCTCTGAACGTGCCCAGAGGCAGGTTTTCGGAGGAGGCTCAAGAGGTAGCGCGCAACGGAGCGGCGATAGCCGGGATGGCCGTGCTCTTCGGCATCTATTACCGCGCCGAGAGCCTGCCCCTGGTAATCGTCTGCCTCGGGGGTTGGTGGCTGATCGCCCTGCTCAAGCCCTCGGCAGGCCTGGCGCTGGTGGCTTTCGCAATACCTTTCTTCTGGCTCCCCAAGACATATGGTCAGCAGAACTTCCCGGTCGCGGAGACCATGCTGGTGCTGGTCTTTGCGGCGGTGCTTGCGCGAAGGCTGCTGGCCGCAATCGCGCAGCGATTACGAATTACGAATTACGAATTACGAATTACGAATGATACATCGGAACAATCTACAGACCTGTCACGCCTGTCACGCCTGTCACGCCCGAAACTCGCCACTCGGGAGTTTCACCAATCCTCAATCCGCCTTCGTCCTTCTTTCGCGGGCTCAGGACCCGCTCCGCAATCCGCAATCCGCAATCCGCAATTGGATGGCCGAGGACGCCTTTGCCGCACCTGCAGTTGTGATGCTGATCCTGGGGGCATTCTCTCTCCTGATACTGGCAAACCCCGACTTTCGCGCCTGATAGCGCACGCGCCTACCGCTGGACGATTGTCGAGCCTGTGCTCTTCTATTTCCTGATAACCGACGTGGTCAAAGGGCGGACGAGCGCTGTTGCGGCTGCTCGATTTCTTCATGCTGGCCGCAGTGCTGGTGGCGCTTTACGGGCTGACCGGTTCGGACACTATCAACGTGGAACAAGTGAGCCGCGTGGTTTCAGTCTACCAGCAGCCGAACAACCTGGCGCTCTATCTGGGAAGAGCCGCTCCGCTGGCGGTCTGCCTGGCCCTCTTCCTGCCGTGGGGACGGCGCAAGGTACTGTACGGACTGGCAGTGTTGCCTATTGGGGTCACGCTCTTCTTGACCTTTTCGCGGGGTGGTTGGATAGGCGTGGCCGCCGGCCTGGTGGTTGGAGTGAGCGTTGGCATCAGGTGGCAGTGGGGCTGGCTGAGCACGAAAGTGCCTCGCGCCTTCCGGCTCTGGCTGGCCGGGGTAGCGGGGGCGGGAGTGTTGCTCGCTTTGCTTGGACTGGTGCTATTTCCTAAACTCCCAGAGCGCATCTTTGATCCGGGGAGCAGCCTGCTTCGGCTTACCATATGGGGCAGCGCGCTCCATATGGGAGTAGATCACCCTATATTCGGTATCGGTCCCGACCAGTTCCTCAACCAGTTTCAGTCGGGGTATAAGTTCCCGTCGGATACGGGCCATGCGAGCTAACCGATCAGGGTATCAGTACACCCCGGACGATACAACCACTAACTGTTTTACCTCTCACCCCCACAACATATTTTTGGACTACTGGCTCAGTTTAGGTATAATGGGCCTGATTGTGCTCGTATGGCTCCTCTGGAGATATTACCGCGAGGGCATCAACCTCGCGAAATGGGCGGCCTCGAAGGTGGGCGCAGACCCTCTTGCAAGGGCGCTGGCGCTGGGCCTAATCGCGAGCATGACCGATTTCTTCGTGCACGGGCTTGTAGATAATTCGTACTTCCTCATGGACCTCGCGCTGATTTTCTGGATGAGCTGTGCGATGGTGCAGGTGCTGCGGATGAGGCTAGGAATCGGGGGCTAGAGATGTAGATTCTGTCATACCCTGATGCAACTATCTGGTGGAAAAGGGGGCAGGCATGACCACGAAAGAGGTGATTAAATCAGAGATTGATAGCATGAATGACAAAGACTTGACGAGTTATACAGGCTGATAAAGGAGTTCGCGCGATCGAAGACACTGAATGGCAAGCCAAGTCTGATGTCCCGGTTGCGTGAAACAGAGAAAGAGGCACCGGAAGACTTCGCCATAAACCATGACCTTTATTTGAGTGGCGAGAAGCATGATCATACCGGCTCCTAGTATCTATTCGGGAGGCACACTTTGCACATTGTAGTCACCGGCGGGGCCGGATTTATCGGGTCTCATCTTTGCGAAGCCCTATTGGAGCAGGGCCATAACGTCACGGCCATCGATAATTTCCTGACGGGCAACCGTGACAATATCGCGCATTTGTTAGAGCACCCCTCTTTCCGGCTGGTTGAGCACGATATTGTCAGGCCGCTCGATACGGACGAGATCGGCGGCGCTGGGCAAGATAGATGCGATATTTCACCTTGCCAGCCCGGCTTCGCCCGCCGACTTCAGCCGGATCCCACTGGAGATTGCCGTTATCAATTCGCAGGGCACGCACAACGTCCTTGAGCTTGCCCACAAGCACAGCGCCAAATATCTCATCACCTCCACTTCCGAAGCGTACGGTGACCCGGAAGTTCACCCGCAGCGCGAAGATTATAGAGGCAACGTCAGCACTACGGGGCCGCGGGCCTGCTATGACGAGGGAAAGAGGTTTGGTGAGGCTATCACATCCGTCTACGTGAACGAATATGGCCTGGACGGGCGTATCGTGCGTATTTTCAACACTTATGGGCCGCGCATGAACCCCCAGGACGGGCGGTCTGTGCCCAACTTTATTACCCAGTCGCTGCTGGGCAAGCCTCTGACCATCTATGGCGACGGCAGCCAGACCCGTTCATATTGCTATGTCAGCGACATGGTGGCAGGGTTGATAGCGGTGATGTTTGCGCCGCCCGACACGCGCGGCATGGTTTTCAACGTTGGCAACCCCGATGAGCGCACGATCCTGGCGTTCGCCGAGATAATAAGAGACCTCTGCTCCTCGCCTTCGCAATTGGAATATCTGCCCGCTTTGCAGGACGACCCAGCTCGTCGCTGCCCGGACATCAGCCGGGTCAGCAGCATTCTGGGCTGGCATCCCACTATCCCTCTTGAACAGGGCCTGCGAAACACCGTAGCCTGGTTCCGCACGGTGGTGAAGTAGGATGACGGCCGTTGTCAGTTGTCAGTTGTCAGTTGTCAGTAGACGACCGACAACGGTGTGAAACGTAAAGACCGATAATTACACGGTCCACTGGTCACTGGTCACTGGTCACTGGTCACTGGTCACTGGTCTACAGACAACTGACAACTGACAACTGACAACTTGGCCCAACATGGCAATAGCAGCAATCCGCAATCCGCAATCCGCAATCCGCAATTGGATCGTTCGCGACCCGAGCAGCCCCGTTCCTGTCTGGGGCTGGGTGCTGGCTGCTTTGCTGGCGGTGGTGGCCGGGGTGGCTCCGCCGCTGGCGACTATTGCTCTCATCGTTGTGTTGGTGGCGGGCACTCTGCTCCTGAAGAACCCTTTGCTGGGCGCCTTCGCCGTAATATTGAGTGTGCCGGTGCAGGATACTGTCACGTTGCCTGGCGGCATCACTATCACACAAGTCGTATTCGTGCTCGTACTGGGGCTCTGGTGGGCGTGGATGTCGCTCAGGCAGGACAGGCGGCTGGTGCTGACCCCGATTGCGGTCGCACTATTCTTTTTCCTGGCCTCTAGTCCTGCCCAGCCTGTGGAGCACCGGCTCGCTTGCCGACAGCCTGGCCGAGTTATCCCGCTGGCTCGTGACTACCTTCTCTTACATCATCGTTATCAACTCGGTGCAAACGCGCCGCGAGATGAACTGGCTGATAGCGGTGATGCTCGCATCACGGGATGTCGGAGGCGTTGCTGGGCCTGGTGCAGTCTTACGGACAGCTTGGCCCGACCAGCTTCAACGTGGCAGGCCTGCTCACTCGCGCTTACGGCACGATCGGCGCGCCCAACTCTTTCGCGGGCTACATCAACATGAGCCTGCCTCTCGCTTTAGCGCTGGCGGCTTACCAGTGGGGTAAGTGGGGCTCAGCGCGCAAGGCTGTGCATTCCTTCGACCGGCCCTCCTTTATCTCCTGGCGGCACCTGCGATGCCGATTCTGATGTCGGCGCGTGGCCTTATTCTTTTCTGGACAGTGGTAACTTCCCTCTCGCGTGGGGCCTGGATAGCGCTGACATGCGGTGTGCTGGTGATGGTATTCGGCTTGGCAGGCGTGCTAAAGCGGCTATCGGCGTACTGGTAGTGAGCATAATGCTGCTCCTGACGCTGGCGTTTCGCGGGGGCGGTGCCATCGGTTATCGGGGACCGGTTCGGCCAGCTTGTAACACAGATACAAGTCTTTGACCCACGGGGTATCGTGCCCACGCCCGATAACTACGCCCTTGTAGAGCGAATGGTCCACTGGCAGGTGGCGGGCAATATGTTCCTGTCCAATCCATGGACCGGCGTTGGCTTCGGCAACTTCAATACTCTATTCAACAAGTTCGGCGTGCAAGGCTGGCCTTATTCGCGGGGCAACGCGCATAACTATTACCTGAACATAGCTGCTGAGGCGGGCGTCGTGGGCCTCACCGGCTATATGATAATGTTGATTACGACCTTTACGGTGGGCTTTCGCGCGCTCCGGCGGGTCAGGCTGCGCGGGGACACTTATGGTGAAGCGGTCGTGATAGGTGCGCTCGGACTTCTGACCACTTTCGCTGCGCACAACTTCTTCGAAGATCTCCATGCCCTGAACATGGGCATCCAATGGGGAGCGGGCCTTGCCCTTTTCACGCTCGTCTGGTTGCGCCCGGACAAGACGACGACCGACAGAATCATAGCTGAAAGCTCCGGTCTACTGACAACTGACAATGACAACTGGAGACCAATTTGCGCTCACTTGTCACCGGCGCGGCCGGGTTCATAGGCTCACATTTATGCGAGGCGCTGATTGCCGAGGGTCACACGGTGGTGGGCCTCGACGCGTTTATCCCATACTACCCGCGCGACGTGAAAGAGGCTAACCTCGTCTGGTTGCGCGAGCAGAGCGGTTTCACTTTCTATGAGCTCGACCTCCGCTCGGACGACCTTTCGGCGGCCCTGGAGGGGGTCGATACGGTCTTTCATTTAGCCGCGATGGGCGGTCTACTGCTGAGCTGGACCAACTTCGACCTCTATATGACATGTAACATACAGGCCACCCATAGGTTGTTGGAGGCGACGCGACAGGCAGGTAGCGCTCGGCAATTCATTTATGCCAGCACGTCTAGCGTCTATGGGAGCAATGTGACCGGCCCCGAGACAGTGCTACCGCAGCCCGTATCGCCATATGGGATAACCAAATTGGCGGCTGAGCACCTTGTAAGCACATACGATGCGCAATATGGCTTGCCCTCTACGATACTGAGGTATTTCTCGGTGTATGGTCCGCGCCAGAGGCCGGATATGGGCTACCACATTTTCATAGACAACATCCTGCAACGCATGCCGATAACCATATTCGGGGATGGGAACCAGCTGCGGGGCAATACGTACGTGACCGACATTGTGCGGGCCACCTTGTTGGCTCAAGAGAAGTTTGAGCGCGGCTCTCTCTATAATATCGGCGGCTCTGAAGAGATCAGCGCGAACCAGGTAATCTCCCTGCTTGAGGAGATAACCGGCAAGCAGGCCATTGTGCAGCATGGTCCTCCGCGCCCGGGCGAGCAGCATCGCGCCCTTGCCGACACCCGCCTGGCCCAGCAACGCCTCGGCTTTATGCCTCAAATGCCCCTCAGGGACGGCCTCGCTGCGCAGGTGGAGTGGCAGCGGGCGATGGAAGGACGTAAAACGTGAGCGATAACCGCAGAAGACGCGAAGGGCGCTAGCACCCAGAGGGTACCCGGCAAGATTATATTGTGGGATAAGCAGTAAGCAGTACCCCGTCCGTCTGATACCTATTGTGGCGACATCGCGTCCGATACCTATCCTTTGCCATGCTGCGTCGTTATAATAATTGGCATAGGTCTTGCAAACAGACCTGTGCGGCTCGTTGGGCGCGCGAGCGAAGGTCCAGTCCAAACTATGGCTGGTGGAGACGCGCCAACGTGGAAGCCGCACCTCGTGTAGATACTTGACCGGGTGAGCCGAGGGTTACACTGAGAGCCTATCGGGTCACTCTGGTCGGGATGCATGGTACGGGAAGTAGCGGTGACACAATCGGCAGATGAGCATTCATGGGTTGAAAGCGCTCGCACGGGGAATCCCTCGGAGCGTAGCGAGCAGTCGGCTGGTTGTATGAACACTATTTCGACCGTATTTATGCTTACATATACCTGAAACTTGGGCGATCCCACCGAAGCAGAGGATCTCAGTGAGCAGGTTTTCCTGAAGATGATCGAGTCGATCGGCAGCTTCCAGTGGCAAGGCTCGACTTTTGCCTCCTGGCTGTACAGGATAGCTCACAACCAGGTCGTGGACACCCTGCGTAGGCATACACGCAGGCCCCAGGTCCCCTTGGAGCCGATCAGTGATAACCTCCCTTCTGCTGAGCATGACGACCCTCATCGCCTGGCCGAGCAGAACGACTTCCACAAAGACCTTCGCGAAGCGATCTCTGATCTCACCGATTTCAAGCCCAGGTAATATTGCTGAAGTTCGGCTCAGGCTTGAGTAACGCTGCGGTCGCCTCCATACTCGACCGCACTGAAGGCGCTGTCAAGGCCTTGCAGTACAGCGCATTACAGAACTTGCAGAAGAAGATGCAGTTGAAAGGGTACCACGGCCTGGACGATGGGTGATATGGAACAAATGACTATACAAGAGGCGCTCGACTTTTGTCTGGAGAATCCGGAAGGGCTGAGCCAGGAAGAATTGTTGGCCAGGTTCCCCGGATACCGGGTAGAACTGGCGTCGTTGCTTGGTCTCGCTACAGGCATCAAGTCATTGGCTGTGCCTTCTGTACCTCCTGACAGGCGCGAGGCAATGAAAGCCCGGTTGCTGTCGGCTGCCTCCGCGCAGCCCTCCCAACCAAGGGAAGCAGTAACTGTCTCCGTTGCTCCCGCCGTCCCGGCTGTTCCGATTGCATCTGTCCCGGCTGAACAGCTATCGTCCGTAGACCTCCGACAACGACCACACCGGGCGCTGCCATGGTACCTCAGTCCGGGCTGGGTAGTCGCTGCCGCAGCAATTCTGCTGGTGGCATTCACCTGGTGGTCCTCGGCAGGCTCCTTGCCTGGCAGCCCGTTCTATGGCATCAAGCTAGCTTCCGAGAATATCTCCCTGAGCCTGGCAGGCTCAGACGTGGCCAGGGCGCAGGAGAATATCAGGCTGGCGAACAATCGCCTCTACGACCTGAGAACCATGGAGCAGCGTGGAAGTCTGGCCGCGTCCCAGCCTGCTCTCGACAACTATTCGGCGCACCTGGATAACTCGGTGACACTATGGGAGACCTTGAAAGGTACCTCCCATACCGACGTTGCCAGGGTGCTGTACGCTTCGAGCGCAGCGGGTGAAGTAACATTCGATAGCTTCGGCGCACAAACGCCCACCCTGCCTGCGGCCCTACGTCAGAAAATAAGCGATACAGAGGCCCTGCTGAGCAGCGTGAGTGTCGAAAACGGCCGGCACGCTCACAGCCGCCAATATCGATCCTGCCCGCGTATTGGGCAACGTTGATAGCAGTATCGTGCCTTTGCTTACCCCGGTGATTTCGGTGCCCGTTGCCGTGGTGACCGGCACAGTAACATTACCTGCAGGAGCAATTTCGCCCACTGTGGTAGCGACGGGTCCAACTTCAGCTCCTCGCCCGCCCGCTGCGCCTCCTACCGACACAGCAATTGTCTCCCAGCCTGGCTCGACAGCAACGGCTACCACAGTTCCGGTTATTGCGGCCACCACAACCCCAGTTGTGATATTGATAGGCACCCCGACACCCAGCCACACACCGCCGGTAGCAGCCGCCACCAGCACACCGCCGGTAGTGGCTACCCGCACACCGATAGCGATCAGCACAAACACTCCCCGGCACAAATGACTGCGACGGCAACTCCTATCGAGCCTGGGCCGACGGAGATTCCTGTGGCCGGTACGCCTACGAATACGCCGATCCCTCCATCCGATTTGCCTACCGATACGCCGGCACATTGCTACCGAACCCACCCGTCGCATCCACACCCACCCCGACAAACGAGCCCATACTACCAACAAACACGCCGTTGCCTGTTGCAAAGCCTACTTCTACGCATATACCGCCGAGCCATACACCCTTGCCTCCTTCCCCGACATCGACCAGTGTGCCACCCTCCGCTACACCGGTTCCCCAGGCTAATGTTTGCGACCTGCAAATATCACCGCGTGTGTCTGCTTCGTGTGCGAGTGCAAATAGTGTGAGTTGGTCGGCGACAGTAACGAACCCTGGGCCCGGTGTTGTGCGAGCAACATACAAGGCCGAATTACTGGTCATGATGCGCGGGGGCGGGGGATTCGTCAGCGTGAAATCGGTATCCGGCACTAGAGATTTCTCGGCTGGTGACACTGCGGTGGCAGGGGCAATAAGCTATGCCTTCCCGGCCAACGCACAGCAGTGGCGGATCAGGTTCTCCATAGATACGAGCGGCTATCCATGTACCGTAACCAGCCATCAGTCCAACCCTGCGTCTGTATGCCATTAGCCAACCGGCAGCCCAGGCGCAAGCGCGAAACGTATGAATAATAAATCAAAAAGGTCGCCGCCGGCGACCTTTTTGATTTATTATTACGCACCTGGAGGTGCCTGGAGGAAAGCTCAGCTTCCCCGGCGCAAGGCTCCGCGCAGGCTCCTCATCTCGGTCGATGTGAAAGGGCGCAGGGCCATGATGGCAACCGCATAGACGGCTCCGAGCATGATTCCTAGGCCCAAATAGAGGGCGAAATCCCCCACCGACGCTTGCCACCGGGCGGCAAAAGGCAGGAGCAGCCAACCCAGCAGTGTGCAAAGCGCGCCGGCTACCAGCGGTCGCCAGGCCAGCGAAGCCAGAGGCACCTGGCCTAGCTCTCGGCTCACCCACCAGACGAATGGGCCGAGCAGCACAATCTCGCTCAATACGGTAGTAATGGCTGCGCCGCTAATGCCCAACAGCGGAATCAGCACCAGGTTCGCGGCCACATTGAAAACCACGGTGATGCCGAAAGCCACTGTTATAAGCCGTTGCTTGTTCAGGGCGATGAGCACATACTGCGTCACCCCGTTGATAAAGCTGAAAGGCAGAAACAGGATAAGGATTTGCAGGGCTACCGCCGAGTCGGGCAGGTAGCCCGCTTTGCCTCCAGTGAAGATCGTGATAAGGAAAGGTGCGAACCATATTGTGAGGATAATAATGGGTATCGCGAGCAGAAGCAGCGCCTTGAGAGCAAATGTGTACTCATAGACGAGCCTCTCGCGGTCGTTGATGGCGTGGCGGGCCATACGCGGAAATAGGGCCAGGGTGACTGCCGGGGTAATGATGAGCACGAAGTTGATGAACCCGTAGGCCGCCTGATATTGCTCCACCCCATGTCCACCTACCACGGGGTCCACGATAAACTGGTCAATGCGAAAGAAAAGACCCACAAGTAACGCATTGAGCATGAGGGGCCAGCCCGCGCTCAACAATGCATAGGCACTGGAGCGTTCAAGCCGCAAGCTGCCTATAGTCGAAGCCGATACTCAACGCGGGGAAATTGCGGCGCAGGATGAAGATGAAGATAATAGCTGTCAGACAAGTAGATACCAGGGCGGCCACGGCCAGTCCGATCACTCCCCAGCCAGCCGCAATAGCCCCTATACCAAGCGTCACGTTGAGGAACGCTGTAACGATGCCAATCATAGCGGGCAGCGACATTCGCTCGTATGCGTACAGAACAGCAGTGACGGACCCTGAAAATGCAGCCGGCAAAAGAGACAATGTAAGTATGGCGACGGCCCATGCCCCCTCAATAGTAAGCTTGGAAAAGCTGCCGTAGAGCAGTATGAACAGAGCCACAGGCAAAAATAGGGCCAGGCTGATACCCAAACGCAGGGTGAGGGTACGGCGGAAAAGCGTGCTTACCTGGCGCTCGGAGTCGCGCTCCTTCGCCACTTCTCGCGTCAGGAACGTGCCCAGGCCCCATTCGGCGATGGTGCTCGTATACAACAGCACGATACCCGCCACGAAATAGTCGCCCAACACACCGTTGGCTTGAGACCCCAGTACGCGAAATTGCACGATCGCATACCCCAGCATCAGCACCTTGGTAAATAGCTGCGCCGCGAACGGATTAAGTGTGTTGAAGGCTACCCGCCGCGCAGCTCCTCCCGCCTCGCCAGGCGCACGCTCAGGTATGATCGTTGGGGCAGTGTTGCTCTTCATAGAAATGAGAAATGAGAAATGAGAAATGAGAAATCAGAAGTAGAGTCCGCAATCCGCAATCCGCTCAGCCTCCCATTTTGACGGCAATGATTGTGAAGACCACGATCATCATAATCAAAATGGTGACCATGCCTGTGCAACCGATTATGATAATGCTTCTCTGGCTGCGCTTGGCCCTGGCCTGGCGCTCTCGCTCGAGCTCTTCCTGCTCGGCTATGATAACATTGTAGCGATCGAGCAGGCCGCGACGCTCCATCAGGTCACGCATCGCACCTTCATGAGCTTGCGCATAGGCCTGTAGCTCGGGCAGGGTCTTGATGCCTGCTGCAACGCGGTCAGGCATATAGTCCGGCATCTTCTCCCAAAGCTCGTAGGCGTCGCTGCCCAGGCTCTCCGGCCCGCCCGCCTCCAGACGGCGGTAGCGAATCACGCGCTCAGGGTCCTTGCTCGTCAGCAGCAAGAGCACTATCTGGTCCCACCGGTGGCGCGAAGGAGGGCCGGGGCGCTTGTTCAGCGCTTCGGCTGCCCACTTCATATAGAGCCGGTCGAATAAATCCAAAACCACCTCCGAAAGTTAGCTGCGTTACTTTATATCCTCGATTTCGGACCCACAATCCCGAATCTAAAACCGATCATCTGAAATCATTATAGGCTTTCAGCACTTTCTCTGCCGACGCTTGCCAGGTGAATTCGGCCACCTGTTTGGGGCCGGCTTCGGCAAGTCTTGCCCTGAGATCCTTGTCCTCTATCAGGCGTTGAAGACCATCTGCTATGCTATCCACCGATTGTGGGTCCACCGCCAGCGCCGCTTCGCCCGTTACTTCGGCAAGAGCGCCATCGGTCGAAACAAGAGTTGGCGTGCCGCAAGCCATTGCCTCGGCAGCCGGCAGCCCAAAGCCTTCGTACAGGCTCGGGTAGGCGAACAGATAAGCCATATCATAAAGCAAAGGCAAGTCGGCATCGTCCACATAATCAACGAATACCACCCGTCCCCCGTTGCGATTTACCCGCTCGGCGGTCTCGATAACAGGCTCGTACAGCCAACCTTTGCGCCCTGCCAGCACCAGCGCGATCTCATCGCTATGTTGCAATCGCGATCTGAGAATGCCGTAAGCCTCCACCAGCCGGGCAAGATTTTTGCGCGGCTCAAGCGTACCGACGTGCAGGATAAAGCGAGCAGGCAAGCCCAGCTTTTGCCGAAGCCGAGCAGCGGCTTCGCCGGACGAAGGACGAAGGACGAAGGACAGAGGACGTCCGGACTGTGACAGAGTCTTCGTCGGTCGTCCTTCGCCGGTCGTCCTTCGCCGTCGTCCTTTGTCCCAACCCGAAATCGCTCGTCCACGCCGTTATACGCGACTACAATTTTGCTTTCGGGCGTGTTGAGCAGTTGCACCAGGTCGCGCTTTGTCTGGTTAGAGACGGCGATTATCCGGTCTGCGCGTCGCACGGCCGCTGGCACGCTTTTGCCCAGGAAAGCAGCCAGCTTCGGCTCGGCACATTCCGGTACGACCAGGAACGACAGGTCATGCACGGTAATAATATCGGCACCGCCCATGTGAGGCGGAGAGACGAAATCGGGTGAATGGACAACATTGCAACGTCCCGTGAAGAGGTCTGCCGGCAGAGGCAGACGCAGCCGCTGCCACACTGCGAACATCTGCCGCACCGAAAAAGGCACGGGTACGCCCCGAAAGTTGGGGTGCCGGGAAAAGAGCTCGTGCGCTTGCGTCGTCTCAGGCGTAGGCCGCGGCAGGCCGCGAGCGGCGTAAAAGAGAGAATAGCGATTAACCGTATCGAGTTCCGCCAGTGCCCAGATCAGCGATCTGCTGTAGCGCGCTATCCCCGCTCCCGGATAAATGCCTGTGGTGTAGTCGAAAGCGATGCGCATCAAAGAGAATGCGGAATTTGGAATTTGGAATGCGGAATGCTTTTGACTTGAAGTGACAGGATAAGACGCAACCTTTTCCAGGTTCTATTCCGAATTCCGAATTCCAAATTCCGCATTCGCCTTACCGTCGCTTGCTGACCAGGTAAAGTATCAGGCCGCCCACTATCAGGCTCCAGTAGTTGATCACGCGGTCGAGGAGGGCGATGGAGACAATCAGGTTGTGGTTGTCTTTGATAAAGAGGCCCAACGCGAGCACCACTGCCCCCTCAACTATCCCTGCGCCGCCTGGTGTGAGGGGCAAGGTCGTAAGGAGCGAGCTGAGTAGTGCAATGAAGATGACGGCGGAAATGGTCACTTCGTGGGCGTCGAGCGAGCGGGTGACGAAGAAGAGCCTCCCCGCTTCCATGAGCCAGATAAGAAGCGTTAAGACGAGCAAAGAAGGAATGCTGCGCCGCTTGAAGGAGCGAAGGATGCCCTGCTGGAAGGCTGAGAACTTGTCTTTGAAGCGATTGGGGACGATCTTCAAGATAAGGTCACCGAAATAGCGCAAGCCGACCAGCCCCACAATGAGCACCACCACCATCAATCCGCCCAGCACCATGACGAGACCCAGGTTGAAATCCTGCGTATTGGAGGTCAGGCGCTGCCCCACCAGCAAAAACGACACCACCAGCAGACCGAACAGCACCAGCAAGTCGATAACGCGCTCGGCCAGGATCGTGCCGATGGTCGTGGAGAAGGAGACTTTGGCGTTCCGCTTCAGCAGATAGCTTCTATAGGCATCGCCCAGCTTGGCGGGCACGATACAATTGACGAACCAGGAGAGATAGATGATTTCTACCAGGCCGTTGGTGCCGGGAATTTGCTCTTGCTTGATATCGACGTTCCTGAGCAGGATTTTCCAGCGCGCCCCGCGCACCCAGAAAGCCGCGTAATAGACTATAAAGCCGGTTATAAGAAAGAGGGGATTCGCGGTGAGGATCGTGTTCCAGGTGGCTACCGGGTCAATTTCGAGGCGGGTGAAGATGAAAATCAGGATGCCCAGGGCAAGAGCGAACGAGACAATGGTGCGAGCATTGAGCAACTTGTGGCTCAACCAGGCGCGATCTTCGGAGATATCTTCGACCGGCCCGGCTATCATCGGCGCTTCGGCCTCGATGACAGCGCGCTCGTCTTCGGCGATAGGGGTTTCGCCGGTGTCTACATCAATTTCGGGTATTTCGATCAGTTCGTGAAGGCGGGGATTGGCGGTAGTTGTAGTATGTACAGAGTGTTGAGTATTGCCATCGACTGAAGATGGTTGCTGGTCGCCTCTTGAGGCTCGGCCATTCTCCAGCTTTTCGCTTACCTCCGGGCTTGTGCGATGTTCCGGCTCGATAATTTTGTGGCCTCCAAAAGGAAACGGCGCTCTGCGCCGCCAAATACATTCCTAATATGATACCACAAAGCGAGAAATGGGGACGTAGTTGTCAGTTGTCAGTTGTCAGTAGACGACGAAGGACGAGGGACGACAGCTTGGCACTTGCTGCTTACCGGCCGCTAAGCAGTAAGCCCCTAGCTCCGTGCCCCTGGTCTACTGACAACTGACAACTGACAACTGACAACTACGTCCCCATTTGTTGTATAATCATTATTTAAGAAGATTAATCGCCTCACCCGCCTGTTACTATCGAAAGGACGGTATAGATGCAGATTACAGACGCTATCAAAGAGACTTCCGCGACCGGCAAAGGCAACGGCAGCGGTAACGGCAACAATAAGAATGGTCATGGCAGCAACGGCTCCATACAACAGCAGGATCGCGCTTCTCTACCTTTGACGGATGAATCTCAAGTTCGGCCTGGAAGGGCTGACGTTCGATGACGTACTGCTGGTCCCGGCTTATTCCGAGGTCCTGCCCACGCCTGACTATATTTCGACTACAACCTGCTTCACGCGCTCTATACGACTCACAATCCCTATTATTTCGGCTGCTATGGACACCGTCACCGAGGGCCGGATGGCGATAGCAATGGCTCGCGAGGGTGGCATCGGCGTGGTCCACCGCAATATGTCCATCGAAGACCAGGCCCGCGAAGTTGACAAGGTTAAGCGATCCGAGGCGGGGATGATCGTTGAGCCGATCACCCTGGGGCCTGACCACCCATTGCGCGATGCTATCGAGTTGATGGCTCATTACCACATTTCAGGCGTGCCGATCACCCAGGGCGAGCAATTGGTGGGCATCCTGACCAACCGCGATATTCGCTTCGCCGAGGCAGACGATTACGACCGCCCCATATCCGATTTCATGACGCATGCTCCCCTGGTGACGGCTCCGCTTGGCACGACGCTGGAACAGGCCCAGAGCATACTGCGCAGACACAGGATAGAAAAACTGCCCGTAGTCGACGCCAACGGAATCCTGAAAGGCCTCATCACCGTTAAGGACATCCAGAAAAAGACCCAGTATCCTAACGCCACCAAAGACGACAAAGGCCGCCTCAGGGTGGCTGCCGCTGTAGGAGTTGGCCCTGACGCCATGGAGCGCACCGCCGCCCTCATCGAGGCGGGTGTGGACGCGCTCGTGGTTGACACTGCACACGGCCACACAAAAGGCGTGATAGAGACTGTCAGGCGCATCAAAGCGCGGCACGGTGTCCCGGTAGTAGCGGGGAATATCGCCACCAGCGAGGGCGCGCACGCACTCATCGATGCCGGGGCTGACGCAATCAAAGTTGGCATGGGCCCGGGGTCGATTTGCACCACCCGTGTAGTCTCCGGCGCAGGGATGCCACAGATAACAGCCGTGTGGGAGGCTTATAAGGTCTGCAAAGAGCTGGACATCCCGGTTATCGCTGATGGCGGCATACAGTTCAGCGGCGATATAGCCAAAGCAATCGCGGCGGGAGCCGACACGGTGATGCTCGGCAGCTTGCTGGCAGGCGTGGACGAAAGTCCGGGCGAGATCATCCTTTATCAGGGCGAGCGGTTCAAAGAATACAGAGGCATGGGCAGCCTGGGCGCAATGAAACAGCGCTCGTACAGCAAAGACCGCTACGGCCAGCACGAGATCGAGAGCCTCAGCAAGCTCGTGCCGGAGGGTATCGAGGCGAGAGTGCAATATAAAGGCCCTATCGCCACTCTCCTCTACCAGCTCGTAGGCGGCTTGCGAAGCGGCATGGGCTACCTTGGCGCGCCCGACATCAGAACGCTGCAGGAAACCGCCCGCTTCATTCGCATTTCAAACGCCGGCCTGCGCGAAAGCCACCCTCACGACGTCACAATCACAAAAGAGGCGCCAAATTACGGATACGGGAGATAGAGTACAGACGATAGACGAAGGACGAAGGTAGTTAGCCTTCGTCCTTCGTCTATCGTCTTTCGTCGGTCATCCAACGATCAGTCGGTGTTCCGCTTCATATCCTCGCCTCGGTTTTCGACCCACTGGCCGGCCCGGTTGGCGTCATTCTCCATGTCCTGGCCACGATTCTCGGCCCATTGCTGGGCTTCCTTATCGTAGTTGGGCTCATTGCCCTTCAAGTCCTGTTGCTTGCCGCTGATCGTGTCACCAACGTTGTTGATGCCTTGTTCGGCTTCGCCTTCGACTTTGCGGCCAGCGCCTGCAATCTTGTCTCCAAGGTTAGGGCTTTGCATTTCCTCATTGCCCATGTCTTCATTCTCTTTACCACGACTCCAACTAGTCATCGTCTTTACCTCCTTGTAATACTAAGAACTGGGTTGTCGTCTTGTCTGCGAAGCAGCGTAGTGCTGCGCGCAAGGAATTATTAGGAGCAATCGGCGTGCCATGGGGCAAATAGTGCTGCCCTGAATATGGCATAATACTTGCAGCTAGGCAGCATAGTCCCACCCTTTAGCCTGCCAATACTTGAGTCGAATTGAGGCTGTATGTCTAACGATACGCAACCATTGTCGGGGCCTGACACTCGCAACTTGTCTGACCCGGCAGAGCCGCCCCTGGAGCCCTCGCCTTTGAATACGGGGCCGCTTGATGCCAATGATTTGCCGGAGGATGTCCAGCTTGCTCTGGAGTTTGCCCTGCCTGACTTGCCCCTCGATATCCATTCCGTCCCTGTGGCACCCGCCGAGCATATTAGTGAGCAGCTTCTCCCCGATCAGCCATTGCCACCTCAACAGGAACCAGGCGTCAAGCCCACCCCCACACCAATCCAGGCAACACAGGCAGTAGTGGGCACGGCACGGCAGGCCACCCAGCAGGTCACTGCGGCTGTACAGCAGCAAGCGCAGAAGATCACGGTCGCGCCTCGCAAAGCCATCTATCGTGGCAAGCGATTCCTGGCGATTTATGGCGGTCTGGCCGGGGCCGCGGGCGTTCTGGCCTTCCTGGCGCGGCGGCATCGCTACTTCGTGGGGGATGTGGGCATCGCCAGGCTGATCCAGCGGCCCAACTCTAAGCTGTACGACGATCTCATGCACCTTGTGAGCCAGCTTGGCTGGCGCTGGATCAGCGTCGGCACGCGCGTCTCGCTCAGCACGCTAATGTGGGCTGCCGGCTTCAGGATGGAAAGCGCTTTCACCATCTCAACCTGGAGCGGTGACGTGTTGACCTCAGCTATCAAGTCGGGCGTTTTGCGCCCCCGCCCTACGAGCGACCTTGTACGTGTAATGAGCAAGCTGGATGAAGCTAGCTTTCCGTCAGGGCACGTGGTCCACTATGTGACTTTCTACGGCTTTCTCTTCTACCTGGTCTTCACCCACCTGAAGCGGCGCTGGTTCCGAACGGCTCTCCTGACCCTTCTCGCCGGGCTGATATTGCTCGTCGGACCCTCTCGCGTTTATATGGGTCACCACTGGCCTTCAGACGTGGGCGGGGCCTACCTGGTCGGCAGTCTCTGGCTCGGCGTAATTATCATTGCCTATCTGGAGACCAAAGCCAACTACACACTGCATACCAGGCCTCCCTTCTTCGTGAAGCGCGCCAGGAACCTGGGATAAAGCTGAATCAAAAGACACGCCGTAGGTGGCGTGTCTTTTGATAATGAAGGGGTAGGATGTGATTGCTCAGTCGACGCCTTGCTTCACGTTGCCCGCCATATCACCGGTGTCGTCCGAATCGTCGTCCGAGTTGGCCAAAGTATCTGTTGTATCGACGGCAGCATCTTTCATATCGTCCATAGCGCCGCCCATCGCGCCGGTCGCATCGTTTGCTACGTCGCCTGCGTCGTCCATAGCGCTGCCCATTGCACCCGAAGCGCTGTCTGCCATATCGCCCGCCGTGTCGCCCGCATCGTCCATGGCGCTGCCTGTCGCGCCGGCGGCATCGCCTGCCATATCGCCTGCTGTATCGCCCGCATCGTCCATCGCTCCGCCCATTGCGTCCGAAGCGTTAGCTACTGCATTATCTGCGTCGTCGCCCCCGCCGGTAAGGGTATCTTTGATCCCTCCCAGGGCGTGGCCGATACCTGACCCGACGTTATGGAAGAAGTCGCCCACCTTTTCTCCAACGCTCTCGTCGGAATCATCTGCTGCGCCACCTGCGTTTGTTGTATCCTGGTCAGCCATAATCTTCCCCTTTCATATCATAGAGATTTATTGGGACGTGTGCGGCGGTTCCGCTTTCGTATTGTAAGCATTTTGGTATGGATTGGCAATGGCGGTTGTCAGGGGACTGACGAGCGACGACCCAGTGACTGCTTACTGCTTACTTACGTTTTACGTTTTATATGGTCGTCGCTCGTCGGTCCCCGACCCCTGACCAAAATACTACTATGCACGACTTGCTAATCCTTTATACTGTATGCATCAGACCCAACCTGGAGCAGATCGCCAGATGAGCAACCCACAAACAGGAACGACCCCCGACTTACAACAATCATACCCGTCAATCTATCCGCCGGTAGCTCCGCCTGAACTGCCGGTGAGCGGCGACAGCTCGCCTGGTAGTCAGCGACCAATAGGGGGAGAGGGTTTCACGTCATCCATGGCGGGTCGCTCCAACCGCCGGGGCCTTATTATTTTCGGCATAGTGCTGGCAGCGATTGTGCTGCTGGTAGCGGTCTACCTGCATGGGGATCTTCCCGAGTTCATTGGACTTGGTGCGGAGTTCCTGCCGTTCGCGATCCTGGCGGCCCTGGCCTACGCAGGAAAGAAGAGCCTGGCGGCGATGGTATTCGCCTATATCACGCTGGCGATAACGGGAGTAGGGGTGATAGTCTTTTCCCTGTCAAACCTGCTTATAGGCTACGTGGTGAACCAGGACAAGTTCAATGCGCTGCTGAGCGGCACGGCTCCGTTGGGTAGCACCTCCATACAAGGGATATTCGACCCCTCGGCGGGCGGTGGGCTCTTACTGGGGATACTACTCTATTTCGTGGCGGCTCTGGTGGCGGGAGCCATGCTGCTGAGGCCCGTGCGGGCGGCTGTCTCAAAAGTCATGCCGATTGACCCCGACAATTTCGTACATAAAATCGCCCTCTGTATCATAACGCTCGTTTTTCTCTCATGCTTCATTCCGCTGCTGGTGTTGGGCGGCAAACCGCCTCTGCTCAACCTGGTCAGTACGAATGGCACGACCATTGGAGGCTCGTCTGTCAGCGTCCAACTGCTCGACCCGATATACCAGCTTCTCTGGACCATACCCGCCGTGTTTGTCATGGCCGGGTGGCTAGTCGAGCGCAAGTTCCCTGACGTGCTCAAGCGCCTGGGCCTGGTGCGCCCCACAAGCCGGCAAGTACTGTTCGGGCTTGGATTTCGGAGTAGTGCTTGCGCTGGCGAGCATGTTCGTGATCGACCCCGCCATCGGCTGGATATGGCAGACGCTTGGCTGGCAGACCACCAACGGCGCTGCATTCAACCAGCTTTTGGGTGCTCTTAACTCAGGGGTAGGGGCGGTGATTATCGGCATCACGGCAGGCCTGGGCGAGGAGCTTCAAGTGCGCGGCCTGCTACAGCCGCGTCTTGGGTTGCTGGCCGCAACCCTCGTTTTTACCGGACTACACGCATTTCAATATGGCGTGGACGCCCTTCTGAGCGTCTTCATAATCGGCATAATCCTTGGCGTCGTTCGTGCTCGAACAAACACTACCACATCAGCCCTCGTGCATGGTATGTACGACTTCTTCCTGGTAATCGTGGCCGTGCTCGCCACGAACTGGGGCATCAATATAGGCCAGTAATTGGTCACGCCTTCTGTATGAGCATAGCAGCCAAGGTAAAACCTCAGGATATCACTTGATTTGCTAGTCCAGGCACTAAGAAATATACTGACCGTCATGTCCTCAGCGGAGAATATGCTCCAGCTTTATACGCCTGCCATTTGCTCACCTATAGCGTGCGAAGCGTCTGCTGAGGAGCCACAATAATCCCGGCATGAGAAAGGCCCTGTGCAGAGAAACCGAGTCATGTAATGGCCGGTAAAGTGCCCTGATATTGAAGCTATATAGTGTCATAGCCATGCCTCCGCATATAGCAGGTGCTTCTCGTCCGATGCCCCAGTTCCATGTTCGCGTCTACTGTGTCACCTCGACCCCTCGAGTACGAACTGACCGCCGAGTCGGAACGCTCATGAGCATCTTCGTCCAGATAAAGGCGCATCTCAAGTGCCACTTTTGGCTTGCTGCGCTTCTTCTACTATCTTTCCTCCTCATTTTGCTCTTCGGCAATATCGTTGTCCAGCTGTTCGCTTTATTGGCGTAGTAATAAGCTAGGGCTGCATAATACCTGGCCAGCGTGAGATGCGGCATATCCTCTGCAATTGCCTCAGGCGCTTTAGCCGCTCACCAGTATAGAAATCGATAATTCGCCATCACTGTTACGTCTGTACCCATAATCATCAGGCCTCCATGCCTCAAACCTCCGGTGTTCTGGTGATCAATCTTCCAATATCCACTGCTTAGTTGTGGCTGCCATCTCTTACTTCTCCTTTCACCATGGCTTGTTTCCATTGTAGACCTTCCACATAGTATAGCAATAGGTCCACAGCTTTATTCAGTCTCCACAAGAAGCCGCAAACTTGACATTACCACACTAAACTCTTATAATATATTCATACTCATACAAATCCCCAAAACAGAGCAAGTAATAAGCAGCAAGCATAGAAACCGATGCAATATAAGGACTACTACAACACACTGGGTGTCAAGCGTACCTCCTCCGAGAAGGAGATCAAGTCTGCTTTCAGGAAGCTGGCGCGCAAATACCACCCTGACCTCAACCCGAACGACCGCGAGGCGGAGGCCAAGTTCAAAGAGTTGAACGAGGCCTACGAAGTGCTGAGCGATGCCGAAAAGAGGAAGAAGTACGACCAGTTCGGCTCCGACTGGGAACGCTACCAGCAGGCCCAGGGAGCGCCGGGCGGCTTCGACTTCTCAAGGTACGCACAAGCGCAAGCGCAAGGCGGCGCGAACGGATCGGGCACAGGCGCGCAAGGTTTCGGCGGCTTTACCAGCGTCAATACTGAGGAAGGCGATTTCTCCGACTTCTTTGACATGCTCTTTGGCCGGGGTACGACCAGGACGCAAAACCCGTACTACACGGGTGGTCGCGTCCGCACGACCCCGCGCATAGGGGAGGATTACGAACACGAGATCGACGTGACCCTTGAAGAGGCCTTCACCGGCACTCAGCGCGTTTTGCAGATGGATGTGCCCGAGGCATGCCCCACCTGCGGCGGCTCCGGCACCAAGGACAACCGCGTCTGCCCCACCTGCAATGGTGCGGGCACGGTGTCGCGGAGCAAGCGTATCGAGGTGAAGATACCGCCGGGAGTACATACCGGCTCGCGCGTTCGCGTGGCGGGCGAGGGTGGCCTCGGCAGCGGTGGCGGCGGCAGAGGGGACCTTTATCTGAAGGTCCGTGTACTGCCCAACAATCGCTTCGAGCGCAAGGGCGACGACCTCCATACGACGGTGCAGACACCGCTGTACACGGCAGTGCTGGGCGGCGAAGTGGAAGTGCCCACCCCAAAGGGTGGCAAGCTGGCTCTCAAAGTACCGGCTTCCACCCAGAACGGGCGCACTTTCAAGCTCACCGGCCAGGGTATGACCAACCTCAAAGCCCCGGACAAGAGAGGCGACCTTTATGCACGCATAGAGGTGCAGCTTCCCACCGACCTGGACGAGCAGGAAAAGCAACTCTACAGCGAGCTGCAACGTATATACGATGAGCGGAGGAAAGGTTAAATGAAGACCGATCCCGAGCGCAAGGAACAAGGACAGGAGACGCGCCGCGTGGCCCCGACCGGATACGGGACCCGTGGACGCCGGGATGCGAATGTCAACGTGGACGAGCAGCCCCGTTATGTGATAAGCATAGCGGCCCAGATTCTGGGGGTCCACCCCCAGACGCTCCGGTTGTACGAGCGTGAAGGCCTGGTAGAACCGCAACGAAGCGGAGGCAAAATCCGGCTCTACTCGGAGCGAGATATCGATCGTGTAAGGTTCATAATGCGCCTCACGAACGACCTCGGCGTAAATTTGGCAGGCGCTGAAGCCATCATGAACATGCGAGAGCGACTGCTCCGAATGCACCTGGAAATGGACCAACTGCGCCGCCAGATGGAGGCCGAATTGGACGAGCTAAGGCGAGAGCTGGACGTTTGAAATGCGGAATGTGGAATGCGGATCGTGAAACGCGAGACGGAACCGCCAAGACGCTAAGAGCGCAAAGGCTCGCCAAGATATATAAAGGTATCACGTAAACCGGGCAATAGATTCGTGGAAAAAGAAATCCCCAGTACAAACACGGTATATACTCAAACGACCCCTCGCAAACTGCTTATGCTAACTGCCGCACCGGAAAAGCAGTAAGCAGCACGTAGTAGAGAAACATACCTCGCGATTAGGCCAAAAGATACGCAGGATGGGTTACCTTTTTCTCTTGGCATGAATGTTGAGATATGGATAATATAGACACATCACAGAAATGGAAGTAACAAAGATATGATGAGCAGATTTACAGAAAAGGCGCAAGAAGCACTGCAACGAGCGCAGCAGATTATGTTCGCCAAGCAGCACACGCAGCTTGATGTCGAGCATATTTTCCTCGCCCTCCTTCAGCAGCGCAACAGCCTGCCCGCGCAGATCGTCACCCGACTGGGTGGGGATGTGCAGAATATGACCCGCCGCCTGGAGACCGCTCTGACCAACATGCAGAGCTTTACCACCAGCCGCGGCACAACCACAGGCTATATCACCCTGCGTGCCAACCGCATCCTGCAGGGCGCGGCGGAAGAGGCCGACCGCCTCAATGACGACTTCATCTCCACCGAGCACATCTTGCTCGCCATCGCTGTCGAGCGTGGCGGCGCGACGGGCCGCATCCTCATCGAGGCGGACATCGACCAGGAGAAGATTTACGCCGTTCTACGCGAGATCCGCGGCGACCGCCGTGTGACCGATGCCAACCCCGAAGAGCACTACGAGGCCCTCGAGCGCTTCAGCGTCGACCTCACAAAGGCCGCACGCGAAGGCCAGCTTGACCCCGTGATCGGGCGCGAAGACGAAATTCAGCGTGTCATGCAGGTCTTAGTGCGCCGCACCAAGAACAACCCCGTGCTTATAGGTGAGCCCGGTGTGGGCAAGACTGCTATCGTGGAGGGTCTTGCCCAGGCAATCGCCTCCAACAGCGTGCCCGACCTGCTGAAGGGCAAGAGGGTGCTCGCCCTCGATCTGCCCGCAATGG
Organism: uncultured Chloroflexia bacterium; assembly: GCA_963837315.1. Lineage (GTDB taxonomy): Bacteria > Chloroflexota > Chloroflexia > QHBQ01 > JADMIH01 > JADMIH01. The sequence goes on from CAWINE010000009.1 coordinate 291,310, forward strand.
TGGCAGGCTCCAAGTTCCGGGGCGAATTCGAAGAGCGGCTCAAGACGGTCATGGAAGAGGTGAAGCGCGCACGCAAGGAAGTAATCCTCTTCATAGATGAGCTTCACACTGTGGTGGGTGCGGGCGCTGCCGAGGGCGCTCTGGACGCCAGCAATATCCTCAAGCCTGCATTGGCTCGCGGCGATTTGCAGTGCGTGGGCGCGACGACCCTCACCGAATATCGCAAGATCGAGAAGGACCAGGCCCTTGAGCGGCGTTTCGCCCCGGTCTACGTTGACCAGCCTTCCATAGCTGACTCCATCGAGATCCTCCGTGGCCTCAAGCCTCGCTACGAGGAGCACCACAACCTGCGCATCACCGACGAGGCCGTGCAGGCGGCAGTGCGGCTTTCGAGCCGATATATCGCTGACCGCTTCCTCCCCGACAAAGCCATCGACCTGATGGACGAGGCGGCATCGAAAGTAAGGTTGGCGGTATTCAACATGCCCGCCAATCTGCGCGAGATGCAGGACCAGCTCAAGGACATCGAAGAGCAGATGGAAACCGCAAGCATCCGCCAGGACTTCGAGGAGGCCATGCGCCTCAAGCAGGAGAAGCTGGTGCTTGAAGAGGACTTCGAGAAGCAGCGCTCCGAGTGGTTCGCTACGCACAACATAGACGAGAGCGTGGACGAAGACGACGTGGCCGACGTGGTCGCCAAGTGGACCGGCATCCCCGTCAAGCGAATGCTGCAGGAAGAGATGACCCGCCTGCTCGACATGGAGAAAGAGCTACATGCCCGCGTGGTGGGCCAGCAGGAGGCTATCGAGGCGGTATCCGACGCGATCCGCCGCGCACGCTCCGGCCTACGCGACCCCAGGCGCCCTATCGGCTCGTTCATCTTCGTCGGACCTACCGGCGTCGGAAAGACCGAGCTTGCAAAGGCCCTGGCCGACTACATGTTCGGCTCCGAAGACGCCATCGTACGCGTGGATATGAGCGAATACGGCGAGCGCCACACGGTGGCTCGAATGATCGGCTCACCTCCCGGCTATGTCGGTTATGACGAGGGTGGCCAGCTAACCGAGTCGGTGCGCAGGCGACCCTACCAGGTGGTCTTGTTCGACGAGATCGAGAAGGCTCACCCGGAGGTCTTCAACTCGCTCCTGCAGGTGCTGGACGATGGTCGCCTTACCGACGGGCATGGCCGCACGGTCGACTTCAGCAACACACTTATCATCATGACCTCGAACGTGGGCACGGAGTTCCTGCCCAAGGGGGGCGCGGGCTTCGGCTTCCTGCCCAAGGGCTACAGCGACACCGACCAGCGCGAGGTGCAGAAGCGGGTGGACGATGCCCTGAAGAACACCTTCAGGCCGGAGTTCCTCAACAGGATCGACGACATCATCATCTTCCGCCACCTGAGCCTCGAAGAGCTTACGGAGATCGTGGATATCCAGGTGCGCGATCTGGCGAGCAGGCTGGCTCTCAGCGGTATCGGCATCAGGCTGGAAGAGGCCACCAAGGTCCACCTGGCCGAGGTCGGCTACGACCGCACCTTCGGCGCAAGGCCGCTCCGCCGGGCCATCCAGCGCGAGCTGGAGACGCCCCTGAGCAAGCGCCTCCTGAAGGCCGACATCAAGCCCGGCCACACGGTAGTGGCGGCCTTCAACCCGGAAGAAGGTCTCACCTTCACGGTGGAAGAGACCGCTCCTGTCGAAACGCCGGCGGTAAGCGTGCAGGCGTAACAGCTAGCACTCAGTAGAAAAGAGGGCTGTTCCATTGGAACAGCCCTCTTTTTGTCTGGTTGAACAAATACAATTTACCCAGCGTTGAACATGATATAGAATGAGATAGACGATAATCTTTTCCGAGGCTAAGAGGCTTTGCTCATGAAACGAATTAGCTGGTTACCATATCTGCTGGTGATTCTTATCTTCCTGGGCGCTGCTTTGATCTTCGTGTGGCGTGGTAGCATCCTATCCGCTAATCCGGGTGCTGGAAATGGCGACAATTCAACGGCGCAGTCGCTGCCTACCCCTCCTCCATCTTGCCACTATTGTTCGACCCGCCTTCTCAATGCTTCGCTGGACGAGATAGGCCAGTTTGCGGTTCAGCACGCTATAGACTGGCATGAGGCATTGGGTGCACCGCCGCAGGTGCTGCTAACTCGTATGGTAACTCCCCAGGACTACCCGACACTTGGGTTAGGCTGCCCTATGGACTTCCATGTTATCGAAGTGCCGCCATTAGCACTGGTTATTCTCAAGGGTGACTTACATCCAAACATGCCTGGTATGGGAGCCGAGCCACCCGGCATAAAGTATATTGGCTACGTTTTTGATCTTTGGGCTGATGCCCCTACTCTAGAGATGAGTTCTCGTGATGGCGGCGCATTTCGCATTGCCCTCAACGACCCAAGCTTACCTGATAACAATTCAGAAATGCCGCCTATGTGCCCTACGCCTTTGCCATACAAGAATACACTCCATTACGGAGAGACTTCACCCCGCACCCACGGTTGACGTTCCGACGCGACCCGTAATTGGCAGCCCAACACGAATAACCTCGACACCTTCGGAAACTGTCCCTTTACCGATCCCCACCACTGGTACATAGAAGGCTTGCCCAGGAAGGCAGCGACAACTTCTCAGTTCAAGGGCCGTCTATAGTTGCTCACGATGGAGCGGTTCAACATAGGTCAAAGGCCTACTTTGATCGTGTCGGTCGCATATTTAATGCTCACACCGGCAATTTCTTAATGCGGACTGGACTCGATAGCAAGTAACATCAGATGGCGTTCACGTTGGAAGAGGGCGCCCGTTGAGAGGCTGGCGGTGGGTGGTGCAGGCGTAAGATATATGCGAATAAAAAGAAGCTGTGCCGAAAGCACAGCTTCTTTTTATTCGGCCTACTTGCCTGCCAATCGAGCAACCACCGGAGCGAAATTCTCTATCTGATGCTCTCCTACCTGGATGTAAGAGAAGCCGTACTGCTCTCTATCGGTTTGCAATTGCTCGACAGCTTGCTCAAGCGACACGGGCACACGGGGTGGGCCGAATCTCTGCTGCATTGTAATAGGAGTGCTGTCGATAATCTCGATGGAGAATGCTCCCTGGTTTAGCTCGATGCTATCGAAGCGGTCGCCTGCTGCCTGGCGCACCCACTCTATTTTCTCGGACATAGGCGCGTCCTGAGAAGTCGTGCCCTGCGGGTTGCGGCTTGCACCAATGCCCAGGATGTCCACATAGCGAGCACCTAGCTCAAGCAGTCGTCTTCCCGCACCACCAATCAAGATGGGAGGGTGTGGCTGCTGTACCGGCTTGGGAATGCCTCGCATACCCTCTATCGTATAGTAATTGCCCTTGAAAGTAACTTCTTCCCCGGTAAAGAGCGCCAACATGACCTGCAACGATTCTTCCAGTCGAGCGATGCGCGTGCCGGGACTGTCGAAAGGGATGCCTAGCTGTTTGAAATCTTCTACAAAGTTGCCCACGCCTATACCTAGCTCAACGCGACCTTCCGATAGCACATCGAGCATGGCGATCTCTTTAGCGACCAGCGCCGGGTGGCGATAATCATTTACGAGCACGTAGGTGCCCACACGCAGTTTTGAGGTAGCCTGGGCGGCGATAGACAGGGCGGTAAACGGAGCAACATTTGCCCCAGTGCGGTCGGGCACAAGTATGGTGCTGTAGCCCAGGGCTTCTGCCTTGCGAGCCAACTCAACCCATGCCGTGTGTGATTGTGCCGTCCCGGAGGTAACACCAAAGCGAAAAGGCCGGTTCATAGTTATATTGTCCTACCTTTTGATATTGTATTTCTTAAAGCCATTATAGACGCAAGAAGAGTGGATGACCAAATTAGCGAGCACCTTATGCGATGGCTCTCAACTTCGCGTTCAACACCGGCCTCCCCTCAGCCGCCACCCTCTCGACCAATCCCACCGCATATTCCTGGCCGGGCAGTGCGTGCATCTCGGCTTGCAGGCGCCCGACGTTCTGCCGGTACACCGGCATGCGGAGCACTTCCTCTACCGCCGTGCGAATGCGTGGCCGGGGTCAGCTGCTCTCGCTGCACGACCTGGCCTAACTGCAAGCCTTGCGCGACGTTGGCGTTGAAGAATTGGTCCGCGATCAGCGGCACCACAATCATCGGCAGGCCAACGTCCAGCGCGGCCAGCACGCTATTGCTACCGCCGTGCATGACCATGAGATCACACAGAGGTAGTAGCAAGCTCTGGGGGATGTAGCGCTCGATATGCACGTTGGCGGGCTGCGGGCCGAAATCCGCCGGGTCTTTGCTCCGACCCAGGGTGACGATCAGATTGATCGGCAGGTCGCGTAACCCTTCGATGATTGTTTGCAGCACGACCGGGTATAGCTCCGGTTCGTTGTTCACTTCCGTGCCGAGAGTAACGTAGACTGTGGGTTGTCCATTTTCGGGCAGGCGCGTTACCCAGTCCGGCAGGCTTTCGTTACCCGCATTATCGAAGACTTCCGGGCGGACAAAGTGCGTGGTGGCAGGGATAGGTGCCTGCATCTCCGGTATTCCCGGCCCGGTGACGTCGTGCATACTGAAAGTGGGTGGGGAGTACGCCAGGTAGAGATAGCGGTAGAGAGATGCCAGGGTGGGATCCGGCGCGAGGCCCCAGCTCCGGCGGATGGGGTCCAGGTATTCGGCGGCTTCGCGCTCGAAATACGCCATGGTCTTCAAAGCGGCTGCGAACGATACAGCGGCGTGCGGCAAACCGAGATACTCGGCGGTGATCACGGCGCTATACGATGCTGCGTCCCTGATCAGCATATCCGGCTGCCATTCCCGCGCGATCTCCACGAGGCTCGGCGTCCTCAGGCGTGCGCCTATCCCGCAGAAGAGCCGTGGGTAGCTGAACAATTCACTCTCGAGCCCCAGGGTCATCGCCTGCTGTTGGGCCCTGAACTGCTGGTATTCCGGATCGTCCGCCCGGCTGGGGCCATCTACCTGCAAAAAGGTAAAGCCGGCGGCTTCTATCAGCCGTTGCAAGGAAGGACCCGACGCGAAGGCTACCTCATGCCCTTTTTCTTTCAAGGCACGGGCAAGAGGCACCAGCGGGTGAAAGTGGCCGTAGCCGCCACCCACACAAAACAAGAAACGCCGCGTTTGCTGTCGGTTCAAATACTGCCTCCATGTCATTGCCCTTCTTTTCGATTCACGCCGGCCAGGCTACAGCTAGCTTTGACTACCTTCGTCGGCAGCCATTGCCATCCGGCAAGTGGTCAGCTACCCGTGCTCGGTAAGGCCATCCCCAGCTTGCTGTGGCTATGGTCTCGCCTGGGAAGTCTACCTGATGAGATTGGCGCTTGGCTAGCTCTGCATAAATCCTTCAATCTTTCACTCCTCAAGGGCCTCATCGACCCGCCAGTCATAGCCTCCGTATTAGCGTGCACCATGCCGACAGTGCCGGGGCAACGGCCGAATAGCTGGATACATGTCTCACAGTCCGCACCGAGAATGGTGTAGTAGAGTGAGCCGTCGATGCCCTCAGCCACAACATCCAGGCCAGCTAGCTTGTCGGAATCTACGAGCGCTGTCGCCTGCCCATTGAGCGGTAGGCGGAAGAAGATCATAATAGTCGTTCGGGGTGGGACATACGGCAAGGCATCGTCACTGTCAATCGCCACTTTGACGGTGTCACCTGTGAAATTGCTCGGCTTTTTCAGCCATTTGCGTACTGTGAATGTGACCGGCTCCGGATTCCCAGGAGAGAAATACCGTCAGGGGCGCTGGTGGCTCGCTGACAATCTGCCGTGGTTTGGATTTCGTGCCTCCGTGTTCATTTCGACCTCGCTACCTTGCCGTCACGGCTGATTGACCGGCCAGTTGTCCACCTTGCGCGTCGGTTGGGCCATTGTACCGCGGAGCTGTCACGGTATAGAAGCTGAAGTTCGCCATATGAACTTCCGCTCGGTCCAGCAGGAACCCTCGGAATATCGACAACTATCCCCTGGACGCTATCACCCGCATTTATCCTATCAATTACCGCGCATTTCGAATATGCCCGACGGTATGCTGACCTATTTGGGTAGTATCCACTGAACCTGAAGTCATCGCAGCCATTATCGCTACTATAAGGGCTTACGAACAAGATGAAGTGGCCGCTGCCCGATTGCAAACGTGCGCTGTCTCCAGTGAGTCATACTCAGCAGGCCGACGTACTCTGGATCCTCCGGTCCTGACTTCCGCAAGGCCAATTGACCAGCCTTAGCCATCAGAAGCACCCTTCCGTCCGGCAGAGCGTCTCGCCTTGCTGCCAGGTCGAAAAAGCTCGGATCTGATAACTGAACCTCCACTATGGTGGATTGATACTCCCCATATCCACAAGGTCTTGCACAGGTTGAGAGACGGGCGGCTCAGGAGTTGGAACAACGAAGGTGGTCTTCGAAATGCTGCTTTGAATTGATCCACACTCCAGGCTTTGTATGTGGGTATGCCCGCGTAGTCGATTGCCCCGTTGACGATGCTAAATAAACCGGAAGTATCATCCGCAAATGCGAAGCTGGGCTGACTGCCGAATGTTCCACCTTTGTTTAGAAAAACAATATATTCTCCCTCTCCCATATCTCCCATACTACGCAGCACGGGAGCTACACGAATTTCGCCATTAGCCCCCAGAAATACATCCACATTTAGATTGTTGGTGATGAGATTGTTGGGACGCTTGATCCATTCCAGGATTTCGGCACCGAAAGGAAGCACCCCCGAATTCCAAGGCTCAATTGATTGCAGCCTAACCCGAGCGATGACCTCAGCTTTACCGGCCAGTGTTGCAAGGTCGGCAATGGGTGTTGGTTGCGGAGTGGCTGTTGGCCAGGGCGTTTGAGTATGGAAACCTGCGTTCGGCGCGGTCGGCATGGGCGCGGGCGCTTGTTGCTCAATCGTTGGGACCGGCGTCGGCAGAACCGGCGTTGGTACGGCGGATGCTGGAACGGCCGGCAGCGGTTCAGATGCCGAGCGGAAAATCAGGCGCACAAGGTCGACGCGTCCGGTGTCAATCAAGTCTGATGCTTCGGCGTAGAGCTCACCACCTGGCCCGAAAGCCATTTGCCACACGGCGGGTTGGGCTCCGAGAGGGGAGAATAACCGAGCACGCTCAATCAACTTGCCGTCCGCAGCGTAGTGCATGACATACGAGTATGCTCCATCAACGGCGTTTGGGAGGTTGGTGGCTGTCGCCTGCACCAACACGTAAAAACTACCATCCGGCAGCACCTTGAGAATGTGTCTGTCGTGTATCGTACCGGGGACATCGATAGTCACTGGCACGCCTGCTGCCATGATCTCGTTTGACGCTTTGCCGTACGAGTAGAACTTTCCGCCGCTCGGGTAACCGGGAAATGCGGGTGGTTGCGGTTTGCTGATGTCCATAGACGCATTCGCGTCAGCCTTCACGTAAGTGCCATCTGGCTGTTCGATGAGCATCTGGCCGTTCTCACCTACCCGTAATGCCAGCACGCGGAGGGGTACAATAGCCTCAGGAGCAGGAATCTGATTGATCGGTATGACGGGCTGATACGTCGGCAATGAGACTCCCGTCCATAGCCACCTTGTACACCGTCTCGCCATCCAGCAGCCAGAAGTTCGAGCCTTGCAAAGCTAGACCATTGAAGGAGTCCAGGTAGGTTGTCGGTGTCTCGGCAGGCCGGATATGTGAGTCGAGGTGGATAAACTTGGTGGGGGTTGCACCGTCAGCGCTGAACTCCATTATCTGAGCGCCATCCAGGAACAAGAAGCTACCGTCCGCTCCGACATCAAAAGACCCGAAAGGTTTTATGCGTTGCCCGTTCGAATTCCCGATAAGTATAGGTGTAATGTCTGTGAAATCGCTGCTAACAATTACTGACCACGCCCTTATTGGCGTGGGAATCGCCGGGGAACTTGTGGGGATGGGTCCTGGATTGACGTTCCGCCCTCTTTCCGCAAGCCGCCCAATACTAACGACAGTAATGAGCGTCAATAGCGCCAGTCCGACGATGCCAAAGGAGAACGCCAGCAACGGTCTCCTTCTCTCGCTTGGTCTGCCCTCCACTTTTGGCGCGCCTGAACCCAGGATTACCTCTGTAACGTTGCGCCACCAGGGACGCCATTCTTGCTTGTATGTGCCGTTCGAGACGGTCTCCGTCTGGCCCAATCGTTCGCTCACTGCAGCCCAAACATCCGCCTCATCCGGCACGCCCTGCTCAAGGTACTCGGTGAGCAGCTTTGTTATCGCCTGTTCATATTCTTCGTCGTGTCCAGCCATATCTCTACTCTCCAAACCGCGAAACCCTTAAAACCTCTGCGAACCTCTGCGCTCTCTGTGCCTCTGCGGTGAGCCGAACAAATACCTCAGATACCATCTGCCAGGGCATGAGGGCTGAGGCTTACACGCAGTTTCTGTTTAGCGGCGTACAGCCTCCACTTGACCGTGCCGAGAGGGCAGCCCAGCGTTTCGGCCATGCTTGCCTCGTCCATGTCGAGGTAATACCTGAGCACGAGCACGGCCCGCTGCCGAGGTGGTAGCGCGGAGATTGCACCAAGCACCGTGACGCGCAGCTCGTTGTATTCGGCGGCAGCTTCCGGGCCCGGGCTCTGGTCTGATAGCTCGTGCATGCGGGCTGTCTCTTCCTCAGAGGGCGTATCCATTCTCTTGTCGCTCCGGATGGCCTTGAGCGCGCCGTTTACCACAATCCGGTAGAACCAGGGGGCGAAAGGGCGAGCGGAGTCGAATCCCGCTATTCGATCGTAGACTGTAAGAAAGGCATCGGCCACAACGTCCTCGGCTGCCTGGCGGTCGCCTATGATGCCGTAGGCCGCCCGGATGGCGCGCAACTGGTATAGATGCACGAGCATCTCAAGCCCTTTGATGTCGCCCTTCTTGAGGGCGTTTATGGCTCGTTCTTCAGCTTCACTCAATTGGACCGTCCCGCGGTGTGACCTATTATCCTCTGATGCTTCTACTTTACTATCCAGAGGTAAGGGAGAAGGTTTGATTATTGGCTGTGTATCCGGCGATATGGCAATACCGGCATTGACACGTCTGCCCAACTGCAATACAATATAGTGCGAATGCCGTCGACCCCCATTTTGGCGGCCATTCCCGGTATTCGTGGCCTGCTCATAACAGGAGGAATACTATGGCTGCAACACTCTCCCCCGCCCGCACTTCGTATATCTTCTCGCGCCTGGCATTGCCGCGCATGCCGCTACTCGATGTTTACAACGACACAGAGGCGGCGCGCCAACCCCTCGATATGGCAATGCGCGGGCGTATTGCCCAGGGTCTTCTGGTTAATTATCGAATCTCACCGCAGGCCCTGGCCGCGTTCGACCTGGGACCGCTCGACTGGGATACCCACGCCGGGGCCGCTTTCCTGAGCGTTGGTCTATTCCGCTATGCGCACCTGGGTCCGGCATGGCTGCCGCGCATTCTCCATCAACGTGGCTCGCGTGAGCTGTTATACCGGCTGACCGTCCGTGGGAGCCACGACGGTAAGCCCCTGCGTGGCTCGCTATCGCTGCTCAATCAGAACTCGTCGCGGCTGGTGGTTGCGGCGGGGAAGCGGATAGGCATGCATAAGTTCGCCCATGCTGACGTACGGATGGCTGTTCGGAAGGGGATATTGTCGGTTGATGCTCCAGGCATGCGCTTTGCGGCCTCTTTGCCCTCAAGCCACTACGCGCCCCCCGCTACCTCTCTGTTCGAAAATCTGCGTGAAGCCGAGACCTATCTGCTCAACCTGTCCGGCAACATCTTTATGCTCCCGGACGGGACGACTCGCCTCCAACCTGTATCGCACAGTGGAGGTAAGGCCACCTTCCTTGAGCCCTCAGAGGTCCAATTCGACCTCCTGGAGCCATGGGCCGGCGCGGGCTTGCTGGAATACAACTCCGTGCTCCACATACGCAATCTGCGCCTATCGTGGGCGCGCCCTCATATCATTCCGTAGGTATGGATGTCGCTGGGACGACGCGCCCCTGGCCTGTGCCCTGGTACAACTTCAACTAGTTATATTACTTCCAGGGATGATTGGGGGACACCCCCAAACTCCCGGCAGGGGAGCGCCCCTGCACCCCCTCTTTACGGGGAGTGCGCCTGCACCGCCTCTTTCCCTGCCCACGGTTAAAGCGGCGTTTGGAGCCGGTCGGCGGCGGCGCGGGCCGCACGGACGTTTTCTTCGGGGCAGTCGACAGGGATGGAGCAGGCGGGGCCGAGCATCCAGCGGCGGCCTCCTGTTTGCTCGCGGGCCAGGCGCGCTTCGGACATGATATGGGCGGGTGAGCCTTGCTGCAAAGTCTCGTTCATATAGCCGCCTATCACGGTCTTGTTTGTGTTGAGCTGCACGTCGCGCATGCTGGGGTTGCCGGGCGAGCCAACCGCCCAGTTGATGGCGTGCACAGGGTAATTGGCCAGGGCAAAGAGCATATTGTTGTTCTTGCAGACGTGCAGCACATTGAAGGGCGCTCCCTGTACGGCCTTCAGCACGCGCAGGTCATACGGCCGTCCCCACTCTTCCCACTGCTCCTCGTTCAGGAGGTCGTGGCTGGCCCAATCGGTAGTCGCGAAGAAGATGCCGCAAGCCCCCGCCTTTATGCATTCCGCCGCAAAGTTTGCGTAAGTGTCTGCGATCAGCTCCAGGGCGTCTTTGAGCGCCTGAGGGTCGCTTTTCATCATATCAATGATTACCTGGTTGTTCTCAACAAGGTCTGAAGCGATCGAGAGTGGGTTGAAGATGGTCTGGATGAAATAGGTCTCCCCTGCCAGCGCCTCGCCTATCCGCTCCAACGCTTCTATCTGCTCATCGAGCACGCCCTCCGACGGCGAGAGGGGCTTTAGTTTGGCCCAATCGGCGGCGCTATGGACGGGATATTCCACCACAGTGGGCTTGTCGTTCGGGCCGCCGTTGCCGTAGTCGGTCTTCACCCCCCAGTCCTCGACGTGGTAGGAGGCCCGCGGGTTGACCTTCATCCAGTCCCAATCGTACTTGCGGTGGAAGGCGAGCATCGCCCCGGCCAGGTCCTCCGCCGAGCGCTCGCACTCGAAAAAATGCCGCCAGAGCGATACGGGAGGGCGGTCAACTCCCTGGTTATGGAGTGCAGCATTTATGCGCTGCAACTTGGTCATCTTGCCGAGGACGGTTGGATCCACCTGTGATGCCATATAGATCTCCTGAATTGCGGATTGCGGACGTTCCAATTGCGGATTGGTATTCGCATTAGCCGGGCCGCTGTTGTATTGATTATGCATTTAGCAGGGGGTTCTTAGCAAGTTCTGCCGTCTCCGCAATCCGCAATCCGCAATCGGTAGTACTGGTTGTCTACTCCCCCAAACTACGTAGGTTGGTACGTGTCCGGTACGTAACATCGCGTATCTTATGCAGTATAAACGCCAAAAACGTGCAAAAGTGCTGGAAATCGGGATATAGAGGCCTGTATAATCCCCACTGTTGTACGCCCGCTCATATGCGCGGGCATAGTTCAGTGCCAAACTCTATCCGGAGGTTTCATATCGTCATGCGATTTTAATCGTTCTATTATCAAGCGATCCATGGTCGTGACCGCTGCTGCTCTTCTCGCGATTACTATTTCGCTCTTCGCAGTCGGGCCGGCCAGCACCGCCAGCGCCTCAACAACCGTCTACCCAACCCCCTTCCTGACCCTTCCTTTCCAGCCAAACGGCCGCATGGAGGTCCTTTCGGGCTGGTATTATAATGGTGGTGGTTTCCACGGCGGGATCGACTTCATCAACGGCAGCTACAGCAATATGAGCAGTTGGGAAACGTTCCCTGTTATCGCAGCCGCCGATGGCGAGGCTTGCGGCAACTGCTCTTCTCGACAGGGCAACGCGGTATTTATCAAGCATAATATCAACGGTGTAAGTTACTACACCTATTACGGCCACCTGGCGTCAATCTCCGGCGACATTCCGCTCGGCTCTCAGTCCAGGACGGTCTATGTGAAGCGCGGGCAGTTTCTGGGCTGGGCGGGCGACACCGGAGCACGCGGTATACTTCACCTGCATTTCCAGCTCGATAACGCCAACAGCAGGCCCCTCGACCCGTATAACATCGGCAAGTTGCGCTGGGCCTACCCGGTGCCGAACGATTATACTCCAGGTATCGGCTGGTTCCTTGGCGATCTGAACGGCGGCCTCCTGGACTCGAATATAGGGAACTGAGTAAAAGAAATGAGAAATTAGATACCACGACGTAGCTCTAAAATCTAACTTCTCATTTCTCATTTCTCGGATAAACAAAACCCCCGTTGCCATTGCGTAGCGGGGGTTTTGTTTTGAGGAGGAAGAAGGAGCGGACACACTCTCCAACCTGTAACTTTGCTTATCGTTAATGTATACGAACGAGGTCACAGATTGGATCTGTCTGCGGCGGAGATCATAAATCTCCGACCGGCGGTTGCTCGCTCACACAGGCCTGGGCGCGCTTGCCAGGATTTCGCGGGCGGTAGCAGTGTCTCTGCCCATCACCTCGATGAGCTCTTCAATGCTGTTGAAGCGGACCTGTGAGCGGAGATAGTCCGCGAAGTGTGCGATCAGGGTCTCGCCGTAAAGATCGGCATTGTAATCGATTATGAAGATCTCCACCAGGCGGGCGTCGTCGTCAAAGGTAGGGCGAGTGCCGATGCTTGTGACTGATGGCAGGATTTCGCCCGTTGCGGGCCGCGAGCACCAGGTGGCGTATACACCGTCTGCAGGCAGCGCCTGGTTGGGCAGTAACGCGAGATTTGCGGTCGGGTAGCCAAGCTCGCGGCCACGTCGTGAGCCAGGTACCACCGTACCAGGCACCGTAGGGTAATAGCCGAGCAGCTTTGTGGCGGTCTTGACATCGCCCGACATTACTGCTTCGCGGATGCGGGTGCTGCTCACAGGCTGGCCGTCCACGTCAACCAGTGGGGCGATCTTGAGCTTGTAGCCCATCCGGTCCCCCAGCTCCGCCAGCACACCTGTGTTGCCGGTGCGGCCATGTCCGAGCGCGAAGCCCTCGCCCTCCCATAGCTCGACAAAGGGCATATACTGCCGCACCCACTTGATGAAATCGGGGGCTTCCACCTGTGATAGCTCCTGGGTGAATTGGACTACCACAAGCTCGTCCAATCCGGTCTTGTCCAGGATGCGAATCTTTTCCGGCAGGCGTGTCAGGTAGGCTATCGGCTGCCCTGGCCGCAATATCTCCCTGGGCGACGGCTCGAAGGTGAGAGCCACCGCGGCCACCCCTTTCTCGCGTGCGCTCTCTACGACCCCTCTGATGAGCGCCTGGTGGCCCAGATGCACGCCATCGAATGAGCCGATAGTCAACACAGCCGGGGTGGGCTGCCGTTGAGTAAGGTCTGTGATTGTTTGCATAATTTCTGCTGCTTGTTGCTTACTTCTTGCTTCTTACTGCTTATTATTCATGCCCACGTGGACCGGACTCTGACATAACCTTTTTAGGTTGCCACAAGCCCTTTGCTTCATCCCAGTACATTATAGCTAACAGATCGCCCCCTGGAGATTTTGCGGCCAGCATCGTTTTTTCGCCCTGCGATGGCGCGGAGAGGTGTAGTGGTTTGCCCTGTATTATATCGCGCTCTTGCTCAACTGTGACAGTATAAGTGGGCCAGGCTGATAGGATATATTCGGGAGGGAACAACTTCTCCTGCCAACTGCCTTCCGCGAAAGCGCTTTCCAGCTCTTCCAGCGTGCTTGCACCTTCCAGAGTAAAGGGACCGTGGCGGGTGCGGACCAGCGCGCCCAGGTATGCTCCGGTGCCAGAGCACTGCACCCAGGTCATACGCGAGAGACCGGATATATGTGCCTTTGCTGCACTCCACGAATATCTGCATGGTTGGCGGGTCGTATGCTTCCAGGTCCAGCCGGGTGATAGTTACGTGGCGCGTCTGTCGCTCCACTTCGATGCCCTGGCGCGCCAGCTCGTAGAGCTTCTTGCCGCCTACCTTGATAGCGGAGTGCATGGGCGGCACCTGCTCGATCTCGCCCTTGAATCTGTCAAGAGCGCTCACTATATCGTCAATTGTGGGCATCACAGCGTCCGGTAAGGGCGTGATTACTCCCTCGCGGTCGTAGGTGCTCGAGTTGGCGCCGAGTATCACGGTTGCCCTGTATGCTTTGTCAGCGTCGGCCAGATACTCCACCAGCCTGGTTGCTTTGCCAACCACCACAGGCAGCACTCCCGTAGCCATAGGATCGAGCGTGCCTGCGTGGCCCACCTTAGTGAGATTGCGGATTGCGGATTGCGGATTGCGGATTGATCCCGTGAGCCGCTTGATTCGAGCAACCACATCGTGCGAAGTCAGGCCCTTGGGCTTGTTGATGTTGAAGTATGCCATCCATGGGAGGATTTTACGTCTTACCCAACACTTCCTCACAGGCTTCCAGGAACAGCCTATCGGCTTCTGCTCCTACTGCCGGGATGGTTGCGCCGGCGGCCTGGGTGTGGCCTCCGCCACCGAAGCGGCGGGCTATGGAGGCTACATCCACGCCTGGATTGCTGCGGAGTGAGACGCGGGTTGCGCCGTCATCACGCTCTTTGAGCACGGCCGCCACCTTTACCTTGCCCCGAACGGTCGCAAGGTAGCTGGCTAATCCTTCAAGCTCCTCTTCCTTGGCCCCGGCCTCCTGAAGCATAGCGGGCGTGACATGTATATATATCACGCGCCCTCCTGCGCCAAGCGACACGCTGCTCAGCGCTTTGCTCCAGAGAAGAATAGTGGAAAGCGGGCCGCACGTTGAACACCTGGTCCACGATGTTGTAGAGGTCGCCGCCCCGCTCTATCATGTGAGATGCGATGCGCAGGCTGCGTGCGGTGGTGGCCGGGGTGCGGAAGCCCAGAGTGTCGGTGACGATGCCGAGCAGAATAAAGCGCGCTATCTCGGCGTCCACGGCCCAGCCCAGGTCGTTGAGGGCTACAGCTACCTGCTCCGCACATGCCGCGGCGTTCACATCGAGCAACTGCAAGTCGCCGAAGCGCAGGTTGGTGGCGTGGTGGTCCATGTTGAGGACTTTCACGCCCGTTTCGCCCCTGAAAGTCGCCTCGTTTGCTTTATAGAAATCGCCCGTGCGCGTCGGGTCGCTGATATCAAGGCAGGCGATATGTGTGGCAGGCGGGCCGGGCGGTATAGCGCCTATAAAGACATCTTCGGGGGCATAGAAGGGCGCGTATACATCAGGGATCGGGTCTTGCGAGACCACCTGGCAACTGAAGCCTCGCCTCGTGAGGGCACGTGCGAAGGCAAGATTAGACCCGAGACAATCGCCGTCCGGCGACACATGCAGCGGCAGCCAGATACGCTCCGCGCCTTCCAGCCAACCTGTAATACGAGTGTATTCAGGCAGCGTCCAGGCCGGCACGCTCTCGTCTTCTTCGTGGTCGCTCAGGGTCATGGTGGTTACGTTTCACGTTTCATGCGTTGTGCCGTCGTCGGTGGCTGGTGGCCGGTCGTCAGTCGTCGTCTCCGCGGCTTTTAGCTCGTTCAGCAGGCGGTTGATGCGGTCGCTGTATTCGACGCCCTTGTCGAGCTTGAATTGAAGCTCCGGGACGAAGCGGATTCCCATGCGAGCCGCAAGCTCCCGGCGCATGAAGCCCCGCCCGCTGGCAAGCGCAGCCATGGTGTCTCGCTGCTCTTCAGGCGTGCCCATTACGCTGACGAAGACGCGCGCATACTTGAGGTCCTGCGTCACCTCCGCCTGCGTGACTGTGACGAAGCCTACGCGCGGGTCTTTTATCTCGCGCTGCAACAGCACGGAGATAATCTGCTGTATCTCTTCTGCGATCTGGATCTGGCGTCGGGTGGGCATGGCAATTACGAATTACGAATTACGAATTACGAATTACGTTCCTAAGAATTCGTAATTCGTAATTCGTAATTCGTAATTTCCTATTTCGCTGCTACTTGCTCTTTCCTGTAGAACTCGAGGGTGTCGTCTTGCTGGAAGTCGTTGAAGCTTTCCAGCGAGATGCCGCATTCATAGCCCTGAGGCTACTTCTCGAACATCGTCTTTGAAGCGCTTTAGGGCGGAGATGGTGCCATCGTAGATGACAGCGCCGTTGCGGAGCAGGCGCACACGCGAGCTTCTCAGCACTTTGCCCTCTGTGACCATCAGGCCGGCTGCTTGCTCGTTCTTGGGCAGGCGGAATACCGCTCGCACCTCGGCGTAGCCGTCGGTTACGTCGTGGTAGGTCGGGTCAAGCATACCTTTCATGGCCTTCTCGATATCCTCGGACAGCTTGTAGATGATGTCGTAGAAGCGGATATCGATATGGTTCTTGTCGGCGGCGCGCTTGGCTACCGCGTCTGGGCGTACGTTGAAGCCGGTGATGATGGCGTCGGAGGCGTAGGCCAGGGCCACGTCCGACTCGGTGATACCGCCTGTAGCCTTATGCAAGACGGTCACCTTCACGGTATCGGTTGTGAGCTTGGCGAGGGTCTGCGAGATGGCTTCCAGAGAGCCTTGCACGTCAGCTTTGAGGATGATGCGCAGCTCCTTCACTTTGCCGGCCTGTATCTGGGCGAACAGGTCGTCCAGGCTGATCGACTTGATTCCCTGCGCTGCTTCTTCGAGACGCCTGGCGCGGGCACGCTGGTCGGCGATTTCCTTGGCGGTTGTCTCGTCGGGAGCGACGATCAGAGTATCACCTGCTTGTGGAACGGCGGTCAGGCCGAGGATTTCGGCAGGCATCGACGGGTCGGCTTTGCGGAGCTTGCGGCCTTTGTCGTCCTGCATGGCCTTCACGCGGCCCCAGGTCGCCCCGGCCACCACGTAATCGCGCAGGTTGAGTGTGCCATTCTGGATCAGCACCGTGGCGATGGGGCCGCGGTTGCGGTCCATTTCGGCCTCGATGATATGGCCACTGGCGCGTCTCTGCGGGTTCGCCTTGTAATCCTGAATATCTGCTACAAGCAGGATCGTTTCGAGCAGGTTCTGGATGCCCATACCGCTGCGGGCCGACACGGGGATGAACTCCGTATCGCCTCCCCATGCTGCAGGCACCAGCTCTTGCTCGGAAAGCTGGTTCATCACGCGGTCGGGGTTGGCCTCTTCCTTGTCCATCTTGTTGATGGCCACCACTATGGGCACTCCCGCAGCCTTGGCGTGCGACAGCGCTTCCAGGGTCTGAGGCATCACACCATCGTCGGCGGCCACCACCAGCACGACAATGTCTGTCACCTGCGCGCCGCGAGCGCGCATCGCTGTGAAGGCTTCGTGGCCAGGCGTGTCGAGGAAGGTGATACGCCTGCCCTGCAGCTCGACCTGGTAGGCGCCGATATGCTGGGTGATACCGCCCGCTTCGGTGGCGATCACGTTAGCGGAGCGGATAGAGTCGAGCAGCTTGGTCTTGCCGTGGTCTACGTGGCCCATGATGGTCACGACAGGCGGGCGCGACACAGGCTTGCCGCTATCGGCGGCTTCCTGCTCGGCGGTGAGTTCTTCACCAAGGTCTTCCTCAACATCGGGCTTGGCTTCGGTCACTTCATAGCCGAGGCCGATAGCGACTATGGCGGCTGTCTCATAGTCGATCTGCTGGTTGATGGTGGCGAGCACGTTATGCTTCATCATTTCGCTGATGATGGCTGTAGGGTTGACACCCATCGACTCTGCCAGCTCTTTTACGGTCAGGTAAGGAAGAATAGCCACTTTAGGTGTGGGGCGCTCGATGCCAAGTCCGCGTCCCGCTCCGAAACCGCGCCCGCCTGCGCCTCCGCGCACTCCGCCCGAGCCGATACCGCCCGGGCGAGCCCCGTTGCCTCCGTTACGCCCGCCGCCGACCCCACGGTTGAATCCGCCGGGGCCAGGGCGTGCCCCTCCGCGGCCAGGAGCACCACGGTAACCGCCGGGCCTGCCGGCGCCCACCGGACTGGCGCCCGGCTTCGCGCCGCGTCCCGGCACGCGCGGTCCTCTCCCAAGGGCCGGAGCCTCTTCTTCCACAGGCGCTTCTTCCTCGAATAAAGCATCACGAGATCCGGGTGGCGTAATAACAACATAATCAATCTTTTTTGGCATCATTTCCTCCTATTTAATAGCGCGCAGTGCGTAAGTGACGTCGGGAAGTAGATACGAACCACGTACTACCCGTTACGTACTACTCGGCACCTGGTAGCGTCTCTGCATACGCTTGTAACGCTGCTTTATCTTCTGATGTAATTGCCGTTTTCAACGCATATTCTAACAATTTGCCCTTGAGGGCTTTGTCCCAGCAGTCGCGGGTCTTGCATACATAGGCCCCGCGGCCCGCTTTCTTGCCGGTTTCGTCCACCTCGACGTTGCCCGCCGAGCTGCGTACGATCCTCACCAGCCCACGCTTCGCCCCGGTAGTGCGGCAGGCTACACAGGTGCGCTGCGGTACATGCTTGGGGCGAGGTTGTTTGGCTGCCTTCTGTGTCATCATTCTTCTTCTACCGCCTCAACGGCTTCCTGGACAGGATATTTTGCCAGGACCCGGCCCGAGTTGGTGCGGATTTCCAACTCATCGTCTGCAACGCGGACGCGAACGGTCTCGCCCGGCATCGGCTCGGGGAGAGGTCCGTAGCTTGCGCTCTGGTAAACTACCGTGTTATTGGGGCGCACTTTGCGGCGCTCTTCTTTAGCGCCTTCCTCTGCCACGCCGTTATTATGCTCGACGCCGTTGGTGGGTGTGGGGCTGCTCGTTGCTGCCGCTTCGGCGCGCAGCATGGCGGCTGCACGGCGGGCAAGCTCGTCATCGTCAATCTCGTCCTCAGGAAGCTCAGCCTGCGGATTGTAGGCGCTCCTGATGTCGATACGCCAGCCGGTCAATTTAGCGGCGAGGCGGGCGTTCTGCCCCTCTTTGCCGATGGCCAGCGAGAGCATCTTCTCAGGCACCACTACGGAGGCGGTTTTGGCGTCGTCTTCCAGGTCCACTGAGAGAACCTGCGCGGGAGACAGGGCGTTAGCGATGTACACCGACATATCGGGGTCCCACAGCACCACGTCTATCTTTTCGCCGCCCAGCTCGTCCACGATCTTCTGGATGCGCTGGCCTTTCATGCCCACGCACGACCCTACCGGGTCCACGTTCGCCTGGCGGGCGGCCACTGCCACTTTAGAGCGCATACCTGCCTCGCGAGCGATGCTCTTGATTTCTACCGCGCCGCTATGGATTTCCGGCACTTCAAGCTCGAAGAGCCTGCGCAGGAAGGCCCTATCGGCCCTCGATACGATAAGCTGTGGCCCTTTCTGGTTCTTTTGCACTTCCAGCAATAGCACGCGCATACGGTTACCGGAGCGGTAGCGCTCGGTGCGAACCTGGTGGTTCGGGGGCAATATCGCTTCAGCGCGGCCAACCTCAAGTATCCAGTTGCCGTTCTGGTCCTGGCGCTGCACGTTGGCGAGCACGATGTCGCCTTCGCGGTCACTGAACTCTCCGAACACACGGTCGCGCTCGGCCTCTCGGATGCGCTGCATGACAACTTGCTTGGCGGTCTGGGCGGCGATCCTGCCGAAGTCGGCGGGGGTGGTCTCTTTTTCAAGCAGATCGCCCACCTGCGCCTCGGGGTTGGTGCTGCGCGCCTCTTGAAGAGATACCTCGGTAGCCGGTTCCTCGACCTCCTCCACAATAGTTCGGCGCTCGAAAACGCGCGCATCCCCCGACTGCAAATCGAGCTTGACCGCCACATTCTGGTCGGTGCCCGCGATGCGACGATAGGCCGTGATAATGGCATCTTCGATGCCGCGCAAGATAGCCTCGCGTGGGATATTGCGCTCCGCCGCTATCTGGTTTATGGCTGCGTACAGGTCACTCTTCATACAGCATTCTCCTCTCTACCTGGACGAAAGACTGAGACTGAAGGACGAAAAGCAGATGCCGCTCTGTCGCGCCGTCTATCTCCTGCTGTCCTTGTTTCCTCTATCTTCTCCGTGCTTCGTCCTTCCTTTTTAGTCCCTCATTCTTCATCCCCGTTAGCCTCTTTATACGACAAAAAAAGTGGGGGCTTCCCACTTCTTGAAGCGTTCGCGAATTGTATCCTCATTATACTACTTTTGAGCGTCAACCGCAAGATATGCGCGCCGTACGCCCACGGTTAGGGGGCGCTTATCAGGGGAAGTTGCATCGAGAGATTGAGGGGTGACGCCAGGCTTATTTCGACGTGATTCTGGCCTCGGTCACACCTGGCTGCCACTCTACCGAGGGTGTGCTAATTGTGGTGAACAGACCCGCGGGCAGGGTGGCTGAGTATATCTGTTTATCGCCTGCTGTGATAGTGATTTGCTGCGTTCCCGCGAACGCCATGGCCTCCAGGTGCAGGGAGCCCGTAACTGTGCGAGGTGTGAATACGCAGAGAGTGCCTTGTCCATCCATAACCCAACGAAAGGGCGTGCCACCGGATTGTTCGATAGGATACCACCCCGCTCCGATATGGAAGGATGGGAACCGAATCATTGAGGCTGGTCGGGACCACTTTCCTCAGGCTCATATAATCATCGGCATACAGAGTTTCGCTCATGGTGACCCTCTTCGCTATGGTCTCAAGGTCCGTTTCCAGGCGCGGATCGACCGGCTCAGCGTCCGGCCCGCCCGATTTCGTGTAGAGGGCGACATATTTGATGTCGTAGAAGTTCAGCACATCCAGGAGCCTCGTGATCACCAGGGGCGATGCGATATCCGGCTTGGATGGATCGAGTGTAGAGATAAAGCCCCAGAAAGGGCCGCACGAATCTATGATGGGGCTGTTGTAGTTGCGAGATAAATAGCCTGCCATAATGGGCTTATCGTGGGTGGTCTGGTAGAGCATGCGCTGGCCGACAATATTTACCTGCTGCGTGGCGAAAGGGAGCTCCATGAGTCCGCCCGGCGGCTGCTGGGCCAGCACGTTGAAGCCCTGAGGGATAGAGTATGGCCCCATATATCGTGGGTGGATAGGCAATTCAACCAGGAGCAGAGCGAAGATAGCGGCGAACGGCAAGAATGGGGCGACGGCTTTGCGATTGCTGCGGGCTTTTGTTGCGATGGCAGACCTTGCGAGCCAGCCGAAAAGCCACACCGCGCCCACCGCCGCCAGCACGCCCATGCAGAGGCGAGCCAGCACCACGAAGCGCTCCGGCTTGGCGATGGCGTCCATTCCCGGCACGTTCGCCAGGAGCGCGAAGGGAAGGGGTACGCCGGTGAGATTCCTGCCCACCTGCAATTCGGGCCCCATGGCCAGGATAAGAGCAAGCAGACCCAGACCCGTCCAGAACTTCGTGCCCCAGCCGCGCCAGCCTGCCACGCTTCCGATCATCGCCAGCGCCAGGGCGGCATAGCCAAGCCCTGAGTAGTCATGGATGGGCGGCTCGTTCACGCCCGGCTGGTCCTGCCAGGTGCCGAAGATGATGTGGTCGTGGGGCGGGGCGAAGAAGCTTAGCAGGTCGGCGGATTGGGTCAATTTGTGCGCAACGTCGGTGGTCACGGCAAGTCGCGGGTTACCACGGTCGGCGATGAGCCCAATCGCCAGGGGCAGAGTGAGGGCGAGAGCCACGAGCGCGACGATGGCCGGGACGATAGGACGAAGGACGAAGGACGAAGGACGAAGCCGGGCGAGTAGCAGCCTTCTCGCGCCAAGCTATTATGAGCCTGTAGGCAAGATGGGCTATCGTGAAAATGACCAGGTAGACAGCGTAATAAAGGCTGCTGTAGGCGGCGATTGCCAGGAACAATCCCGCCAGGCCTGCATAGGCCCACCACCGTCGTTTGTCAGTCCCCATAGCCCGCAGCCACATCTCAGCATACAGGGGCATCCACTGAAGGGATAACACCTCAGTCTGGCCCTTGAGCGCATCGAGCGTGTAAGGCGTAAAGGCGAACACTATGCCACCCAGAAAAGCAGCCAGCCATTGACCGGTCGTCGGTCGATGAGCGGGACGCGAACTATCGCCAGTTGTCGGTCGTCCAATAACGTACAGCCCCAACCGGAACGCGCCATAGCCGGAGAGGGTGAAGGCTGTTAGCAGGACGGTGTTGTAGGCAGCGGGCAGGCCCAGGAGGACCTGGGGCAGCAGGCCGATAAGCCCGAGGGGCAACGCCAGGGTGTGGTAGTACAGGTTGGCCCCGTAAGGATAGTAGAGGAAGTCGGTTTGGAAGGGATTGGTGCCGTGGCTCAGGCTTTCTCTTGAACCACCAGAGGTTCCAAAGGTTCTGGTCGCGGTCGGCCAATAAATCGCCGGGCACAGCCGTAGTGAATTGGAGAATGGCCGGGTAGGTCACAATAAGGGCCAGAACAAAGTAGCCGAGCAACGCAACCAGATGAACTCCGAATCCCCTTCCCTGCCCGCTCTTTAGCGAGGCCACGCACAGCTCCGCTCTCGTCAGCCGGTAAGTTGCCCTCAGACATAGCGCAGCCATATTAGCAGATGTGCACCGGGCGAACAAGCAGCCAGTTGTCAGTTGTCAGTTTCAGTGTCATGTCAGTAGACGGACGACCGGGTAGTGCTTACTGCTTACTGGTCACTGGTCACTGGTCACTGGTCACTGGTCACTGGTCTGTCTCTGACAACTGGCAACTGCACTGACACTGACAACTATCTGTCCTGAAAAGCGTAGGACTATCGTCCTGAATAATATTGCCCTATGGTCCCTTCGGCGGGGGGACCTTCGCTTGATATAATCTTATAGGTTATAATCTCCTTGACACATCTTCCTCGCTCTCTTGCTGAGGCTTTCTGACTCAAGATAGGTGTGCCAACCGTATGACCCGCCGATTTCGTTGCCGGTAACCTCCTTCGTCCACTATAGGCCCGCAAGTCCTCCTGTTTCTGATAGCTGCTTTGAACTGCGTCTATCGGGGTCAATAATAGTGCATTTACACATACTCGAAACCATCGCTGAATACTCTACTCCTTATGCTTCGTCGGGCGATACCCTGCCTCGATTTTCGGCCAAAGAAGAATCACCTGGCCTTACCGGTAATTCTCCTTCTCCACTGAAGATTCAGCTGGTCGAGGATGACCCCTCGTTCGGTGCACTGCTGGAGGCTATTCTCAACGAGGCCGACTATGGCCGCTTTGAGGCCGTTCGCGTCACCCGGCTCTCGGACGCGCTTGATTTGCTGGGTAAAACTCACTTTGATGCGGTGCTCCTTGACCTTTCTTTGCCTGACAGCTACGGCCTGGCCACGCTCACTTCACTTCACGCTCACTACCCCAAAGTGCCCATAGTGGTGCTGACCGGCACCCGCGACGAAAACCTGGCGATCGAATTCTCTGCGCAATGGCGCCCAGGATTACATAGTCAAAGGGCAGCTTGACAACGACTTGCTCGTGCGCTCCATCAGGTACGCCATAGAGCGCAATCGTGTCGAGCAAGAGCTGGTCGAAAGCGAGAGCCGGTATCGCGCTCTTATGGAGCAGGCATCCGACGGAATATTCGTGCTGGACCCCTCCAGCCGCCTGACCGACGTCAATCCCATTGGCTGCTCAATGCTTGGCTACAGCCGCGAAGAATTGCTCGGCATGACCCAGGCCGACTTTATCGTGCCACTGACCTACTTGCGCAGCACGAAGGCTGATACGGAATTTCAGCATGGTGCCGTGGCAGTGCGTGAGCGTGTGGTGCGTCGCAAAGACGGTACGGAAGTGACCGTCGAAATAAGCGCAAAACTACTCGATGACGGGCGCATCCTGGCTATAGCGCGAGATATCACCAGGCGCAAAAGGGCCGAAAAGGAGCTGCAGGCCCACGTCGAAAACCAGGCCAATCTGCTCCACCAGCTCCTCAACGCGCAGGAAGACGAGCGTCGACGCCTCTCGATGGATATACATGACGGCCCACTCCAGTCGCTTGGGGTCTCTTTGCTTGCCCTCGACAGGTCAATGCGCAGATTCGATAGAGGCGAACAGGACGCCGGCAGGCGCGAATTGGAGACTTTGCGCACCAGTCTATCCAGCACGGTGGCGGAAGTAAGGGCAGTGCTCGCAGATCTCAGCCTGGAATTATTGACGCAGTACGGGTTGAGGATTGCCCTACGCAATCATGTAGAGCGCTTCAGTGAGGTCACCGGCATTCAGGTTGACCTCAACTATGTGGTCAGGCGCAAGCTGGGTGCTGACGTTGTACTGCTCATGTACAGATTGGCCCAGGAAGCGCTGGCGAACATACGTAAGCACTCGCGTGCCGAGAAGGCCTTGGTCTACTTGAGAGTGAGCCACGGGGTGCTCAATATGACCATCACAGACAACGGCAGAGGATTTCGACCCGCAGGCGGTGCTTCAGATGAGGTACGCCGGTGAGAAACTCGGCCTCCGCTCGATGCGCCAGCGTATAGAGCTTGCGGGCGGAACGTTCGATATTAAGGCCGCTCCTGGCCGGGGTACCACCCTCGACTTCTCCTGTCCTTTGCCGGGTCCGAAATCGAGGGACCGCAAGAAATAGGCTGAACGTAACTTATTCTTGAACAAAGAGGAAAAGGGTCGCTTGCGGGCGACCCTTTTCCTCTTTGTTCAAAGGAAAGCCTGGACGTGTTAGAATAGCCCGCGAGGGCGCGCTTCACTGTGCGGTCACTATGTAGCGGGTGCAAGGGAACTCCGCCGCCGGGGTTGTGGGTGCCCCAAACTTTTCATTCTCTTTGCAGGGGGTTATTGGATGGAGGCGAAAAGAAGCGGACCTGGCAGAGAGACCACAGGCTCGCCATTTTTGAAGGTGCTGGAGTGGACGGGGCTCGACCTGACGGGGGAGGATAAATCGTCAGGGTTCCAGATTGCAATCTATTCGTTGCTGGTATTTTTCCCGATTGCTCTGGCGGTTAAGTTCCTCAATCTGGGAGGGCCGTGGCTCTTCGTCACTTCGGCGGCGGCGATCATACCGCTCGCCAAGATATTGAGCACGGCCACCGAGCAGATGGTGATCAGAGTGGGGCCGGGATTGGGCGGGCTGCTCAATGCCACTTTCTCCAACGCCGTGGAAATGATCATATCTTTCTTCGCGTTGCAGGCAGGACTTTATGAGGTCGTTAAGGCATCCATAACAGGCTCAATAATCGGCAACGTCCTCTTCGTATTGGGCCTGTCCTTCTTCCTGGGCGGGCTGGGCCGCGATAAGCAGACCTTCAATAAAACAGCCTCAGGCGTCTCTATTTCGCAGCTTATCCTGGCTGCATCAGCTTTGCTGGTGCCTGCCGCCTTCGTACTGACCACCCCGACTGCCTCGCTGACCGGCGACCTCAAGGAAGAGCTTAGTATCGGCGTGGCTCTCATCCTGCTGGTTTCGTACACGGCGCAGTTGTTCTTTTTCCTGCGCACCCATAAGCACCTTTATGCCGGCGAAGAAGACGAGACCGCGCACGCCTGGACGTTGAAACATTCCTTGAGCGTGCTGCTGGTGACGACCGTGCTGGTGGGTGTGATGGCCGACATCCTGGTCGATGGGTTGGCATATCTGACCGACACGCTTGGCCTGACCCAGCTGTTCGTAGGCGTGATATTGGTGGCGCTTGTGGGCAGCGCGGCGGAGAATGTGGCCGCGGTTATCGCGGCCATCAAGAACAAGATAGAGCTGTCGGTCAATATTGCTATGAGCTCGACTTTGCAGATCGCGATGTTCGTCGCGCCCGTGCTCATTCTGCTGGGCTTCTTCCTTGGCAAGCCGCTCGACCTCGTTTTCAACACATTCGAAGTGGTGGCCGTGGTTGTGACGATGCTAATAGCCAATGCGATCACGCAGGATGGCGAGAGCAACTGGTTCGAAGGCCTTCAGTTACTCTCGGCCTACGCAATCCTCGTGGTGGCCTTTTTCTTTCACCCATAATTTCTCTTGTTTCTTTGGGCGGGAACGGGGCTGGACAGCCCCGTTCCCGCCCAAAGAAATAACTGTTCTTTCCTTTTCGTGGGTGAGACATTTATGTAATAATGGCGGAGGCCACTTGCCGATCAGAAAATTGCTTTTATCGAGGTCTATGCTCAAGAATGGACAGTGAACAGGAAAATGCCGCCCGGAAGAGGCAATCGGTAGATTTCTGGAAGTTCTGGACGGGCCAGGCTATATCGTCGATGGGTGATTCCTTTTCAAGGTTCGCTCTGCCTTTGCTTGTTTATTCGCTGACCGGATCGGCGCTCAACCTGGCTATCAGCATGGCGGCTTCCATGCTGCCCTATCTTTTGTTCGGCCTTTTCATAGGGGCATGGGCCGATCGACTCGACCGCAAGCGGCTGATGATACTTGTGGACCTGGGGCGGGCTCTTGTGCTGGCGACGTATACCGGCCATCTACTTCTTCGGCTTCCTATCGGTCTGGTGGATATACGCTGTGGCATTTGTTACGTCCACGCTTGGCATCTTTTTCGATTCGGCCGAATTCGCGGCTATTCCAAGCCTGGTAACGAATAGCGACGATCTGGTAACGGCCAACGGGCGCATCCAGGCGAGTTATTCGGCGGCGCGCATAATCGGGCCACTCGTGGCGGGCGGGCTGGTGGCTTTTATGCCTATCGCGGACCTGATCCTGTTCGATGCCCTGTCGTTCGTCGTGTCGGCGATATCGCTGGGTCTAATCGCCAAGAGCTTCAACGTCAGCCGCGCCAGGCGAACAACCACCATCAGGCAGGACGTGGCGGAGGGGCTGCGCTACGTGTTGAAACACCCGGTGCTTCGCAACATCTCGATCATGATGGCACTGGTCAACTTCTTTGGGGTAACCGTGCAGTCGCAAATGATCCTCTTCTCGAAGCAGCACCTGGCGGCCAGCGATACGCAGGTGAGCTTTCTCTTCTCGGCGGGCAGCGTGGGCGTAATATTGCTCTCGCTGCTGGCAGGGGTGCTGAGGAAATGGTGGCCGTTCAGCAAAGTGGCGCTCGGCGCGCTGCTGGTTGAGGGGTTGCTCACCATAGCTCTTGCTTTCACGCCCGTTTACTGGGCGGCGCTGCCGATCTGGGCGCTCACATCGGGACTTGGCACTCTCTTCAACATCAATACGTCCAGCCTGCGGCAAGCCATTGTGCCGAATGAGATGCTTGGACGTGTGATCAGCATAGCCGGGGTACTGGCCTGGTCGGCGATACCTCTCGGCTCACTACTCGGAGGGTTGGCCATCGAAAGCACGGGCAACGTTGTGCTGGTGTTCGCCGTGATCGGCGTGATCACAACACTGATCCCTATCATCTTCGCGCTAACGCCGCTGGGCCACGCCGAGGATTACCTCCCGAAGAAGGCAGAAGTAGCCGAGCAGGCAGCCTAAAGTCTAAAACAAAAGCAGGAAAGGGCGACCTGTCAGGTCGCCCTTTCCTGCTTTTGTTTTAGATCATACCTCGAGAAGGCTGTACTTCTTCCTCGTCAGTATCCGGACTGATCCTCTTGAGGGACTTGATATTGACCACGCGGTCGGTGAAGAGGACACCATTCAGGTGGTCTATCTCGTGCTGGAGGACACGGGCGTAATAATGGTCGGCTTTGATGCGGACTTCTTTGCCTTCGGGGTCTGGGCTTTGACGGTGACGGACGCGTGGCGCGGCACCTCCCCGATCCAGCCGGGGATGCTGAGGCATCCCTCTATCCCATCTTCCATTTCTTCGCTCGCCTTCACAATCTCGGGATTGCAGAGGGCAACCTTGAAGCCGCGCTCTTCCTCCTTGGGTCGGGCACATACTCGGCCACCAGCATTCTAATAGGCTGACCTATCTGCGGTCCCGCCAGCCCAACGCCCGAGTGTGAGTGCATCGTCTCGAACATATCGGACGCCAGCTTGCGCAGGTTGGCGTCAAACGTTTTTATCCTCTTGGCCTTCTCCCTCAGGATCGGATCAGGCTCGTATCGCATTTCAAGGCGCGCCATGGGTATCCTCTTCGAGTTGTCAGTTGACGGATCTGCATTTAGTTTACGACCGGACAGACTGACCGATGACAGAATTCTGCTGCCCGCCAAACAACTGACAACTTGGTCACTAAACTGCACTAACTGACAACTTTTATAACACACTGATCGGGTCAACATCCAGAGACCAGCCGTGGCCCGGGTGGAAGCCGTCGAGCAGGGGCGACAGGTTATCGCCTCTCAACAGGACTTGCCAGCGATAGCGGTTCCTTATCTTATGGACAAAGCAGGGCGCGGGGCCGAACACGTCAATCAATTCGGAATGGGGATTCGGATTCGGAATGGTGTCCAATTCGTCTTTATTCCGCATTCCGAATTCGCCCATTCCGAATTTCGTCTGCTTTGTGACTCAAGTAGCGTGCCACGGCGTTCGCGGCTTGCTCGCACCGCTCGTTGCTTGGCGAGGTATGTACCAGCCTCGCAAGCTGGCCGTACGGAGGGTAGCCGTGCTCGGCGCGGAAGCGGATTTCGCCTTTATAAAAGCCTGATGTAGTCGTGGGCCGCGGCGGCCTGGATGGCGTAGTGGTCGGGATTGAAGGTCTGCACGATCACATGGCTGTGCGAGCTTTCGGTACGCCTGCCCGCCCGCCCGGCTACCTGCATTAGAAGTTGCAGGCTCCGTTCAGGTGCGCGGAAATCGGGCAGGAAAAGTCCGGTGTCGGCGCTGATAACGCCCACCAGGGTCACGCGGGCTATATCGAGCCCTTTGGCGATCATCTGCGTGCCTACCAGCACATCGGCCTCGCCCTTCGTGAACATCTCCATCATATCGGCGTGCCCGCCCTGGCGCGAGGCGGTGTCGCGGTCCCAGCGCAGCACGCGTGCTTTCGGGAAAAGGGCCGCTACCTCGTCCACCACCTTCTGCGTGCCTGTGCCGAAGCCTCTGATGCTGGGGCTGCCGCACTTAGGGCACTCTCTCGGCATAAGAGAATAGGCATTGCAGCGGTGGCAGATCATACCGTGCACGTCGGCATGGTAGACGAGCGGCACGTCGCACCGGCGGCACATGGGCACATGGCCGCACTCGCGGCAGAGCAAAAAGCTGCTGCTGCCTCGCCTGTTGAGGTAAAGGATGGCCTGCTCGCCCCTGGCGAGGGTAGCGTCGAGGGCCGATTGCAGGGGTCTGCTGAAGAAAGAGTTGTTGCCGGCCCGCAATTCGGCGCGCATATCCACCACCTGCACGGGCGGCATTGGCAGCTCGGTGATAAGCTCGGTGCCGTCGCGGGTCTTGCGCCGTCCGACACGCGTGGGCAGCGAGAGCAGGCGATATTCGCCCTTCTGGGCGGCGTGATAGGTAGCGAGGTCGGGCGTGGCCTGCCCAGGATGGTGACCGCGCCGGTAAGGGCGGCGCGGCGCAGAGCCACATCGCGGGCATGGTAGCGCGGGGTGTGGTCCTGCTGCTTGTAAGCCCATTCGTGCTCCTCGTCCACCACGATGAGACCGAGGCGCGGCAGGGGAGCAAAGACGGCGGAGCGCGACCCGACCACGATATCGGCCTGGCCATCGCGGATGCGCCGCCATTCATCGAACTGCTGGCCGGGCGACAACTGGCTGTGTATCAACGCCACCCTGCCCGGAAAGCGCGTCGCAAAGCGATGCACAGCCTGCGGCGTGAGCGAGATTTCCGGCACAAGCACGATAGCCTGCCTGCCCATGCGCAGCACCATGCCGATTGCCCGCAGATAAAGCTCGGTCTTGCCGCTGCCGGTCACGCCATGAAGTAAGAAATTGCGGACCTCTCCATGCGGATTGCGGATTGCGGATTGCGGATTGAATTGCCGTCCGTAGCAGGTAGTGGGTAGTGCTTAGTCGGTCGTCCTCGTCACTTCGTCGCGAGCTCAGCTCGCAACGCGGCGGCAATTTCGCGCCATGCGGCCGATTGTGCGACGGTGAGGGTGGGCGGCTCGTCGTTGGCCGTAGCGATGATGTTGGAGATGGGCCTGCGATGGACGGCGCGCTCGCCCAGCTCGACGAGGCCCTTGCGCTCAAGGGCGCTGACGGTGGCTGAAGTCGCGCCCGTATGCAGGTAGAGGTCGCTGAGGCGCTGCCAGCCCTGTTCTGCGGTGTCGTCCTCGGCATCGGGGTCGCCGGCAGGGCGACTCATATGATTTGTAACCGCCTGATCCGTTCGTGTTGGCGGCGCGCTTGAGGAGCCAGTCGAGGGTAGCGGCCTGTAGGGGTGCGCGCTGCGAGGTGTCGGCCAGGGCTTCGTAGGCGGCATCGGAGGCAATGGCGAGGCGGATGGTGCGCTCCTGCTGGGGCGCGAGCGGGGCGACGGAAGGTCCACATGACGCGTGACCAGCCCATCGCGCTCAAGGCCGCGCAATGCCGTTTCGAGGCCCGACTGCGCGCCCTGGTAATTGCGCTTGAGGCGGGCCATTGTTATGCCTTTGCGCGGCGCGTCCTGCAATAGTGATACGACCTGCTTCTGGCGGCGTCCCAGAGCGGCTATCAAAGGCTGTGCGACCCGGTTTTCCGCCCGGTCCACGGTTAATTCGGTCTCGGCGAGCGGAGAAGAAAGGCTGACGGTCGTGACCGCGCGGCGGGCCACGCCGGGGGGCAGCATGGGGGCGATGGCCTGCCACAGCGTACAGCGATAGTGCTCTGCTATCCAGCGCGCCAGATCGAGCATAGCGGGAGGGAGCACAGGGCGCGTATCTACCGCCCGCGTGATAGGCCGGGTGTTCTCGATAGGCGCGCTGTCCGCCAATTCCACTACCACACCATAGGTTGGGGTGCCGCGCAACGGCACGATTACCAGGTGCCCGGGCTCGACCTGTCCCTCAAGGTGTTCGGGCAGGTGGTAATGGAGAAGCAAGCCAAGCGCAGGGTCGGCCTGGCCTGCCGGGTCGCCCTCACGCGTGCTGCCCAGCGTCTGTTTTCCGTAAGAAGGCTCCAGGGCCACTATCGCGTATGTTTTCAACTCTTCTACTGAGACCTTCTTTTGGACTTCAACCAACATAATAAAGAAAAGAGAGAATTTGGGGACACCCATGCCCCGGCAAGGGAGCGCCCCTGCACCTTCACCCTGCTTCCCTCAGCTCTACCTGCTTAAAAGATGGATGTCTATTTTGCGGCCCTTTATTCTCAGGCTGGGCGGGGAGACCTTTGCACTCCACCTAAATTATACGCTCTTTGCCGCGCGGGACGGCATGGATTTGCCACAAAAGCGGTGAGATGTGGAAAAGTAATGGGGCATAACCGGACTCGGGGCATCCTCTTTGCTCTAAAATAGCAGTAAGAACCGATTATTTGCGGGCGACTATCTGGTAAGCAGTAAGCAATAAGCAGTAGAATACTATGCGTGCTTTATTCGGAAACAGTTGCGCCAAAGGGTGCCTCATCTATATATTTGCGCTGGGGCTCATTGTAATGGTCACCTCGATGGGCTTGAGTGGGCTGGGGGCCAGGTTCGGGGCCGCGCAGGTGGAAGGCACCAAGCCTGACCTGTCGGTGCCGCAAGCGGGGCAGGATGTAACCGCTCTCCAGTCGCAACTGGCGAGTGTAGCGCAGGACGGATTTGCAGCGGCGGGCTGCCTCCAACCCCAACCAGCGCCCCACCCCCCACCCTGGCTCCCACGCAGCCAGGCCCGCAGCCAACGAGCGCACCGCTACCACCTGCGCAAGGCCAGGGAGGTACGATCACAGGTGAGACCTCGCCCCCGTTTTATATCGTGCAGGCCGGCGACAGTCTCTGGTCGATTGCTCGCATGTTCGGAGTTGATATAGACACGCTTCGGTCCCTCAATAATATCTCGGGCAACATTATCTATCCGGGGCAGATTATTTACTTGCCTAACTCGGGACAACCCACGCCACCTGCCAACTCTCCTTCGGGGGCGCAGCCTGATACCGGCGTAACAGAGCAGGCTCAGAGCACAGGCCAGGGTCAAGATGCGCCGGTCCCCAATATGCCTGACACGGGAATAACTTCCAGAAAGCCGTAGGTCAGCAAGCGTTGCCGCCTGCCAGGCGTCTCTTTTTACAGGTGATCAGTCTATCGTGAGCCTACGGCTCACCAGCAAGGATGAAAATGGGGCAGAAAAAAGTGGGGCCGTCCCACACCCCGGCAAAGGAACTCCGTCCTTCGTCTTCCCGCACCCCATATGCATTGTTGCCGTTATTGCTCGCCACGATGCTATTGCTAGCGGCATGTGGCAGCACAGGAGGCAATGGCGGAACAATCAACCTTGTGGTAACCCCTGTGCCCACGCCCACACCCAGCCCACTTGCTGCCCCCACCGTGCCGCCGGTAACGTATCGTGTGAAGCAAGGGGATACCCTGTCAGGTATCGCCGATATGTTCGGTGTGACGGTGGACGACATCGTTCGTTACAACAATATAGCCGACCCCAACTCGCTCTCCGTGGGCCAGGTATTAACTATACCGGGCCGGTCACCCTCGCCCACACCGGCGTCCACCACGACACCGACCGCCACCCCGGCCTCTCCGCCCACACCGGCTCTCCCCCCTCCGGACGTAACTCCGCCCCTCGGGCCGACCGTCTCGCCTTAGCTTGAGATATCTGTTTCTTCTGAGTAATCATGCCCTGCGGGCCGCCATCACCACTGAAAATAGGGGAAGAACTTTGGGGACACCCCAACCCCGGCAGGGTGACCCCTGACCCCCTTTTCGGTACTTATTAGTAAAGGAGGGAGATTTGGGGACACCCCAACCCCGGCAGGGGATCCCTGCACCCCTTTGTCCCCAACTTATGTGTATAGAGATATTTTGGGGACACCCCAAACCCCGGCAGGGAGACCCTGCACCCCTTCTTCACCATAGCCCGTTAGAGAAAAGAGATATTTTGGGGACACCCCAAGCCCCGGCAGGGTTAGCCGCCCCTGCATCCCTATTTTCCTCACTCGGGTGTCTGAGCGTTGCTACCCACTTGAGTGTTTGACATTTGTGATGCCGATTCCTATACTTAACCCGTACTTAACCCGTCACGAAATAAGCAGCAAGTGGGCAACGCCTGCTCGAGCAAAGAAGCAGAGATAGTGAGGCAGAATGAGGATAATCCTTTACACAGGTAAGGGTGGAGTAGGCAAGACCAGCGTTTCGGCATCAACGGCCCTGGGTCTTGCCAGGAAGGGCTACCGGACTATCGTCATGAGCACCGACGCCGCCCATTCGCTGGCCGACTCGTTCGACGTACCCTTGGGTAACGAGCCTGTGGAAGTCACCAAGAATCTCTGGGCTCAGGAGATCTCGGTGCTGCACGAAGTGGACCGCTACTGGGTCACGTTGCAGCGCTATTTGAGCACGCTTTTGTCGTGGCGCGGCATGGAAGACGTGGTCGCCGAAGAGATGACCGTGCTCCCGGGCGCGGAGGAGCTGGCGGGCCTGGTTCGTATCGTGAAGCATTACGATCTCGGGTCTGTACGACGCTATCGTCGTGGACTGCGCGCCGACAGGCGACACCCTGCGCCTCTTGTCGTTCCCTGATATAGCGCGCTGGTGGCTCACGAAGCTCTTCCCGATCCAGAGGCAGGCGGCCAGGATCATCCGCCCATTGGCCCGCGCGGTCACCGATATGCCGATGCCGGAAGATGATGTATTCGAGTTCATCAAGCAGTTGCTCACGCAACTGGACCGCATCCATGACCTTCTCTCCGACCAAAAAATGACCTCGGTGCGCATTGTGCTGAACGCCGAGAAGATGGTAGTGAAGGAAGCCCAGCGCACCTATACCTATCTGTCATTATTCGGCTATACCTGCGATATGGTGGTGTGCAATCGCATCTTCCCGCCCTCGGTCGATGGCGCGTATTTTACTATGTGGCGC
The DNA here is from genome assembly GCA_963837315.1 of uncultured Chloroflexia bacterium. GTDB lineage: Bacteria > Chloroflexota > Chloroflexia > QHBQ01 > JADMIH01 > JADMIH01. The sequence continues at coordinate 324,899 of CAWINE010000009.1, forward strand.
GAAATTCAGACGCGCAACCATAAGCTGGTGGAGGAATGCTTCACGCCTATTCCAATCTTCGATGTGCCGTTCTTCGACCAGGAAGTGGTGGGCGTAGAGATGCTTGGCAAGATGACCGAAGCAATATTCAATGGTGCCGACCCGGCCAGCGTCTTCTTCGACGGCAAAGTGCAGACAATCGAGCCTGCCGGGGCCGGCTTCACACTCACCATGCCCCTGCCTCTCGCCAGCAAGGACCAGATCGACCTCATGCAGACCGGCGACGAGCTGGTGGTACAGGTTGGCGACTACAAGCGCAACCTTATCCTGCCCAGGGCGCTGGCAGCGCTTCAGGTGGGCACCGCTAAGCTGGAGGGCGGGGAGCTGCGAATCAAGCTTCGTGCCTGCCGTCGCCAGCAAAGTGCGTTAGCAACACCTTCTACCGTCACTCTGGAATAAAAGCAAGGCGCCATATAAGACGCCTTGCTTTTTATTGTCACAGAAAGCGGGTCAACGTAAGCGATCAGAATTGGGTTGTATGGGCATGGCGCTGACGCGTCCTGGCCGGCAAGAGACATGGCCAATCCTACGAGGGCACGCCAGCGCCCATCTGTCCCAAGTAAAGCAGGCAAATATAGCGACACGAGCATCACACGGCGGTTAAAACCGCGTGCTAGGCTTACGAAGTCCGCCTTCGCGGACTGTTAAGGCCACGATAGCGCTCGTGTGCAGGCACAATCCTGGCATCTAGCCTGCGAAGGCAGGCTTTGTAAATGTAGCACGCGGATTTATCCGCCGTGCGATGCTCGTATTGCTGCCTTCACCAGGCGTTAGTTGAACTCGATGGTCAGCGCCATGCCTCGCATATAATCTTCTCCACCCTATTGCTGAGCGATATCGAGTCAACTCACACTTGACACCTGCGTACCGTCGTGCTATCTTTCAGGAATGCAAGTGCAATCGGATGCAGGCCCTACCCAGGCGCTGAAGGACCCAGACTTAGAGTTTGAGCAACAGCCGTCCGATAGCGGATCTCATAGCTCCATGCCCACATCCAGTGGAGATTGCAGTGGCTGCCCGGGTTGCTTACAGGAACGCGACTTAACTGGGCCATATGCGCGCTCATGCTTGTGCTTGCACTGGTTTTCATGTCGGGTGGGCTCGTACCGGGGCGAGTAGCGGGGCCCATGGCACAATTGATCGCCTTTGCGCCCTGGCAAGCCAACTTTCCTGATGTACATCCCCTGCTGCGAGGAGGCGATCCCATACTCCAGCAATTGCCCTGGCACCAGTGGATACAGAATGAATTTCGAGCCGGGCGCTTTCCTCTGTGGGTATCTGGGCCGCTAGGTGGGTACAATCTATTCGCAAGCTACCAGCCGGGAGTGCTTTTCCCTCTAGATTTGCTCTGGGTGCTTTTGCCTACCGGTATCGGCTACGGCATTATCATGGCTTTGAAGCTCTGGCTGGCAGGTGTGGGGATGTGGTTCTTGTTGCGCGCTCTCGGAATGCGCGTATCGGCGTCGTTGTTGGGTGCGCTGGGATTCATGTTCTCGGCCGGCATGGTGGTATGGCTTCCCTGGGGCAACAGCGCGGTTTATCTTATGCTTCCCTGGCTGGTCTGGGCCATCTATGGTTGGAGCGTGCAGAAAAGGCGAGTCGCGTTGGCCGGGCTGGCTGTGCTGATTGCATTCTCGATTTTCGGGGGACAACCGGAGGTCCTCTTTATCGTGGGAATCTCCGCAGGCGTCTGGGCAGTTGGTCTCCTCGTTGGGAGTGAGTGGCGCGACTGGCTCCGGCAAGTGAGCGGATTGGCTGTGAGCATGGCGGTGGGTCTGCTGATAGGTGCCGTTCAACTTTTGCCATTTATGGAGGCGCTTGGATTGAGCCATGATGCCAACATACGCTATGCAAGCGGGGGTTTGGCTCTCATACATCTGGATGCAGGGTCACTGCTTGACTGGATACTTCCGCGCACGTGGGGACAAGTAGCCGACGGCGTGACGAGTGGCAACGACAATTATTTCACAGTCGCTAACGCCTACGTAGGGTTGGTGGCGTTACTCGGTGTTGTGTTCGCGATAGTAAGCACAGTGCGTAGACAACTCGCCCTGCGGCTGGCCCTTCCCTGGGTCGCACTTGTCGCCTTTAGTTGGCTGGTTACTTACGATACCACAGTTGGGCAGGCAATTCGGAGCTTACCCATGTTCAACTCGAGCGCAAATTACTGGGTGTTGGTGGTGGCGTTTTGTATTCTTGTGCTGGGCGCATTTGGCTGGGATTGGCTGGCCGGTTTGGTAGAGGCGCGTCGCAGCTCACAGGAATGGAGCGCCTTTGGATGGCGTGGTATCGTGGGCGCGAACCTGCTGATAATTGGTGTCGCTGTCGCCGTGGCACATCTAGCGGGTTTTATCTCGTACCCGAATCCGGGCCAACACGCCACCACGGTCGTGCCCCCTACTGATGCTTATGATCTCTATTGGGCAGTGTGGGCAGCAGGGATCGCTCTCGCCATATCAGGTGCGACGTTGATCTGGACTTCAGATTGGCGTGGCAGGCGCGGGATGCCATTGGTAATAGCCACAGTCCTCGTGGCCGACCTTTGGATGCTTCTAGTTACCTACAACCCAAGCGCTCCGGCGGCATACGACTATCCAACCACCAGCTTTATTAGCCAATTATCGATTGTACCGCCTGACGAGCGGATACTGGTGGAAGGAGAGGGCCTGCCTGCGAATACAGGGCTGGTCTACGGTTTTCGTGACTGGCGTGCTCAGGACCCCATGATTACCGAACGCGCTTACATAGCTTCGACTCTCCTCGATCCTAATTACATCACCGACTTGTGGACAGGCTACAATATGTTCCTGAATGGGCCGAGGCTTGAGGTCGCGTCTTCACTTGGCATGCGCTACTTCATTATGCCCAAGGGTTATAACCCCAGCGACTCAGAGAAGAATAATCCGGGCCACCCAGATTTCACGCGGCTGGCCTATAAGGATGGCCTGGGCCTATGGGAGACGCAGGGCGTGCCGGGCTTCGCATATTTGAGCGATAACGTGTGGGCTGTGCCGGATGAGGCTGGGGCAAAGCATTGGACGCTTAATCTGACCTGGGATAAGATGCGCAACTATGCAGCGATGGTGGAAGCACCCGACAGCACTATAGCAGGCATGGAGCATGCAAAATATACGCCGGGAAGCAGCCAACCAGGCAGCGTGACCGTGGCCGAATACACTCCGGGACATATTGTGCTGGACGTGGACGCGGCGCGTCCCAGTCTGCTGGTGGTGGCAGAGAGCTACTACCCTGGCTGGCGTGCTACTATCGATGGCCGATCCGCGACGATCCTGCGGGCTAACTACTTGTCTCAAGGCTTGGTAATGCAGCAGGGTAAGCACACAGTCGAATTCAGCTATGAGCCGGACAGCTTCCGGTACGGCGTGCTCATCAGCCTGGTGGGGTTGGCGAGCCTAGTGGCGCTTGTGGGATGGATTGTTATCGCAAAGAAGCGTGCAATTCAAAAAGGGTATCAGGAAAGTTATGATACCAGGACCTTATAAGAAGGAATAAACCTACGGGAGGTTCATCATAGGCTCCTACCCTCCAATTCTCTGACCCTGCGCTTCGACCCCGTCAACTCGACTATTTCCGAACAGATCCAGTGGATATCAGTCGACGTGGTAAAGTAGGGTCCTTCTCCCCGCCCGGCGGAGCCTGACGCACATACGCCCATTTATCCTGGCGCTCACGCAGCTTGCGCTTCGTAACTTGCAAAATGAGTTGCATATGCCTATTATTACAGCGTGCCTTACATACCGAAGGCTTGAGACTGCATTCCTATTGCGCATTGGACAAATGTATTTTGCAGTGGTATCATGATACCTCAAGAGGGGAGTTATGGACGGGGAACATCTACCAGACCAGATTGGACAGGGGCAGCCCGCACAAAACCCCAGCAACGACACCGGCAAAACGCTTGCACCGGCGGGCAGTCCGGTGGGCCCGTTGCCCGGTATTTCTCAGGTCCAGAGCATTCTGCCTGAGGCCACCCAGCAGATGTTGCAGGAGCTGATAGATCTTCCCGGCCAGATACTTCCCGCCGAGACCGTCTACCATCTCAAGAACGCGGGCAGAGAGAGCCTGCTTGCTCTGTTTAGTCTCTGGCAAAATATCAACCGCGCCGGCAAAGGCGCATCTGGAGAGAAGGTCCGCAAACACATAGAGGTGGAGTAAAGAGGTAGCAAGGAAGATGCCCAGAAGTTCGTCCCGAAGCGACAACGACCCGCCCGATCAAGAACAGGGCCGCAAAGTCAAAGCCGTAAAGCCAACGAATGGCGTGGAGCACCCTGAAGGCCCCGAAGCCACAGCCACGGATACGGCTTCCCTCAACGGTGCCGTAAACGCGCGTGCAAACGGCTCTGCCTCCTCTCGCTCCAAGCGCAAGTCCGCTAGAGATTCGTTTATCTTGTCCGAAGACGACACAAACTACGACTCAGGTATAAACGTGAGCGGCAAAGGCGACCTCGATATTTCTTCTGTGGACGACCTTGACCAGGTGGAAAGATTTGACCTGAGCGAAACGCGCCATGTAAGGGGTGGGCGCGGTGAGGGGAGCATCGTCGAGGAGCTCGAAGAGATTTACGACACCCTTCGCCTGGACGATGACGATTTCGACGTGGACGATGCGCCGGTTGGCAAGCCGGAGCGCGGCTCGGCCAAGCGCAACGGACGCACTGCTCCCGATCAAGCGCTTATTGTTACAGAAGAGACTTCCGAGTCTGAAGAGATACTGGAAGTTGAGATATCGGACCTTGAAGAGGCCGAGCCTGACGCCGCCGAGCTAGCCCGCGCTGCCACCGATGCGGAGGTGGTCGAGGTAGAGCACCCTGAGGACCTGGAGCGCTTTATCGATCGTGTGCTCAGCATGGAGAGCGTATCGGTGGACGACCCGGTGCGCATCTACCTGCGTGAGATCGGACGCACAGCCCTGCTCCGCTCGCCTGACGAAAGCGCCCTCGCCGAGAAAATGACTGTGGGCCGCAAAGCCCAGGTCGATCTGGCCCAACTGGATACCGAGCTGAAAGAGGGCACGATCACGCAGGCGGAATACGAAGAAGAAAGCCGCAAGTGTCAGGCGTTCATCAGCGACGGTGCGAACGCCAAGCAGCGGTTGGTGCAGGCCAATCTGAGGCTGGTGGTGAGCATAGCCCGCCGGTATATCGGACGGGGACTTTCGCTGCTCGACCTGATCCAGGAGGGCAATATCGGCCTGATGAAAGCAGCGGACAAGTTCGACCACCACAAGGGCTTCAAGTTCTCGACATACGCCACATGGTGGATCAGGCAGGCCATCACCCGCGCTATCTCGGACCAGAGCCGCACAATCCGCCTGCCGGTGCATGTCACCGAAATGGTGACGAGGCTGAGGCGGGCAGCGCACGAATTGCAGCAGAAGCTGTTGCGTGAGCCGACGGAAGAGGAGTTGGGGCAGGCGCTCAATATGCCCGCCGAACGGGTGCGAAAGATATTGGACATGGCTCGGCACCCTGCCTCTCTCGATGCCCCTATGGAAGAGGGTGAGGACAGCTTCCTTGGTGACTTCATCGAGGACGAGCGGACAGGCGGTCCTGAAGAAGAAGCTTCTCGCCAGATGCTCAAAGAGCAGGTGGACGACATCCTGCGCAAGCTGACCGACCGGGAAAGGCAAATCTTGCAGATGCGCTACGGCCTCACAGATGACCGCCCGCGCACCCTGGAAGAGGTTGCCAAAGAGTTCGGCATCACCCGAGAGCGTATCCGCCAGATCGAGACGCGCATCCTGCGCAAGCTCCGCTACGCCCGCTACGGAGCGAGTAAGCTGCGCGGCTACCTGGATTGACCTGATGGATGGGCCGGGCGCGGACGAGTCTTCTCGCCAAATGCTCAAAGAGCAGGTGGACGACATCCTGCGCAAGCTGACCGACCGGGAAAGGCAAATCTTGCAGATGCGCTACGGTCTCACGGATGACGGCCCGCGCACCCTGGAAGAGGTTGCCAAAGAGTTTGGCATCACCCGAGAGCGTATCCGCCAGATCGAGACGCGCATCCTGCGCAAGCTCCGCTACGCCCGCTAGGGCGCAAGCGAACTGCGCGAATACCTGGATTAGCACTTCACTTTCTCTCCGGGTTCTAGCCCAACAACGCCGGAGTTCAGGAAAAACATCGACAAACGCGATCACAGGCGTCCATATTGCGTTGAGATAAACCTTGCCTGACAATTTCGGCATGCAGTTCGATCGTCCCTCATTGCAAGGAAACAATGTTGGCTGCATCCCGCATACTACCCACGCAATTGGGCCGGCGCACCCTCTGGATCCAGGCTGCGAGCTGGGGGCTGTCGTATGAGATGGCGCGGTAACGGGCGTTTCCAGCTAGTACTGCTTGCGGTTGTGGCTCTGTTGGTTGCCGGTACGGGTATTTTCCTTTTTGTACGCTCGGAAAACCGGCTTGGCCCACCCTCCGCCGGCCAACAAATCGCCCCTAACGATTGGCCCGCCTATATGTACGATGGCGGCAGGAGCGGGTTCAACGCAGGCGAAACAAAGCTCTCGCCGGATAACGCAAAGGACCTCAAGCTCCTCTGGAAAGTGAAGTTAGGCGACGGCTCGCCCATAGCGGCCCAGCCAATTGTCTTTTCGGGCACGTTGTACATTGGCTCATGGGACGGTAATATGTATGCCTTGAGCCCGGCGGACGGGTCCGTCAGGTGGAAGAAAGACACGGGTATTACGTCGTCAAGTCTCTGCACGCCATCCAAGGCGGGCATTTCGTCCGCGCCCGCCGCTACGAAGGACGCAATCTATTTCGGTGGAGGCGATGGCAACTTCTACGCGCTCAACCCGAACACAGGCGATACCCTCTGGACTTTCAAGCTGGGCGATAACAGCGAGAAGGGTGGCGCGTATGCGTGGGTATCGCCCTTCGTCTATAACGGCAAGGTCTATACCGGCATATCGTCGTTTTGTGATCACCCATTCGTGAACGGGCAGATGTGGGGTCTCGACCCGGCTACAGGCAAAGTGGCTCAGCAGGTGCATTTCATACCGGAGGACCAGGGGGGCGGTGGGCTGTGGACGTCGCCTACTGTGGATGATGCAAGCGGCGATTTCTTCGTGACGACCGCCTCCGGCAACTATTACATTCCCAACGCCTACAGCATGGCGCGGCTCGACCCGCAAACGCTCGAAGTAAAGGACGCCTGGCAGATACCGATAGCAGTGCAGGTATTCGACGGCGACTGGGGTACCACGCCAACCATTTTCCACGATAAGAACGGCGCGCTGATGGTCGGTGCGTCCGCCAAGAACGGATTTTACTATGCTTTCCACGCCGATAACATAAGTGCCGGCCCGGTCTGGGAGGCGCAAGTGGCGGATGGCGGCTCGTGCCCTGAGTGTGGTGAAGGCGCTATCTCATCGAGCGTATACGCGTACAACACCGTATACGTGGCTGGTGGATACAAATCCCTCGGACAACAACAGAAGTTTCCCGGCTCGGTGACCGCCTTCGACCCCACGAGCGGGCAGATAAAGTGGATGCACCCGACCTCGGCTCCGGTCATTCCGGCTCTCACCGGGGCTAACGGGCTAATAGTGGCGTGCGCCGGGGATACGGTTGAAGTGCTGAACGCCGCTACGGGCGAGCTGGTGTGGGAATATGCCACCGGCGGCCCAATCTTCGCACCGGCCACTATCGCGGGCGGCGTGCTCTATGTCGCGTCTACCGATGGCAATCTGTACGCTTTCAGCCCCGGACCATACGCGGGCAGCCCGACGCCATACCCCGTGAGCACGGTTGGCAGCAACCCGCCTGGCTTCACCCCTTTTCGTACTCCTGTGCCCGCCACGGCCTTGCAAGGGGACGAGCAGTGCTTCGACAACAAGCTGTGTGTGCACGGGGTTTTCTTGCAGTTCTGGCTCGCCAACGGTGGTATGGCACGCTTCGGTCCGCCGGCCACAGGCGAATTGAACGAGGCAGGTCGTACCGTGCAATACTTCCGCAACGGAGTGCTCAAGCTCTACACGAACCCCGACGGCACACCCAACGTGCAACTGCAGACTATCGATTTCCACCTGATGTTCTATACGCCGTTCGACGAGCATTTTGGCCCCGCTGACCAGATTACGGGCATGACCTACTTCACTCAGACCCAGCACAACGTGCCTGAGCCTTTCATCTCATTCTGGCACTCCAACGGCGAGCTGCCGTCCATCGGCTATCCGGTGAGCGAGCCGCTCTCGGAATATAACGTTGTGGATGGGCAGACCCACCGCGTGCAATACTTCGAGCGAGCGCGCCTGGAAATTGTGACGGGCTCAGATGGCACCGACCACGTGGAGTTCGGGGCGATAGGGCTGCAAATGTATTTGCAGCGATACGGAAAGCTACCTTAAACCACTTCAAAGCGCCGCGTTTTCAAGGAGAAGAGGTCCCCTCACGGGGGCCTCTTCTCCTTGAAAATTAGAACAAATTAGCGGAAACTATTGACAAATTAGAACAAATTTGCTATAATAATCGTGTAGCCACCACCACGACCTGTCGCTGAGGAAGGGCGCGGGGGAGCTGCAAAGTATCGAGATGAGAGCTGAATTTTGAGTGATTAGAGCTTAGGAGGCAAGAGTAGATGAGTGCCAAACAAATATTACAAGAAGAGTTAGAAGATCAGACCGGCGACGGCGAGTTCGTCGTAACCGCTGTCGCCGCGCCGGAGAAGGGCCAGGACGGGTCTGCTGCCAGGAAGAACAGTAATGGCAGCACGAGCGCCCGGCCAAAAGCCGGCCAGCCTTTTGATCCCACCCAGTACCTCAGCAAGTTTGACGGCCGAGATTACCTCGAAGTGAAGTGGCGCGTGATGTGGCTCAGGCACGAGCATCCTGAGGCCCGCATGACCACCGAGATCGTGCAGCACAACGAGGAGAGCGGTTTCGCTCTCTTCCGCGCCGACGTCGAGATTCCAGGCGGCGGCAAGGCCACCGGCTGGGGCTCCGAAACTGTGCGTGATTTCCACGACTATATCGAAGCAGCCGAAACCAAGGCACTTGGCCGCGCCCTTGCCGCCCTGGGCTACGGAACGCAGTTCTGCTCCGACTTCGACTTCTCGGCCAACGCCCGGCCCGGCACCGCCCAGATAGTGGATGCGCCGGTAAACCTCGCAGACCCGCGTAACAGCTCCACTCGCAACGGTGGTTTTGTGCAAAAGGCGATCAGCTTCGCCAACGGCAACGAAAGCAACGGCAACGCGGTCGTAGGGGCAAGCGGCAAGAGCGGCTCGTTCGGCAACAGCGGGTTCATTCGAGTCCAGGACGCCGGGCGCCTGCCCGCCGAGGAAGACGAGTTTGACCGCCTGCCGGAAATCTCGCCATCAGGATCCGCCGCTACCGAGAAGCAGTTGAAGGCAATTTACGCTATTGGCCGCGCCAGCAAGCGCCTCTCCGAATCGCAGGTCGATGACCGCTGCGCCGAGGTGTTCGGTGTGCGCCCCAACGAGCTGACCAAGGCCGAGGCCTCGCAGTTCATAGACATGCTGAAGGGCGAAGTGGCGGCGTGACCAAGTTATCAGTTGCCGGTTGTCAGTAGACGACCGGCAACTGATAACTGACAACTAAGGACAAAGCAATGACCGACGAAATGTACACAACCCGACAGGCGGCCCTTTACCTGGGCATCACCGAGAGTGACGTGCGGCTCGCTATCCGCGAAGGCAAGCTGCGCGCCTGGACTTTGCCCGCTCAGCGCGGCCTTCTGGTGCGTAAAGGCGACCTGGCGCGCTACCGGGAGCCGATTTCGCGCAAGAGCCTCACCCGACAGCTTCCCCTCTTCGCCGCCGACAATTACGAAGCCCCAACGGCCCCTGCGGCTGAAAATAACGTGGCGTAACCTAACGGAATTACGAGATACGAATAACGAATTACGCTCAAATCATTCGTAATTCGTATCTCGTGATTCGTAATTCCGCGCAGCGGCCAGTACATTAGTCCCGCTCTTTGGGGAAAACTATTGCTCCCTTGTCTGCACTTATGTAATATTTGGATATACCAAGGCGGAATTTGCGTTGGGCGCTATGCCCTGTTAGTTGAGGTATCTTTAATGAACATGAGTGCAACAGAAACAATGGCCGGCGATATTAGCGTTCAGGACGAGATGGCTCGCGCAATCGCTGCGGCCCAGGGCGGCGACAAGTTGGCCGCGCATAAGATTTTCCAATCGTTAGCGGCACGCAATGGGCATATGCCTGACCTGTGGGTCTGGCTTGGCGGTACAAGCTCGAACCTGGACGAAGCGGAAGCCGCTTTCCAGCGGGCAGCCATGCTCGATCCTACCAATGAAGAAGCCAATCTTGGCTTGCGTTGGGTCGCCCTCCGAAAGCAGGTGCTCAGCAGCGGTTCAGATAACCCGATCGCTGCGATGGAGAGAAGTAGCTCCTCGACTTCAGGTCTGGCAAGTGGCTCGCTGACTAGCAGCAGTCTCGGCACGGGCAATCTCAGCAGCAGTACGCCGAGTACCGACTCGGTCAATCCGGCCGACGCTGACAAGACCATGAAGATGAAAGTAGGTAAGGCTCGGGGCCGCCGGACAAATATACCGCTGGCCGCCATTCTGCTTTTCGGACTTTCTCTCGTACTGTACGGCATCGTGCTCTGGTTTCTGATATTTAAATAGCCGGGAGCCATCCACCCGGTAGCAAGCCATAAGACAGCGCTCCCGTGCGACGGGAAGCGCTGTCGCTTAATTGCAATCGAGGCTCCGGATAGTTATAATTGAGCTATAGAGGAAGGGATCTGAAGTAGTTATACACACGGGAGGGATAAACCCTGGAATCAAACGAACTGGCTCGTAAGGCGGTTGATATCGCGGAGGACCGCAAGGCAGAAGACATTGTTATGCTTGATATTCGCAAGGTATCGATCATTGCAGACTACTTCGTAATATGCACGGGCACAAGCGAGCGCCACGTACGGGCAATAGCGAAAGAAATCGATGAAAAACTGGGAGATATAGGGGTCAATCCCATCAACACAGAAGGCCTGACTGCGGGCGAATGGGTGCTGATGGATTACGGGTCGGTACTGGTGCACATTTTCGATAAAGTGAACCGCGACCATTACAAACTGGAGCAACTCTGGTCAGGCGCGCAACCTGTGCTGGTTGTTCAGTAGCCGCCCGGGAATGCAGCGCAACGTCGCGCTGAAGGAGAGGAACAGGGCAATGCAGGTCACGACAGAACACGGTACATTGAACATCGGGAACAAGAAGCGTCCCGCGATCAGCGTCGCCATCGCTCCCAAGACGCAAGCCGGCAACTTCATTCTGGTGGGCGCACTCGGCGTCGCTTTTGGATTCGTGCTTGGCACTGTGGCCACTGCACTGCTCGGAGAGCGCAGCCTGGTGCTAGCACAACATCTCTGGACGCGCCTCACCGGCACGGACGTTGAGGATGGCGACCACGTGCACTTCGAGCTACTCCTCCAGTAATTAGACTTGACCGAATAAAAATGGGACTTCCGTATGGCCGGAGGTCCCATTTTTATCAAATAAGAATAGTGTCACAGGCCCACTGACTCCGGCCCGAAATCATCGTCCAGATCGGCAAGCAACTCATCATCGCCGTCCCCCATGCCACCCATGGCTTCTGGGTCCATGTCCTCCATCACTTTGTCCGGGTCTTCCCCGGCTTCGATCCTGGCGAGGGCCTGGTCGAAGCCAGCGCCCATATCCATGTCGCCGCCCAGACTGTCTTTCATGCGGCGGGCCCAGCGAGCCACCGAGCGCGGGTCGTCCTCGTCCAGCCCGTTGAGCATGCCGCCCATACCGTCCATATCGCCGCCATCGTCGATGTCCGGCATAGAGTCTTCGAGCGAGCTATCGCCGCGCACCATATTGACCCGCGACATCAGGCGCTCCAGCCTGTTGCTGCCGCAATTCGGGCATTCGATCTCGCCTGCCTCGGTTCGCCGCTCCGCAACGCTAAAACTGCCGAAAAATAGGCTAACCTTGCGCTTGCAATCCGCACACCTGTATTCGTATATAGGCATTCCCCAGCTTATCCCTCCCATGTTACTAATCTCAAAATTATACCACAAGCGACGACCGTAGGTCGTCGCTTGTGGTATAATCCCCGTACCGGCCTGCCCTTTCTGCGGGCCGACGTATTGCGTGTGCACTAGGAAGGATTTAGCTTGGCAGAGACCCCTCTCAGACGCCAATATCTCCAGATTAAAAGCCAATATCCTGATACAATCGTCTTCTTTCGCCTGGGTGACTTCTACGAGACCTTCGATGACGACGCTGCCATCGTTTCGCGTGTATGCGACGTTGTGTTGACCTCGCGCCCCACGTCGAAGGAGAAGCGCATACCGATGGCGGGCGTGCCATATCATTCGGCTGAGGGCTACATAGCCAGGCTCGTGCAAGCCGGCTACAAGGTAGCTGTGGCCGAGCAATTGACTGCGCCCACCGTGGACGAAGAAACCGCTGCGCGCCGCATACGCCTGGGCAAATCGGAATCGACGCTGACCGCTAACTGGGCCGAGTCGGGCACCCCCAACTACCAGCTTGGCAAGGGCCGCGACCTGGTGGAGCGCGACGTCGTGCGCGTGATCACGCCCGGCACCGTCACCGAGCCGGGGCTTCTCGATGAGCGGCGCAACAACTATATAGTGGCTGCCCTGGTTGAGCAGGGCGCAGCAGGCATCGCCTACGCCGACATCACCACGGGCGAGTTCGCCACCACCGAAATCCACCGCCCGCCGGCCGACCTGCTCTCCGCCGTCCAGCAAGAGCTCGATCGCCTCCACCCCGCCGAGCTCCTCGTGCCGGGCGAAGAAGAGAGCCACAACGGCCGGGCGGCGAAATATCGTGCCTGGTCGGACGGGACCGACGGAGCAACCGACGAAGGACGAAGGACGAAGGACGAAGGAAGCGCAGTCAATCCGCAATCCGCAATCCGCAATCCGCAATTGGAACGTCCGCAATCCGCAATCCCGAGCACTCCCACGAACCCCCAGGACTGGGCGCTCGACCCGGCGCGGCGGAGGCTGCTGAAGCATTTTTCGGCGGCCTCTCTGGAGTCTTACGGTTGCGCCAGGCTGCCGCTGGCTATCAGGGCTGCGGGGGCTTTGATCGCCTATATCGGCGAGACCAACAAGAGCGCGCTGACGCAGCTGACCCGCCTGGTGACCTATTCGACCGAGCAGTTCATGACCCTCGACCCGCACACGCGGCGCAACCTTGAGATTTCCGAGGGACACGAGGGACGGCGCAACTCGCTGCTCTGGGTGCTGGACGATACGCGCACCGCTATGGGTTCCCGCCTCCTCTCAAGGTGGCTTAACCAGCCTTTGCTGGATTTGTCGAGACTGAGCGCTCGCCAGGACGCGATAGAGGCGTTCGTGGATAACGCCGTGCTTCGCGCTGAATTGCGCTCCCTTCTGAACAATCTGCCCGACCTTGAGCGGCTCTGCACGCGGGCCGTGCAGGGCACCGCGGGCCCTCGCGAGATGCAGGCCGTCAAGACGGCGGTGGACCGCCTGCCCGAAATTCGCGCCCTTCTGTCGCGCATCGAGGGAGAAGGCCCTGCGAAGGTGCTGGGCACCCTTGTGAACCGGATACAGCCCTGCGACGACATATCTGACCTCATAGGGAGAGCGATCGCAGACGACCCACCCGCCGTGCTGGGCACGGGCGACGCGATACGTCCCGGCTTCAGCCCTGAGCTGGATACTCTCCGCTCGGCATCTCGCGACGCCAAAGGCTGGATTGCCGGGTTGGAGGCCCAGGAGCGAGCGCGCTCCGGCATCAAGAGCCTCAAGGTGGGCTACAACAAGGTGTTCGGCTATTATATCGAGATTTCCAACGCCAACTCGGAAGCGGTGCCCTCCGACTATATCCGCAAGCAGACGCTGATAGGGGCCGAGCGCTACATAACGCCCGAGCTGAAGGAATACGAGAACCTCATACTCAACGCCCAGGAGCGCCTTGTCGAGCTGGAGAGGGCCGCATTCGGCGAGGTATTGCGGGGGGTATCGTCGTGCGCGCCCCGGCTGCTGCAGGTGTCCGAGTCGCTGGGGCTGCTGGACGTCTTCAGCGCGCTGGCCGAGGTTGCGGTGCGCAACAGTTACGCGCGGCCGCAGCTCGACGGCGGCACGGCCCTCCTGATTCGAGAGGGCAGGCACCCGGTTGTAGAGAAGACGCTGCGCGACGAGCTATTCGTGCCGAACGATACGCAGCTGGACAGCGACGATGGCGCCAGATCATCCTGCTGACCGGGCCGAACATGGCGGGCAAAAGCGTCTACATCAAGCAGGTCGCGCTGATCGTGCTCATGGCGCAGATCGGCGTCGTTCGTGCCCGCCGAGGAGGCGCGCATCGGGCTGGTGGACCGCATCTTCACGCGCGTCGGCGCGCAGGACGATATCGCCACCGGGCGCAGCACCTTCATGGTCGAGATGGACGGAGACCGCCAATATCCTCAACCACGCCACCCACGCGCTCGCTGGTCATCCTTGACGAGATCGGGCGCGGCACCTCCACCTACGATGGCCTGGCCATCGCCCGCGCCGTCGTGGAGTATATCCACAACTCGCCCAGGCTCGGGCGCCAAGACCCTCTTCGCCACCCACTACCACGAGCTGACCGAGCTTCAGAGCGCTGCTGCCCCGCGTGCGCAACTACAACGTGGCCGTGGCCGAAGACGGCGAGCGCGTGGTCTTCCTGCGCAAGATCGTGCCGGGCGGCGCCGACCGCTCCTACGGCATCCACGTGGCGCGGCTGGCCGGCCTGCCCAGGGCGATCCTGCGCCGGGCCGAAGACATCCTTCAAGACCTGGAGCAAGGCGGCACCAAGGAAGCGCGCCGCAAAGTCATGCAGCAGCCCGTGGACGGCTCGGCGCAGCTACAAATGTCTTTCTCGTCAGGGCCGGACCCCATCCGGGAGGAGCTGGGCAACCTCAGGCCCGAGGAGATGTCCCCTCTGGAAGCGCTGGGGGTGCTCTACGAGTTGCACAGGAAGGCTAAAGAGGGATAATCTTCCTATGCTGGGTGAAGAAAAGGAGCGCGCTTTGAAACTGAAAGTTACAGTCCATGACGCTGAGGAAGGCGGTTATTGGGCCGAGGTACCGGCTATTCCGGGGTGTGCTACCGAAGGCGACACGTTCGAAGAACTATTACGAAACCTCTACGAGGCGATAGAAGGATGCCTCTCTGTAGATATTGAGATCCTCTTCATAGTAATAAGTCTTTGAAGATGGGCTTACTAAAACGTCTGCTAGCCGTGGCGGGTCTGTCTGAGTGGATTGCCAATGAAATTGCTGGATAGGAGAGAGCCAACTACGCCTTGTCATTGTGAGTGCTGTGCTAACAAAATGCTGGGCGTACGAGCGGCCAGCTTCACCTGTCATTCTGAGCAAGCGAAGAATCCTCGCAGCTACAGATGCTCTTGACATTGTACGAACCCCAACAGTGCACTCCAGGGACGAGAATTCTTCGCTTCGCTCAGAATGACAGGGCAACGCGGTACTCCAATATCCTACAATTTATGTTGGCATATCACAGAGGACGACTTGTAAGGGGTAGTGACAACACTACCCCTTATATAATCTGTTTAACTTCTGAACGACATCATAGTGGATCACGCCCCTTTAGCCACGTACACCTTCTCCTCAGGTACGCTTCCGTCCCATTCGGTGATATAGCCGCAGCGGGTGCATTTCACCTTTTGGGGCCCTTCCTGGCGCTGGGTGCGGCCCATGACGGTCATGAGGCCGCCGCACTGGGGGCAGGGCAAGGGCACGGGCCTCTCCCAGAGTGAGAAGTCGCAGTCGGGATAGCGGCTGCACGAGTAGAAGACGCGGCCTTTCTTGCTCTTCTTCTCGATGATCTGGCCCTGGCCGCACTGCGGGCATTCTACCCCCAGGCTCACCACGATCGGGCGCGTGTAGCGGCACTTGGGGAAGCCGGAGCAGGCGATGAACGGGCCGAAGCGGCTCTCCCGTATGACAAGCTCGTGGCCGCAATTCGGGGCAAAGCTCGCCCGTCTTTTGCGCCTCCGGCTTGGAGACCTCGATGCGCCCCACGCTGGTTTCAGCCTGCGAGAGCGCGCTCTCGAACGGGCCGTAGAACTCGGATATGACCGGCGCCCCAGCGCGCGCTCGCCCGAGGCCACCTCGTCAAGCTCCTCTTCCATGTTGGAGGTGAAGCTGATGTCCACGATATCAGGGAAGTGCTCCACGAGAAGATCGTTGACGGCGATGCCAAGCTCGGTCGGCATGAACTTCTTCTCTTCTTTCAGCACGTAGCCGCGGTCCTGGATCGTGGATAGGATGGGCGCGTAGGTGGAAGGGCGGCCAATGCCCTGCTCTTCCAGCACCTTCACCAGCGTGGCCTCGGTATAGCGGGGCGGCGGCTGGGTGAAGTGCTGCTCGGGCCAGAGCTTGAGCAGGTCGAGCAGTTCGTCTTCGGTAAGGGGCGGCAGGGCGGCCTGGTCCATTTCGTCCTCGGCGTCGCCGGCGTCGTGGCCCTCCCGGTAGACCGAGATGAAGCCTGGGAACTTGACTACCGAGCCGACTGCCCTGAAAGTGTAGGGCCTGGGTGATTTGTCGGCGGCTTTGCCCGCGCCCACGTCAACTGTGGTCTGGTCGAAGATGGCGTTTGCCATCTGGGAGGCGATGAAGCGCTGCCAGATCAGCTTGTAGAGGCGGTATTGGTCCGGCGACAGATAATGTTTGATACTGTCGGGTCGCGGCTCGATTGGGTGGGCCTGATGGCCTCGTGGGCTTCCTGGGCTCGCGGGCTCTTGCGGGCGTACACGGGAGGTGTGGCCGGCACATATTCTTTGCCGAAGCGAGCAGCTATCACCTCGCGGGCTTCCTGCTGGGCCACGGTCGCCACGTTGGTCGAATCGGTACGCATATATGTGATGAGGCCGGTTGAGCCCTCGACGCCCAGGTCGACACCTTCGTAAAGCTGTTGGGCGATCAGCATGGTCTTGCGGGCGGCGAAGTTGAGCTTACGGGAGGCTTCCTGCTGCAAAGTGGAAGTAATGAAAGGCGGCGACGGGCGTCGCTGGGCCTCACGCTTCTTCACGCTTTCAACTATATATTGCGCACCTTTGAGAGCGGTCATTACCTCGTCCGCTCCCTCACCGTTCTTGAGGTCGGGCTTCTTGCCGCGCACCGCGTTGAGGGCGGCGTGGAAGGCATCTTTCTTCTTGCCGGAAGGCTGCTTGCTCAGGTCGGCTTCGATGGACCAGTATTCCTGGGGTACGAACGCCTCGATCTCGCGCTCGCGCTCCACCACCAGGCGCACGGCCACGCTCTGCACACGACCTGCTGAGAGGCCGCGCCGAACTTTCTTCCACAGGAGCGGAGAGAGACGGTAGCCAACCAGCCTGTCGAGCACGCGGCGGGCCTGCTGGGCGTCCACCATGTGCATGTCTATTTCGCGTGGATGAGCCACGGCGTCCTGGATAGCTCCAGGAGTGATCTCGTGGAACTCCACGCGGAAGACAGGCTGGCCCCGCTCGCCCGCGCCGGTCACTTCGCGCACATGCCAGGCGATAGCCTCGCCCTCGCGGTCAGGGTCGGTGGCCAGGTAGACTGCCTTTGCCGATTGCACATGCTGGCGCAGGTCTTTCACTGTCTTGCTCTTGTCGCGAGGCACCACGTACTGTGGAGCGAAGCCGTGCTCGGTGTCTACGCCGAGGGTTGACTTGGGCAGGTCGCGCACGTGGCCCATGCTCGCTTCGACCGCAAAGTTGCGGCCCAGGTATTTCTTGATTGTTCTCGCCTTGGCAGGCGATTCCACGATTACCAGGTTGGTCGTGCCCCGGGCGATGGGCGTCTCCCTCTGCCTGGTGGGGGAGGCTGTGCGCGTGGAGGCTGTGCTGGAGGCAGCGGTTCGACTGCTTTTCGCAGGGCTGCCTCTGGATGCGCTTTTGGCGGTGGTCCGACCGCCTGTTGGTTTCTTAGTTGTTGCCATTTATTCCTTTTTCTTCTCGGTTCACATTACGTCGGGAGGCCATTTGTTCGCTTTAGCCTTGACCCGGCAACTCAAAACTCAAAAACTGCTGTATGGGAGGGGCAAAAGTTATCTTACGTTTATTGTTGCATACCTGTCAAGCGGCGTGCGGAAGGATATGAAAGCGGATTCGACCACGATTCTTAGCCGGTACTCACCCATATGGGGCATTGAAATCGAAACAAATGTTCTATATAATAGGCATGCAAGAGCGGGAAAAGTAGAACATCGACACGTGTTGATGGGAAGTCGAGGTGATAAATTGAGCGACCAATCGCGACAAGCTGAGAGTAATTCACGAGCGAGTCAGGAGAAGCTTCTCGGATTGACCGTACGCGAGCTGGAAGTATTGAGCCTGCTCGTGACGGGCAAGAGCAACAAGGAGATCGCTAGCGACCTCTACATCTCCACCAGCACCGTCAAGAGCCACGTTACCAGCATCCTTCGAGCGCTAGACCTGGACAGTCGTACGTCCGCAGCGGTTTTCTGGATGCGTGCGTTGTATGAGAAGTGAGGGACGTAGTTGTCAGTTGTCAGTTGTCAGTAGACGATCGACGACCGACGATTGGATTGCTTACTTACGTTTTACGCCATCGGTAGCACGTCTACTGACAACTGACAACTCCGTCCCCTACCTCCCCACCCCCGTCAGCAATTGCTGCACTACTTTCTCGTTGACGTCGTAATTGCCTTCGCCGAAGTGGGTGTAGCGGATGTGGCCATTCACGTCGAGGAAATAGAAGGCGGGCCAGTAGATATTGTTGTAAGCGCCCCAGGTCTTATAATTGGGGTCGAAAGCCACGGGCCATGAGATGCCCTGGTCTTTGATGGCGGCTTTTACGTTATCGGGCACGTACTCGAAGGATAGCTCCGGGGTGTGAACGCCAACGATTTCGAGCCCCTGGCTGTGGTATTTGCTGTAGAGGGCCTTCACATAAGGCATTGTATGCTGGCAGTTGATGCAGTCAAAGGTCCAGAAGTTGACGATGACGACCTTGCCGCGCAATTGCTGAAGTGTGACAGGCTCCGAATTGAACCACTGGGTGATACCTGTTAGCTCGGGCGCGGGGCCAAGATCTTGAAGAGCGATTTGCGGCTGCTGCGTTGGCTGTGGTGCCGGCTGTTGGGTGGGCTGCAACGTTGATGTCGGTTTGGCGGCGGGTTCGGACATAGGCTCGGTGGTAGGCGCGGCAATCGCGCTGATCTCCTTTTCGTTTGTAGATGCCTGGGTTCCTGCCTGGGTGTGCAGTGCGTTCAGCTTTGCTTGCACATCACCTGTCTGCTCGATGCTTGTTAGCGTGGTACTCCAGTCGGGCGGCAGGTCGCTGAGGACGAAGTTTTGAAGCTGGGTGTCGGCTCCCAGGAAGAGTGCCACGCAGGTCAGCACGGTCAGCGCGCCGAAAATCTGGCGCACGACCAGAGAACCGGACCTCACTTTGCGTGCCCGTGATGCCAGCCGCCGGCCACCATACGCGAGCGCGAGCATAGGCAGGCCCGCTCCCAGCGAGTACGCAAGCGTTATGGCTACGGCCGCCGGGGTAATGCCGGATAGGGCGGTCAAGCTGAGTACTGAGGCCATGATTGGCCCGACACAAGGGGCCCAGATGAGGCCCAGCCCTCCGCCTATCGCCATCCCACCCAGCAACCCGTTGCGATCGCGGTCGCGATGCGAGCCTGCGAGGCGCGAGAGCGGGGACAACAGACGCTCGGTCCAGAGGCCGAGAGGCGGCAGGAGCAAGGTGAGCCCGAAAAAGCCTAACGACACAATCGCGAAGACGCGCAGCCACGAAGCAGGAAGTGCGAGCGCCTGAGCAGCCGCCGTGACGGCCAGCGTAACGGCGGTAAAGGTTACGGCAAGCCCTAGCACGATGCCCACAGGTCGCAGCCGACCACCCCCGCTCGAAGTGGACAGGAGGATAGGCAGCACAGGCAAAACGCAGGGCGAAAGGATGGTAACAATGCCGGCGATGAAGGCAAAGAGGATGAGAAGTTCCATTCTCTTAGGATAGCACTGAAAAATAACAAAATGTGAGCTTGTTATTACAAAACTCTTACACGGACGGCTCGTACCTAATGTGCATTGTCAGGTTTCACGTTCCGCAGCTCGATGCGAAAGATGGTGCCCTCGTGCTTTTCCCAGTAAAGCTGGTAGCGCGATTTTACCCCCGGCTCGAAGCCAAGCAGATATCGCTCGCTGTGCGTCTTCTCGAAACGAGGGTCGTCTTCCAGCATGGGCAATATGTCCAGGAAAAGCTCTTCCTTGTCGGTGACGAAGCTGAAGCAGCCGCCGGGTACGAGGGTCTCGTGCACTTTGTTGAAGAACGATGGAGTTAGCAGCCTGCGCTTGCGATACTTGGGGTGAAGGCTTGGGTCAGGGAAGTGAAGATAGATAGCGTTTAGCGAGTCGGGCTGCATCAGCCGATAAGTGTTCTGCGCGGGTGCCTTGATGAAGAGAACGTTGTCGAGACCCCGCTCAGATGCGTTTTGGACGGCCACAAACAGAGATTTCAGGTTGATCTCGATACCCAGGAAATTGTGCGATGGGTTAGCAGCGGCCAGCGAGCAAAGGTATTCGCCCGTGCTGCACCCGATCTCAAGCTCCAGCGGCAGGTTGGTGCCGAATAACTGCTGTGACGTCAGATGCGGGTAACTATCCGACCTGTTATACAGGTCGCCCGAGTCCCAGACGCGAAGGTATTTCCCTGCAGTCTCTGCATCCGGCTCCCGCAACGGGACATGACGCATTAGAAATGAGCGGCGTGGGGGCATGGGGGAATTACGAATTACGAATTACGAATTACACTGTAATTCGTAATTCGTAATTCGTAACTGGTCAATCGTCGTATCCTTCCAGCCAGGCCCGTTTGTCCTGGGCCTTGAGAAGCTGGAGAAAATTGATCACAAAGTGGGTTGTGAGAGGGAGGATCAGGCCGCCGGACCAGACGAACAATAACGAGAGCCAGAGGCCCATCGCGCCCGTCACCACTACGCCCAGCGTGCCCTGGGGGGAGTGCATGAGGCCGAAGATACCTGCAGTGACAACGGCGAGCACCACTACAGGAATCGCCAGGCCGAGCGCGCCAACGAGCAGCGAGCGGAAGAGTATCTCTTCAAGAACCACGGCCAGCAAAAGCGCGGCGGGTACCAGCAGCCACTCAATGCGCGTGCGCGGCATGATGTTCCGCATCACAACAGGCGAGTAAATGTCTTTGCCCCAGACTTTGATGGCCCATGTAGTGATGCCGTTAGCCACTAACTGTGTTGCCAGGCCAAGAATCAAGCCAAGTCCAATATCGCGCCAGCCGTTGTCCAGGGTCCAGCCTAGCTGGCTCGCGGAAGCCCCGCTCAGCATCCCCAGGCCAACGCACACGAGCACCAGCACCACCTTCACCATGTTCTCCACAGGCGCCAGCAGCAGGTTTTCGCGTACAGGTACAGCCCGCAGCAAACGCCCGCTCTGGTAGGTTGCCCAGGCCAGGGCAACCGTCAACCCAAGCGACCCGAAGACAAAGAGGGGATACATATGTAAGTAATACAGGTATTAGTACGTATGTGTCAAGGACCTCCTGCCAGGCGCTGACCTAGCCCGAATTCAGACTACCGCGTCTGCTCTACAGGGCCGGTCTAGACTACCAAAGAAAGAAGTGGAATGCCCCGGGGCATTCCACTTCTTTCTTTGGTAACTATACTATCGGGTCAGCTTGTCTATCCTGTCCACGAAGCCCTCGAGCACATCGAAAGCCTTCTCTATAGGCTCGGGCGAGGTCATGTCTACGCCCGCGAGCTTGAGTGCGTCGAGAGCGAAGAGCGAGCCCCCGGCTTTTAGAAAGTTCTTGTAGTCTTCGGCAGCTTGCGGCCCGCCCGTGAGCACGCGTTGTGCAAGGGCGTTGGCAGCGGAGATGCCGGTGGAATACTGGTAAACGTAGTAGTTCAGGTACATATGGATGGAGAATTGCGCCCAGGTGATGCCCACGCGCTGCTCGTCAACCTCCACCGCTGGACCGTACCCTTCGCGGAACATGTCGGCCATGAGCTTTATCATGGTGTCCGCCGTGAGGGCTTCGCCCCGCTCCACGCGGGTGTGAATATCCAGCTCGAAGCGGGCCAGGATGGGCATGATGAAGAAGTAGCGGTGGAAGTTGTACATCGCCTCTTCGAGCACACCTAGCTGGAAGCGTGGGTCGGGGTTGGACTTGAGCAGATAGTCGCGCACCATCGCCTGGTTGAAGTTGGAGGCCACCTCGGCCACGAACATGCCATACCGAGCGTAGATAGGCGGCTGGTTTTTGCGCGTCAGGTATGAGTGCATGGAATGGCCCAGCTCGTGGGCCAGGGTGCTTAGAGAGGTCAGCTTGTTGCTGAAGCTCATCAGGATGAAAGGGTTGGTGCCGTACGTGCCGCTTGAATAGGCTCCGCTACGCTTGCCCTGGTTGGGATAGACATCCACCCAGCGCTGCTCCAGCAGGCCCTTGCGCATCGGCTCGACATAGTCGTCGCCGAGCGGGGCCATACCCTTGCAGATGAGGTCAACCGATTCCAGGAAGGTTAGTTTCGGCTCATCTTTGGCGAGAGGCGCGAAAACGTCGTAGGCGTGCAGCTTGTCGAGTCCGAGTATGCGCCGCTTGACATCCCAGAAGCGGTGCCAGATGTGCAGCTTGCGATGGGCCGTGTCGAGCATATTGTCGTAGACGGCCCTGGGGATATTGTTATTCCGGAGGGCAGCTTCCACAGCCGAGGAATAGTTGTGGGAGCGGGCCATGAAGACGTCCTTCTTCATGCCGCCGCTGATGAGGGTAGCGAATGTACTCTTGTAATGGAGGTAGCCGTCGGCATACTGCTCCCAGGCGGCCTTGCGCACGTTGATGTCCGTGTCGTGCTGGAGGCTTTCGAGAGTGCCCGCAGCCACCTGCAGGTCGCCCCCTTCGGTTTGAACTTTCCCGTAGTCTATTTCGCCGTCTGCGAGCACAGCGTGCGCCGCGCGGAAAAGATCGAGCGGGTCGCCCACGGTCGCGAGCAGAGCCTCCACTTCGGGCGTGCGGACGTGCCCCTCGCGGGTACGCAATACGTCAAAGTAATGCTTATAGGTCGTAAGCTCAGGCTCATCCCGCATGAACTGCTCGATCTTATCCTGCGGGATATCAAGAAGCTCCGGCTCTACAAAAGAAATCGCCGCACTGAAACGGGCGAACATGCCGCGCGCCTGGTCGCGCAGTGCGAGGGCGTCTTGATTGGACGTGTCCTGATCGCTCCACATGCTGGAGTAAACGACAACCTTCATGCCGGGAATAACGGCTGCCTGGTAATCGCGAAACCAGTCGGACAGCTTCTGTGCCGATTCGCCCAGATGTCCTTTGTATGCCACCAGGCTTGGAATCGCGTCCTCCATCTTCTTGTATGCAGCCCGCCAATCGTCGATGGTAGGAAAGATGCTTGCAAGATTCCAGGTATATTTTTCGTCAACTTCGCTTCGTTTGGGCAATGCCACCGCCATTGTATGGTTCCCCCTTTTGAGTTGATTGCTTGTATAGACATTTATCTTACATTGGCGCCTTGTTGTCAATGGAATCCAAAGAAAAAGAGCGGTAGAGAGATATCAATAATCTCTCTACCGCTCTAAAGTCGCGGGCGGAGGGGGTGGGATTCGAACCCACGGGCTTCAACAGCCACACGTTTTCAAGACGCGCTCGATCAACCGCTCCGACACCCCTCCAGGGCTCGGTTAATATAATGAAATATACGTGAGCGGCGCGTGTGCTGTCAAGGCAGGGGACGAAGTAGGAGTTGAGAAATAGGGTGGAGAAAATGTTGCAGGGGCACGGCGCTGAGGTGCCCAGGTTGGCAAGAAACGGTGCTCTGGCGGGCAAGAGAAGGATGCAATCCGAAGAGGGCACGTCAGCGCCGTGCCCCACAACCCAATTCTGAACGCTTATGGCATACCCCAGGTGATTGACACCCATTGCTGTGGCTGGTATGATTCTTATATAGGGGGATAGTCTCGTGATAATGCAAGATGACAAAACAAGAGAGCCGGCGTCGAGAGAGCAGGCAGACGAAAATGCGCTTGAGCCGTTGATTTCGCTGGCGACCGCGCTGCTCGATTTAGACAAGATAAAGATAGTAGCGGTGCTTGCCAATGGGCCGGCGAACCGGATGGATATGGCCATGGCAACGGGGCTATCTCACCGCGAGCTGATAAGGCTGCTGGACGGCTTGCAGAGCTTCGGGCTTGTCAAGCTGGAGGAACCTGCCCCGCGTGACCCCGACCACTACAGCCGCTACGAGCTGAACCAGCAGGCTTTCACCGCCGCTCGGCGCGCTATGGGCAAATACAAAGGCGTGCGCAAGAGGCCCAGCGACAGCCGCGAGCTAACCCTGGACACCTTTATGCCCGATGGCAAGCTGCGCAGTATGCCGATCAAACAAACCCAGATCGTGGTCATATTGGAAGAGATCGCCCGCCAATTCGAGCTTGAAAGGCAATATTCGGAGCGCGAAGTAAACGCCATATTAGAAGAGATAAACGAAGATTACTGCACCACCCGCCGCTCGCTGGTAGATTACGGCTACCTATCGCGCAAGGATGGTGTTTATACGAAGAATGGCTGACCAAGTTGTCAGTTGTCAGTTGTCAGTTGTCAGTAGACGAACGACCGACGACCACGGACAACTGTCAACTGACAACCGACAACAGGGGACTCGCTAATGGAAATCAAGCTGGCAAAAGAGATGGGGATGTGTTTTGGGGTGAAGATGACCCTGGACCAGATCGATGAGGCAATACAGACACGGGGCGGGGGCATCGATACACTGGGCACGCTCGTGCACAATCCCCAGCTTGTCGAGAAACTGAGCGCTCAGAAGATCGCGGTTGTAAACGGCCTTGAAGACGTGAAGGCGAATACGGTGGCGGTGACTGCGCATGGGGCGGCACCGGAAGTCTATCTGCGTGCGCAGTCGCAGGGCCTGGAATTGATCGATACGACCTGCCCTCTCGTTACGAGGGTACAGCAGCTTGCGAAAAAGCTGGTGCAGGATGGTGACTGGGTCATCGTATATGGGGACGCCTCTCACCCTGAGGTCCAGGGTATCCTGGGTTGGGCCAATTCAGTGTTCGATGAAGCTCAGGAGTCTGCAGCCAGGCCGGAGGGCGAAGAGAAGAGCAAAAGCAAAGTTAAGAGCTGGAATGCGCGCCGCGCCATCTGCGCCAAGAGTGTGGACGAGATCGAGGCTGCGCTGGCGACCGATGGCACGCCCGCTGCCAAGATACGCAGGATCGCGGTGATCTCGCAGACCACCCAGAACACCGAGTGGTTCAAAGCCTTTGTGCGCGACGTGGTCTCTCGCTTCCTGGAGTTCGGCTGCGAGGTGCATGCGCACAATACGATCTGCCTCCCCACAGCCAAGCGCCAGCCGGCCGCCGTCGACCTGGCGAAAGAGGTTGACGTCATGATCGTGGTGGGTGGCTACGAGTTGGCCAACACCCGGCACCTGCGCGACATCTCCGCCGAGTTCTGCCCGGCCTACCACATCGAGCGCCCGGAACAGCTTGAAGAATCGTGGTTCGAAGGCGTGCAAAAGGTCGGTGTGACCGCCGGCGCATCCACGCCCGATTACGTGATCAAGGAAGTGATCGACGCTCTTGAGGAGCTTGACGCGAGGATGCACGCGGGCTCTCTTATTTAGTTTGCTTTAGCAAGAATAAAGTTGGGCCGCCACGGGCGGCCCAACTTTATTCTTGCTAAAGCAAACTGAGACATTGCTCGGAGACTGACCTAGTCAAGCTCGAAGAAGCCCTCGCCCATATAGTGGCACTTTCCGCCTACGCGCACCGTACCGATCTGGTCGCCCTGCTTATCAACCTGAACGTGCAGATAGCTGGGGCGGCCTATTTCCAGCCCCTGCTCGCTGATGATGTGATGCGGGTCGGAGACCATGCCGTAGCGCACCAGGTAGGCACCCAGGGGCCCGCTCGCGCTGCCGGTGGCTGGGTCCTCCCACACGCCTAGTATGGGTGCGAACATCCGGCTGTGCACGGTCGAGCCTGCGGTCTCCACTTCGGTGGTGAAGACGAATACCTCGGTTGTCCCGAACGAGCTCGCCAGGCGGTCGTTGAGGTCGAGATTCATA
Organism: uncultured Chloroflexia bacterium; assembly: GCA_963837315.1. Classification (GTDB taxonomy): domain Bacteria; phylum Chloroflexota; class Chloroflexia; order QHBQ01; family JADMIH01; genus JADMIH01. The sequence continues at coordinate 351,058 of CAWINE010000009.1, forward strand.
CGGACGCTTTTGATGGCAGCAAGGTCTCGCACGGGCACGTAAAGGAAAGAGACACCCGACGACGCAACCTGGATCGGATATCGATCGTCCAGCGCTTCGGCGGGCAGAGAAAGCATGGCAGCGATGCCGGTGCGCTCCTCGGCGGTCGCCTGCTTACCGAACTGGGGCGAGGGCTGGGTCATCCAGATCATGCCCGGTTGGTCGCCTTCGTATTCCAATGCCACCGGGATGTCGCCCACACCCTCTTCCAGAATGATAGTGGTCGGGTTGCCTTTTTGCTCAATCATATGCTCACGGGCCAGGATAAAGGTCGTGCCCACCGTCGGGTGGCCCGCCATGGGCAGCTCACGGGTGGGAGTGAAGATGCGCACATGATAGTGATTGGTGGGGTTCTGCGGCGGCAAAACAAATGTCGCCTCCGACAGGTTTAGCTCCTTGGCGAGCAATTGCATCGTCTCGGCACTGATGCCCCGCCCGTTGGTGAATACCGAGAGCGGGTTGCCCCCGAACGCCCGGTCGGTGAATACGTCTACTTTGTGATAGTGTAACCTTCTCATTTCATCCTCCAGTTGATGAGCGAACTATTGTCAGTTGTTGGCAATTAGCTATCAGCTTACCTTATCTAGAACTAGCGCCATACCGCCTTGGTTCAATAAAAGGTGCCCTTTTGCCCCAGCCATTCTGAGTAAACATGAGCCTTTGGGCCACCACCGGCAATGAAAATAAAGGAGGGAGATTTGGGGACACCCCAAGCCCCGGCAGGGAGACCCCTGCACCCCCTTTGTCCCCCAACTTATGTGTATAGAGGAGAGTGTTGGGGACACCCCAAACCCCGGCAGGGAGACCCCTGCACCCCTTCTTTCCGGTACTTATTTGTAAGTAGGGGGTTTTGGGGACACCCATGCCCCGGCAGGGAGATCCCCGCACCCCTATTTTCAGAGGAGCGATCGGTGATCGGCTAGTATCGATGGTCCGCATCGGCTGATAATTGCACAAATTTATCCTTGGTGGCCTCGTAGAGCGCTATGCCTACGGCTATTGTCAGGTTGAGTGAGTCGATTTTGCGCGTGTGCGGGATCGTGACGCCGGTGCCGACCGACAGATAGTCGTCGGGGAGGCCTGCGGATTCGTTGCCGAAGATTAGCGCGAAGGGCGAGATGAAGTGGGCCTGTGCGAGAGCTGTGGTGCCGTTGGTCATGAAGGGGTAAAGGTTATGGCTGAAGGTGTCGCGGTACTGGGCGAAGCTGTCGTAGTATTGGAAGGTGACATTGAAGAGCGCACCCATCGACGCACGCACTACCTTCGGGTCGAAGATATCTGCGGCGGGTCGGACCAGGGCGAGGTTGGACAGGCCGAAGCCGAGAGCCGTCCTGATGATGGTGCCGAGGTTGCCCATGTCGCCGGGATTTACCAGCACGATATGGTTGGCTTCGGCGTTGAGCGTGCCTGTGTACTTCCTGAAGACCCCGACGGCGTAAGCGTTCTCTTTGTGGGCTAGGCGCTCCACGGCGCGGTCGTTGGTCTCCACGCGAATGTGGCGGCCCTTGCATAGCTCTTCGATCCTGGCGACGCCACGGTTCTTGCGCCCGGCTTCGTTGAGTAGCACTTTGAGAACGCTTTCAGGTTGAGCCTGAAGGAGCTCCAGTGTGGGGAAGACGCCGAAGCTGTAAGAGTAATCGAGTTCTTTCTTGTAGGGTTTGAGCGCAACATCCACGCTGACATTATAATGTTATCGTATAATCTTCGCATGACCTCCGCAACCCCCACTGACCAGGCAGATATCGCCGCGCCTCATTCCGGCGATGGGCCGGCGATTGTCGTGCAGCGAGATAGCGCGCTTACGGAGACCATGCCCTATCTGAAGCTGCTCCTCTTCTACTTGCCTCTGGGTTTCAGCGGCTTCATCATGACGCTCGACTTGCCGGTGGTCAATGCGGTCCTGAACAGGCTCCCCGACCCCGACACGTCGGTGGCTGCGTTGCGGGTGGCTTTTTCGTTGGCGCTGGTCTACGAGGCGTCTCATATCTCGATGATCGATGTTTCCACGGCCATGTCGTCCGACCGGCGGGTCTTCGCGATGCTGGGGCGGTTCTACGTGGTCATGGCGGCTGTGCTGCTGGTGGTGGCCTCGGCTATCGTCTTTTCGCCTATCTACGATTTCATTGTGCGCGATATCATGAACATCCCGGCGAGCGTAGCCGACGCTGCCCGCCCGGCTTCGTGGGTATTCCTGCTCTGGCCAATCCCGATCGGGTGGCGGCGACTCTGCCAGGGCGCACTGATCCGCAGCGGCAACTCAAAGCCTGTTGGCGCGGGCGGCCTGGTGCGGATGGGCTCGCTCGCGGTGGCGCTTATCTTCTTCGGGTGGCTCGGAACCAGCGTGGTCCATATCGGGCCTGCTGCTATTGCGGTGCTGGCGATGGTGGTAAGCGTGACTTCGGAAGCGCTCGCGGTGCAGAGGTGGACCGGTCGTATCCTTCGAAGGATGCCCGAAACGACCCCCGGCCAGCCCGAGCCAACCTACCGCGACGTCTGGCGCTTCTGCTTCCCGCTCGGTGCGACCTCGATTATGAGCACGCTGATGCAGCCCCTTCTCACAGCGAGCATAGCATCGGCTGCCGTGGCGTGGGTGTCGCCCAGGGGTCCTGTGGTGGCGGTGGCAAGCTATGCGGTAGCCTGGAGCCTGGCTTCGCTGGTGTTCGGACCGACCCTTGAGCATGACCCAGGCATCCATCGCCTGGAGGAAAAGCCCTGACGCATCAGTTCGCGAGCGTGGGCCAAAAGTATTGCTTGGCTTCGGCATCGGACTGGCGGTGCTGATGGCTATCGCCTCGTTCACACCCATTATTTACTGGCTCTTCACCGTGCCCCTCGACGCCCCGCCGGACACCGCTGCCCTGGCCGTGGACGTGACGCGCTGGTTCATTCCTCTGCCAATATTACAGGCGGTTTCGTTCATGTTGCGCGGCAGGCTGATTGCGATGGGCCACCCCTCGGCAGTGCGCAGGGCCCAACTGATCGACCTGGTGGTCCTGTTCGCTATCGTTCTGCTGGCAACCAATGGCCCGCTCGTGTCGCTACTGCACGGCACAGCCGCCGCTCCCTTCGCCTCCCTCGCCTTCGACCTCGTGCTATGCGTAGACATCTCGATCCTGGTATGGAGCTTGAGCAAGGTCGACGACCGACAACCGCATAAAGCGTAAAGCGTAAAACGTGAACTTAAGTAACCGCCAAGACGCAAAGAGCGCAAAGGTTCGCTAAGGTTATTTTGGGTTTAGGCCATAAAAATTCTCTGTGATCTCTGTGCCTCTGTGGTCATGAGCGGGATGCCATCTGGGGCGCGAACTATGATTCAAACCCATAATATCCTTCGTGTTCTTCGTGTTCTTCGTGCTCTTCGTGGTTCAAACCCACAAAAACCTTCGTGATCTTTGTGCCTTTGTGGTTCAACCCGTAGAAATCCTCGCAGCGGGATAACAATTCTTGCTGATGTGTCAGGCAGGCAATCTTATGGAGCTTTCCGACATTCTTGACAGGCTCGCCGCGTTGGGGAGCGAGCGAAACCGAGAGGGGATGTCTCGCTTCGGGATCACGACCGAGCGGGCGCTTGGGGTTTCAGTGACCGATCTACGGAAAGTGGCGCGGGAGATCGGGCGGGACCACGCCATGGCCCTGGCGCTGTGGGATACATACATACACGAGGCACGTATCCTGGCCACTATCGTTGATGACCCGAAGGTGGTTACAGAGGAGCAGATGGCGCGATGGGTCGCCGATTTTGATTCGTGGGACTTGTGCGACCAATGCTGCAGCAATCTGTTCGCTAAGACACCATTCGCCTTCCGCAAGGCGGAAGAATGGGCAGGGCATGAGGCCGAGTTCGAGAAGCGGGCCGGATTCGCGCTGATGGCTGCCCTGGCCGTACACGGAAAGAAGGCATCCGACGCCGATTATCTCCCTTTCCTTGAGATCATCAAGCGCGAGGCCACAGACGAGCGAAACTTCGTGAAGAAAGCGGTCAACTGGGCTTTGCGGCAGATAGGCAAGCGCGATGTATGGTTAAACCGGGCCGCCATCGAGACCGCCCGGCAGATAGCTGCCTTGCCCTCGCGATCGGCGCGCTGGATCGCTGCTGACGCCCTGCGCGAGCTTACAGGCAAATCCGTGCAGAAGAGCATGAGCAAATAGGCCGGTTGCAATCCCCATCGCAAGTGGAGTATCCTTAAGCGACCCAGGCGAACACTGCTCGTTATAGATTCAGAAGTTGAATTGAGTCTCTTCATAACAGCACGAGTCTGACAGAGACCTGTGCGTAATGCGCAACACGCATTATGTTCCACCCCAAGGAGGATATCCCATTTGATGGCGCGCGCTCCTAAACATCATCCGGTAGCGAAGTTTATCGGGCTCTTATTGGTGCTCTCATCTGTTGTAGCCGGGCCGGTGGTATCCGGCCTTGCGCAGCCGGATGCTATACCCAACATCCCCGACAATCCCTACGGCGTCAACGTCTTTCTGGATAAGGAGGCGGAGCCCTGGAAGGTCGAGCAGACGCTGAAGATGGTATCGGAGGCGAACATACCGTGGATCAAACAGGAGTTTCCATGGCAGGAGATCGAGTTCAAGAAGGGCTACTTCCACGATGACAAGTGGAATATATCGTCCTGGGACAAGTTCGACCGCATTATGAGTTTGGCCGAGAAATATCATGTCAAGGTTGTTGCGCGTGTGAGCCACCCGCCTGCGTGGGCGCAGGCTACGGATGGAAGCGCACCGCTCAAGGACAACAAAGACCTGGCGGATTTCGTCAATGCTCTGCTCGACCATTACCACGGACAGTTGCAGTATGTACAGATATGGAACGAGCCTAACCTGGCGGCAGAATGGGTGCCGGGCAAGGCGGTCGATCCACAGGGCTATGTTGACATGATGAAGACGGTCTACCCGGCGGTGAAGGCCAAGCACCCCGAGGCGGTGATCCTGAGCGCTCCTCTGGCGATCACTCTGGAGAGCGTCGGTTCGCGCGGCAATATGGACGACCTGGATTACTGGACAGCTTTGTACAAGGATGGGATCAAGGGTAATTTCGATATAGCTTCGGCCAACGCGTACGGTCTCGACCAGCCGCCCGATGCCGCGCCGGGGCCGCAGGTGCTCAACTTCAGAAGGGTGGAGCTGCTGCACGATATTATGGTGCAAAACAGGGACAGCGATAAGGCGATCTGGCTTAACGAATATGGCTGGAACGCCTCGCCCGATAGTCTGTCGGACGAGCAGAAGAACTACTGGAGGCATGTCAGCGAGCAGACGCAAGCTGACTGGACGGTGCAGGGTGTGCAGTACGCCCGGCAGAACTGGCCCTGGGTGGGGGTGATCTCGATATGGTATTTCAGGCAGGTGGGAGATGTTACGCCTGATCTGGCCGAATATTACTTCAGGATGGTGAACCCCGACTTTACGCCTGTGCTGGTGTACGACGCGGTGAAGAACGATGCTCAGAAGTATCCAGGCCCAGCATCGCAGCCTCCGGGCACGCCCCTCTTTCCGCCACCCACCACCACGTCGGTGCCGCCCATCCAGAACCCAACGAACACGCCTGCACCTTCCGGGGCAACGCCGCCTGCGCCGCCGAGCGATACGCCTACCGGTGCGACAGCTACCTCAGCGCCAGCTCAAGCGAGCCCAACTTCCACGGCAGTTGTGGCTGCCACAGGCACGGTGACAAGCACCGTAGCCATAACACCCTCGCCGTCGCAAAACCCCACAGCCACGTCCACAGCAAGCTCACCCCCACCACAAAGCAGCGGGTCGGGCGGCAGCACACTGCTGTTCGTACTGGGCGGTGCGCTCTTAGTGGCCGGCCTGGCGGGCGTTGGCTACTGGTTCATGCGTGGCAGGGTGCCTTCGTCCTAAAATTGTCAGTTGCCAGTATATGGACGATTGCTTTTTTCAACGCCAAGACGCCAAGGCAGTTTCTACGGTTTTGAACCACCAAGACACCAAGAGCACCAAGGTTTTATTGTTTGAATCACGAAGAGCACGAAGGACACGAAGATCACGAAGGTTTTTATGGGTTAGAATCATAGTTCGCGGCCCAGAGGGCACCCCGCTCATGACCACAGAGTACTCAGGGATCGCAGAGGATTATTATGGTTCTAAACAATAGAAACCTTGGCGATCTTGGCGGATCTTGGCGTCTTGGCGGTTCCGTCTTACGTCTTACGTTTTTGTGCCCACTGCTCACTGACAACTGACAACTGACTATGATAAAGTACGTGCGTGAACAGCAGATCACTTTCGGAGAAAGACAGGCCATCGTTAGAAGCGTTGCTCCGGCGCGCTCCCTGGCATAACGTATTTCATCTGAGCGCGTTGAGCGAGTTCGGGTTGATGCCGCCGGGCGACACGGCGGGCAGCCCCTGGGCGATAGGCGCGTTCGAGGGTGGGGTGCTGGTGGGGGCGCTGGTGGTGTTTCGGGGCACCGGGGGCATTTGCCATTCGCCGGGCGACCGTGAGGCGCTTGCGACGCTGGCCGAGGCGGTGCACGATGCGGTGATGCGCGGGCGACTGGCCCTCCTGAGCGGCCATACCACCCAGCTGGATCCGCTCCTGCCGATGGTTGAACCGTCGATAGGCGGGCGGATCGACAGGTGCTATTTCTGCACGTTGCGCGAAGGCGATCTCGTCATACCCCCGCCGCAGCCCGGTATCTCAGAGGCGCGATTAGCTACAGGAGAAGATATGGAGCGGCTGATAGATTTCTACCAGCGCGGCTTCTATTCGCTTGCCCGCTTGCCTTCGCGGGCCGCGTGGCGCAACCGCCTTTCAGAGCAGTTGGCGTTCCGCACCCTCTACCTCATAGATGACGCCCAGGGCAAGGTTATTAGCGCGGCCCAATCGAGCGCGGAGGGCGGTGGAGCTGCCATGCTGGGCGGTGTCGCCACGCTGGACGAGTATCGCGGGCGCGGTCTCTCCACAACGTGCGTGGGCGCTCTTTGCCGCCACCTCTTCAGCACAGGAATAGAAACGATCTCCCTCTTCTACTTGCAAGATAACACGCCCGCAGGCCGCGTCTATGAGAAGCTGGGCTTCCGCCCCGCCGGTCAGTGGCTGCTCGTGCCCATGGGACTGGGAATCCTGTTCGGGAATTTGTGAGGACCAGGTGATCAGGGGGTGCAGGGGATCGCCCCTGCCGGGGGTTGGGGTGTCCCCAAAATCTCTCAATTCTCTAATATGCTGGCTGAAGCCGCATTAGCCCTTAGGCACTTCTACCTACGGCTGCTTCTTTATCTCCGCGTAGGTCGGGTGGGGGAGGAGACCCCAGTGGTCCTGGGGCCAGTATGAGACGAAGGCGGTGCCAATGATGGCGCTTTCATCCAGGGGGCCCCACAGATGCGAGTCGCTTGAGTTGCGGCGATTGTCGCCCAGGACGAAGATATGGCCGGGCGGCACAGTAAGTACCCCTCCATCAGTAGGGAAATCATAGTTTGGCGTTTGGTTGATGTATGGCTCGTCCAGCTTGACACCATTGACGAAGACGCCGCAGCCGCCGCAATCTCGGCTGGGGTCGGGCTTACCTACCGGGTCAGTGTCGGCCTTGATCTGGACGGTCTCGCCTTCGACAGCGATCACGCGCTTGATAAAGTCCTGTGGGGCAATGGGGGATTCGAATACAATAATGTCGCCGCGCTGAGGGCCATGGAAGAGGTAATGCCAGTCGGCGGGCAGGTTGGGGTTGAAGATTCTGGACACGAAGTTGGCGTCGTAGCGGTAGTAAAGGCCGCTGTTGACCAGCAGGCGCTCGTCGGTGTGCAGGGTGGGGAGCATACTGTCGCCCTCCACTTTGAAGTTCTGCACGACAGCCCTCACCATGAAGAAGATGAGGAGGGTGACGAGGATGGTCTCTACGACATCGCGGAAGGCGCTCTTGCCGGCGCTGTCATGGTAGTTGCCGTCGGGGGCCATCTGCTCGCTATCGAAGTCGGGCAGATAGGGTAAGCGCTGGTCCGAGTGCCAGTAGTTATCGTCTTCTATGCGCATTTATATTTTGGCGTCCTATAGATTGTTTGGCTTTGCCGCGGAGCCACATCTTATAAACGTAATTATATCTGGTAATAGTTACAAGCGCAACGCGGGCAACTAGCCAGAGATAGTACCCCTGTGTGGGAGAATAGGGCTATTCCTGTGGCTAATACTCCGGGGCTATAATCTGGTTAGTACCAGATTCACAACCTTGGGAGAAATACGCTATGCTCATTAAACGCCTGCAAGGGGCGCAGCCGGGAATGGAAAAGGACGTCCCGGGTGCCCCCTCTTCAAATGGCTCGAATGCCCCTTCGCCAAACGATAAGGGCACTCAGCCTACCGAAGTTATGCCTGGGACCGCTCCACTACCTCGCAATACGGTGCTACAGGGGCGTTACGACATCGAGCAGGTGCTCGGCATCGGCGGTATGAGTACGGTGTACAAGGCTCGCGACCTGCGCTTTACCACGGTGGCGCGATATTGCGCCGTGAAGGAAATGCCCGACACGGCACCCGACCCACGCACCGGGCAATTACGGCTTGCCACCTTCGAGCGCGAAGCTAACATGCTTGCGGCACTCTCGCACCCGGGGATACCGAAGATTTACGACTTCTTCCCGTCGCATGGGCGCATCTATCTGGTGCTCGAATATATCGATGGGCGCGACCTGGAGACGCAGCTTGAGCTGCGCAAGGCGCCTATGCAGGAAGAAGAGGTCGTGAGATGGGGCGTGCAGATATGCGACGTGCTTGAGTACCTGCATGGCCACGAGCCGCAGCCGGTCATTTTCCGCGACATGAAACCCTCCAATATCATTGTCAATGGAGATGGGAAGGTCACGCTGATCGACTTCGGTATCGCCAAAGTGTTCCAATCGGACAAGCGTGGCACGATGATAGGCACCGAAGGTTACGCTCCTCCCGAGCAATACCGCGGCCTGGCCGAGCCGCGTGGCGATATTTATGCCCTGGGCGCGACCATGCACCACTTGCTTACTAATTTTGACCCGCGCACGCAGACCCCATTCACTTTCCACGAGCGGCCCATACGCAAGTACAACAGTCGCGTCTCGGAGTACATCGAGTTGGTGATATTGAGGGCTTGTGAATACGACATAGACCGGCGATGGCCGAGCGCGGTTACCCTGCGTCAGGCGTTGATGCAGAGCAGCATATACGACCCCAAGCTGAAGAAGCGCAACTCGGGCCCTATAGCAGACGAAGATACCGGCCCATCCACCCTCTTGACCCAGCCTGTGCCGAAGCTTTCAGGTACCTTTTCGGAACCGGATGTGGAGGTCGGCACCAATACTATCAAGCCAGGCTCCGCCCCAAGTGGTATGCTCCCACCGCCGCCCTCGGCCCCGGAACCTGAGCTTGTGCCACGCCGGCAGGCCAGCACACCTGCTCCCACAGCAGTCAGCGCAGACGGCGCGCAGCTCCTCTGGACCTTTACTGCCGACGACGAGGTGCGGGCTTCCCCACTTTGCGAGCGTGGCGTGGTCTTTTTCGGCGCTTACGACACGAACCTCTATGCGCTCAATTCCAAGAGCGGCGATTTCCTCTGGAAGACCCCCACCAAGGCAGGCATTTGCTCGTCGGCATCGTTGAGCGGCGACATGGTGGTGGTGGGGTCCGAGGACAACTACATGTATGCGATCGACGCCCGGCGTGGGGCGACGTTATGGACCTACCGCACGGGAGCGCCGGTGCGGTCGTCGCCGAAGATCTACAAGGAGATGGTGTTTGTCGGCTCAGACGACCAGAATATATATGCTCTGCAGGCGGATACCGGGCAGGTAAGCTGGAAGTACCGGACCTGGAATTTTGTGCGATCATCGGGCGCGTTTGCGCATGGCCTCGTCTTCATGGGGTCATCTGACGGCAACCTTTACGCGCTCGACACCTTGAATGGCACGCTGAAGTGGAAGCTGCACACTCTGGGAGCCATCATCAGCACCCCTCTTGTGGTGCGGAATAACGTAATCGTCGGCTCGATGGACAATTATATATATGCTGTGGACGCCGACACCGGCTTCACCTCGTGGCGCTACGAGTGCCAACGCTCGGTCTCTTCATCGCCTGCGGTGGCCGGAGAGCGCGTGCTTGTGGGCTCTTCGGACGGGTATCTATACTGCCTCGACTCGCATAGCGGCCGCCTGATATGGAATTTCGATACCGGCAGCCAGATTACATCGTCGCCCAAGATTTCGATGGCGCACGATGCGGTCTTCTTTGGCGCTGGAAACAACTATGTCTATTCGCTCGATATCAGCAGCGGCGACATCCGCTGGAAATATAAGACGCGAGGGCCAGTAGTATCGTCACCCTCCATAGACGACGGTATCGTGTATGTGGGGTCGCTGGATAGGAAGCTGTACGCGTTCGCCGTGTGACGGCGAGTTTCAGTTCTGAGTTCATGCTTACTGGTTAACTAGAACTCAGAACTCAGAACTCCGGAGGGAGAGAGAAATGGCTAAAGTAATAATAATCCATGTTGTGGGCGAGGACCCGATTTACGCGGAGGTGGAAGATCTGCCGAAGCCGACCGACCAGTTCCTTGAGTTCAACAACCCGAAGAGGCGGGACGGCAAACCGATCCCTTACGTTACCATGGGAGCCAAATCGTTCATGTTCCCCTGGCACCGTCTCTCCTTTGTGGAAGTAATGACCACCGAGTCCGAGCGCGAGGACACAATCGAGTTCTTCCGGGAAGAAAGGTAGCTGACGTAGTTGACAGTCGTCAGTTGTCAGTCGTCAGTAGACGACCGACGACTGCTTACTGGTCTACCGACAACTGACAACTGACAACTGACAACTAAGCAGCTACGTCCCTAACCCCAAATCGTGTATCATAAGAGCAAATGCGCATTCTGCTGCTTTTGCTCCTGCCGATAGGCGATACACTCTTCACCACACCTGCTATACACGCTCTGCGCAAGAAGCACCCCGACGCACACATCACTGCCCTGGTCTATCCGACCAACGCGGGCATCCTTCGCTCCAATCCCGACATAGACGAATTTCTCTACTGGCCGACACGCCAGACCTGGCCGGGTCTGCGCGGCGTGTTCTGGCTGTTCTGGACATTGCGCAAGGCGCGATTCGACCTGGCAGTGGCATTTTGCAGTTACATCATGTGGGTTATTGTGCTGAGCGGCATTCGGCGGCGGGTCGAGCTAACCTTGCCGCGTCTCTGGTGGATAAGGCCGGGCGCTGGGCGTGAGTGGCGTACGCATCACGCAGTTGAACATTATATGGGTGTGGTGCGCAAGTTAGGTGTGGAGGTCGAAGATAAGAGTCTCCGTCTTTATACGTCAGCCGAGGAAGAGAAGCGAGCGCAATCCTGGCTGGATAGGTACGAGGTCGAGCCTGGGCAGATGCTTGTGGGCATCCACCCTGGAGGGGAGGGGTTATGGGGGCGCAAGCAGTGGGGTGCTGCCAATTTTGCTGACGTGGCCACGGGCCTTTATCAAAGGCTGGGCGCTCGAGTGATATTGATGGGCGGCAAGGACGATGCAGCTTCAGCTGCGGAGATAGCTGCGCGCACCACCGCGCACATTATCAATGCCACCGGGCAGACAACCCTGGGCGAGACGGCGGCTTTGACAAAGAAGTGTGCTCTCTTCGTGGGCAACGATTCCAGCCCGCTGCATATAGCAGCAGCTACAGGCACCCCGGTGGTGGGCATCTACGGGCCGACGGACCCGCTCAGCTACCATCCATGGGTAGAAGGTGGTCTGGAGGGGCGCGATTACGCGGTGGTTCGCTCTTCGCTGCCCTGTGCCTGCCGGTTTCCCCTGGTAGGAGGAATAACTGTGCCTGCCTGGGTACCCTATCTCCTATGTCCGGCGCTCAGCACGATCACCCCGAGGAATGTACTGGAAGCGTGCTCGCGACTTCTTGAGGACTAAACTTCGGGACCAAGCAGAAAGGGCCGCCGCGGCGGCCCTTTCTGCTTGGTCCTCAAACGAGTCTACTGAGGTTTCGGCTCTTGTGGGGTTGGGGGTGCGACTGTAGGTGTGGTCGGGGTACCTGTGGGTGCAGGTGTAGTGGTTTCTGTGGTGTCGCGTCCCTCGGAGGCTTCGCGGAACTCACGCACGCTCTTGCCTAAAGAGCTAAATACCTGGGGAAGCCTGCCGGCTCCGAATAAAATCAACACAATTACGAGGATGAGGATCAGCTCCGGTGCGCCAAGTCCTAACATATCCCCTTCTCCTTTCATAAGGCAGCCCTATGCCGTGCCGCTATATGCCATTATACCACAGTTGCGGTAGACGAAAGACGAAAGACGAATGCATTATCTGCTTTCGTCATTTGTCCTTCGCTCTGTCGTCGGTCATCGGTCATCGATGGTCCGCATACTCCATATCCCGTGCCGTCTGTTGGGCGACTTGCTCGCCTAGCAGGCGGCTCACTATATGGAGGGACATGTCGATGCCCGCCGAAACTCCGGCGGAGGTTACTATATGGCCGTTGTCCACGTAGCGAACATCGGCGCGCACGTCGATGAGGGGGTGGGTGGACTTGAGGCGCTCAATGCTGCCCCAATGGGTGGTAGCAGGCATGTTATCGAGGAGACCGCGCGCCGCCAGCAGGAACGCCCCGGTGCAGACCGATGTGGTGAGCTTTGTGGTACGATTCTGGGCGGCTATCCAGTCGAGGAGCCGGGGATTGGCGGCCTCGCGGCGTGTTCCGTAGCCGCCCGGCACGAGCAGGATATCGAGAGGCGGGTGATCGTCAATTGTGTGGTGGGGCTGGACCAGCAAGCCGCCACGGCATTTGACTAACGACCGGCGCTCGGCGATCGTCAATACCCGGAAGGGCCTTTCGTCGCCGGCTGAGAAGTCGTCCAATTGGCGCGTAGTAGAGAAGACCTCGAACGGCCCGGCGAAGTCCAGCACCTCTACGTCGTCGAAAATAAGGATGCCTACGGTATATTTGTCCATTGTCTTTAGCTCGCTCCTGGATGGGGTCTGGGCCCGGTTTATGCTTCCTTCATTATAGCCCCAGTTCGTGGGTAAAGCCTGGATATATGCATGTCAATATCCAAACGGGTGATTTGCACATAAACGTGGCTAGCGTGTAAATGGTCCTAATACACCCCGAAAGTAGCAGAGTGTATTACTATGTGTGACGTGGAGCAGGGATTATGATGTCAGAACGTAAAACGTAAAACGTAAGACGTAACCGCCAAGACGCCAAGATCCGCCAAGGCCGCCAAGGTTTCGTAGGGGTTTAAACCATAATAATCTCTGCGATCTCTGTGATTCAAACCCATAATAACCTTCGTGGTCTTCGTGGTCTTCGTGTCCTTCGTGTCTTTGTGGTTCAACCCGTAGAAATCCTGGCGGTGAAGAATAACGGTCGCAGGTCATCAAGACAAGCATACAGAAAGGGGAGTAAATAGAGTGCGTATAGGAGTGGTATTTCCGCAAACGGAGATCGGGGCCGACCCGACGGTTGTGAAGGACTACGCGCAAGCAACGGAGGCCCTGGGGTATAGCCATTTGCTGGTATACGAGCATGTACTTGGCGCGGGTACTGAGCATAGACCTGGTTGGAGCGGCGCATATTCGGAGAAGGATCAGTTTCACGAGCCGTTCGTATTGTTCGGCTACCTGGCCGGGTTGACGTCAAAGATCGAGCTTGTCATAGGAGTGCTTGTGCTGCCGATGCGGCAGACGGCATTGGTGGCGAAGCAGGCCGCCGATGTAGACGTGCTGACGGGCGGAAGGCTGCGGCTGGGCGTGGGCGTGGGCTGGAACAGTGTAGAGTTCGAGGCTATGGGTGCGGACTTTCACAACCGCGGAAAGAGGATTGAAGAGCAGATTGCACTCTTGAGAGCTCTCTGGACGCAGCCCGTGGTCGATTTCAAGGGCGAGTGGGAGAGGGTGCCCGAAGCGGGTATCAACCCCCTGCCGGTGCAGCGCCCCATCCCGATCTGGATAGGTGGCACCGCCGATGTTGTGCTGCGAAGGACCGCTCAGATAGGAGACGGCTGGTTTCCAATGATGCCGCCTAATGAGGCCGCTCGCATAATGATCGAGAAGCTACATGCCTATACGAGCGAAGCGGGGCGAGATCCCGGTGCGGTGGGCATAGATGCGCGCTTCTCGCTGAAAGGCGGCACGCCGGAAAGCTGGCACGCCACCGTCGAAGCCTGGCGCGCCCTGGGGGCAACTCACTTGAGCATCAACACGATGGGTATGGGCCTGTCGCCGCGTGATCACATCACGATGATTGAGAGGTTTATGCGGGAGAGTTAGGGGTCAGGGGTCAGGGCCCACTGCTTATTGCTTACTGCGTATTTTCGTCGTTCGTCCGTCTACTGACAACTGACAACTGACAACTGACAACTCCGTCCTATATCCCCGCCGCATAGCCGTCCGCCCTCTTGTCGCTGGCTGCGGCGTAAGCCCCCGAGGGGAGACGCCAGATGATCTGGCCTCTGCCGAAACTGCCGCCGGGAGGGACGACGGTGATTTCGTGCCCTTTCTTTCTCAGGCCTTCGATAATGGCGGGGTCGGTATCTGCTTCGAGATCGATTTGTTTGCCGCCGGTCCACTGCCATCGGGGTGCGTCGAGGCTGGCCTGCGGGTTCATAGCATAGTCGACCGTGTTGACCACCATTTGCAGGTGCCCTTGTGGCTGCATGAAGCCGCCCATCACTCCGAACGGCCCGATGGGCGCGCCCCCGTGTGTCAGGAAGCCTGGAATAATGGTATGGTAAGGGCGCTTTCCCGGCTCGATGCGGTTGGGGTGAGCGGGATCGAGGTGGAAGTTCGCGCCCCGGTTCTGCAGGGCAATTCCGGTGCCGGGCACGACGATGCCTGAGCCGAAACCCATGTAATTGGACTGGATATAGCTGACCATCATCCCGTCGCCATCCGCAGCGCACAGATATACAGTGCCGCCGGAATCCGGGTTGCCGGCCACAGGCTCGAGTGCCAGGTCGCCGATGAGGGCACGCCTGCGGGCCGCGTATGCTTTATCCAGCAGCATGGCTGCGGGCACGTCAACGAAGTCCGTATCGGCCACGTATTGGAGAGCATCGGCAAAGGCCAGCTTGGTGGACTCGATTTGCAGGTGGAGCGAGTTTACGCTGTCGCGCTTCGTTTTGCTGAGGTCGAAGCCTTCCAGTATATTTAGGGCGATGAGGGCGGTGATCCCCTGGCCGTTGGGCGGTATCTCCCAGGCCTCGTAGCCTCGATATGACGTGGAGATCGGCTCGACCCAGGTGCTCGTGTGGTCAGCCAGGTCTTGCTCGGTGATATAGCCCCCCGTATGGGCGGCAAATTCCGCTATCTTGTGGGCCGTTATTCCTGTATAGAAGTCGTCTCCACCAGACTCAGCGATGCGCCAGAGGGTTGTCGCGTGGCCCGGGCCGGCCCACATCTCGCCGGCGAGGGGGGCGCGCCCACCGGGAGCGAACGTGGGCATCCAGCCGGCGAACTCCGGGCCGGTGTCCTGTGCATATACTGAGGCGGCCCTCCCCCAGTAATAAGCGATAATCGGGGAGAGCGGATAGCCTTTTTCGGCGTAGTGGATGGCAGGCTCGAAGAGAGTAGCGAACGGAAGCTTGCCAAAGCGCGAGTGGAGATCTCGCCAGGCGGCGGGTGCTCCCGGTACCGTTACAGGCAGCCAGCCGCGAGCCGGCATGGCTGTGTGGCCTTTGCTGCGGATCATGTCGAGCACAAGAGCCCGTGGTGCACGGCCCGATCCGTTCAGGCCATGCATTTGTTGGCCATCCCATACAAGGGCGAAGGCGTCGGAACCAATCCCGTTGGATGTTGGTTCGACTACAGTGAGAGCGATCGCTGTAGCAAGGGCCGCATCGACAGCGTTACCGCCCTGTTGGAGCATTGCGATCCCCGCCTGCACTGCCAGAGGCTGGCTCGTAGCGACCACCCCGCGCCGGGCGATTGTCACGCTGCGCTGCGAGTTGTAGGGGTTAGTCAGGAAGTCCATTTCGGGCGAGGTTTACCTCCGCGAGGCTATTATAACATTAGGGCTTTAGTATCTTCGCAAAAACAAACTATTGGATCTGCGATCCAGCCCCCAATTGCGTTTTTGCGAAGATACTAAAATGCCTCCTCCAGTAACGCCCGCTTCATTTGTCCGCGCCGGAGTCGCTGCCGCTACGCCCACCTGTGATGTCTGAGTTGCGTGCGCGTGGGCTGTCCTTAATAGTGGGCTTGTCGCGGGTGTCCTCGTTCCATTCGTTGCGGGCAACTGGAGCTTGCTTACCAGGATCTTCGTGGCGGATGGCCTGTTGGCGATAGGTATCCTGCTTTTTGGGAGTGCCGGTGCCTATTGTGACGCTCTTGTCCGGATTGTTGGGGCCTTTTGACTTGTCATAGTCGTGAGCGTCGTTGTTGTGCTGTCCCTCTTTTGCCATAGTAACCCTCCTGTGTAATCATTTCTGTTCTGTATGAAATAAGTTGAGCAGGATTTGTGCCGGGTTGTAAACTTCACATTCGTGGACGTTCAACTGAGAAGATGCCACCTATAAAGAAAGACCGCCCCACGTGGGGCGGTCTTTCTTTATGGCCGGTTATGGCCCGGGCTTACTGAGTAGCGGCCCTGGGAGGGTTGCAGTCAGGGAAGAAAGTGTTGGACACGATCTTTGATGTCTGCCCCCTGGTAGCGTTGTTGTTGGGCCTGAAGTAGGGGAGGTTGTTGGGTGGTACGCACTGGCCTGCCGGTGGTGTGCCGCATGGGTACCCACTCATCACCTGGTGCAGTACCAGCCTGTAGATGTATGCGTAGAACGTTGAGCTGGGTCCTGTAGGAGGCACGTCCTGGAACTGCTGGCCACTTGGTGTCTCGTTGAAGCCTCTAGCGTTAGAGACTATCTTTGAGATCTGTCCCCTCGTGGAGTTAGCGTTGGGCAGGAAGTAGGGTAGGTTGTTGGGTGGTACGCACTGGCCAGCCGGTGGCGAATTGCATGGGTATCCATTGATGAACCCACGAGATGCCAGCCTACCAATGTACTGGTAGAAGGTAGAGCCGACGGGCACATCCTGGAACATCTGGGTGGTCTGGTTGTCAGAGAAGCCAGCAGAGTTAGACACTATCTTTGACAACTGGCCCCTGGTGACGTTGGCGCTAGGCCTGAAGGTACCATCCGGGTATCCATTGATAATCCCCTTGCAAGCCAGGCAGCGGATGAAGGGATAGAATGTTGAGCCCACCGGCACATCCCTGAAGGTAAGGGTGCAGACGGTCGGTGTGGCTGTGGGTACGCCTGGTGTAAAGGTTGAGGTAGGAGGTACCGATGTAGCGGTGGCACCGCCAGGGGTCTGGGTTGGTGCGAGGGTACTGCTTGGCACAGGAGTGGCTGTATTGCCACCTGCGGTCTGGGTAGCAGGCACCGTCGTAGGCGTGTTGCTAGCAGGGACAGTTGTAGGTGTGTTGCTTAGCAGGGACAGTCGTAGCTGTGTGGGTGGGAGCATTAGTAGCAGTCTGTGTCACAGCAGGGGTGGTGGTAGCTGTCGAGGTGTTACTGGGGCCGGGCGTGGGTGAGGTGCAGGCTGCAGCCTGAAGATACTTCTGCGAGACATTGGTCGCAACCCCGGTGGAGTCATAGCCCCCTACCGCGTAGAAGGTGTTGCCCACCTGGGTGTGTGCATAGTTGCGTGCTGCGGCCACCATTGGTGTTACGGTGCTCCATGTGTCTGTGGTGGGATCGTAGGTCCTTGTGCTATTTTCAGGGGTCGGGAAGTCACCACCCGGCACGTAGAAGAGCGTTCCGTCGGTGTAGCCTCTGGCGTTCGAAGTTGCCGTAGGCAGATCAGCAAAGCACGCATCGCAGATGGTGTCGGTGGCCGGATCGTAGCGCTCAGTCGTTACCTGGTCTGTCAGGGTGCTATCGAAGCCTCCCGCCAGATAGATAAAGTTACCGATTTGGGCCGTAGCGATGTAGGATCTGGCCAGGTCCAAAGCAGCGCTCTTGTGCGTCCACTGGCTGCCCGGCGCGGCCATTGGGTCGAACTCCCAGATGTCCGGTATCATGGCTACAGCTACCGGATCGTAGCCGCCGAAGATGTACAGCTTGTTGTTGTCTACAACAAACCCACCCGGAATCACCAGGGGGCTGGTCTGGGGCCACGGGTCGGCGTTGGTCAACGAACCGGTGACCGGGTCGTACACGCGGTTGATGTTGGTAGGATTCAGGTCCGCCGAACCTGACGGGTACGAGCCACCAATAGCGTAGATGCGCGGCCCGCTTGGCCCGTTGAGAAGCGCAACAACCAGGTTGGAAACTTTGGTATCGGTAAGGACGGTAGCAGCGGTGCCCCAGGTGTCGCTGGACGGGTTATAGGTGTAAATCGTTGTGCTGCCCTGGTCCGGGGTCTCCGAAGTCCTACCACCTATTACATAGATCAGGCCGTTGCCGGGGAAGTAGGCAGCCTCAGCCCTGGTCAGACCGGGGCTGGCTATGATCGGTGAGATATTTGTCCAGCCCGCCAATGCGCCGCATGGTGTAGGGGTGACAGTGGGGGTATTTGTGGAGGTGTTTGTAGGTGTAGCGGTGGGGGGGGTGCCGGTGGGGGTAGGGGTAGGGGAGCCTGCTACATATACGCCCATCCTGGCGTGGTGCCCGCCGTTCTCCTCTATCCCTGCTATGATAGCGCCTGCCCCAGCTGATGTCGTGACATCGTCTGCGATGTAGTCCGTCGTCGAGGCGAACGTCGTGATGGTCGTTGCATTCAACTGGAATGGCGCACTCCATGTGGTGCCACCATCTGTCGATTGCACGTAGAACTGCCCTGCCTGGGTGTTTGAGGTGGTGCCTCCAAGGTAGGTCACGTGCACCGTGTGGTCAGCCGTCACCTTCACCCACCCAAATCCCTGGAATATGTTAGCGTTGGGATTGTTGTACGGGATCGTTGGCGTCGACCAGGTGGTGCCATTGTCTGTAGTCTTGGACAGGTAGATCGCTGCCGATGCGGGGGCGCTTGCCGTCCGGTATGCTGTCCAGACTGCGTAGAACACCCCATTGCTTGAGGGGTCTGCCGTGATGTTTGGCGTGTCACTCCACCTCTGTCCGAATGGGGAGGTCGAGTTGAACGACACCGCCTGGTTGAGGGGCACAGTCACGATGGTGGTCGAGAATGGGAATGTCACTCCTCCGTCTGTGGAGCGGGCGAACATCACCTTGTTGTTGGTGCCTACGCTCGGGGGGTCGCCGCAGCAGAGACCGCGGTGCCAAGCGTAGCCAAATGTGCCATCGGGTGAAATGCCCAGAGAGGGATACTCGTTGTGGGCGAGCCCCAGAGCGAACTCGTTATTAGGCACCAAAGCGATAGGCTGGTTGCCGGGAGGGGACCAGGAGGTGCCGTTGTCGAGGGAGTGGCGCAGGGTCACCGTGTTGAATGAGCCTGATCCACCCGCATCGAAGAGAGCATTTGTGACGTAGACACGCCGATAGAACGGACTGGAGGGAGTGTTGTCTACCCATATATATTCTCGATCATCGAAGAATGTGGTGGTGAGGCT
>CAWINE010000010.1:0-481447 GCA_963837315.1 uncultured Chloroflexia bacterium
GGGCTTACAACGATTTAGTTGACACGGGATTTGATTCGCAAATATCTCCGAAGGTTTCCGGGCTGGCGTAGCCGAGGGCTGCGTGCCTTCACTGGCGGTTGTACCAAACCTCCACGTACTCAAGATAGATCGGCGAGCTTAAAGCTCGTGAGGAGTAGATGCCGATGGCGCATCACCCAGAGGGTACCCACCTTGAGTGTAGACCAAAAGCTCTGCATTACCGCTAGCGTTTCCCGAACCGTTGTTTAATGTCCGGAAGAGGTAGGATGCCCTTTCGTAGCGCCACAACGCTGAGAACGAGCATTCTAGGCACATGCCGGCAAACAGAGGCCGAAGCTGAATTGCGGCGTCTTCGAGGTGGGGTCGAGGAGCTGCGCCGGGAGCATGACATCCTAAGAAGTTATGAACGGCAAAATCAACAAGCATCTCCCCCTCCGTCACAAGCATGGTATAAAGGACGCTACACGAGCAAATCGGCGGTCAATCTCCAGGTTCATCCGGCTTATCCAGTTGCTTACAGCGCTCTCGTCGGTGACAGAAATGGCGAGCGTGGTCAAGCTATCCTTTCCGGCATCGTGGGGGGCGCCCCTTCCGGGTTTTTTCTCGACTTTGCATTAGCCCTTTGGGACGCTGATGGGATTGACACGTGGGTGACTTGCGGCACAATAGACTCGCGGATCTGCTGCCGAGCTAGCCCATGCGGAACGCCAGGCGCGACGCGTGTGGGGCAGGTCGGAGGACGGCTTGCCAACCACGCATGATGGCCCCGAGGGGTTCTCCCATTTTCCCGCGCCTGGCCTTTCTGCGGACCTCCACCCGTGGGTGCACTCCCCTTGACCGAGGAGCACTCCTACCCTTTTGCTGTGTACCATCTTTGCCGCCCAGAGGAGAGAATGATGCTCACTGCTCAACACCAGGCAAGCTTCGCCGACAACGGCTATGTCGTCGTTGCCGGCTTGTTCAGTCCCGCCGAAGTCGCACAGTATCGCGACCACTTCATGACCTTACGCAAGCGGGGCTCCTATCCCTGGGATCTGGTCGGCAGTGATCCCCGCCGGAACGATCCGCTAAAGCGCTATCCGCGCATGATCCACATGCATCGTTGGGACGACCTCTCCCGCCGCTGGCTGCTGGAGCCGCGGCTCAACGCCTGCTTGACGGCCTTGCTGGGCCGCGAGCCCTATGCAGTGCAGACGATGCTCTATTTCAAGCCGCCGGGGGCGCGCGGCCAGGCGCTGCATCAGGATAACTTCTACCTGCGGGCGCAGCCGGGAACCTGTATGGCCGCCTGGATGGCGCTCGATCCGTGTGATGAGGTCAACGGCTGCCTGCAGATCGTGCCGGGCAGCCACACCTGGCCGATGCTATGTACCAGCCAAGCCGATACCAGCGTCAGCTTCACGGATGTGACCGTGCCCCTGCCGGCGGGGCAGCCGGTACAGCCGGTGGTCATGGAGGCGGGCGATGTGCTGTTCTTCAACGGCGCGCTGGTCCACGGCAGCTATCCCAACACCAGCCCGGATCGCTTCCGGCGGGCGCTGATCGGCCACTACATCGAGGGTCGCGCCGAGCAGGTGGCCGAGTTCTACCAGCCCGCCTTGCGCATGGATGGTACAGTGCTGACGCTGGAGACCAGCGCCGGCGGGGGCGCGTGCGGCGAATGGGTCGAGGGAGATGGGATGCCGATGGTCACGATGACGGGGCAAGAGGGGATAGTGCGCAAACACGAGTAGCTCCGCCCCGACCGGCGACCATTAGGGCTGTGTTACTGAGATATAGATTATCTTGCTTAGCTGTCCCCGTGTGGCATTATTGCCCCAGCGGAAAGTACCGTTCGCGTACCCGGAGATGACGTTGTGGCTGGCAGCCGTTTCGATGAAGACGTAGAACGGGTTGTCGACTCCCACATCGGTGAAGCGAGGATCGACCGGGTCAATAATCACCCAACGCTGGGCTATCGCGATTATCTTACACACTTGCCCCCGCGTGACGTAGTTGTACGGGCGGAATGTGCCATCCCCATAGCCTGATATTACCTGGCGCTGCACTGCGGTTTCTATGTACATGTAGAAGATGTTATCCCTGGGCACATCGGTGAAGGTTGGGGTGGCGGGATCGATGATTACCCAGTTCTCGGCGATCACCACTATCTTTACCAACTGTGAGCGCGTGGTGTTCTTATAAGGACGGAATGTGCCGTCCGGATAGCCCGAGATAGCGCCGTGGCAGTACAGGTATTGCGCGGCCTCGTAAAAATAGTCGGTCGAGTGAACATCCGTGAAGTGGACTGTACATGGCAGCGGCGTGGGTGTGCCCGCAGCCGGAGTGAATGTGGCGGTGTTGGTAGGACCGGCTGTGAACGTGGGCGCGGGGGTATACGTGGGTCTCCGGGTACGAGTTGCTGTCGCACCGGGTTGAGTAGGTTGGGGAGTGTGCGTATTGGTAGGAGTGGGCGTGATCGTGCCGGTGTTCGTGGGTATGGGGGTGATCGTCGCTTGTACGGCGTTGTTTATCCGGCTGACGAACGCATCGCCGTTGCCGGCGTTAGGGTACTGCGGATTGACCGTGGGAAAGTTGGTCGATGAGGTGGAACCCACTATATAGGTATTATTGTTGGCGACAACGAGGTCGTACCCCGCGTCGAGGCCGGATCCACCAAGGAAGGTGGAAAAGACCAGACCGTTCCCTGTCGTGTTCAACTCCAGCACAAAGGCATCCTGATTGCCTCCGTATGCCTGCATCCCTTGCACCTGTGGGAAAGTGGCGGACGACGTTTTACCTGTAATAAAGGCGTTCCCTGCACTATCTACATAGATACCGCTGGAGCGACCCGTGCCACTTGCCCCGAAGCAAGTGGAATAGAGCAATGAGCTATCGCCGCTACCCGCCATGTTAAACTTGGCCACGAACGGCCCCAGATTGCCGGAGCAATTGCCATAACCGCTTCTGATCGGGAACGCAGTCGATGAGCTATCACCCAGAACGTAAACGTTACCGGTTCCGTCCACCGCCACGTCCCGGCCCGCTTCGCCACCGGTACCTCCAAGATATGTGGAGTAGACCAGGGATGGGTCTCCCGAGAGGGTCGTGCTTATCCTCGCCGCCCATGCGTCCGGATTACCACCGCCGGCATAGCTGTTCTGGAACGCGTTCCTGACGGGGAAGTTGGCGGACGAGGTCAGTCCGGTGAGATAGGCGTTGCCGGCAGCGTCGCTTGCCACCCCGTGACCTATGTCGGTCAGCCCTCTGCCGCCCGAGTAGTCGTCAGAGCTGCCCCCCATGTACGTGGCGTACTGAAATGAGGTGTCTCCGGATGCCGCAGTATTGAACTTGGCAAGGAAAGCGTCGGTGCTCCCTCCAAATGTCGCCTGGTAGGCGTTCCTCGTCGGCATGTTGGTAGAAGTGGTTTCTCCGGAGATATAGGCCAGGGTCCCTTCTATGCTTATTCCCCGGCCAATCTCCACTCCACTCCCGCCGTAGTAAGTCGAATAAAGAAGGTCCGATCCTGCCGCATTGAGCACGGTAAGGAACACGTCCAGGCTGCCCCCTCTACTTGACATATAGGCATTGCGCGTGGGGAAGTTCGATGAGGACGTGTCGCCGGTTACAAAGACTTCGCCTGATGGAGCCGCCTTGATCGCATATCCGTAGTCGATGTCGTTGCCCCCCAGATAAGTGGAATAAGCTACGGTACCGTCCGAATTGAACTTGGTCACGAAGGCATCCGGAGTTCCCCCGTTGGAAGGCTGGTATGGATTGACCGTCGGGAAGTTAGTGGATGCCGTAATCCCTGTCACATAAATGTTGCCCGAGCTGTCGACCGCGATGCCCATACCGTCATCCTCCTGGCTTCCGCCAATGTACGTGGAGAAGGTAAGAGTTGGGTCGATGGTGAGATTGTACCGGGGATCATAGTTGCCGAGTGCAAAGCTTAGGCTTCCGTCCTGCGCGACCACGTAACGAGCGCTTACCGTCGTGCGCTTACCGTCTATTTCCTGCCACGCGGTCGGAGCCAGCTCGGTCAGCGACCCCTGGCCGGACAAATCCGACAAAGCGATCTGTAGATTACCGGAACTATCCTTTGTGACGCTCTTCGCGCCTGCATAGCTCCAGCGAATGCGCGTCCAATCTGCTCCTGGGGCCACGGTATAAGTGCCCTTGAGATTCCTGTCCACCCCCTGGTACGCCAGGTCCACCCCCGGGTAGAGACCTTTATAGAGTATGCCGCCGTATGTGGGGATGTTTCGGTGCCACAGGGCCGGGTCGTTGCCAAGGAGGTAATTGACCCTGCCGGGCAGCGGATTGACCTCGCTTACCACCGCAGGCGCAGCGTCGAGAAATCGCACGCTCACATCGGATTGCGCCGTTTCACCCGTGCCGGCCGCGTTATCTGCAGGTCCCACTTGAATTGCGAGGGTCACTTCCGAGGGGCCGAAAGAGAGAGCTCCTTCCTGGGAGTGGGCTGTAAAAAGCACATCGGAAGGGGCCTGTCCCATGTTAGGTGCGAAGGCAACGGGTGCACTCGGAAAGCCAACCTGTGGCAGCGCCGCCATAGGACCGAGCCTGGCCGGCACGGCAAACCTGCCCAGAAAAGTCGCCATGACCAGGCCGGTCAGGAGTGCCACTATTACCACCATCGGAAGAGTTCGCCTTTGACCTGTTCGTGTATAGCCTGTAGTCATCATGTCTTTATCACTATCCTCTTTTGCGCTCAGTGCGCAATCCTTGTCGGAGATGCGCTTGCTGTTATCGGTGGGCGGTGAGAGGTGAGCTTTAGCGTTCTTAGCGTCCTGGCGGTTACATCTCACGTTTCACGCCGGTCTCCATGGCTTGAGTTTGCCGGGTCGTCCTGTCCGGGAGATCGCACCCAGGCAAGCAGTATCTCTACAATCTGCTGTGTGTCGTCGAAGAGCCACGCCGAGCCGCTCATTATGTGCTGCACCTTGCCCTTCCACCTGCCATCGTTGTCGCCGTTTGTTCGCCAGAGGCGCACCAGGAATAGTTGTGCCTCACCGTCTTGTGAATTGCTCCCCATTGGCAGCCTCGACTAGCTCAGTTTGTGACCAAGTTGTCAGTTGTCAGTAGACCGGATGACCGGTTCCGTGCGTGCTTCGTCTGTCAACTGACAACTGACAACTGACAACTGACAACTGACAACTTGGTCGTACATTTACTTTACAGGAGGGCGGGGCTATAATGTGTCGTACAGATTCCAGTACAAAAAGCCGTACAATTGCCTCATTGAAACTCGTAATTCGTAATTCGAAACTGTCGGGCCGACTTTTCCGGTTGCGCATACAAGCCGAAGCGAAAAGGCTATGAGCGAGATAGTTATCTTTGGTACCTGGCTCCAGCAACGTCGAAAGTTTCTCGATCTCACACAGGAAAAGCTGGCCGAGCGCGTGAGCTGTTCCCTCACGGCCATCCAAAAGATAGAGAACGGCAGCCGCAAGCCGTCGCGCCAGATAGCAGAGCGTCTTGCCGAGTGCCTATCCTTACCGCCTGAGCAATATGACTTTTTCGTTCTGTTTGCTCGCAGCGGTGGAGGGTCCAGGGGCCCAGGGAGCCCCCCGAAGGAACGACGGGGAGTCCTTCCCGAATCGCTCAGGTCACTCAAAGCCCTGTAAGGCCGGAAGCGCCGGCGCCCAGGGCGGATGGAGGATCCCGAGCCCGCGAGGGACGGAACGGACATCCTTCCTTCGCCTCTTACAGGCGTAATCGGACGAAGCGCCCTCATCGAGCAAGTTCGGCAAACCCTGCAAAGGAGCGATGTTCGGCTTGTCACCCTGACCGGCCCGCCGGGCGTAGGCAAGACCAGGCTCGCTATTGAAGTGGCCCACTCTTTGCGGGCTTATGCCGGCGATGGGATTTATTTCGTAGGGCTTTCCCCTGTTGACGATCCCGAATTCGTGCTCCCCACCACCGCACGAGCGCTTGGCTTGAGAGAAAGCGGGGCAGGGTCCCTGCGGGATGCCCTGGTCGCCAGCCTTTCAGGGAAGAAGGCATTACTGGTGCTCGATAACATGGAGCAAGTGATCGAGGCAGCGCCTGAAGTAGCCGAGTTGCTCGAAGAATGCCCCACTTTGAAGGTGCTCGTTACTAGCCGTGGTCGTTTGCGGGTGCGCGGGGAACGGCAAATTGAGGTGCCGCCTCTAGTCCTTCCCGACGCGACGTCCGCGCTTTCTCCCGAGCAACTGGTTACATATCCTGCCATAGAGCTATTTGCGCTGAGAGCCGAAGAAGCAGACCCGGGGTTTGCTCTCACGGCCGAAAATGCAGATATTGTAGCCGCGATCTGTACCCGATTAGAAGGGCTGCCGCTTGCTATAGAGTTGGCTGCCACTCGAATCAGGTTCCTTCCGCTCGATTTGCTCCTTAGCAAGCTGGAGAGCAGATTGGCTCTGCTCGTTGGAGGGCCACGCGACCTTCCTGCCCGTCACAGAACCCTGCGTGCTGCCATCGCGTGGAGTTATGATTTGTTGAGCAAGGGAGAACAAGCTCTGTTCGCCAGAGTGGGCATCTTCGCGGGTGGCTGCACACTCGCCTCCGCTGAGGCTGTGTGCAACGCCAGGGGCGACTTGCCGTTCGATCTTCTCGATGGGATCGAGTTGCTCGTCGACAAAGGGCTGCTGCAAAGGAACGTAGGGTCCAGGGGACAGTTCGCACCCAGGCTCCGTGGGTACGGAACACCAGCCAATCGAAGCACCCAGAGGGTATCCGGTGCCTCCCGCCGGTCTGCAGGAGCCATCCGAACGGCACAGAGCGCGTACCCGCTCATACTGGGCGGCCAGCTCTGGGGCGGCACCCCCGAAGGAGGGACGGAGACTGATAGTGCAGTTGGCGTGCGTCGAGAAGTCCGTTTCTCTATGCTTGAGAGTGTGCGTGAATTTGCATACGACCGCCTGGACGAGCGAGGCGAAGAGGATGCTCTGCGGCGACTGCTCGCCGAATATTGTGTGGTGCTCGCTGAAGCGGCAGAACCGCAGTTAAAAGGTGATGCAGCCCTGCGCTGGCTCGACTTATTGGAGTGGGAGCAGGACAACCTGCGCGCTACACTTTCCTGGGCACTCGAGCGTCATGAGACAGCCCTTGCCATCCGAATATGCGCCTCTGTCTGGAAGTTCTGGCAAGCCAGGGGCTACCTGAGCGAGGGGCGACGATGGATAGAGCAGGCGCTCACGGAAAGCGATGGGGCCGATATTTCAGCCATGACAGGCATTTCTCCATCTATGTACCCAACCATGCTGTACGGGGCGGGCAGGCTGATGTCAACTCAAGGAGACTACGATCAGGCCGTGATCCTGTATCAGAAGGCGATGTCATTCTACGATCAGATAGGCGATGAGAAAGGGATAGCAAATTGTCTGAACAGTATAGGTGTGGCAATGCACTACCGGTCGGCACTGGATAAGGCCGAGCACTTTTACGAAGCAGGGCCTGGCACTGAGGCGTAAGCTCGATGACAAGACGGATATAGCAGCTTCTCTCACTAATCTGGCCCTGGTCGCATCTGCTCGGCGGGATAGAGAGAGGGCTATCTCCCTGATGGAGGAAACACTCGAAATCATGAGGGAAGTCGGGAACAAGAGAGACGTAATGAGTACCATGTACAATCTGGGTATTGTTCTGGAAAGAGAAGATTACAATCGAGCGGTTTCCCTTTATGAAGAGAGCCTGATTTCTAGCCCACGACCTTGGCGATAAAGATACGCAAGCTTCTTGTTTTTTCAAGCTGGGGCAGGCTTCCCTTTTGGAGGGCGAACTTGATGAGGCGGAGAGCAGGTTTCGCGAAGGGCTTGCGCTATCCAGGGCGATAGCGCATAAAGCGCTCATTGCTTATGGCCTCATCTACCTGGGACATGCACAAATACGGCATGGGGACTTCGTCGCCGCAGGGACAACCTTGCGCGAAGCATTGGTAATGAACAATGAGCTTGGCGACAGGGATAAGATTGGGCTTTGCCTGAGGGAGATCGCGGCGTTGGTGGTCTTGCAAGGAGGCCCAACCTGGGCGGAAGAAGCTGTCACGTTCCGTTCGGTATCGAGTGCGTTAGACAATGATGAACACCCTTATACGCGTGACTTCCACCACGTAATGCTCGAATCGACGCGTAGCCTGCTGGGCGAAGATACCTATCGATCCGCCTGGGACAAAGGCACCACCCTGACCTTGGAAACCGCAGTGGAACTGGCTTTAGCTCAGCTTCGCGTATTGCAAACCTAATAGCGTATCGCGCAAGTCGGCCTACCACGAGCTCCGAGCCTTGCATCCAGAGACCTGCTACCCCGACGTCCGGTTGTCGATCGTTAGTTGCCGGCAGTATGGCCGTTCACACTCATTTCCGGCGGGCCCAGTCCCTGGCCCGCTGGAAATGAGTGTCGCATTGAACTCCGAGTGGCGGTTCATTTAGCTCACTTCTCGAAGCCGAGGATTTAGGCATATAATATCTGCACCCTATTCCCCTGCCCATCTCTATCAGCACGTAATAGTTGGGGTGGGCACGGAGGTGGAGCAGGCAGTCATTTATACCCGGAGGATAGCCGCCATGAATGAGCATGCGACCGGCAATACCGGCACCATCGATACAGTTACCCTCCTATTGGCCAACGTGGACGGAAGCACCCAGAACTGGGAGCGAGACCCCACCGCCATGCGCGCTGCGCACTCTCGCTACGAGCAGATCCTGCAGAGTGCTATCGAGGCCAATGGCGGCTATGCATACCAGACAATCGGCAATGCCTCCCAAATCGCCTTTCCCACCGCAGCCCAGGCTGTCCAGGCCGCTATCGATGCCCAGCTCCTCCTCTTCACCGAGCAGTGGCCGCCCTCCATCGGCGATCTCCATGCAGCCATGGCCCTCCATACCGGAGCCATGGAGGGCTCAGTAGGTGCCGGCGCCCACTCCGGCCCCACTCTCAACAGAGCGTCCGGCCTCCTCGCCGCAGGTCATGGCGGCCAGGTGCTCCTCTCTGCTGCCACCCGCGAGTTGGTCCGTGACCGCCTCTCCCTACTAAACCCCACCGATCCCCCAGGCGTACAACTCCTCGACCTGGGCGAGCATCGCCTCAAAGACCTCTCTCGTGCCGAGCACATTTTCCAGTTGATCGTGCCCGGTCTTCCTGCCCACTTCCCTGCCCTGCGCACCCTTGAGGGCCTGCCCAATAACCTACCTCGCCAGTCCACTCCCCTCATTGGACGCGAGAAACAGACTGCCGATGTTACCGCTCTCTTGCGCCGATCCGATGTTAGCCTGCTCACTCTAACCGGGCCTGCAGGCACCGGCAAAACCCGCCTGTCTTTGCAGGTAGGCGCCCAGATGATAGAAGAACATAAGGATGGGGTTTGGTTCGTCGAGCTCGCTACTCTCTCCCCTGACGACCACAAGTTGGTCCCTTCCTCTATTGCCGAAACACTGGGAGTGAGGGAGGTACCCGCCCAGGCGGTCATCGAGACGCTCAAAGACTATTTGAAAGATAAGCAGATACTGCTCGTGATGGACAACTTCGAGCAGGTGACACAGGCAGCTTCCCAGCTAGCTTCCCTACTCAAAGCTGCTCCCCACCTGAAAGTGTTAGTTTCCAGCAGGATAGCTTTGCGCCTCTACGGGGAGAGAGAATATCGCGTGCCTCCTCTCTCCATGCCCGACCGTAAGCATCTGCAACAGCGTAAGAAGGATAAAAATCTCAACCTATCAACCTCTGACCGGTCAGCCCAGCAGCCGGCCCAACAACCAGCCCAGCAACTGGAGGACTATACCCAGTACGAGGCCGTGCGCCTTTTTGTGGATAGAGCCCAGGCGGTCAAAGCCGACTTCGTAATAACCGCCGATAACGCCCCCGACATAGCATCCATATGCGCCCGCCTCGATGGGTTGCCCCTGGCCATAGAACTGGCCGCAGCGCGCATCCGCCTCTTCACACCACAGGCACTGCTCGGACGCCTCTCCGACAGGTTGAAGATACTGACAGGAGGTGCCAAAGACCTCCCGGCCAGGCAGCAAACGATGCGGGGAGCCATCGAGTGGAGCTACGACCTCCTCTCCGAAGATGAGAAGCTGCTATTCAGGAGGCTGGCCGTCTTCAATGGGGGACGCACACTCGAAGCGATCGAGATCGTGTGCGCAATGCGGAATGAGGAATTCGGAATTCGGAATAAGAACGATCAGAGCAATATTCCGCATTCCGAATTCCTCATTCCGCAATCTTATGATGTGCTGGAAGGCGTGCAGTCGCTCTTGGACAAGAGCGTGCTGGCGGAGAGGGAAGGGAGTGATGGAGAGACACGCTACTGGATGCTGGAGACGATCCATGAATATGCTAGAGAGAAGCTCAAAGAGAGCGGGGAGGAAGAGGCTTTAGGGAGGGCGCATGCCCTCTTACTACATGAAGCTGGCTGAGGAGGCCGAGCCGGAGTTGACAGGCGATAAGCAAGCCCAGTGGTTGAACCGCCTGGAGGACGAACACGACAACCTGCGCTCAGCGTTGCGCTGGGCCGCCCAGGCCTCCGGAATGCGGAATGGGGAATTCGGAATTCGGAATAAAGACGAACCGGCCCCAGAGTTGGCCGCCCAGTACATTCCGCATTCCGAAGAAATTGGACTGCGCATAGCAGTAGCCATCTCACAATTCTGGGAGACGAGGGGCTTTTTCAGCGAGGGGAGAGAGCACCTTGAAGGGCTTCTCTCTTTGCTCCCCCCGCTTCGCTCCAGTTCCGAGTTCCCAGTTCCGAGTGCTGAGTTGACCCCAGCGGAACTCAACACTCAGACCTGGAGGGCCAAGGCTCATAGTGCAGCAGGTATGCTGGCCTACAGGCAGGGGGAGTACGCTGCTGCTCGCGTCGCACTTGAACAAGGCCTTGCCTTGGGAAGGGAAGTGGGAGATAAGCTCATTATGGCTCGCTCCTTCAACCGCCTGGGAAATGTGGCCTATAGCCAGGGAGACTACCCATCCGCGCGCTCCCTGTATGAGCAGAGCCTGGCCATGCGCACGGAACTGGGAAATAAACAGGCCATGGCGCTGTCCTTCAGCAATTTGGGGGTGGTGGCCTACAGTCAGGGAGACTACCCGACAGCCCGCTCTCTACATGAGCAGAGCTTGACCCTGCGGAGGGAGGTCGGAGACAAGAGAGGTGTCACCAGCTCGCTACTCAACCTGGGGAATGTGGTCTACATCCAGGGAGACTACCCGACAGCCGCCTCGCTTTACGACCAGAGCCTCGCACTATTCCAGGAGTTAGGAGACAAGTCGGGTATTGCTATCACCCTACTCAACCTGGGGAGCCTGGCCTACCTGCAGGGAGACTACCCGACAGCCGCATCGCTGTATGACCAGAGCCTCGCACTATTCCAGGAGTTAGGGGATAAGTCGGGTGTTGCCACCACGATCAACTCCCTGGGGAGCCTCGCCTGCATCCAGGGAGAGTACCAGACAGCAGCATCTCTGTATGAGCAGGGCCTGGCTCAGTTCAGGGAGATGGAGGACAAGGGTGGTATCGCTGTGAGCCTGATGGGGTTGGCGGCAATTAGAATTGGCGCAGCCGGGGAAAGGCAAGGACCCGATGGGATAGCAGCGGCGCAGACAGGGACGAGGTTGCTGGGAGCAGCTGAGGCTCTGCTGGAAAGCATCGGTGCTGTTCTGGAGGCAGTCGACCGCACGCTATATACGCAGGGGATAGCCGCGGCCCGGTTGCAGTTGGGGGACGAGCCGTTCGAGAAAGTAAGGCAAGAGGGACGAGCGATGAGCACTGAGGCAGCAATCGAGTATGCCCTCCACCTCCAGCCTATCGTCTATGAACCGGCTCTCACAAGGGACCACGAGGTGCGAGTAGAGCGACATCGACGGGTCGAGGAGCTACACATTGCGGTGAACCAGGCCAAGAAAGCGCAACAGGTGGAGGCCATCACCGGGACAGAGTACTTCATAGAGTTGCAGGCCAAGGCCAGAGCCCTGATCGTTGCACGCCAGGAACGAGGAGCGGCAAACGGCTCAATTCTTCTTAACTTGCGCAATCCCCAAAAGTGCGCACCCTGAACCCTTCGGGAATTACGAATTACGAATTACGAATTACGAATTACGGCAGACAGAGTAGAAATGGGGCGGGCTTTGCGTGATAGTGGGCCGGGCCGATACTCGTCAGCGGGTTGTTTGCCAGCTTCTCCCGGTTATACAGGTCGTCAGAAACAACTATGGCGACTATGGGCTGAGGGCTGCTTCAGTTGCCCGCGTAGGTCTGAACCGGTGACCAGTGACCAGTGACCGGTGACCAGTGACCGGTGACCACTGCCTGCTGCCACTGCCTACTGCCTACTGCCTATTGCCTACTGGTCACTGGTCACTGGTCACTGACCGCTGGCGCCTCCTTCCCATCGTACGATGCCGGTTCGCCTTTACGCTGGGCAAGAGGG
The DNA here is from genome assembly GCA_963837315.1 of uncultured Chloroflexia bacterium. Taxonomy (GTDB): domain Bacteria; phylum Chloroflexota; class Chloroflexia; order QHBQ01; family JADMIH01; genus JADMIH01. The sequence goes on from CAWINE010000010.1 coordinate 12,405, forward strand.
TTGGTCGAGCAGAAAAGAGGGGCAAATTAAAGGGTCTTGTCATCAGTTATCTGAGCCTATGTTGTCAGCGTTTCTCTGGATCTTTTTCTTGTTCGCGATTGACTGGCGCATTCGTCCGTGCTACGATCACTTGCAGGAGTTGCTGTATAGGCAGGCGTGACACTTTGTGCCTGTCCATAATGCACATCACGGCACAATACGAGGGGGTGTGGTTACATGGCAGATGTTTTTGACGGGCATGACGGGCAAAGAGCAATTCCCGTTGGCGTGGTTGAGCAGCTAAGCAGGTATCCTGTTAAGTCTATGAGGGCCGAAGCGCTCGCCGAGGCGAATGTGACACTCGAGGGGATAGCAGGGGATAGGAGGTTCGCTTTTATACAAGGGCACAAGCGCACCAATTTCCCGTGGCTGACCGCTCGCGAGATTCCCCGCATGATACTGTATACAGCCAGGCTTGTGGACCCCTCGAGTCCCGATAAGTCCGATGTGCTGGTGACGACGCCCGATGGCAAAGAATTCGATATCTTCAGTGAGGAGTTGCTTGCGGAGCTAAAAGAGCAACTCACCGAACGGGAGCGCAACCAACCCATTTACCCTGCTCACTTGAAAAGTGCGTTCGACGAAACACATATCTCCCTTGTAACCACCCATGCACTCAAGAGGCTATCAGATCTGATGGGCGAGGAGATCGAGCCGCGCCGCTTCAGAGAGAATCTCGTCATCAACACGAATGCCGGCGAGCAGCCTGATGAACAAAGCTGGATCGGCAGCCGGATCATGATCGGACAGGGTGAGAGCGCCGCAATAGTGGCTGTGACAAACAGCGATGCTCGCTGCGTGATGCCCAATTTGCACCCGGATACGGCGCAGCAAGACTCCCGCGTCCTGAGAAATATCGCGCAAAAGCAAAACAACATTATGGGCGTGTACGGCTGTGTGGTACGGCGCGGCACGATTCGCCTGGGCGACCCTGTCCACCTTATCCCCTCAGTTTAGAGGGTCAGAATGGGTCTACGAAAAAGGATCAAGCTAACGGGAAGATAGGGACAAATCTGACACCGGAGAAAGGAACAAGATGGCGAACACAACTACCGGCGGCACAGCCGAGAACTATATGGAGCGGTTGACCGGCACCTGGCGGAACAGGATCGCTATACTCTTTGTCGAGCCATGGAGACAACGTGAGTTAAGAAATCCTACAACTCATTACCCGGGGATTCTCGAACAATGAGATCAGCCGGCGACTTTTCCTCGCCGTGAGTACCGTCGAAGGGCATAAACGGATTATCTTCGGCAAACTACAGGTCCAGAGGAGCACCGAAGCGGTAGGGCATGCGCGCGAGTTAGGTCTGCTGTAAATGTCTATAACGACCCGATGGCAATTTCCGGCGGCGCTGCTGCTTATTGGCTCGCTTTTGTTGAGCGCCTGCGGCGGTGGGAACGAGACACCCGACGACGAGCGCCGGCTCCCACGCCCGCCGGCCTACGACCGCGAACGGGGAGCGCGGGGCAGCCGCGATCGGAGCACCGGCCGCTTATAAGAAGAATACGATCGAGCCCGGTGCCCAGTTGCGCGTCTCCAGTTGGGGCGATTCGTCGGAGCAAAAGGTGGTCAGCGACGCTCTGGCGCGCTTCAACCAGGTCTATCCCGACGTCAAGATCACCTATGAACCGCAGCCGTCCGACTATGGGACCAAGCTGCTGGCTCAGATCAGCAGCAATACGCAGCCCGACGTCTTTTACCTCGACGTGGATCTGCCCTACCAGCTCATTCCCAACAACGTGCTGTTGGACCTCACTCCAGCCCTGACGGAGGTCGGGCGCAGCAAGGACGACTACTTCTCCAGTCTCACCGGCGTCTTCCTCGGCAAGGACGGAAAGGTCTACGGCCTGCCCAAGGACTTCACCAGCATGGCCCTCTTCTACAACACCGATATGGTCAAGACCCCGCCCAAGCCCGGTTGGACCCAGGACGACTTCACAGCCTGGGTCAAAGAGAACACGACAGGGAGCGGCCAGACGCGGGTCTTCGGCTTCGCGAGCGACCCGTGTTTTTCCCCTACTGGGGCAACTTCGCCCTCGCGAACGGCGCCAAGGTCATCGACAACGGCAAGTGTGCCATCAACAGTCCCGCGGGAGTCTCTACCCTGGACTGGTTTTATGGCCTGTACAGGGATAAGTTCCTCACGCTCTCCTCCGACGTCGGCGCCACCTGGGAGGGTGAAGCCTTCGCCAGGAAGCGAGCGGCCAGCATCGTCGTGGGCGGCTGGGTCAATCCCTTCCTGAATGACCCCAAAGCGGCCTTCGGCCTCCACTATGACGCGGTCCCGCTGCCGCTGGGTAAGACCGGGGCCAGGACCACTATGTTGGGCTTCGCCGGCTGGGGTGCCGCGGCGCAGAGCAAGTACCCGAAGGCCGCCGCCGCGCTCGTGCTGTTCCTCACCAGCCGCGAGAACGAAGGCGCGATCCTGCAGACCGGCTTTGCCTTGCCCTCGCTCAAGGGCATGGAGAACGATCCCTTCTTCCAGGGTTCCAGCACACTGAGCAGAGATCTCCAAGGTGCTCTACGATGGGGCGAGTTACGGCGTTCCTGGCGTCTGGGGCGGCCAGGCCAACCCGGAGATCCAGAAGGCCCTCAACGATGCCACCGAGCGCGTCTTCGCCGGGATGCAGACCGGCCAGCAGGCGCTCGACCAGGCCTGCCAGGAGATTGATGCGGCGCTCGCTGCGGCTCACTAATCCCCTCATGCCGCGATCGGACTTGGCGCCGGCACGCAGGCGCTGACCCTGTTGGCCGGGAATGGATCGCTGGCCCACCAAGTGAGTTGAGTAGAGCGGTCCTGATGGGCGCGGGCTGGGTGATCAACCGCGCCGTGGCCGAATGCGCCATCCGCAGGCAACTTCAGCCGGTTCGCATCCCCTGTGCCGGCAGACCAACCGATGTACAGACCAGGCTGGTACCCCGCGTTTGAGGCTTCTAAACGCCTTGCGTTGGCCGGTATGCCTATCGGTTATACCCTCCCAGGTGCGGGTGGGCGCGGTCGTAGCTCGCACAGCATGCCTGCTCATAGATCATCATGTTTAATCGTCACATGTGACGATGCCCGCTCATCACAGTGGTTTGTATGCTCTGATGGAAGGCAAGAAGCAATGCAATCACATACTTCTATCCAGGTTCAATTGCATGAAACTCGTCAATACCGGAAATAGTCAAAAAGGAGAAAAACGATGGCTACCAACGCTAGTACGAATTCGAGAAATGGCATGAAGGAGTTCAAGGTGGATTCAAATCGAAAGACTGCGGTGGTTGCGGGCATGTTCTTCCTTCTCACCGAGATCACCGCGATCGGCGCGGTTTTCCTCTATGGCGCAGTTGTGAGCGATCCCAACTACATCGTCACGGGTTCCGCCGGCGGTGACAACGGTGTGTTCTTCGGGGCACTCTTCGAACTGCTTCTTGCAATCGCAAATGTCGGCACAGCGGTCACACTGTTTCCGGTCATCAAGAGACAAAACGAAAGCATCGCTCTTGGCTATGTCTGCGGTCGTCTTGCTGAAGGCCTCGTCATCATCGTTGGCATTATCAGCTTGCTCGCAGTCGTGACGCTACGGCAGGACCTTGCTGGAGCTGTGGGCGCCAACACCGCCTCCTTTGCTACTGTCGGCAAGTCTTTGGTCGGGATACATAACTGGACGTTCCTGTTCGGACCGAACCTCATCCTGGGACTGAACACGTTGATGCTGGCCTACCTGATGTTCAGGTCCAGGCTGGTTCCGCGGTTCATTGCGGTGTTGGGACTTATCGGAGGGTCGCTGATCTTCGTCTCGGGGACTGCAGTGATGTTCGGGCTCTACACGCAGGGTTCGACAGTGGGGCTGATCGCGGGTCTCCCGGTGTTCGCCTGGGAGGTCAGCCTTGCCATCTGGCTCATCTTCAAGGGGTTCAACTCGCCTGCAATGGCCGCAATCGCTTCCAACTATGCAAAAACGCAATCGAGCGAGCTGTTGAGCGCGGCACAAAGGGCATAGAAATGTAGTATAAGCGGTAAGGGAGGGCCTTCAGCCCTCCCTAAAACCGTCTCCGCTCGGCTCGATTTAATTGCGCCACTCTGCTTACATTAAGGGATGCTTCATGTTCAGGATCGAATCGTTACTATCCGCCCGGTTGTTCTTGTCGCCACAGTTAGTAGGCGAAAGGCTTTACTTCATCAGCGATATGAGCGGGCGGTTGAGCCTGTACGCGATGGACTACGGAGGGAGCGTGCCGGAGCCGCTGCTGCCCCCACACATCTCATTGCAGGACCCGCACCACTTGCAGGGCAGCTATTCCTTTTATGTGTTCCCCAACCTTGGCAAGATACTCGTAATGATTGACAACGACGGTGACGAGAAGTACCAGCCCATGCTCATACCGCTGCAGGGCGGCTTTCCTGAGCCTGCCTTTGGCGACAAGGTAGCAGAACACCAGGTCTACCTGTCCCACTGCTACCCGGAGCATAGCCTCGTCTATATGTCCGGCATGGCGCTGAGCGAAAGCACGTTCAGGTCGTTCCGGGGCAACCTGGAAACGGGCGAAGTAGAGAAACTGGCGCAGAGCCGGTGGGGCGGCCTGGTAGCTGCCGTCAGTGCGAACCACGATAAAGTCGTGATAGGCGACGTATACGACCGGGCTGACGTTGTCCTATACCTCTGGGCCGAGCGCAGCGGTGAATGCGAGCTACTTTACGGTGTACCTCTGGAGCAGCGCACCCCCGGCCGGAAGGTGTCCAGGAACGGTATCGATAGCTGCCACTTCACCGAAGGCGATAGGGGCGTGCTGGTCTCCACGGTGCTGTTCGATGATGCCGGGGGCCTTGGCTACATTGAGCTGGCCGCCCCTCAGACGCTAATGCCCGTCAGCATCACAGGCATCAAGCATAAAGGCAGAGGCGAGCTGGTAGGCTTCACCTACGCTAAAGACAACCTGTTTGCGGTGGAATATAATATTGACGGCGCATCCTGGCTCTACGAAGGCACCTTCGATGAGGCGGCGCTAACGATGTCTCTGGGAAGCGTCATCTGCGGCGAAGGCCCGTTAGAGGGGGGCGTGATGCAATCCGCCCGTTACGACAGTGAGAGCGACCGATACGCCCTTTCTTTCTCAACTGCCTGCACGCCCACTCAGCTATATACCATTGATGGGCGCGACAGGGAGACAATCGTATGCCACACAAACGAGCGCGTGCTGGGCATACCCGACGGCTATCTCTCATCGGGCGAGGACGCTTCCTTCACCAGCCACGACGGCCTGCGTATATCGGCACGCCTATATTTGCCGGCAACAGAGCTTGGGTATATGGGACCGCGCCCGCTCATCTACTACGTTCATGGAGGTCCTCAGGGTCAGGAGCGGCCCGACTTCGCCTGGTTCTCTATGCCCCTGATTCAGTACCTGACGCTCAACGGTTTCGCCCTGTTCGTGCCCAACGTGCGCGGCAGTACAGGCTATGGGCGTGACTACGCCAGCCGAGTTGAACGCGATTGGGGCGGGGAGGACCGGCTCGACCATGTGCATGCCATGGAGCTGCTGGCCACGGACAGCCGCATCGACACAAAGCGGGCAGCCGTGATCGGACGCTCTTACGGAGGCTATATGACCCTCACCCTCGCTTCTCGCCACCCGGAACTATGGTCGGCGGCGGTAGACATGTTCGGTCAATATGACCTGATGACCTCTTCGGAGCGCATACCTGTCGCCTGGAAAGCCCTCTGGCACAACAGCGTGGGCGACCCTGAGAAGGACCGAGATTTTCTAATCGAGCGTTCTCCAGCAACATACCTGCATAACATCGCTTGCCCAATGCTCGTGCTACAAGGTCGCAACGACCCGCGAGTTATCGAGCAGGAGTCGCGTGAAGTGGTGGAACAGCTGCGGAAAGCCGGCAAAGAGGTAGAGTACAAAGTTTTCGAGAACGAAGGCCACGATGTGCTCAAGTACGAAAACAAAGTTACTTGCTACAACTTGATTACGGAATTCTTCAAGAAGCAACTACGACCATAGACCGGAAGTAAGCCTACGAGTTTCTTCGCCTCTGCAGGCATACAGCTCCTTACCTGTGACCGCACCCGCCGCCTTTGCATCTATCCTGGAGCTCAGGCTTTCAGCTTGACATTGTTCATATGTACTGTTATGGTGCGAAGGTAGATAATGCATAAGTGCCCAACTCCATACACCTTCTATTGAGCCTGATTATCTTCAGGCTCTTTTTATGCTTGGAGACATGTCCCGCGTGAGCGAAGTTTGGGTAAAGATTTCGTAATTGATCCATGCCAAGTCCGATATTAGCTACCAAACTCTACATCCCTCCGCCCAGGTCAAGAGTTGTCCACCGCCCCCACCTGAACGAGCGGCTTAACGAGGGTCTGTACCGCAAGCTGACCCTCGTCTCTGCCCCAGCAGGCTTTGGTAAAACTACTTTGATCAGTGAATGGGTTGCAGGTTGCGATCAAGCGGTGGCGTGGCTGTCGCTGGACGAGGGGGATAGCGACCCCGTGCGCTTTCTGACCTACCTAATCTCCGCTTTGCGATCGATTGTGCCGAGTATTGGGGAGGAGATGCTGGAACCTGCTCCAATCCTCTCAGGCACTGCCAACTGAGGAAGTCCTGACTGCTCTGCTCAATGAAATCACCACTACCATGCCAGGACAATTTTGTCCTTGTTCTCGATGACTATCATGTCATTGATGCATGCCAGGTTGATGAGGCTCTCACCTTCCTACTCGAGCACCTGCCGCCACAGATGCACCTGGTCATTACCACCCGTGAGGATCCACAGCTGCCATTGTCACGCTTGCGCGCCCGAGACCAGTTAACCGAGTTGCGAGCCGCAGACTTGCGATTTACACCGTTCGAAGCGGCCGGATTTCTCAACCAGTCGATGGGCCTGCACCTTTCGGAAGAGGATATTGACGCTCTGGAAACGCGTACCGAAGGGTGGATTGCCGGTCTGCAATTGGCTGCCCTTTCCATGCAGGGACATCAGGATGTTCCCGCCTTCATCCGGGCATTCGCCGGCGACCACCGTTACATCGCCGACTATCTGGTCGAAGAGGTCTTGCAGCGTCAGCCCGAAAGCGTCCGCACCTTCTTGCTCCAAACCTCCATTCTCGACCGGTTGAATGGACCCCTGTGCGATGCCGTCACCGGCCAGCAGGAAGGCAACACGCGCCTGGCGGCCCTGGAGCGAGGCAACTTCTTTGTCGTTCCGCTGGATGACAAGCGCCACTGGTACCGCTATCACCACCTCTTTGCCGAGGTTCTCCACGCCCATTTGATGGCGGAGCAACACGAGCTGGTAGCTACTTTGCACCGGCGCGCCGGCGAGTGGTACGAGCACCATGGTTCTGCGGCCGATGCTATCCGCCATGCGTTTGCCGCCGAGGATTTCGAGCGAGCGGCCAACCTGTCGAGCGGGCAGTGCCGGCCATGCTCAGGAGCAGACAGGAGGCTGCGTTGCTTGGCTGGCTCAAGGCGCTACCCGACGATCTGATCCATGCAGGCCCGTGCTCAGCGTCGGGTATGCCCATGTGTTACTGGCCAGCGGTGAGCTCGATGGCGTTGAGGACCGCCTGCGGGACGGCGAACGATGGCTGGACCCTTCGGGAATGCGGAATGCGGAATGCGGAATGCGGAATAAAGACGAAGCGGTCGCCATTCCGCATTCCGCATCCCCCATTCCGCATTCGACACGATGGTCGTCGCGGACGAGGAGGCATTTCGCCATCTCCCCGGTGCGATCGCGGTCGCCCGTGCGGGACTGGCCCTGGTGCTGGGCGATGTGGCCGGCACCGTGAACTACGCACGGCTGGCCCTCGACCTGGTACCCGACGGACGACCATCTCAGGCGCGGATCGGCGGCGGTGCTCCTGGGGCTCGCATCCTGGACGAGAGGTGATCTGGAGGCAGCTCACCGGTCATACGCTGAGGGCATGGCTCATTTGCAGTTGGCCGGGAACATCTCTGACGTACTCGGTTGCGCAATCGCTCTGGCAGATATCCACATTGTGCAAGGTCGTCTCCGCGAAGCGATGCGCACATATGAGCGGGCATTGCAGCTTACGACAGCGCAGCAGGGCACGCCTGTCCTACGGGGAACGGCAGACATGCACGTGGGAATGAGCGCACTCCACCGTGAGCGTGGCGACTTGAATGCCGCCAGGCAGCACCTGCTGAGAAGCAAAGAGCTGGGCGAGCACTCCGGGTTACCGCAAAACCGGTATCGCTGGTGCGTGGCTATGTCTCGAATACTGGAGGCCCAGGGAGACCTGGACGGTGCGCTCGCCCTGCTGCGCGAGGCAGAGCGCCTGTATATAGGCGACTTCTCTCCAAATGTGCGTCCTGTAGCGGCGTCGAAGGCACGGGTGTGGATCGCGCAGGGCAGGTTTGTTGAAGCCCTCGGCTGGGCGCGCGAGCAGGGGCTGTCCGCCCAGGACGACCTCAGCTACTTGCGCGAGTTCGAGCACATCACCCTGGCCAGGCTGCTCCTGGCCCGGTATAGGAGCGAACGTACTGAGCGCTTCATGTCTTGACTCAAGGGCTCCTCGATCGCCTCCTGCAAGCAGCGGAAGAAGGTGGGAGGGTGGGAAGCGTGATCGAGATTCTGGTGTTGCAAACGCTTGCTCACTATGAGGAAGGCGACATCCCTGCCGCTCTTGCGCGCCTGGAACGCGCCCTGACGCTGGCTGAGCCGGAGGGCTACGCCCGAATGTTTGCGGACGAAGGCATACCAATGGCGCAACTGCTTCGCGATGCTGCCGCACGCGGGGTCATGCCGGAATATGCAGGCAAACTGCTAGCGGCATTTGAACCCGAGCAGAATCGCCAGGATGAGTACATCTGCCTCTGCCGCCCCTGCTGTATCTGAGCAACCCCTTATCGAGCCGCTGAGTGACCGTGAGCTTGAAGTGCTCAGGCTGCTCAGAACCGAACTGAGCGGCCCGGAAATTGCCCGCGAACTGGTGGTGTCCCTGAGCACCATGCGTACTCACACCAGAAACATCTACAACAAGCTTGGGGTGGACAACCGTCGGGCGGCTGTCTGGCGGGCCGAAGAGCTCCGTTTGTTGTAACAAGCACGTAAACGCTAACCCCAACCCTGGCAGGTTTGTCGAACCATCTGCCGGGGCTTTTTCATTCCTCCACACGTCTCACACAGCACGCCGGCAAATAGATCATCACGTCAATCGTCAGATGTGACGATGCCGGCTCATCACATTGGTTTGTATGCTCTGGTGGAAGGCAAGAAGCAATGCAACAACGAAGAGCTTCAGCCAAATGAGGGAAATGCGGGAGGCGCAGAATGAGTAAAACATACGCAGCACCTGAGGACCAGGACGAGCCTGGACTTTATGAGATTCGTATCAAGGGACATCTTGACGGTAGGTGGGCCGCCCGGTTTGAGGGCATGACCCTCACGCTGGAAGAGAAGGGCGATACGCTTTTAGTTGGCCCGGTCGTGGATCAAGCGGCGTTACATGGCTTATTGAGGAAAGTGCGCGATCTAGGAATGCCGCTGATCTCGGTAACCCGCACCAGATCCGGCCAGGCCGATGTGTAAGGTGTCCACTATGGAGTTGCGGCAAGGTGCTTAGAAAGGAGAGTTGCCTTTGACGAATTTCTAGCCCATTTTAGAACAGGAAGAGGAACAGGATCGGCGACCGGAGTTCTAGACAATTTCGACGGCATAAAGCTTACCAGTACCGCAAATAGTCACAAAGGAGAAAAACAATGGCAACCATAACTACCAACGAAAGTATTCATTCGGTCGCGAAGACCGCATTAATTGAAGGAGACAAGCTCGCGAACACCAATCGGCAGGCAGCTAAGATCAAGGAGCGCAACATGAAGCCAACAGCGGCAAATCTCATCCGTTGGGCAGGGTTATCAGCCGTGCTGGCAGGGATCTGTTACGTGGTCGTTGGTTTGTTCCATCCACCTAATATTGTGTCGTCAGTCACTACCCCACAGTGGGCAATTGTCCACACCGTGGCCATCGCCATGAGCTTCTTCGGCCTGCTCGGCCTTACGGGAATCTACGCAAGGCAAGCGAAAGAGTCCGGGTGGCTCGGTCTGGCCGGCTATATCCTGCTTAGCCTCTGGCTGGTGGTCATTGCAGGCTTTACCTTTGTCGAAGTCTTGATCTTGCCGTCGTTGGCGACCGCGTCGCCGGCGTTTGTGGAGAGCTGGCTGGGGATGTTTAACGGGTCCGCCGGCGCGATGGACCTGGGGGTCCTCCCAATGGTGTGGACGCTTTCAGGGCCAGTTTATCTGCTGGGCGGCCTGCTGTTTGGCATCGCTACGATCCGCGCCGGCATCCTGTCGCGCTGGGCGGCAGGTCTGCTCGCCGTCGGGACCCTGTTGGCCCCCGTAGCTGCGCTGCTTCCGCTCGAAATCCAGCCGAAGATAGCAATACCGGTGGGGTTAGGTCTGGCCTGGCTGGGCTATGCTCTCTGGTCGGAACGGCGAGCGCGTGCCTCAGAGGAGCAAGCCTCAGAACCCGTACCGGGTAGGGTAAGCCCACAACTCGCCCGCACCGCAGCCAAGTAACCGCATAGAGTGGACAAGCGGCCATATGGCCGCTTGTCCCATCGGCAACCAACTCCTGGCCCGGCCAGGCCAATGCGTAAGATGTCAAGCACGGAGTTGAGCCATGTTGCTATGGAAGGTCCCTGGAAAGAAGATCTACCCCGTCCCCCGAGTTATAGCAGGCCTGGGTACTACCGGGGCATAGGCAGCCGTTGATGATGCGCAGGCAGGCAAGGCACTAACTGAATTCTGACAATACCTACCAGGGAGCCTCGTTGTAGACGCTCAATAGCCCGAGCGCAAACTTTATGGTTTCCGCAACTGTGGCGGCCCTACCCTCGGCCCATGCTGCATCGAAAGCTTCAGCATCCACTTGAGCCCTCGCTGAGCTGATCCGGCTTTCGTGAAGGGGGCGCGAGTGTACCGATATGAGCTTGCCGATGCCCTCGCGTATGGCCGAGGCCGCGCCCCAATAGCGGGCTGCATCCGTAAACTGACCCTGTCCGGCCTGGATGCTTGCCAGCCCTTCAAAGCACTTGGCGATTACGCCTTTGTAATCCAACTGCTCAAGGATAGGCAGAGCTTCTGAAAATAGCTGGAGTGCCCTGGTGAAATCGCCCTCTTCGACAGCGGTCAATCCTGTGTTAACCAGCACGTGGGCAAGGCTGTTCTTATGTCCCAACTCATTGCAGAGAGCGAGGCACTCGGTTTGATAGCGGTGTGCTAAGGCGAAATCCCCTTTATGCGTGGCGACCATACCTAAATTATCAAGGGCCATAATAAGGCCCGATTTATCCTCTAGTCGCCTGTACTCTGCCAGGGCATCCTCATAATAGCGAGCAGCAGTCTCGGTGTCACCCATCTCCCAATAGCAAACCCCCAGGTTATTCAGGAAGAGTGCAATATGCCACCTGACATCCCCTTCTCGGGCGAGAGCCAGACTTTCTTCATAGTAGGCGCAGGCGCTCTCGTACTCGCCTTTGTTCATAGCGAGCAGGCCCAGGTTGTTGAGGGAAGATGCGATACCTTGCTTCAGATTTAGCTCGCGACGCAAAGTGAGGCTGGCTTCGATAAATGGGCGGGCTTTCTCGTCTTCACCCTGGTTCCAGGCCAGCAGACCTGCCGCGCTGTTCACACTGGCCTGGAGCGTTCTGAACTTTTCGCTCCTCTGCTCATGTGGGATCAGCTCCGCATTATGAAGCAACTTGTCCATCCACTGCCGGCCCTCGGTAAAATATCCTCGCGCATTCCAGAAGGTGTACATAGGACTTCCCAGCCGCAAGGCAACCTCGGTCAGCTCCAAATCGCCGCGCCCGTGCTCCAGCAACCAGGCAAGGGCTGCTCGCGCGTTATCGTGTTCGGCCCCAATGCGATCAAGCCAGGCCGACTGACCGGGGCCTGTTATGCCCATGCCCAGCTCTTCTACAAGCGTTAGCATATAATCTGCGTGGCGACGCCTTGTCCGGCCCTCTTCTCCATTTACTTCAAGCTGCTCAAGCGCATACTCACGCACAGGCTCCAACATACTGTAGCGCAACCGGTCTCCTGCTCCTTCTTGCCTGAGCAGGCTATTGTCAGTTAAAGCCGAAAGTAAGTCGTGTGAGCCACCGGCATCTGACAGGGCTGCTGCCCCTTGAGGCGTCACGCCCGCTGCGATTACGCCTAGTGCCCGGAAAAGGTGCTGCTCCTGTGGGCCAAGCAGGTCGTAACTCCAGTCGATAGCGCCGCGCAACGTGCGCTGCCTGGGCGAGAGGTCTCGGGTAACGCCAACCAGCATCTCTAATTGCCCGTGCCTCACCAATCGTTCCAACAGCTCCTGCGGCGTGAGATGCTTGATGCGAGCGGCAGCCAATTCGATCGCAAGTGGCGATCCCTCCAACCTGCGGCATATCTCGACAACCGCAACAGCATTTTCGTCGTTGAGAGCAAAAGTGGGCTGTACCGCCTGCACCCGTCTCACAAATAGCCGCACGGCGTCATAATTCTCGACTGTCGAAGGTTGCAGCTTCAAAGTCGTGGGAACATCGTTCGGAGCCTGAACTCTATCGGGCAGCTCAAGCGCCGGCACAGCAAGCTCATGCTCCCCATAAAGATGTAATGGCGTGCGGCTCGTGACCAGGACCTTTAGCCTGGAGGCCACCTTCAGCAGATCGGAGACGGCAGAACCGGCGTCAAGTAGATGCTCAAAGTTATCCAGCACCAGGAGTATATTTTTGTCCCGCAACTGTTCGCCTATGCTCTGCGCCGGCGAACGACCCGGCGTGTCGCGCATGCCAAGTAGCTGAGCGATCTCCGGTAGGACCATGCCGGGGTCTGATATTGAGGCGAGCGGGACAAACACAACTCCATCGGTGAAGTCGTCCACCAGACCTGATGCTGCCTCCACAGAGAGCCGGGTCTTGCCGATACCGGGAGGGCCCGTGAGCGTAAGCAACCTCACGTCAACGCGCCAGAGCGTTTGTCGCACACGCTCTAATATGGCTTCACGCCCCACAAACGAGGTCAGTGACGCAGGCAGATTGCTGGGCAGATAACGCCGCGCACCTGAGGTTGGAGCCGGTTGCTCCTCTGAGGCTGGACGATTGCTCGCTTCGGCCACCGGTCGTCGAGCCGGCGCCGGCCTGGGTGCCGGTACAGGTGCGGGTGCGGGAATAGGAGGCAGAACATAACTCTAAGTCGGGCCGGGCGCAAAGCCTGAGCCTGAGTTGGAGACGCTATTCTCGCGCACAAAGCGCATGAAAGCAGGCATTTCTTCGGGCGATATCTCAAGCGCGACGGCCATCAACTGGGCCATCTCTCTCGATGGGTGTCGCAATCCCGCTTCCATCTTGCGGAGGGTGGAGATCGAGCAACCCGCCTCGTGGGCAAGCTCTTTCTGCTTGAGGTCTAATGCCTCACGCCTTGCCTTGAGCCAACTGCCAAATGTCGCCGGGCGCTCATTATTCATAGCTCGTTATTCGCCGTGCTGCATCTGCTATGCCAAATTATCCTGCGCTATCAGCGTGTGTCACTTTTGTGTCACCTTTTGTGTTACTCAGTATATCACTTTTCTATTCCAGGACTCACAGCTTCTCTGCTAATATCCTCCTACATTGGTACGTATCGATAGTACTTTGGATATGGGTGTAAGAGCTAACGTACTCGTACGCCGACCCTGAATGAGAGGCACCGGATGAAGTCAAGTAGCAATCTGTCTGAGCGGCCCCGCCGGCCACTTACCACTGTAGCAATAGTGGTCGCGATCCTGAGCTTAGGTATCCTGGCAATCACGATAGGGGCAGCAGGCTCAGCGCTGGGGGCGACCGCGGGCAACTCGCAAGCCCACGCGGTAGGGCAGGCGCAAACCGAGCAAGAGCAAGCCGTACAGGATGCCGGCGGTGTCCTTGCCCCGGCACAACCCCAGGACTGCGGGTTGCTCTGGCGAGTGGTGCCTAGCCTCGATGGTGGAACCAACATCAATCTTCTGCAAGGTGTCACAGCTATCACAGCCGGTGATGTCTGGGCGATCGGGTCGTACAGCGAAATAGTAGGTGGCGCGCAGCGATTCCGCGCTATGGCGGAGCATTGGGATGGCGTTTCGTGGAGCACAGTATCGGTTCCCCAACCGGGGGACGAAAGCGTCTTGTACTCGGCTTCCGCGTTGTCAACGAGCGATATATGGGCTGTGGGCTACTACTGGCCGTCGCCCTCGACTACAATCCAGACCTTTACGCTACATTGGAACGGCTCAGTTTGGAGCCAGGTGCCCAGCCCGAACTTCAGCGCAGCGGGCAATGCGTTATATGGTGTATCGGCTCCAGGGCCGGACGCCGTGTGGGCAGTAGGAATACAGGGCGGGCAATCGCTGGCGATGTTCTGGGACGGCACTACCTGGGCAAGCATTCCAACTCCTAACCCTGATACATATGACTATTTGCAGTCCGTGACAGCAATCACGCCGGATGATATGTGGGCAGTGGGCTATACCGAGGGCTCAAGCCCCGCGCCGAGACGCACATTTACAATCCACTGTACCCGTGCGGCGTGCGACACCGTCGCCAGCCCCAACAGCGGAGTCGATGATACAGAACTAAAGGGTGTCTCGGCGCTCTCGTCCGGCGAAGTGTTTGCAGTAGGCTACTCCACGGTCACTACCGATACGCATGCAACTGTGCCTCTGGCTCTGAGATGGAACGGCGTAGGCTGGAGCGCCTTGCCAACTCCGCCCCTTCCACTAAACATGTTGCAAGTCCGTTTTACCGCAGTCACAGCTACCGCGTCCAACGATGTATGGGCGGTGGGATCAGCTTACAACCCTCCCACCGGACAAGGGCAAACATATGCAGCGCATTGGGACGGCACCGAATGGACAACTTTCAGCCCGCCGAATCGCGGCATCACAAATTACTTTGTTGGAACCGGTACCGCAGGACCCAACGATGTGTGGGCAGTGGGCGACTACTCTAATGGTGGCAATATCACCCAAACCCTGATTGAGCACTACAGCGATCCCTGCATCACGCCATCGCCCACTGTTACTTTGCCCCCCGATGCCACGCTCACCCCCTCCCCACAGCCTACCTCGGCGGCTTGCCCTATCCAGTTCAATGATGTCCCTCAGAGCTCGGCTTTCTATACTTATGTACGGTGCCTTGCCTGTCGCAACATCCTCTCCGGTTATGCATGCGGTGGAGCAGGTGAGCCATGTCCCGGCAGCTATTTCCGCCCAGGTAACAATGTGACAAGAGGCCAGGCTGCCAAGATCATCTCCAATGCTGCTGCTTATGCGGATGATATTCCTCCATCCCAACAGACGCTTCAAAGATGTGCCTACCACGTCAGCATTCTGGGTGTACATCGAGAGGGTGCATCTGCATGGTGCTATCTCCGGCTACCAGTGCGGTGGGGCAGGTGAGCCCTGCCCTGGGAGCTACTTCAGGCCAGGGGCTAACCTCACGAGGGGACAGCTTGCCAAGATTGATACCACTGTGGCCGGCTACACTGATACCCCTACAGGCCAGACCTTCGTAGACGTGCCCACGATCCTCAACTTTCTACATATACATAGAGAGGGCACACATACACAACATCATCTCAGGCTACCCGTGTGGTGGGGCAGGAGAGCCATGTCCTGGCAGCTACTTCAGACCTGGACTGAACGTGACGAGGGGACAGACTGCCAAGATCATCGGCAATACTTTCTTCCCCAATTGCCAGACGCCGTGACGATTGGCATGTGAGACAGAAGCACTTTCACAAGACGAAATCAGACACCAATCATCAAAAAGAGGTATGTCCATGAACGCGATGAGCAAACCTGGCGAGCCATCCCGCCGGCCACGAAGAACGGCGGCGATACCAGCAGTGATATCGGCAGCGCTATTCGGCCTGATAATCCTGGCGGTCATGCTCTGGCCCGTGAGCAGAGCGCTCGGGGCAAATGCCGGCAGCGGAGCGGGCGATCAGGCGGTGCAGGCACAGTCAGTGGAGCAGCATGGACAAGAGAGTGCCAACGGGGCTGGGACGCCGGCGCAACCTCAGGACTGCGGGCTGCTCTGGCGGGTGGTGCCCAGCGTGAATGGCGGCACGTACAACAACGGGATGGAATCGGTCAAAGTCATCTCAGCCAACGATATTTGGGCGGTTGGCGAATACAGCGAAATGGTGAACGGGGCGCAGGTGTTTCACGGCCTGGCGGAGCACTGGAATGGGTCCGCATGGAGCCTTGTCTCGGTTCCACAGTCGGGAACAAACAGCTCTCTCCATGGCGTTTCGGGAGTATCCTCAAGTGACCTGTGGGCCGTAGGTTACTATGTGCCGACGGATGGCGCACATGGAAGAACCCTGACGCTGCACTGGGATGGGTCGAGCTGGAGCCAGGTGTCGAGCCCAAACATTGGTACGCTGGATAATACGGTGACGAGCGTATGGGCCGTCGCGCCGGATGCTGTGTGGGCTGTTGGTTGGAGTATTAACGCGAATGGCAGTACCACATCAACGCTTGTGCTGTTCTGGGACGGCACCTCATGGTCGAGCCTTCCAAGCGCCAGTCCCGGCTACTACAACTCGTTGTTTTCGGTTACAGCAACCACAGCCGACGACATGTGGGCTGTAGGCGAAGTGGGCGCGGGGGACGGTTCACCATCCCGCAATATTACTATCCACTGTACGCGTTCTGCATGCAGCCTGGTTAGCAGCCCCAATGGCGGGGTTGGCGATAACCGGCTCACCGATGTCGCCGCGCTCTCACCTAATGAGGTATATGCGGTCGGCTATTCAGAAGTGATGACTACTCCACGGACGCTTGTGCCGCTGACTTTGAGGTGGGATGGAGTTGGGTGGAGCGCGCTTCCCACGCCTCCTCTTCCACCGGACCTCCCACAAGTCGGCTTTCAATCAATAACAGCAATCTCCTCCAATGACATATGGGCGGTGGGCTTTGCTTACAGCCCCTCCCCCGCGCAACAGCAAACATACGGAGCACACTGGAATGGCACAGCATGGACTGCCTTCAGCCCACCTAACCTCAGCATCGCAAACAGTTTCTTAGGGAGCGATGCTGTTGGTTCAAATGATATCTGGGCTGTTGGATTTACCTCAAATAGCAACAATATCAGCCAGACGCTTGCAGAGCGCTACAGCGATCCCTGCATCACGCCATCGCCCACTGTAGCCGCCAATCGATACAGCCACCCCTTCCCCACAGCCTACCTCCGTGGCCTGCCCTATCCAGTTCAACGATGTGCCTCAGAGCTCGGCTTTCTATACTTATGTACGGTGCCTTGCCTGCCGTAACATCCTCTCAGGATATGCATGCGGTGGGGTAGGTGAGCCATGCCCAGGCAGCTATTTCCGCCCAGGTAACAACGTGACGAGAGGACAGGCTGCCAAGATCATCTCCAATGCTGCCGCTTATGCGGACAATATTCCTCCGTCCCAACAGACATTCAAAGATGTGCCTACCACATCAGCATTCTGGGTGTACATCGAGAGGGTGCATCTGCATGGTGCTATCTCCGGCTACCAGTGCGGTGGGGCAGGTGAGCCCTGCCCTGGGAGCTACTTCAGGCCGGGGGCTAACCTCACGAGGGGACAGCTTGCCAAGATTGATAGTACTGTAGCCGGCTATACGGATACACCGACAGGGCAGACCTTCGTAGACGTGCCTCCATCATCAACTTTCTACATATACATAGAGAGGGCACACATACACAACATCATCTCAGGCTACCCATGTGGTGGGGCAGGAGAGCCATGTCCCGGCAGCTATTTCCGACCAGGCAACAATGTGACGAGGGGGCAGACTGCCAAGATCATCGGCAATACTTTCTTCCCTAACTGCAGTTCGCTACGCTCATCACCATAGCCTGTCAGAGATAGACGGGGATCTAATCGCCATGGGCTCAAAGTAACAAAGTTAGGTCGCTTCGACAACCGGTTCACGCAAGGGAGATATCAATATGAACGCACAAAGCAGATTTAACGAAAAGTCTCGTATGTCACGCACGCTATTAGTGGTCCTGGCAGCAGGTTTGCTAATCCTGGCTGCACTGGTGCTTGCACTGCTACCGTCAGGCGCTACCCGGGACGTTGGAGCGGCAGCGGCGGGTGCCAATCTCGCAGCGCCAACCGGTGAAGGGATGACACCGGTTCCAAAAGGGGAGACAGGGCCGGCATTGCCTATGGACTGCGGACTGGTGTGGCGGGTGGTACCGAGCCCCAACGCGAGTACCCTCCAGAACTTCATGCAACACATTAAGAGTAGTTTCAGCCGACGATATATGGGCCGTAGGCAACTACTACGAAACTGTGGGTGCAGACCAGCGAGCCCGGGCAATGGCACAGCACTGGGACGGCAGCGTATGGAGCATCGTATCGGTACCGCAGCCGGGGGTACAAAGCTACATGAACGACATCTCCGGCACGTCGGCCACCGATATCTGGGCCGTCGGCTGGTATCTCGAATCAGGCTCGACATACGTAAAAACCTTTACGATACACTGGAATGGAATGGCCTGGAGCCAGGTCCCCAGCACAAGTATAGGCACACAGGACAACGCGCTCATTGGTGTAACGGCTGTTGCGCCGGACGCCGTGTGGGCAGTCGGTCAACAAGGAAACCAGGGACTGGTGTTGTTCTGGGACGGAACCACATGGGCGAGCATAAACAGTCCTAACCCCGACCCGCGTGTATTAATATACGACGCAACAGCGCTCACGGCAGACGATATGTGGGCGGTAGGTGTATACGGGGGAGATAGCGGTTCAATGGAGCGCACATTCACTTTCCACTGTAGCCGCGCAGGGTGCACCAGCGTGACCAGCCCCAACGGCGGGGTTGGGAACAACGGTTTGGAGGGTGTGGCTGCAGTGTCCTCAACGGATGTGTACGCTGTTGGCTACTCCACGGTCACAACCGACACAATGGCACGGGTGCCGTTGACACTGCACTGGGATGGAGTAGGTTGGAGTGTGCTGCCTACGCCGCTGATGCCACCTGGTGCCGCAGATTATGCATTCCACGATCTGTCAATGGTTTCTTCGCACAACCTGTGGGCGTTTGGCTATACATATAATCCGGCAATTATGCAGGGTCAGACCTATGCAGCACACTTCGACGGGTCTGCATGGACCAATTTTGGCCCGCCAAACCTGGGATCGTCTAACGTTTTCTACGGTGGCGACATCGTTGGCCCGGACGATGTGTGGGCAGTGGGCAACTACGCAAATGGGAGCGGTGCCGCCCGAACCCTGATTGAGCATTATAGCGATCCCTGCGTTACCCCCTCACCCACTGCGACTGTGCCGCCAATTGACACAGAGACCCCCTCTCCCCAGCCCACCTCCGTGGCCTGCCCTATCCAGTTCAATGATGTGCCTCAGAGCTCGGCTTTCTATACCTATGTCGGTGCCTTGCCTGCCGTAACATCCTCTCCGGATACGCGTGCGGTGGAGCAGGTGAGCCATGTCCCGGCAGCTATTTCCGCCCCGGTAACAACGTGACAAGAGGCCAGGCTGCCAAGATCATCTCTAATGCTGCCGCTTATGCCGACGTCATTCCTCCATCCCAACAGACATTCAAAGATGTGCCTACCACATCAGCATTCTGGGTGTACATCGAGAGGGTGCATCTGCACGGTGCGATCTCCGGCTACCAGTGCGGTGGGACAGGTGAGCCTTGCCCTGGGAGCTACTTCAGGCCAGGGGCTAACCTCACGAGGGGACAGCTTGCCAAGATTGATACCACTGTGGCTGGATACACTGATACACCGACGGGGCAGACCTTCGTTGATGTGCCCACGACCTCAACCTTCTACATATACATAGAGAGGGCACACATACACAACATCATCTCGGGCTACCCATGTGGTGGGGCAGGAGAGCCATGTCCTGGACTTTACTTCAGACCTGGACTGAACGTGACGAGGGGGCAGACTGCCAAGATCATCGGCAATACTTTCTTCCCCAATTGCCAGACGCCTTAATCAGTCACAGGGAGGCAGATACAAGCGGAATAATCTATTGCGCGGGCTACAAGCCTGATTTGGTTTTCTTCAGTAGGTCAGGTCAGTAGGTCAGGGAGGCACAAAATGAGTGTAAAGAGTTTGTTCGTTGAAAGAAGTCAGAAGTCGCACACTTTAGCTGTGGCGACAGCGGTTGGGTTGGTAACGTTGGTCCTGATGCTGCTTTCGCTGATGCCCTCAAATGCAACCGGGAGTGCCGGGGCAGCACCACAGGTAGTACCCATGGCGCAGAGCGCGCCCGAACAACCCCAGGCATGTGGTCTGGTGTGGAGAGTAGTGCCCAGCCCGAACAACGCAAGCAACGATTTTCTGGTAAAAACGTACATTGCATCACCCAACGATATATGGGCGGCGGGTAATTACTACTCACCTGAAGTTCACGGCATGATGCAGCACTGGAACGGAGCAACCTGGAGCGTGGTCACACTTCCTGAGCCGGGGTATTATTCCTACCTTAACGACATTTCAGGATCGTCGGCCACTGATATCTGGGCCGTGGGCTACTACGCGCTCACCTCATCATCCCACGCAAGAAGCTTCCTGGTGCACTGGAATGGCACAACCTGGAGCCAGGTGTCCGTCCCTATTTTTGGGACTACCAGTGATCTTTTGACCAGCGTGAAGGCTATTGCGCCGGACGCTGCATGGGCTGTTGGTATTCACGACGAGCAGACACTGGTGCTTCTCTGGGATGGCACGACATGGGCGAGCATAACCAGCCCCAATCCTGACGCTCGCAGCGTCTTAGCATCGGTTACAGTTCTCAGCGTGGACGATATGTGGGCGGTTGGCTACTTCAGCAACGGCAGTGGAACTATCGAGCACACCTTTACGGTACACTGCAGCCGTTCGGCGTGCAGCACTGTGGCCAGCCCAAATAACGGGGAAGGCAATAACGAGCTGGACGGTGTAGCGGCTCTTTCATCTAACGAGATATATGCGCTTGGCTACTCCGAAGTCATAACCAGTCCAAGCACGACGGTGCCTCTGGCATTGCGTTGGGATGGAGATCGGCTGGAGCATGCTTCCCACACCACCTACACCGCCGGATACACCCACCGTAGCGTTCGATTCTGTGTCAGCAATATCGTCCAACGCAATCTGGGGGGTGGGCTACACGTACAATCCTGCAACCAGGCAGGGCCAGACATATGCGGCCAAATACGACGGGACCGCCTGGACAGCATTCAATCCACCAAACCGCGGAGCAGATAACCTTTTAAATGGGAGCGACATCGTTGGCCCGGACGATGTGTGGTCGGTCGGTTCCTACTTCAGTGGCAGCCAACGACGACCAGACGCTGATTGAGCACTACAGCGATCCCTGCACTACGCCCTCACCCACTGCTACTGTGCCGCCAATTGACACAGAAACACCATCGCCACAGCCTACCTCAGCGGCTTGCCCTATCCAGTTCAATGATGTGCCTCAGAGCTCGGCCTTCTATACTTATGTACGGTGCCTTGCTTGCCGTAACATCCTCTCAGGGTATGCATGTGGTGGAGCAGGTGAGCCATGCCCGGGCAGCTATTTCCGACCCGGTAACAACGTGACAAGGGGACAGGCTGCCAAGATCATCTCCAATGCTGCCGCTTATGCGGATAATATTCCTCCGTCCCAGCAAAGCTTCGTGGATGTGCCTACGTCATCAGCATTCTGGGTGTACATCGAGAGGGTGCATCTGCACGGTGCTATCTCAGGCTACCAGTGCGGCGGGGCAGGTGAGCCCTGCCCTGGGAGCTACTTCAGGCCAGGGTGCTAACCTCACGAGGGGACAGCTTGCCAAGATTGATACCACTGTAGCCGGCTACACTGATACACCGACTGGGCAGACCTTTGTTGATGTACCTCCATCATCGACCTTCTACATATACATAGAGAGGGCACACATACACAACATCATCTCGGGATATCCGTGTGGTGGGGCAGGAGAGCCATGTCCAGGAAGCTACTTCAGACCCGGGTTGAACGTGACGAGGGGGCAGACTGCCAAGATCATCGGCAATACTTTCTTTCCCAACTGCAGTTCGCTACGCTCATCACCATAGCCTGCCAGAAAGGGGTTGCACTGGTATAACCGGCGTCGGATCGCTCCCTGGATGGGCGGGTCATACAGGGTCACTTCATTCTCGGCAATTGCGAAGCGGTTTGGGACGAGGGGCAGACCCAGTGTCTGCCCTGCTCGGATAGACAATTTGCGCCCGAGCAGGGCAGATACGTGGGTCTGCCCCTACAATAGTTCCAACCGAAAATCAATTGACCCTGCGGTTCATATAACTCACTTCTCAGAGCTGGGGTTTAGGCATATAATGTCTATACTCTATTCATGAGCCTCTCGATATCTGCACACACGGGTAGAAACGAGCACAGATTGAGCAGGCAATCACGTAAGTCCCGGAGGATAGCCGCATGACTGAGCATGCGAGCGGCGCTATCAGCACAGTTACCTTCCTGTTCGCCGACGTCCGCGGTAGGACCATGCTCTGGGGAGCGAGATCCCGCCGCCATGCGGGCTGCTCACTCTCGCTACAAGGGAATCTTACAAGGAGCTATCGAGGCTAATGGCGGCTATGCACAGCAGACAATCGGCAACGCCGACCAGGTCGCCTTTCCCACCGCTACCCAGGCTGCCCAAGCTGCTATCGATGCTCAACTTCTCTTGTTCACCGAGCAGTGGCCTCCCACTATTGGCGATCTCCAGGTAGCCATGGCCCTCCACACTGTCGCCATAGCAGACGGTGCGGTCGGCCACTCCGGCCCCACTCTCAACAGGGCGATCGGTCTCCTCTCTGCAGCGCATGATGGGCAAGTTGTCATCTCTTCTGCCACCCAGGAACTGCTCCGTGATCTCCTCTCCCAATTAAACCCAACCGACCCACCAGGCGTGCAGTTGCTCGACCTTGGTGATCATCGCCTCAAGGACCTCACACGACCGAGAGCACATCTTCCAGTTGGTGGTGCCCGGTCTGCACTGCCCATTTCCCAGCCCTGCGCACCCTGGATAGCCTCCCCAATAACCTCCCTCGCCAGCTCACACCCCTTATTGGCCGAGAGAAGCAGATATCCGATGTTATCTCTCTTTTGCACCACTCTGGATGTCAGCCTGGTGACTCTGACCGGACCTGCAGGGACGGGCAAGACCCGTCTATCGTTGCAGGTAGGGGCACAAATGCTGGAAGAGCAAAAGGACGGGGTATGGTTCGTCGAGCTGGCTACTCTATCCACCGACGAACATAAGCTGGTGCCGTCCTCTATTGCCGAAACGCTGGGTGTGAGCGAGGCACCAGGGCAGGCAGTCATCGAGACGCTCAAGGGCTACCTGAGAGACAAGGAGATGCTGCTGGTGCTGGACAACTTCGAGCAGTTGACTCGGCAGCTTCCCTGGTATCGTCTCTGCTGAAATCTGCTCCCCATCTGAAGGTGCTGGTTTCGAGCAGGATAGCCTTACGAGTATATGGGGAGAGAGAATACCATGTGCCACCTCTCTCAATGCCTGACCACAAGCTTCTGCAAGAGCACAGGAGGGGTGGCCACCTCAACTTATCGCCGGCCGAGGAGGTTGGGCACCGAGCAGCCCAGCAAGTAGAGCAATACACCCGGTACGAGGCGGTGCGCCTGTTTGTGGAGAGAGCCCAGGCAGTCAAGGCTGACTTCGTGATAACCGCCGATAACGCGCCCGACATAACGCGATATGCGCCCGGCTGGATGGGTTGCCCCTGGCCATCGAGCTGGCGGCAGCGCGCACCCGGCTGTTCACACCGCAGGCGTTGCTCGGTCGCCTCTCCGACCGGCTGAAGATACTGACAGGAGGGGCGAGGGACCTCCCGGCCAGGCAGCAAACCATGCGTGGAGCCATCGAGTGGAGCTACGACCTCCTCTCAGAAGGAGAGAAACAGTTATTCAGAAGGTTGGCCATCTTCAATGGTGGGAGGACGCTGGAAGCTATCGAGACGGTGTGCAACTCTGAATTCCTAATTTTGAATTCTGATTAAGCCGGGCAGACGAATTAGTTCAGAATTCAGAATTCGAGATTCCGAAATTCCGCTGGACGTGCGTGGACTCCGTGCAGTCGCTGTTGGACAAAAGCCTGCTGGTGGAGAGGGAAGGTAGCGATAGGGAACCGCGCTACTGGATGCTGGAGACGATACACGAGTACGCCAGGGAGAAGTTAGCGGAAGTTGATGAGGGCAATGGCGTGGAGGAAGAGGCTTTAGGGAGAGAGCATGCCCTCTACTTCATGAAGCTGGCAGAAGAGGCCGAGCCAGGGTTAATGGGCGACAAGCAAGCCCAGTGGTTGGGCCGGCTGGAGGACGATCACGACAACCTGAGGGCAGCATTGCGATGGGCGAGGCAAGCAGAAGAGACACAATCCGGAATGCGGAATGAGGAACGAGGAATTCGGAATAGAGGACGACAGACCATTCGAATTCCGTTCTATTCCGCATTCGCAGGAGCCGTCAGCCGTGTAGAAGTAGGACTGCGCATAGCAGTAGCCATCTCGCAATTCTGGCTTACGAGGGGCTATTTTAGCGAGGGGAGAGAGCAGCTCGAAGGGCTTCTCACCGGGCTTCCCTTCACTTCCTCCTCTCTTGCCTCCTGGCCGTGACTCACTGCTTGCTACTAGCTACTCATTGAGGGCTAAGGCTCACAACGCGGCAGGTATGCTCGCCCACAGGCAGGGCGAATACGACGCTGCTCACGCCGCACTTGAGCAAGGACTTGAAATAACAAAGGAACTGGGTGATAAGCTGATCATGGCTCGCTCCTTCAACATCCTTGGGAGTGTAGCCGACGAGCGAGGCGACTATCCGACCGCTCACTCACTTTACGAGCAAAGCCTCACTCTGTACAGGGAGTTGGAAGACAAGAGAGGCATTGCCAAGGAGCTCAACAACCTGGGGAATGTGGCTGTCAGCCAGGGGAGCTACTCGACAGCGCGCCCTCTGCTCGAGCAAAGCCTGGTTCTGCAGCGGGAGCTGGGTGACAAGAGAAGCATTAGCATCTCACTCAACAACCTGGGGAACGTAGCCTATATGCAAGGCGACTACGCAACAGCCGGCCCGCTATTTCAGCGGGGCCTGGCTCAGTTCAGCGAGATAGAGGACAAGTGGGGCATTGCTATATCGCTCGGCAACCTGGGTAGTGTGGCTCACCTCCAGGGCGACTACGCGCAAGCACGCTCATTATTTGAGCAGAGCCTAGCCCTATTCCGGGAGTTGGGAGACAAGCCGAGTATTGCCCTCTCGCTTAACGCTCTGGGCGGGATAGCCTACATTCAGGGGGACTACCGGACAGCAGTCTCTCTGTATGGCCAGGGCCTGGCATTATACAGGGAGACGCAGCACAAGCGTGGTATCGCAGTGAGCCTCATGGGATTGGGGGCAATTCGAAATCGGAATTAGCGCAGCTGGAGGAAGGGACGGCCCGGACGGAGCAGAGGAGACGCGAAGAGGGACCCTATTGCTGGGAGCATCTGAGGGTCTCCTGGAAAGCATCGGTGCTGTGCTGGAGGCACTTGACCGAGTGCTATATGCACAAGGGGTAGCCTCGGCCCGGTTGCAGTTAGGGGATGAGCAGTTCGAGAAGATCAGGGAAGAGGGGCGGGCGATGAACACAGAGACAGCTATCGAGAATGCTCTTCAGCACTCGGGCTCTGTAGATATCCTGGCTTATGAAATGCCCGGCACCGAGGTCAAAGAGGCGCAAGCGGATCGGCAACGGCAGGTCGATGAGCTACACATTTCTGTAAACCAGGCCAAGAAGGCACGCCAGGTGGAGGCAATCACCGGGACAGAGTACTTTATCGAGTTGCAGGGCAGGGCCAGATCACTAATACTTGCGCGCCAGGAACGAGGAACGGGAAATGGCAGGGTGTCTGATGCCTAGCCGATTGAAACATGGACCACCTGTATGGATCGTGCGCCGGCCACGCTGTGATCCAGAAATATGGCCCGTTCTCGATGGCGTCTTTCCTACTTTATTCGGGGAAGTGCTTCATCGTTGCGGGTGGTATATTGCTCGGCTATTTTAGTGCAGCGCATGTTACTTCTAAGACGCACCAACAGTTGAGGTGATTGGACCGGCCGGAGATGGCTGCCAGCGAAAGTGTCAGACCTTGGTGCGCGTAACCTCCCGGTCAGCCACTCACTCAGCAATCTCATTTACATCAACCCAGCGATTTTCTCGCGAGCTGTTCCAGATGGCTTCGCCTATCCGGAGCGACTTGTGGCCGTCTTCGAAGGTCGGAAATGCCGGCTCTGCGTCGAAATCGCCTCTATCGAGGTAGCCGTAGACCGCTCGGTAGAGTTGCTTGAACGTGTCAGGGAAGCCTTCGTTGTGCCCGCCGGGGTAGGAGGCTATCTCACGAGCTTCCGGCGACAAAAGTGCGGGGTCTTTGAGGAGTAGCTCGTTCGGCCTATCTCGATGCCCGATCCATAGCTCGTTCGGGCGCTCGCCCTCCCAGGCAATCGCCGATTGTGCACCATCGATCTCGTAGTATGTCCGGTTCTTTCGCCCCGCGCTTATCTGCGACACCGTCATCACGCCTCGCGCCCCACCTCTATACCGGAGCAACACGCTCGCATAATCCTCCGTATGGACAGGCTGCTCGACATATTCGGCCTTCGTTTGCATTTTGCCCGTGAAGGTCTCGACGGGCCCTTTTGGCTTTCTGCGGGTGGTCAGAAAAGTATGGAAATCGGCAAAAACCAATTCGACCTGTAGCCCGGTGATGAACGAAGTGAGGTCTATCCAGTGGGAGCCGATATCGGAGACCGCGCGCATGTTACCACCCAGGGCCGGCTCGAGCCTCCAGTTCCAGTCGGAAGGGAGAAGCAACCAATCCTGCAGGTAGGAACCCTGGACGATGTAGACCTGGCCCAGATCACCACTCCGCACGATATGGCGCGCCTGGACGGAGAGGGGATAGTAGCGCAGGTTGAAGTTGACCACGTTGACCAGCTTCTTCTCTTTCGCCAGCTTTACCAGCTCCCCCAACTCTCTCAAATCCATCGCGAGCGGCTTCTCGCAAACAACGTGCTTGCCGGCGAGGAGCGCGGCTTTGGCGTGGGGGAAGTGCAGGTGGTTTGGAGATGTTATATGCACCACGTTGATGGTCGGGTCGGCAAGCATCTCATCAGCGGAGCCATAAGCACGGCTGACGCCTAGCTGCCGGGCTTTCTCCGCGGTTCGCTCGGCCCCATTCCCCGCAACGCCTGCCACCTCGATACCCAACCGCCGTAACGCCTCAAGGTGCACAGGCCCTATGAAGCCCGTCCCTATGATCCCTACCCGCCATTGCGAATTGGCCACGACACCCCCCAGAACGAGCCATAGTGCGCAATACAATGACTACCTGTGCGCGTTCCATGGCAAAGACCACGGCATTGGTACCTGGGTCGGCTTCATTCCGGCCCGGATCGCGCTCTGAAGCCCCACGTTTATTGACACCGAATTATTATATCATCATAATGAGGCGCTTGGAAAGAGCTATATTGCAGGAAGTGTTCAGAGTTGGGTGGAGACGATCCTATAGGGGCAGACCCACGTGTGTGCCCTCTTGGAGCAGAATTCTCTATCCGACCAGGGTAGGCATGTGGGTCGGCCCCTTCAACCTAATTCTGAACAATTATGCATTGCATGGACGGGCCGATTCAAAGTCGGTATGTGGCGCTCTCCCCTGACCCCGTCACTCTGAGCGAAGCGAAGAATCTCGTCGCAATATATGCCCTGGAGTAATCATGACCCTACGGGTAGCCCCAGCGAATGGAAATAGGCGGAGATTCCTGAGGAACTTCCCCGTACCCTCTATTTCCTAAGGAGATTACACAATTCCAGGCATGACACGACGGACGCGATTTCGATGGATCCACCTACCGGATGCTCTCGTTTTCGGTGGAGGCTGCGAAGGACGGAGATAGGAGTACCGAAGGAAGCTGTGTTGGATGCTTACGTTCTGGCTTTTGATGTCGGCGGCACCAAGACCTACGCTGCGCTGGCGAGCCCTGGCGGTGAGATGGTGGCCCAGGCACAGGCGAGCACCGTTCGCTGGAGTGGGCAACCTGATTACGCTCAGTTCTTCGTCAGGCTGCGTGATGACTTGCTGCAAAGCGCGGAGGACCAGGGACAGAGACCGGCAGCCGGTAAAATAAAGGCGGTGGGCGTGGCCGTGGCGGGTATCATCGACCCGTCGAACAACTGGGTGACGATGTGCCCCAATATCAGTGATAGCGATTTTGATCTGCATTCGCTGCTTGAGCAGGCTCTCGGCGTTCCAGCGGTCGTTGAAAACGACGTGAACCTGGCAGCCGTGGGCGAACACTGGCGTGGCGTGGCACAATCCTGTGCCAACTTTGCGTTTGTAGCGATAGGCACGGGCATAGGCTCCGGCGTATTTGTCAACGGGCAGCTATACCGTGGCGCGCATAATGCAGCAGGGGAAGTGGGCCATATCTACACTCACGGCGTGGAGAGCATGGGTCCGGATAAGCTTGGCGTGTTGGAGCGGCGGGCCTCGGGGGCAGGAATTGTTGACACGGCACGTCAACATATAGGGAAGGCTGTGACGGGCACGACGCTCGATCCTGAAAGCCTTACGACTGCGCAGGTATTCCAGGCAGCGCAGGAGGGAGATAAAGTAGCCCTGGCGGTGCGGGAGGAGACGCTTGACACGCTGTCGCTGGGGCTAGCGAACCTGAGCTTTTTGCTCGATCCTGAATTGATAGTGCTGGGTGGAGGCGTCAGCGCGGTGGGCGATCCGTTAATATTGCCGCTGAGGGCGCGCCTCAGCCGGCTTCTGGTAAAGCCGGTCGCACCCAGGTTGGAGCTCTCGCAACTGGGCGCTAAGGCACAAATTACCGGTGCGGTTCGCCTGGCGCTCGATTTCATCGAGCGTAAGTAGAGAGGCATACGGGTCCCCTCAAGGGGGCAATGCGTGTCTACCCATTGACGGAGAGGAGACAAGGGAATGAAACTCGGTTTTTTGTCGGCCTGCTTCCCTGAGCTGTCGCTGGAGGAGCTGGTAGAGTGGGCGAGCGGTGAGGGCTTCGGTATGCTGGAGCTTGCCGTTTGGCCCCAGGGCCAGAAAGAGCGGCGCTACGCAGGAACCTCGCATATTGACGTTGCCAACCTCGATTCCGGGAAGGCGAGCGAGATAAAGGCCCTCTTTGAGCAGCATAAAATGCAGATATCCTCGCTCGGCTACTATCCCAACTACCTGGACCCTAACCCCGAAGTTCAAGAGCGATCACTGGCACATATCAAGGACGTCATAAAGGCCGCCGGAATGTTGGGCGTAGGAGTGGTGGGCACATTTGTCGGGCGCGATCCCAAGGTGGGTGTGCAGGAGACGCTGGCAGACTTCCAAAAGATATTCGACCCACTTTGCCGCTTTGCCGCTGATAATAACGTCAAAATCGCCATCGAAAACTGCCCAATGCTCTATCCCGATACCTGGCCCGGCGGCACCAACGTCGCCACTTCGCCCGCGATCTGGCGGCAGATGTTCGAGATGGTGCCCGCCGATAACCTGGGGCTGAACCTGGACCCTTCGCACCTCCTCTGGCAGTGGATAGATGCCGCCAAGTGCGTGTACGAGTTTAAGGATAAGCTATTCCACATTCACGCCAAGGACGCCATCGTGGACTATGAAAAGCTGCACCAGACAGGCGTGTTCGGCTCTGGCTGGCGAGTAGACAAACTGGCGGGTATGGGCAATGTAGACTTCAAAAAATATATTGACGCCCTTTATGCGGTGGGCTACGACTACGTAGTCAGCATCGAGCACGAAGACCGCGCCTTTGAAGGTTCCACCGACAAAGTCAAGCGCGGCCTACTCCTCTCCAAGCAATTGTTGCAGCAGTATGTTGTGTGAGTTGTCAGTTGTCAGTAGGCGGACGAACGACGAAAGACGCCGCTTACTGCTTACCAGGTGACCGGTCACCGGTCACCGGTCACTTGGAGATGCAGACCTATGGATGCTAACAAAGGACGCTTGGAACGAGGGGTGGCGATAATTACAGGAGGTGGGGTGAGGACCGGCGAGGCGTGATGCAGGCTCTTTGCGGTCGGTGGCGCGAAAGCTATGATTGCCGGTGTAAACGACGAAACGGGCAAAACGACTGAAGCCTATATTCTGGGGGACGGTGGCGAAGGCCATTTTAGGTACTGCGACGTCGCGGTAATGGAAGATGTTGAGGGGCTGGTAAAGGAAACGCTTCAGGTGTAAGGGGCGATAGACTTCCTTGTGAACAACGCGGGCATCGTGCTCTGGAGAAAGCGCTGGATACCGGTCCAGACGAACGGGACAACGCAGTCAACGTCAATCTGCGCGATGTCTGGCTGTGCAGCAAGCTGGTGCTGCCGGTCATGCTCGCTGCCAGCAAAGGCTCAATCGTAAATATCGCCAGCATACACGGAGTCCAGACGCTCAAAGATATGACCGCGTATGCCTCGTCCAAGGGTGGCGTGCTGGCTATGACCCGGGCGATGGCCCTCGATCACGCACCAAAGGTGCGGGTGAACTCTATCCTGCCTGGCTATATCGCCACCAATATGTGGGACAAGCTGCTGGCTACCACTGAAGATCCTGAGCAGCTAACCCAGGAAACTATAGCGCTTCAGCCTATGGGGCGGTTGGGCACGCCCCTGGATGTCGCCTACGGCGCACTCTTCTTCGCGTCAGACGAGTCCGCCTGGATAACGTGGGCATCCCTCACGATAGACGGCGGTATCTCCGCACGCTTCCACAATTGAACTGAACGGGCTCGTAAGGCGTAGTTAATTTATAGGAATCTCATTGCTGCCAGCAAGAGTAAGTGAGCAACTGGAGATATCTCTGTACTGGCTATGCTAAACAATTAGAGGAATGCCCTATGTCTTCCCTACCAGCCCAATCACGCACAAGCACGCGAGCTTTGATTGCTCCGATAGTGGCTGTCCTGGCAACTGCAATAATCGCAATTGGCATCGCCCCACGATATGCAAGCTCCGAACAGAGTGGCCGGGATAGCTTGCCGGGCTGGGTGTTTGCTCCACTTTCTTCCCTGGACGATACTGGTTCGCCAGACACAATCCATTTCGGCTCTAATATTAGAGCCAACCAGGATGCTACCGCCTTCGGCCAGCACGAGCCCTCAATCGCGGTGAGCCGCGTCAATACCAATACCGTGATCATTGCCTCCAAGGATTACCGCGAAGGCGATGTCAAGCATGTGTGGATAGATGGCTCGACCGATGGAGGTGCCACCTGGCCCGTGCAGGTACATATGCCCGGCATACCGGCGCAACTCGACACACAGAGCGATCCTGTGGTGGTGGCCCGAGACGATGGGCGTATCTACGTGTCGGCCATCGCGCTCAATTCCAAACAGACCCAGGGAGGCGTCTTTGTAACATGGACAGATGATAACGGGGCAACCTGGCACAGCCCATCGGTGGCCGTTTTCTCTATCGAGGTTGGTGTCGATGATAAGGACTGGTTAGCTATCGACAACAACCCATGCAGTCCTTACTACCATCGCATGTACATGGTGTACGCGCCACGCGGCAACAATGTAGTCGAGCAACATTCTACCGATGGGGGCCTTACATGGTCCGCCCGCCAGGACATAGGCGTGGATGGCACC
Organism: uncultured Chloroflexia bacterium; assembly: GCA_963837315.1. Classification (GTDB taxonomy): domain Bacteria; phylum Chloroflexota; class Chloroflexia; order QHBQ01; family JADMIH01; genus JADMIH01. Next base: position 44,097 of record CAWINE010000010.1, read on the forward strand.
GAATATCCGTTCCCGGTGGTTGCACACGACGGCACCGTTTACAATTTCATGATGTCCAACTGGGGCCCTGGCCAAACAGGTACCGTTCAAATAACGAAGTCGAGCGACGGCGGGCAGACATGGTCGGCTGCTTCCAATGTTGCCACGGCTGAGCAGCCCAACAGCCCCATGCGAACCGGCGACACATTCAGATTCTTCGCCACAATCTACGCGGCGGTAGACCTCAACAACGGCAGCCTCTATGTGACCTGGACCGACAGCCGCAACTTCGCAAGCGACGGCACCGATGTCATGTACACAAGGAGCACCGACGGCGGAAAAAGCTGGACCCAGCCCACCAGGCTGAGCCACGACCCTGCCGGGGTGGTACGCGACCATATCGTGCCTGTGATTGCCGTGGGCAACGACAGCAAGGTCCATGCATTCTGGCTCGACCGAAGGCTCGACCCACACAACCGCTTCTTCGATAGCTGGTACTCATCCAGCACCGACGGTGGGACCACCTGGGCGCCGGACATACGGGTGAGCACCTCCTCCCAGGACCTCAACGTCGGCTTGCCGGCCGCAAGCGGCGATGCCGCGGGCGACTACTGGGGCCTTGACACCTCGAAGGATACCGTTTACGTGGCCTGGAACGATGCGCGCTCGGGCGACCAGGACATCCTTGTATCAAAAGGCTTGATGTCCACCAACGCGGCAAATGCGCCCACGCCGGGCTGCCCCGCAACAGCCACGCCTTTGCCAGCCGCGACGACCACTCCACAATCTCTCCCCACTCAGGTGCCCGTAGTGCCTACCGTGGAGATACCGGGCTCGGGCAGCCGCACATTCCCGGAAACGGGCAAAACGGTCTCCAGCTTGTTCCTCGACTACTGGCAGAAGAACGGCGACCTCGCACAGCAGGGCTATCCGATATCCGGCGTAATGGGCGAAGTCTCGCCGCTGGATGACAAGCCTTACACTGTGCAATACTTCGAGCGAGCCGTCTTCGAATATCACCCGGAGAACCAGCCTCCATACAATATATTGCTCTCACAGCTCGGTACCTTTCGCTATCAGCAAAAATACCCGAACGGTGCGCCCGGCCAGATGCCGAACACCTCACCCGGATCTGTGCTCTTCCCGGAAACCTCAAAGCGCCTGGGGGGCAAATTCCTCGACTACTGGCAGAGTCACGGCGGCCTCGCACAGCAGGGCTACCCAATTTCGGACGAGTTTCAGGAGAAATCCGACCTCAATGGCCAGACCTACACAGTGCAGTATTTTGAGCGGGCGGTCTTTGAGCTTCACCCCGAGAATCAGCCGCCCTATGATGTGCTGCTAAGCCAGCTAGGCACCTTCCGCTACAAGGATCTCTACCCGCCTCCCCCACAGTAACTGCCTCGCCGTCCTGCTGGTGCAGCTTCAACCTGATAGGGAATGTGGGAAGTTTAGGGATTTTGGGACACCCCAAACCCCGGCAGGGGAGAACCCTTGCACCCCCTTTCCCTAACGCAGCTTCGACCAACCGGGTAGGGAATATAGAGATTTTGAGGACACCAAAACCCAGGCAGGGGTGCCCCATCCTTCGCTGCACCCCTCTTTCTCTAAGCCGGTCGGGCTATAACCTCTTCGAGTAAATCGGAGTGTGATACAATCTCCATAGAAGGCACCGGCTTCTCGATCAGACCAGTGCGGCTACGTATGAACAACTACATTCACCTCATATCAACAAGGCCTCGCCATCCGAGGCGCGATTATTGCAATAGAACGGAGCTATCGAACCCCGGCGTGTCAGAGCTGCAGTGGCACCAGGCAAATGATGGTGGGCCTTTCCAGGCGCAAACACCTGGCCGGCTGCTCACGTCGGGGGTTATTTGATTAACTATTGCCCTACTTGGACCGACGACCGGTGGTGGCTTGAAACATGACCGCCAGGACGCTAAGAACGCGAAGGTTCGCCAAGGTTTCTACTGTTATTAGCTAGAACAATTCTCTATGATCTTTGTGCCCTTGTGGTTCAAACCGTAGAAACCTTGGCGACCTTGGCGGAACTACGGGTTCCCTCCGGGGCGGCGTCTTGGCGGTTACGTCTTTCGTTTTACGTTTTACGCCCATTTCCGTCATTGAGGGAGGAACTATAAATGCCAGCAACATCGTCAGCAGGGAATCGCGTGCGGTTTTCTGCTCCTCTTTTAATCCTGTTGATTATCACTGGCTTGTCAGTCACGGGATTGTCCGCAGGCCTGGCATTGGCCGGGAGCGGCAGCGCTTCTGCAGGGGCGGGCTCGGAGAAACAGGGCTTGCCCCGCCAATCCGGCCAACCTGACCTGGCGCGCGGCAGCCGTATACCATGGCAGGATGGAAGCTACTTCCTCGCGGGCATCAACTACCCGCAGTACCAGTATTACGGCGGCGACATCGCCACGCTGTCATCGGTCGATCCTAACTGCAATTGGGTCTATACTAGCTCGTTCAACTATGCGGCCATCGATGCCGATTTCGCCGATATGCAGGCTCATGGTGTGCATGTGCTCCGCTGGTGGCTCTTCGGCGATGGCCGTGGCGCGCCCGAGTTCGACCTCAACAGTAAGGTTACCGGCTTCGACGCGACCTTCTTCGACCACATGGACCAGGCGATGGAGATCGCTGCGCATCACAACATCTATATTATCTGGTCGCTCTGGGACTTCCTTGCCTTCGAGCCCGCCAACTGGCTGTGCGGCGGTACCGGCCTGAGCGATGCCTACGCCGCGGCGGCCAAGCTCCCTCCTGAGTTGCGCGATGCGTTGCTGGAGCACCTGAAGCTGGCCCAGGACGCGCCAGCCGGCTGGCTTCCTGGAAGTGGCGCGCCTGGTACCGGACCTGATAGCGGGCAAAGCTGCATGATCAACGCTGGGGGCCACCGCAACCTGGTTACCGATACCAGCCCGGCGGCGCACAGGACTCCTTCTTCAATAACGCCCTGATCCCGATGCTCCAGCGCTACGCCGGCAATCGGAATATCATCGGCTGGGAGATTATGAACGAGCCCGAATGGGCGCTGAACGAAAATCCGTACACCGGACAGAATCCGACCGTGCAGGAGCCCGTTGACGTCGCCCAGATGCGGGCTTTCTTCGCCCGCTTTACCCAGGCAGTGCATACTTACGCGCCCACCAGTACGCCACGGTCGGCTCTGCCTCGCTCAAGTTCATGGGCTTCGGCCAGTATCTGCAGCCGGGGATCTGGAACGGTCTCGGCTTCGACTATTACGGCGCTCACTACTATGGCTGGATGGATGGCACGGTCAACAACGGCAGTCCGATGAGCATCGACTACAACAGCACGCAGCAGCAACTCGACGCACCTGTGGTGATAGGAGAGCTGCCGGCCAACGGGGGCACCGCTCCCGTCTATCTGCCCAGCGTGCGCCGCAGCAGCAGCGAGACGAGCACGCTCGCCCTGCGCTATATCTGCACGGCCTATGCGCCCGGTGGCGACGCACCCTGTACCCGCCCCTACACAGCGACGATCGAATACGACAACCCAAACGGCACGGCGGCCAGCACGCAGTCGGTCGTGCTCCAGCCCTACGGCGGCTGGACCGGCCTTGTGCCGCCGGGCACCGGCAGCTTCGCGGGGGCGGCCCGCATCATATCGAACGGCCCGGTGGCCGCAGCGATCACGCAGACCGGAATCCTGACAGCCGGGGAGCAGACGGCCTACGACGGCCAGGACCAGGCCAACCTGGTCACCTGGCTGCCGCGCATCACGAACCAGGGCACGCACCGCACGCGCATTGCCGTGCAGAACACAGGGGTGCATACCGCGACGGTGACGATCAGCTACTACAACCAGGCGGGCACCGCAGTCGGCCACCGGCGCGTTGACCCTCGCGCCACGCGGCTCGGCACTGATCGATCCGCTGCTGCCCGGCTCGCCTCCCGGGCCGCCGGCCGGCTTCCAGGGTAGCGCGGTGATCACCGGCAGCCGGCCGCTGGTCGCTACAGCCTACGATCTCGACCCACAGCTTGGCAGCGATGCATATAACGGGGAGGGACAGGGCTACCTCCACGCCGTCTATCTGCCATCGGTGCGCAACTGGGGAGCAAACGGCAGCCCGACGCTCTACGTGCAGAACCCGTGCTGCGACACCGCGCACGATATCGTCAGCTATTACAACTCCGCAGGGGCGCTCATCGCCACGCCAGACGCTAACCCTGCCCGCTCTACGGCTCGGCGGTCGTACAGCCGCAGGCCGTCTTGCCGGGCGGCTTCGAGGGGAGCGCGATCATCACCTCCGACCAGAATCCGGCTGCGGTGATGCGGAGCGTGACGACCAACGGCCCCGTCAATACGACGATGCTCTATGCCGGCACCCAGAACCCCGACCAGCGCTTCCATTTCCCCGTCGTCCACAGCTTGAACGCCGACGGCAGCGGCCAGAACACCACGCTCTCCGTGCAGAACGTCAGCCCTTCCACTCCGATCACAGTCTGGGTGACGTTGAACAACGATAGCGGCAGCAGGTCTACTTCAACACATCGATCATCGTCCCGCCACTGGGCCAGTGGGTCGCCTCGACGAGCAGCTTGCCGGGCGTGCCGGCGGGTTTCAGCGGCACGGCGGAGGTCCTCTGGCCCTGGCCGTCGCACCGGCTGGAGTGAGGGCTTCCCACTGCTGGCCACGGCGCTCGACCTCGACGGCGCACACAGCCAGGGCTCGGCCTATCGGGGCATCGCCACGCATAGCCAATACTGGGCGGTGACCCCCTACACCCCCGACCAACTCCTTGAGGGCATCTACGCTAATCACTGGGCGGGCGCGCTGGGGTGGAGCTACTACGACCAGGGCACCGGCACGTGGGACGACTTTCAGGCGGCGATGACCGCTCTCGATGCCGCGCATCCCGCCGACGTTCGTATCGGGCATACGATCTACACGCCCGTGCCGACGCCCGGAAACGGGGCCACCGCGACGGCCCTGGCGGCGACGAATACTCCTGCCTACGGCAATGGCGCGACGGCCACCGCGGTGGCCGGGATGACGGGCACTCCCGAGCCGCCATGCATTACTTGCACGGTACAGTTCCGCGATGTGCCTCTGGGCTCAACCTTCTACGATTTCGTGCACTGCCTGGCCTGCCGGGGTATCATCTCGGGCTACCCCGACGGCACGTTCCGCCCGAACAACGGCGTAACAAGAGGGCAGCTATCGAAGATAGTCTCAAACGCTGCGGGGTATGCTGAGACGCACTCCGAGCAGACATTTCAGGACGTAGCAGCAGGCTCGACCTTTTATGCTTTTGTGCAGCGCCTCTCCTCAAGGGGCATAATCGGCGGCTATCCATGTGGGGGTCCAGGTGAGCCTTGCATCGCGCCACAGAACCGTCCATACTTCCGCCCCAATGCCAACGTGACGAGAGGGCAGACCTCCAAGATCGTGGCCTCGGCTAAAGGGCTTCCTGCCCCGCCGTCAGGGCAGCAGACGTTCGAGGACGTGGCGGTGGGCAGCACCTTCTGGCGATGGATAGAGGCTCTCGCTTCAACAGGAGCTATCGGAGGCTATCAATGTGGAGGTCCGGGTGAGCCTTGCAATCCTCCACACAACAGACCCTACTTCAAGCCCGGTGCCAACGTAACGAGAGGACAGTCCTCCAAGATCGTCTCTCTAACGTTCTTCCCAGGATGTGCAGCTAGCTAGCGAATTACGAATTACGAATTACGAATTACGAATAATTGTAATTCGTAATTCGTAATTCGTAATTCCCGCAGGCCTATCGCCCCGAGTACCAATGGCCTAGCAGGCCTAGCAGCACCTCGTTAGGCGTGCCGGCATACTCGGGGTGCAGCTCGAAGCGGGCGCGCTCGAAGTACTGCACCGTGTACGGCTTGCCGTCGGTGGTGCTAACCTCCTGGAACTGCTCCGAGAGGGGGTAGCCGAAGACCGGCAGGCCGCCGTACTGGTTCCAGTAGGTCAGGAATGTGCCGCCCAGGCTATGGCCCGTTGCATCGAAGTAGACGCGCGTGGGATCTGACGGGAAGGCGGCGATCCGGCCAAAGGCGCTATCGGTGCGTCCCTTCACCATGAGGCTGCCCAACAGGCCTAGCAGCACCGAATTCGGGGTGCCTGCGTTCTCAGGGTGCAGCTCGAAGCGCTCGCGCTCGAAGTATTGCACCGTGTACGGCTTGCCGTCGGTCGCGCTAACCTCCTGGTACTCCTCGGAGAGCGGGTAGCCAAACAGCCCGAGCCCGCCGTGGCTTTTCCAGTAGTCGTAGAACGGGCCCTGCAGGGTGTGTCCCGTAGCCTGAAAGTAGACGCGCGTAGGGCTATCGGGGCCGGGGGAAGCGACCCGGTCGAAGGCCGGATTGTTGACGCCAGCCTGGCCTGGCTGCGGGGCTGGGCGGGGCTGACCACCCGGCTGCGGCGCCGGTGTCGGCCCACCAGGTACGGCCGTGGGCTGGCCTTGCGTCGGCTGAGCCGGCGGCTGGCCGGTGCCTCCATACCAGTTTGTGAGCACCTGCACCACAGGCTTGTTGTTCAATGAGTCGGATGGGTCGTTCTGCCCTCCGCCGCCAACGTATGGCTCCCAATGCCACCAGTAGATGCCACGGAACCAGGGGATACCGCTCCAGGCCTGAAGGGTCGCATCAACGGCGCGCGCCTGGACCCCCAGATCGACCACGTCTGTCTTCTGTGGCTGATCCCAGCGGGCCGGGGAGTTGATGTATGAGCCGTAACCGATTTCGGTGAAGGCCACGTCCTTGTTGAAGCGATCGTGCACCGCCTTGATGGTATCGATCCACTTATACGTGCCGCCCCAATGGTCGGTGTAGCTGGTCCAGCCGGCCACCATCTGCTCCAGGGAGGGACTGTCCCCCTCGTTCAGAGGGAAGTAGGCGGAAATCCCGATGTAATCGAGCTTGCCCCACCAGTCGATCTGCGTGTACTCCACCCGGTCGCTCTTGCCCCAGTTGGCCGAATAGGTGAGCAAGCCCGGGAATCGCGCCCGCGCGTCCGCGATGATAGCCGACCAGTTGGAGTCGTACTGGGGCTCGGTCATATTGATCAGCTCGACGCCCAGGGTGAACTCCTCGACATTGTGGGCCTTCGCAATATCCAGGTAATGGTCCATGAACGCCGTGTAGCTGGCGAACCATGCCCCGACGTTGGTGGGTGTGATGTCGGCTCGCCAGGAGCCGTCCTTGACGTCCAGATACGGGCGTAGCATCACACGGAGACCCTGCCGGTGGGCCTCGTCGATGGCGGCGATGACCAATTCATCCGAGGGAGAGCCGAGATCGGCCGCCGGGGCGATAGTGGTTGACGTTGGGGCGTCCATGAACCAGCGGGGGGCGTAGGCAATGGAGTTCGCCCCGGTTGCCACCCACGATGCGATAGCGTCGTGCTGGTTGGAGATCTTATACGGATCGACCGAATAGCCGATCATGTTGACGCCCTTGATCCAATTGGCGGGTAGGGTGCTCGCAGTAGACGCGGCACGGGTGCCACCCAGGGACAAGCCAAGCAGCAGAGCCAGGATAACCAGGCTGCTACCAAGGGCTACCAGTGCCTTATTCAGTCCATGCATTGATAGTCGCTCCTCTCTCGAATGCGGAATGCGGAATGTTGACGGTCGACTACTCGTAATAGCTGACAACCGGTGACGCGTCACCAGTCCGCAGTATACAACGGATCCAATCTCCGTTTGTTACCTAATGATAACAAAAAAAGGCAGCCGGATGTCCAATTTACCGCTATTGTCCAGCTTTTGCAACTGCACTGCGCTCACCAATGCTCCAGCTAACGGAGAGTGAAAGCCGCGATACGTGCTTCGCATCAATGAACGGCGGATGAACCCGCGTGCTAATGCAAAGCCTGCCTTCGTAGAGACGCATACGGGGTCCCCTACGGGGCGCAATGCGTCTCTAAAGCCTGAACAGTCCGCCATGCGGACTTCGTAAGCCTGGCGCGCGATTTCAACCGTTGTTTGCAGCCCGGTTGTTCGCCACCCGAGTGGTCTCAGTTCACGTTGGCGATATGCAATATGCTCGCTTGTCGATTTTGGCACGGAATTTGCAAGTGAGGCCTTGCAATACTTTCGGAATGATCCGGGCGCAGTACGTTCGGACTGATGTGAGAGTTGGGGCCAGGGCTGTTCTGGCCGCGATATCTCAGGGAGCCACACTCGCTCATGCGATATGAAGGAACCCTTCCTGGATCCTTTTCTGCCTGGCACCCAAGGCTAAAGGGTAGGACCCCTGGACCGGGGGCCAAACCTATAAAGAAATAATTGGCTGCGGCACAATGGCGTACCGCCTCCACCCAATATGGAGGCGTGAAGTGAACTGCGTGACCGCCGTGACAGTATGCGGGGCCAAAAATCGGCCCACGGACAGGAAGCGTTTCCACCTGGGAGCGGAAAGTGTAGGTGTTCACGATGATTCTTAGCTCGGTGCTCACCTTGATTAAGGATATATTGGCCATACTGCTCGGTTGCGCCGTAGTTGCAAGCACACTGCTGTCTCTATATCTGCTTCTTCTGGCCGTCGCCAGCCTCCGCCGGCCCAGGACGGATTGCGGATTGCGGATTGCGGATTGCGGATTACTGACGACCGATCCTGAGCCTGCGAAGGATAGTTCACGTTCCGCTCATCGAGAGTTCGCTAAACTCTCATCGGCCGACGACCAATCAATCCGCAATCCGCAATACGGGCGCAGCTCTTCCGAACGGCACATGCCGATTGCGCGGACGGCAAGTGCCACACGGAAGACCACGAGCATATCCGCAATCCGCAATTGGAAGGGTACGCCCGGTAGCCGCTTTGCGATCCTTATCCCTGCTCACGAGGAAGAGCTCGTGATCGGTCGAACTCCTCGTCAGCGTCAATGAGCTTGATTATCCGCGCGACCTCTTCAGGGTGCACGTCATCGCTGACCATTGCTCCGACCAGACGGCTAACATTGCCCGTAGTCTCGGCGCAACGGTCCATGAGCGGCGCGACCCCAATCCTCAAGGAAAATCGTGGTCGCTCAACTGGCTCGTGCAGCGCCTTCTTGCCGGCAAATCGGGCAACTCAATAGATGCTTTCGTTGTGCTCGATGCCAACTCGGTCGTTTCGCCCTACTTCCTCCGAGCGATGGATGCACGCCTGCGTGCGGGCAGCCCGCTTATCCAGGGACTTATCCAGATCGAGGATCCCGGTACCGATCGGATCGGCAGGCTGCGCGCCCTGGCCTACGAATTCATCAGCCATCTCCGCCCGCTCGGGCGAAGCGCCCTGGGCCTCTCGGTGGGGTTGCGGGGCAACGGTATGTGCATTGCGCGCCATTGCGCCGAGCAGTTTGCGTGGGATTCGGACTCCCTGGCCGAGGATTACGAGTTGCACGGGCGGCTACTGGCTGCCGGGTTGCACGTAGCCTTCGCTCCCGACGCCATCATAACTACGCAGATGCCGCAGTCGCTCGATGCAGCGCGCACACAAAGCGAACGCTGGGAGCGCGGCAGGCTCGACGCGATGCGGCGACACGTTTCTTCACTATTTGGTCATGGGCTACGCGGCTCGTCGTGGGCTAGCATCGATGGAGCAGTTGAATTGCTGATCCCGCCTTTCTCCATCCTTATCGCTCTGACGACCGCTCTCCTGGGGCTGAGCCTCCTGTCGGGGATCGCTCCATTGGTCATCCTGGCCATAATAGGTCTTGTTGCGCAATGCCTCTATACCCTCCGAGGCATGCAACTCGCATCCGCCCGCTACCCACATATTTACCGGTCACTCCTCGTCGCCCCAGCCTTCGTGCTATGGCGGCTGGGACTTTATTTTGCTGTGCTGGCCCGTCGGGGGCATGTGCAATGGACCCGAACGGCACGCACGCCATCAAAAGGGAGATCGATGAGCCGTATTTGCATCATCCGCCACTACTACTACCCGGAGGACCCTCGCGGGCGTCGCGAGGCGGAAGCGCTGGCCGACGCCGGGCACCACGTCGATGTCCTCGCCTTGCGCATGCCTGGCGAGCCTGTAAGCGAGGTCATCAATGGCGTCCATGTACGCAGGTTGCCCGTCAAACATTACCGTGGCTCGGTATTCCACTATGTCTACGAATATAGCGCCTTCTTCGTGCTCGCATTCGCCATACTCACAGCGCGCTTCGTCCGGCGGCGCTATGACGTCGTGCAAGTAAACTCCTTGCCCGATTTCCTGGTATTCTCGGCAGCGGCGTGCAAGGTCTTCGGCGCCCGGCTTGTGCTCGACATGCACGAATGCACCCCTGAGCTCTTCTGCACAAAATACCATGTGTCACCGCAGCACCCTGTAGTGCGCCTGCTGGGGTGGGTAGAGCAGAGATGCCTCGCGTTCGCGGACCAGGTGATCACCTGTACGCCTCAGCAGCGAGATGTCTTCGCTTCGCGAGGAACACCGCCGGAGAAAATCGCCGTCGTGCTCAACGCCGCGAACTCGGCCATCTTCCGCCCTCGTACTCTCGAGCCGGTCCTGTGGCAGCCGGACGGCAGATTTGAGCTGGTAGCGCACGGGTTGGTCGCACAGCGGTACGGCCTCGATACGATGGTGCGCGCGGTGGCGCACCTTTCATGTGAGATCCCGGGCGTCGTCCTCCACGTCTACGGCAAGGGAGATTACCTGCCGGAGATGGAGGCGCTGGCTCACCAACTGGGGGTTGCAGACAAGGTCATAGCCCATGGCTTCGTACCGGAAGAGGAGCTGCTGGACGGGATCGCCCGAGCTCACGTGGGCGTTATTGCGGCGAAGCGCGATAGCTTCCGTGACCTAACTCACACTCAAAAGATGTACGAGTATGTGGCTATGCGTAAGCCGGTGGTTATAGCCGAGACGTCGGCGGTCCGCACTCACTTCGACGATTCGTGCTTCCAATTCTTCGCCTCGGACGATCCCGCCGATCTGGCCCGTGCCTTGCTCGACCTCTACCACAACCCTGCCCGCGCGTTAGCGATGGTCAGGTCAGCCAGCCGGCGCTATCGAGCTTACTCCTGGGAAGCACAGCGGCACGTTTATTGCGAGACGGTACTTGGCGGCGTTCCGCAAGAGACACGCGACCTCATTCCGTCGCCGGAGCGCGTTGCGGAAATTAGCCTGGCTGATCTGGTTCCAGTAGCAGTGGAGGCGATGCCCACGCCGCCATCACTCTATTTGGGTGGCATTATGATGCCTGTTGAAGATGGAAGCATCTACGGAATGGTGAATTCGGAATTCGGAATCCGGAGTGAAGACGCACCGGGCAACGTTTGGAATGGTGAATGAGATGAGAAATGAGGTATGAGATATGAGAAGTCGCGTTCAGAATCTCATACCTCATTTCTCATCGATGGAGGCATGTAAATGAGTGTAAGACGCTATCTCGGCACCTTCTATCGCGGGCGGCGGCTCTATGTGCCCGTGCTGCTGCTACTGCTGGCAGCGACGGCCCTGGGCACCTACTACCTCGCCCGCACCCAGTACGAGGCGACGGCGCGCATCTGGGTCGATACGCCGGCCCTTGCTACTATCCTTGACCCCAATACCCCGGCCGGGTATGCTGCGTCCCCGGCGCAGCAACAGGCGGACAAGATTAACCAGCTTCTCCAGACCAACTCTTTCGTTGCCGCGGTCCTCACGAACACAACGGCGTACGGAGGACTTATGAGCAACCCCAACCGGGATCAGGTAATCAAGGACGTGAGGGGGAAGGTTGCCGTGACGTCCCTCGGATCAAACACCGTCAAGATCACCTATGCTGGCAGCGACCCGATCCTCTGCCAGCAGATAGTACAAAGCACAATCGACCAGTTCCGCACATGGGACCTGACAGCGCGTGTCCAGCAGACGGCGATCGAGAACCAGTTCTACCAGAAGCAACTGCAGATTTATCAGGGCCAGGTGGACGCCGCGACGCAGCGCGTCAATGATTTCCAGACCGCTCACCCTTTCCCTGACCCCTCCTCGCCGCAGTACCTCGAGCTCCAGAGTTTGCAGCGCGATCTGGATTCGGCACGGGCTCTGCTCAACGCTACCAGCGCGAAAATTCAGCAGGCAAACGCCGTCGATGCGCTTTCCGGGAGCAGCCGCCAGTATGAGTTCCAAATACTCGATGCTCCGACCGTGCCGACGCAGCCTGCGGCGACGCTCACGCGCCTGTTGGAATACCTGGCTATAGGTCTGGTCGCCAGCCTGGGTCTAATCTTCTGCGCCATCGCTTTCGCCACCTGGCAAGATACCACCATTCGCAACGGAGACGATCTGCAGCGATTGACGGACGTGCCGCTTCTCGACGCGGTCCCGCACCTGCCGTCCAACCGAGCCCGTGGCGGCGGTCGCCAGCAGCGGGCGGGTGCCTCTCGCGTCCATGCGTCCGCAAGCCAATTCGATGAACCCGCGACTGTTTATCCCAGCACCATGACCGAGACCAAACCGTAGGGATTTACGAGTTCTGAGTTTCGGTACCGTCGTACTCAACTCAAAACTCAGTACTCAGACCAGAGTGAGGTGACGATGCCAATCATACCGATAATGATGCCTTTCGTGGGGACGAAGGACCGCCAGCGGGTGGCCCGCGTGAATCAATCCGCAATCCGCAATCCGCAATCCGCAATCGAAACGTCCTCGTTCCGCAACCTGTACACTCGTGTGTTGCTGGGCCTGGAGGCGCAGCAACACCCTATCGTGGGTGTCACCAGCGCGATCGCGGGGGAAGGCAAGACGACCATTGCGTCAGGGCTCGTCGCGGCGCTCGCCGAGGATGGGGCGCTCACAGGATTGCGGATTGAGGTTCCTGAGATTGCGATGGATAGCTCGCAAGATCGTCCACCGACCACCGGCGACACCCAATCAATCCGCAATCCACAATCCGCAATCCGCAATTACAATGAGTCGGACACCATCCTGTTGGTCCAGTGCAACGCGGGTGCCCCGCCGGAGGACCCTCGCCTGGCCATCCACCCTGGGCCGGGCCTGATCCAGGTGCTGCGCGGTGAGTGCGACCTCGAAGCGGCAATCCAGGAGACCGACGTCGAGCGACTGGCTATCCTGCCCCTCGGCGAGCCGGCGCACAGCTTCCCTCTGGCCATTCGCACAGCGACCCTGCCCGATGTAATAGACCAACTCCGATTGCGGTATGGTTTGGTCGTCCTGGATCTACCGGCGGTGTTGAACAGCACCGATTCTCAAGTTCTTGCGCGGCTCGCCGACCAGCTAATCCTTGTCGTCCGGGCCGAAGTAACTCCGGCCAAGCTGGTGCGGCAGGCGCTCGACCAGCTCGGGGAGGGCGTTGTCCTTGGAGTAGTCCTGAACGACAGCCGGCCCGATCTGCCGTCCTGGCTTGACCAGCGGCTCTAGATGAGTTGCGATGCAGTTCTGAGTTCTGAGTTATTACTTTGAACTCAGAACTCCCGAAGGGCTAACGATGATATTGGTAGTTGGAATGCTGGCCTACTTTTGCCTGGTCGGGCTGACCGCACGCCACTTTGATGGACGTGCTCGTTGGCTGTTGCTGGCAGGCATAGTCCTAATGGTCATGCTCGATGTAGTGACGCAGGCGAAGCCGTGACGAGTGGTTAGTGGTTATTTCTAACCACTAACCACTAGTCACTAACCACTAACCACTTATGCTCTACCCTACTCAAAACCTATCGGTCGGCCTTCTGCTGAAGAGGCAACGCCTGGAGCGGCTTGCGGGAACGGCGGGAACTCATTCTGTGTGCCCTGGCCTTCGCCGTCTTGCTCGTGCTGCTCACAGGGCCCGTCCCGCTGGCGATTGGTTTGGGGGTATTGATTGGCGTCACGGCGATCGCACTTCGACCGCGCCTCGGGCTTTACCTGCTCCTATTCTGTGCACTCTTGCTTGAGCAGTGGGGTATTGTTGGGCTCGATCCGGTGACGGGACGACTCCCCTTCTACCAGACCCTGGCGGGCACCTCCAGCTTCCCGCTTCCGGTTAGCCCCCTTGAGATGATCCTCCTCCTGACCCTTGCAGTGGTCTTGCTCCCGCTTGTCGCTCGCCGCGGCGCGACCTTCGTGCGCGGCCAGCTCTTCGTGCCGCTGATGCTCTTCCTGGCCTTCGTGGTCCTGTCGATCGGCTACGGCCTAGTCGGTGGGGGTGGGGCTGGGCCATTCGACCCGCGGGCGGCCTGGGAGGAGACGCGCTCGTTCTTCTATCTCGTGGTCATTTATCTGCTCACCTGCAACCTCATCCAGACACGAGCGCAGCTTCGCACCTTCGTCTGGCTCTTCATCGCTGCGATTGGCCTCAAGAGCGTCCAGGGGATCGTGCGCTATATTGATGTGCGCTCGAACGGGTTACAGGTTGACGCGATCACCGGCCATGAGGATGTCGTCTTCTTTGCCGCTTTTGTCCTGCTGGTTGCTGCCCTCCTCTTTTTCGGAGGGCGGTTGGAGGCAGAGGTGCGGCGGCAGCTTCGGGTAATGCTGGTGGTGCTGCCGCTCCTGATCTTTACATTGCTGGTGACCGACCGGCGCCTCGGCTTTGTGGTGCTGGCGGTCGGGCTGGCCCTGGTCGCCGTCCTGTTGCTACGCACCCGCCGGGACATTTTCATACGCCTCGTGCCGCTGGTAGTCGTTGGTCTCGGCATTTACCTAGTCCTCTTCTGGAACGGCACCGGGACGCTCAGCGAGCCGATCCGTGCGGTCCGTTCGCTGTTTGCACCCGCAACCGCCAGAGATCTCTCCTCCAACGCCTGGCGCGTGCTGGAGAATTCGAACATCTATTACAACCTCCGCACCGCGCCGATTACCGGCCTCGGCTTCGGGCGACCCTACTCCTTCATAGTGGCGGAGCCCGCGCTCGACGCTACCGGCTTTACGTACTGGCGTTTCATTGCTCACAACGCCATCTACTGGGTCTGGATGAAGATGGGGTTGATAGGGTTCATTCTTTTTTGGAACCTGATGGGCTCGGCAACCATTCTCGCGATCGTCACCTTCCGGCAGCTACGCGATGGCTACCTGCGAGCGCTTGCTCTCGTCGTTGGCGGCGTTGTGCTCATGCAGGTAGTCTTTTCGTATGGCGACCTCGGCCTAACCTACTCGCGCTCGATGATCTTCCTTGGCTGCATGCTAGGCGTGCTGGCCAAACTCCCTAAAATTGCGGATTGCGGATTGCAGATTGCGGATTACCCTAACCGCCAAGACGCAAAGGTCGCAAAGGTTCGCCAAGATTCTCATGGTAATCCGCAATCCTGCAATCCGCAATCCGCAATTGAATGGTCCGCAATCCACAAAAGGCAGTTATGGTAGTCCCTAAACCGCAATCCGCAATCCGCAATCCGCAATCCGCAATTGGCAGGGCGCTGAGCAACACGGCGATCATGCTTGTCGCTCAGATGATTACCTGGAGCGCTACCCTTGTGACCACCGCTGTGCTCGGTGCGCGGCTCGGCGTCGACGCCTTTGGGACGCTCTACCTGGCGATGTCGTTCAGCCTGCTGTTCGGTGTGCTGGTAGAATTCGGGCTCAATCAACAGCTCGTGCGCGCCGTGGCCCGCGACCGCGATCTTGCCGGCCCCTATCTGGTCAATTCACTCGCGATCAAGCTCGCCCTGTCAGCGGTGGCCTACCTGGCTATCATCGCGCTCATCTTCTTGCTCGGTTACAGCGCCGAAGCGGGACGCGTGATCGCGGTATATTCCCTGATTCTTGTCGCTAATGGCCTGTCGACCACCTTCACCGCGGTCTACCAGGGCACGCAACGAGTCATCTTTGCGGCGGTCGGGTCGATCATCGAGAAGGTGCTCGTCTGCATTCTCGCGATCGTGTTGCTCTGGCTTGGTTTTGGGGTGATCGCCATGGCGGCCGTCTTCGTTGCAGGGTCGGCAGCCAGCGCAACTATGCAGGGCCTCTGCTTGCGGCGCGTGGCGCGGATCGAGCTGCGGCTTGACCGGCGCATTATTGGTACTTTGCTGCGTAACGCGCTTCCATTCTTCGCCTACTGGGTCCTCGGATCGCTTTACTACAGGCTCGACACAATCCTACTCTCAAAGCTCACCGGCGCGGCCGTGCTTGGCTGGTACGGTGCAGCCTACCGCCTGTTCGACACCCTCGTCTTCCTGCCCAGCATCATCGCGTCCGCAATCCTCTTCCCGATCCTGGCGCGGCTCTCCGAACAGTCACGCCCGGCCCTGCGCAAGGCAATGTCCAAAGGGCTCGACGTTATCCTGATCGTCGGCATGCCGATCAGCGTTGGGCTCTTCACGCTCGCGGACCCGATAATCAGGTTCATCTACCGGCAGCCCGAGTTCGTGAACGCCGTGCCGGCTTTGCAGTGGCTGGCAGTCGCACTCCTGCTTCTTTATGTCAACTCAATCCTGGCCGTTACACTGGTAAGCCTCAACGAGGAGCGCAAGATGACCGTGGTGGCCGGACTGGCTCTGGTCCTCAATCTCGGCCTGAATCTGGTTCTTATCCCGCTTTTCCAGCATGTTGGGGCAGCATTTACGACAGCCGCGACGGAAGGATTTATCCTGATCTATCTGCTTGTAGTGATGCCGCGAGGCCTGCTGGCTCGCTCGACTGCCAGCGTGCTCGCCAAGGCCGGTATCGCGTCCGCAGCGATGGCGCTCGTCCTTACCGTCCTGCGCGGGCAGGGCCTCCCACTTCTGGCACTGGTCCCCCTCGGCGGCGCGATCTATGCTCTCGTCGGGATCTTGCTGCGTCTGGTACCGCCCGAAGATTTCCGCCTTATCGTGGCGGCGCTTGGCCGGCGGCGGATTGCGGCCTTTCAGACCACGGACGATGGAGAACTGACGACGGTCGATGGACGACGGAAGCGTGACCCAATCCGCAATCCGCAATCCGCAATCCGCAATTCGAAGAGAGGCCGCCATCCTTGATCTCTCATCGGCGGATGAGCTTCCTAGCTATCATTGGCCGTCGATCGGTGAGCGAAGCGAACTATCGTCCATCGTCCGTCGTCCGCGGTCTGACAATCCGCAATCCGCAATACACGGGTCCCCTTTAGGGCTGGCGCAGCACTCTCGGAAGATCACAGCTCATTGCGCGGACGGCAAGAGCCATCCGGAAGACCACGAGCATATCCGCAATCCGCAATCCGCAATGGCCGAGGAGACGCAAGCATGAGGGCTGGGCTGATCCTTGCGCTTGTGCGCTACATTACCAATCACGTTATCGCACGGGTTCCCATCTATGCCGTGCGTCATGCCTGGTACCGGCAGGTGCTGGGGATGAGGATCGGTGAGGGGTCAGCATTGTTGATGGACCTCTACCTCCATATCCGCGGTCGTGCACGACCGGGCCGGCACAGCATCTCGATCGGACGCCGGAGCGTAATCAATCAGCAGTGCTGCCTCGATGGCCGCGGTGGGCTCACAATTGGCGACAATGTCGATATCTCGCCGGGCGTTTGGATTCTCACCGACGGCCACGATATGCACGACCCGCTATTCAGGGAGATTCTGGCCCCCGTCACGATCAGCAACCACGTCTGGATCGGCAGCCGGGCGATGATCTTGCCGGGCGTGACCGTAGGGGAAGGTGCGGTAGTGGCGGCGGGGGCAGTCGTTACAAGCGACGTTGCGCCCTATTCCGTGGTTGCCGGGGTTCCGGCCCGCCCTATCGGCACCCGCACCGTGAAGCCACGCTCGCGGGTCTATAGGCCTTTAATGGAGTAGGGGACGTAGTTGTCAGTTGTCAGTTGTCAGTAGACCGGACGATGGACGATGGACGATGGACGACCGATCACTGCCCACCGGTCTACTGACAACTGACAACTGACAACTGACAACTCGTAGAAATATGAAGCTATCTATTCCTATCGCCATATCTGCCGAGCCCGCCTCAGTCGGGCGCACCACGGCGAGTGCATGGGCTGCTCAGCGAGCTGGCGCGGCGGCATGAGGTCTCCCTGCTTGCCTTCACCGCGCCCGGCGAGGAGACGGATGCTGCCCTGAGCGCGACGAGGCAATACTGCACCGAGGTTGGTAACGGTAGAGAACGATCGCGTGGACCGGGCTCTCGAACGAAAGCGGAAGCGCGGAATCCAGTTGCGCTCGCTCCTCAATACGCAGAGCTACGAGCGGCTAATCTACCATCACCCGGCGTTCCAGCGAGCGCTCGATGAGCTGGTAGCGCGGGGCGATTTTGACGTGATCACGACCGAGCATTCGCAAATGGCCTGCTATCGCTTGCCGCGCACCGCGCATCTTGTCCTCGACGAGCACAATATCGAGTATGATATCCTGTGGCGGACTACCGCTGCAGAGCGGCCCTCGATTCGCAAGCTATACAACTGGGCTAACTACCTGAAGCTCCGGCGCGAGGAACGCGCGGCCTGGCAGCAATTCGACGGAATCACGCTTACTTCAGAGCGAGATGAGCAGCTATTGCGCCGTGACGCTCCCGGCAAACCCACGGCTGTCACCCCTAACGCCGTCGACACCGATTTCTTCCAGCCTTCCGGTGCCCCTGTCGAAGCAGGCACGATCCTTTTCTTCGGCGCAATAAACTACTATCCCAATACCGAAGGGCTCCTCTTCTTCCTTGATGAGGTGTTCCCTTATGTCAAGCAACAGCACCCCGGAGCGCGGCTCATGATCGTCGGACAGCAGCCGCCGCCTGCTATCATGAGCAGGGCATCGGAAGATGTGATCGTGACCGGGCTGGTCGATGATGTGCGCCCTTACCTGGAGCGGGCGGCGGTGGTCATCGCTCCGCTACGGATTGGCGGGGGCACGCGTCTGAAGATTGTCGAGGCGATGGCGATGGGCAAGCCGATCGTTGCCACACATATCGGTGCCGAGGGCCTCGACGTGAACCATGACGAGAATATTCTACTGAGCGACACGGCTGAAGACTTTGCCGGCCAGGTCGTTCGCGTACTCGACGATGCTGCGCTCGCGCAGCGATTGGGGCAGGCTGCACGGCACCGCGCCGACTCACTATATACCTGGCGAGCCGCGGTCGACCGGCTGGAACGCTTCTACCAGGAATTACGAACTACGAATTACGAGCAGTACGAATTGGGCCGTCGCAAGTTGTAATTCGTAATTCGTAATTGGACGAAGCAGATGCGGATGCAGACCGAGATGATGCCAGGGAGGACGATGAGGCAGCGCGTACGCAATCGCCTTCGAGAACATTCGCTCCTCAGCCATCTTCTGGGGTTGTGGTTGCGCTTTCGGTTTTCGAGCGCGGGCGTGCTCGTGCGCGAGCCGGGACTGCCTTGCATCAGGATCCGCAACGAGGGGGGCCGCATCGAGGCGGCCAACTGTACCTTCTTTCCGGGCGTCCGGCTCGAAGTCATGCGCGGTGCACGGATCGCCATAGGCAATGGTACATATCTCAACCGCAACGTAGAGATTATTGCCCAACAGGAGGTCACTATCGGCCAGGACTGCAAGATCGCCTGGGACGTGGTGATCATGGACACCGACCAGCATGGAGTCGGTGATGCGCCGCCTGTAGCGAAACCGGTGCGGATCGGCGATAGGGTGTGGATCGGCTGCCGGGCGATAGTGCTGAAAGGCGTGACGATAGGTGAGGGCGCAGTGATCGGCGCAGGGGCCATTGTCACCAGGGATGTGCCCCCAGGTGCCATCGTCGTCGGGCAGGCAGCGAGGGTGATTCGCCGGGACTGAGGAATGCGGAATGCGGAATGCGGAATGTGGATTGTGTCGCTAGCTTTCGTTTTCCTTCGTACTTCGTACTTCGTCATTATTCCGCAATCCGCATTCCACATTCCGCATTCCAAAGAGAGGTGATCACGGTTGACTGCCATAGAGAGGGCGCAAGGCTTCGTACCAGAGGCGGTTGATCGATCGCGTGCCGGCATCCGAGGGGTGCACGCCATCCGGGCCCAGCTCGTCAGGATGGGCACTGAACCAGGCGTAGAGGTCGGGGCCTGGGAGCAGTCCGTTGCGGGCTGTAACTTGATCGATTACCTGATTCAAGGCCTGCACATCGGCGTCGTCGGGGCCTTTAGAGGCGAAAGGGATGCGTGCGATGACCGGTACCCGGCCCGCCGCCTCGATCCGGTCGACGAGGGTCTGCATCTGCGAGTCGAAGAGCGCCGGTGGGACTTTCTCAAAGGCGTCGTTGGTTCCGTAGCCGATAGCCCAGATGTGAAAATCCGGGTTGAGAGAGAGCCAGTCCTCGATGACCGATACCCCGTAACTGCTGTTGATGCCCGCGACGCCGCCGTCTATCATGGCCGGGAAGCGCAGAGGGTTGGCCTGGTGAACCAGCTCGGCGAACGAGGGCTGGGCGGCAGGGCAGCGAGTGAAGGCTCCCACGGTAATCGAGTCGCCGAGAAAGAAGACGCTGTCATCGGTGCCGTTCGAGGCATCATGCAGATCGATCTGGTCGATCGCAAAGGTGTTGCCGAGTGGCCCTTGTATCGCGCCTGTCACAGTCATCCGCACCCAGTGTGCGCCCGCAAAAGGGAAACGATGCTCGCGAGTGCGCGCCGTATTGCCTGTAACGCTCACGACCTCGCGCCATGTGCCGTTGCGGCCATCGGTCGAATCGGCCGACGTGGCGATAGTGTAACTCGCGGGGATGCCGTAGGAGGGAGCGCCAGGGGCGTTTATATAATCGCTGGTCGAGCTGCTGTTCCACTCGAGCAACAAGTCACCGCTCACCGGGCCAACCGGGAGTGCCAGGGTGGATGGGAAGACAGTGTCGCGCCAGGCCGGGGTGCAATAAGTGCCATCAACGACTTTGCCGAGTACGTCTTGAGTGCCTGGCCCAATGTCTCCGGTCCGCGTCTTGACAAGCGGGTTGACCCGCAACAGCCTGATAGCAACTGTCGGGAAGGGTGTGACGCTGGGCGTCGGCGAGGCGGCGACAGTGGTCGGAGTGGGTACTATGGTGGGGAGCTGTGGAATCGGACTGGGCGTTGGGTCGGAGCCGCAGCCGGCCAGGCTCGCGATCAGCAGAAGCATCGCGCAGGCCACGCAGGACCGGAGAGTCCTGAGCCCACGAATGAAGGAGGAAGCAGCGGAGGACGAAGGAGAGACACTCCTGGCGATGCCGGTCCCACGTTCCACTACCTTTTGCCCCTCCTTAGCCGTCCGATTCCGCCGGCACGCATACCGAGCTCCAGCGGAAAGTATACCACGGGCGGTTGTAGTTGTCAGTTGTCAGTAGACGGACGAAGGACGAAGGACGGCCGTATTCTTCAACACCAAGACGCCAAGATATTTACGGTTTGAACCACAAAGACACAAAGATCACGAAGGTTTTATGGGTTTAAATCATTGAGAGCATACAGGACTCAAAGATCACAGAGAATCATTGTGGTTACACCCATAAAAACCTTGGCGAGCCTTGGCGGAACTTGGCGTCTTGGCGGTTACGTCTCACGTTTTACGTTTTACGCGTTACGTCACACTGCATACTACCCGCCATCTACTGACAACTACGGAGGACAGCCTATGCAGGGCCACCGACCATATTTCTATACCGGTACAGCGATCTTGCCTGTCGCGCTGGGGCTGATGATGCTTGCACTGCTTGTTGGTTGTGACAGTGCGCCGGCAGCTGTGCCCACACCGCTACCCGCTCCGACTGCCACTGCTATTGCTACCGTGACGCCCCCACCAGCTACTTTGACGGTGGCGCAGTCCTCGCAGGCAGCAAGTCCGGTATCGACGGTTGTTGCCACTGCAGGCCTGAATACCAAGCAGAGCCATGCCGCCCCTATCACGGCGTGGTCATCGACCATCCCCTGGCAGGGGAGCGATTCGTACCTGCTCGGCGTGAACTATCCCTACTATCACTATGGTAACGATTTTGGGGGGAATGTCTGGGGGAGCTATGGTGTACACGATCCGGCCACGTACGCCACAGTGGATGCCGACTTCACCCGGATGGCGTCGCTCGGGGTGCGCACAGTGCGATGGTTCGCCTTTGCGGATGGCCGCGCAGGCATCACCTATGACGCGGCGGGGATGCCGTCCGGCCTCGACGAGTTCGTCATGCAGGATTTTGATGCCGCGCTGGAGATCGCCCAGCACCATAACATCGGGATCAACTTCGTCCTGCTGGATTACCGCTTCCTATGGAACGCGCAGATGGTGAACGGTGTGCAACTTGGCGGCCATGCTGCTGTTCTTGCCACCCCCGCCGGGCAGCAGGCGCTCGTTCATAATGTCTTTGAGCCGATTTTCAGACGCTATGCCAACCACCCGGCAATCCTCTCGTGGGAGGTAATGAACGAGCCTGAATGGACCATCCAGGACGCGGGAGACGTGGACCGGGGAAAGATAAGCCAACCGGTCACACTCGCGACCTTCCGCGCCTTCGCACAGCTCACTGTCGAGGCGATCCACTCTATCGCGGGGAGCTACGCGACGATCGGCTCCGCCGATGCCAAGTGGTCGCAGAACTGGCTGGGGCTGGGTCTTGACTACTATCAGATCCACTTTTACGATTGGATGAAGCCGTACAGCACCGACAACCTCTACGCGATGAGTGCCCAGTCGCTCAAACTCGACCGCCCGGTAGTGGTCGGCGAGTTCCCTGCCGACCACAGCGCCGTCGCCGGGTTGGGCCAATACCTCGACACCTGGTACGCGAACGGCTACGCCGGCGCCTGGTCCTGGAGCTTCCGAGCCGACACCACCTGGGGCGGCCCCGACCCTACGGTCCTAAGCGCCTGGGCGGGTGCCCACCGGTGACCGTGACCGTGACCAGTGACGAACGACGAACGTATTTTCGACGCCAAGACGCCAAGACGCCAAGGTTTTTGTTGTTTTGAAATCAGAGATGACCGAAGCGAACTACTTCCCTCATGGATTTTATGGTTCAAAACAACAAAAACCTTGGCGAGCCTTGGCGGAACTTGGCGTCTTGGCGGTTACGTCTCACGTTTTACGTCTTACGTTTCACTACCCACCTGACAGGATGCGGCGGCCGAACTGGCCGAGGAGGACATCGTAGGGGGGTGGGTTCTCGGGGTGGTGCTCGAAACGTGCCCGCTCGAAGTATTGCACGGTGTAAGACTTGCCATCTTCCAGCGTCTGGGTGAACTCCTCACTTATCGGGTAGCCGAACTGCGACAGCCCGCCGTTTGCTGTCCAGTAGGCCAGGAAGCTACCGGAGAGGTTGTGCCCGGTTTCGGAGAAGAAACGAGCGCCTGGCTGCGCCGCCACAGGCGGGTCTGCCGGGTGAATCCGCCGCCCGAACTGGCCGAGGAGAACATTGTATGGAGGCTGGTTCTCGGGGTGGAGCTCCATGCGTACTCGCTCGAAGTATTGCACGGTGTAAGACTTGCCATCTTCCAGCGTCTGGGTGAACGCGTCGCTGATCGGGTAGCCGTTGATCGGTAACTGGCCGTGGGCATTCCAGTACGATAGGAACGGCTCGTTGACGCACTTGCCCGTTTCGGGGAAGAGCCGCCCTGTGCACGACGTGCCGGGCGTTGCAGGGGGCTGGGGCTGGGGGCTCGGGGTGGGACCGGCAGGCCCGTAGACCTTGTTGCTCATCTCGAGGGCCCACAGTCGCCGGTACTCCGCGAGGCCCACTTGCGTGGGATTCAGGTTATCTTTGGAGATCTGGTCTTGATTCCCTACGAAGTAGGCCCAGAAATCGGGGCCTTGCACGATCTGTGGGTAAGCGGCGTAAAGCTTGTCGATCTGAGCGTTGAGGAGCGGACCGTTCGCCTGGACTTTAGCCGTCCGTCCCCAGGGGATTTTGGGCACGACCGGGATTTTCCCGGCGTCCAGCACCGCACGGACCATTATATCGTAGTTCTTATAGAAGTTGTTCGGCAGGTCCGGTGTGCCCGCGGCGAAGAAGTCGGCGTCTGTCGTGCCGAAACTGAGCACCACGTATTGGCCGGGGAAAACGGCTAACCAGTCCTTGATGAGCCGGGCTCCATCGCCGCTTTGCGCGAAGCCGATACCACCGCTCTCCGCCGCCGGGAAATACTGGGGGCGCAAGTTGTTGACAAGCTGCGCGAACGTCCCTGCACCTAACGGATCGTGATTCAGGCCGGCAGCGGAGATGTAGTCACCATAGAATATCCAACTGTCCTGCACGCCTCGCGACGCATCATGGATATCCATGTTGATGCCCACGTCCTGGTTCTGTGCGTCTCCAAGAACTGCGCTTACGTTGATCCTCACCCAATTGTAGCCGCTGAGATCAAGCGGGTGCTGGCGCGAGTGGTATGTGTTACCGGTGACGCGTGTGAGTACCACCCAGCCGCCGCTCGGAACCGGGCCACCTGCGGCGGAGTTAGCCTCGAGCGTGTAGGAGGAGGGGAGGTTATAGGGGAGACTTCTTCGTGAGGGTATAACTATAATCAGTGGTAAGCGGGTCGTTGTACCATGCCAGGAGGACTTTGCCTCGCTGTGCGGTGGGGACACCTGAGAGATCATAGGCCAGCCAGGCCGGCACCCCGCTCGAGCGCCAGAAGGTTGAGTAATCGCTGTCGTTGGCGCTACTCGCCGGGCGGCCTCGGTCGGACGAAGAGTATGCAGGCACCCCGTGGCTGATAAGGGGCATCGGTGCGGGTGGGGCTACTCCCGCTGCGGACACTGAGTGGGTAAGCTCGCCAGGTAATATTGGAGAAATCAGACCGAGGCAAAGGAAGGAGATGATCATAGCTGCCACGACCCGCACCCTTACAA
The DNA here is from genome assembly GCA_963837315.1 of uncultured Chloroflexia bacterium. Taxonomy (GTDB): domain Bacteria; phylum Chloroflexota; class Chloroflexia; order QHBQ01; family JADMIH01; genus JADMIH01. Next base: position 68,680 of record CAWINE010000010.1, read on the forward strand.
TTGGGGATATGCGGATAGCACGAATAGCGATTGCGCATTGCGGATTGCGAGTTGACGTAACCGCCAAGGCGGCCAAGTGCGGCCAAGGTTCGCCAAGTCTTATTAACGGATATGCGGCAATCCGCTATTCGATCCGATCTTCAATTTCATGGTGTTCCTCCCACTGTCTAACTTTATAGTTAGATGCGTGCCACGTTTACTACCGGCAATGCGTGCTTACTCGGCATAGCTGCGCACAGAGCGCTCGAAGGCCGGGTCTGCGGATTTCCATATACCAGCCCCTGAACGGGCCGGCAAGCTAGGACGCCGTGACAGGTAGGCGATGTAGCAAGGCACGTGCCATCCGTGCAGGAATCTTGAATTCTTAATTTGAATTATTAGTTAATCGAGTTAAGAACTCATTTCAAAACCTGTTCCTTTGCACTGGACACGAACTCTTCCTTTGTGCCGGTCCGACTGCTGTGCCGCTGTGTTATACTTGCGAGACTAGCGGCCATCTTCTTTGTGCGCCCGCTAATCTTGAGCGGCCTCCACGACGCGGCGTCGCACACCGGTATCCGCAAGCACAATTCATGTAGGGGGTAGCTGATGGCTAGCGATAGACCGTTCCGCTTCGGCGTCGTCTTCACAGGAAGCTACGGGGCGATGGAATGGGTGGAACTGGCCCGCAAGCTAGAGTCGGAGGGTTTCAGCACGCTCCTGGTGGCCGATCACTATGGCAACCCCATGTCGTGCGGTCCGCTGATCATGGCGGCAGCTAGCGCCACCACTACGCTTCGGGTGGGGAGTTACGTCTACAACAACGACTTTCGGCACCCGGCCATGCTTGCCAGGGAAGCCGCCACCATCGACATATTGTCGGGTGGGCGGATGGAGCTTGGCGTGGGAGCAGGCTATTACAAAGAGGAATACGACGCAATTGGGCTGCCTTTCGACCCGCCGGGTGTGAGAGCAAGCCGGTTTGAAGAAAGTATAGAGATCATGACGCGCCTGTTCAGCGGCGAGCAGCTAAACTATGAAGGCCGGTACTACAAAGTCGGCGAGCTGGAAGACATGATGCCGGTGCCGATCCAACGGCCAATTCCACTGCTCATCGGTGGAGGCGGTCCGCGGATGATCCGCTTCGCTGCTCGCAAGGCCAATATAATGGCCTTTGCACCACAATCTCTGCCAGGCGGCGGGCTTGACACACTCAAATTCGCAGGCGAGGCGATGGACACCAGGGTCTCTCTGCTCGAAGCGGCGGTCACTGATGCGGGGCGTACGGATGGAGGACCGGAAAGGAGCGTGCTCTTGGTCCGCTTTTACTCGACGCCGGCTGACGTCAATGATGACTCCTGGGTGCCACCGCACCTGGTCCCCGATTCGCCTTACGCGCTAATGGGCGATGCCGACGCAATGGTTGATGCGTTATACGAGCGGCGGGAACGCTGGGGGCTGACCTATCACGTCTGCTTCGACAAGGACCACGAGAAGCTCGCACCCCTGGTTCACAAGCTCGCCGGGTAAAGCACTACCCGGTAAAGCCTGGACACTATGCACCGGAGATAAATTCGCTCATCTCCAAGCCGGCTACGTTTCCAGGAGCGCCACCAAACCGATGCGCACCCGCAATACTGCCTCAAGAAACGAAGCTCATGCAGCGCTCAGGAAAGCAACGAGGAGAGTAACATGGAATGTACAGTAAGAGGCATACCCATCTATTACGAGGAAGTGGGCGAGGGTAGGACGCTGCTCATGCTTCACGGCTGGCAAGGCGATCACTACCAGGTGTCTCACGACGCCGAGCCGTTATTTGAGCAGCGGACCGGTTGGCGGCGGCTCTACCCCGATCTGCCGGGCATGGGTAGGACGCCGGGGGCCGACTGGATTACTTCTCAGGACCAGATGCTGGAAGTCGTCCTGGAGTTCCTGGATAAGGTGGCGCCGGGAGAACGCTTCGCCGTGGGCGGCGTTTCCCTGGGAGGCTACCTGGCGCGTGGCATCGTCCAAAAGCGACTCGCGCAGATTGATGGTGTAATGCTGTCTGTGCCGGTTATTGGGCCTGCTCTAAAAAGAGGTGAGCGCCCGCAACATCAGGTTTTAGTGCAGGATCCCGACTTTGTCACGGCCCTGGAGCCGGACGAAGAGTGGCTGTTGGGAGTAATCGTGGCGCAAAGCTCCGAATTGCTGAGTACGTTCAGGCGCTCTTTCAAACCCGGTTTCGATATCGCAGATGGGGAGTTCCTCGAACGGGTGGAAGCTAACTATTACTTCTCTTTCGACGTGGATAACTTGCCCCAGCCGTGTGCTGCGCCAACACTTATCATGACAGGTCGACAGGACGCAAATTGCGGCTACCGTGGGGCCTGGGACTTCCTCGACAACTTTCCTAGAGCAACATTCGCGGTGCTGGATCGAGCCGGGCACGCGCTATCCCTGGAACACAAAGGACTCTATGCTGCCCTCGTGAGTGAATGGCTGGACCGCGTGGAGGAATACTCGACGGGTAATTAGTACGCCTATCAAAGAGGCACACTACCCTAACCCAACACTTGTGGCAGCATCTCCCATAGTTCGTCTGTTACCAGCGGCTTGCCCATATTGCCAACTCCTTCCGCAAGTCACGGACCAGCGTTTGAGGCATACTAACAGACTGTCTGAAAACTCGGAGCCGACCCCGCCCGGCGACTAAAGTCGCGGGCTAGGGATAACAAAGTCCGCCTACGCGGACTGACCGTAAGTCGCCGAAGGGCGACTTTGTACCTGTAGCCCGCGACTTTAGTCGCCGGGCGGCGGTTTTCAGACGGTCTCTAAGAATTCAAAACTAAGAATTCAAGATTCGATATAATAGGTACCTATGCAGATCTGTTTCTTAAACCCCCAGGGCTATGTCGAATCGCGGCCCCCTCTCGGACGCACCGATACCGGCGGGCAGATAGTCTATGTGCTGGAGCTTGCTAAGGCCCTCGGAAGGCTTGGCGTCCAGGTCGATATCGTCACGCGGCGCTTCGACGGGAGAGACGAGGTCGAGAAGCTTTCCGCTAACGTCCGGATCATTCGCATCCCCTGCGGACCCGATACCTTCGTGGTGAAAGAGCAATTGTACGAGCTGATGCCCATCCTGGCAGATAAGCTGTACGGATATATCATGCAGAACGGCCTCAGCTACAGCGCTATACATTCCCATTACTGGGACGGTGGCTATGCAGGTATGCTCTTGCAGCGAAGGCTGAACATCCCCAACATCTTCACTCCACATTCGCTCGGCAAGTGGAAAGAGCTTGGCATGGCAGGAGACGGCATCGCGCCCGAAGAATCGGCCAGGCTCTACCGCTACAAAGAACGAATCGCCGTGGAGAAAAAGATCCTGCGAACGGCGAATACCATCTTGATGCTCAGCCAGGCCCAGCGAGTGAAGCTCTTGCAGCATTACGCGGTCAACTTCGACAAGATCAGGGTTGTCTACCCCGGTGTGGACATGCGCGTCTTCAAGCCCCGCAAAAGCGGAAGGCCAAAGAATCCGGAGATGAAAACGTCGAACAATATCCTGATCGTGTCGCGCTTCGTACCCGCCAAAGGCATCGACCGCGCTATCGACGTATTTCATTTGATGGCTCAAGAGATCGACTGCCATCTCTACATCGTAACCGCCAAGCAGGCCGACTATTTCTCGGACGAGGAAATCAAGTACGAGGAGACTGTACGCGCTCATATCAAGCGATACCACCTGGAAGACCGGGCCACCTTCCTCGGTTACATCTCCAACCGAAGGAGACTCGCCAGGCTCTACAGAGAGGCGGACATCTATATGCTTCCCTCGCGCTACGAGCCTTTCGGCCTGACGACGATGGAAGCCATGGCCTGCGGCGCGGTGATCGTTGCCTCGGACGTCGCAGGCAGTTGCGAGCTCATAATCGATAGCGTGAACGGCTTCGTGGTGGATATGGACGACCGCAAAGAGGTAGCCAGAGTAGCGAGCGGTCTGCTCAAGGATGAGAAAGTACGCAGGCGAACCTCAAAAAACGCGGTGTTGACAATTAAGAAGCACCTGGCCTGGGACATCATTGCCAGACGCCTCATAGAACAAATCTACCCCTCGCCTGAGGGAATCTTAAATTCTAATTATCCAATTAAGAATTCAAGATTCGGTGGCGTTGGAGGAACGACCTTATGAGTAGTAAGGAGCGCTCGATAGCGACGCTGCCGGAGCAGGTGGCGGGCCTGCCCGCGGACGAAGCCGCGCGGTTCAACGATATCTTTTTGGTCACCCGCAGCTATGCGAGCCTCACTCCTCCTCCTGAGATGCGAGGATGGATTACCTCTGCCTTCGGCTCGGTGGAGGCGGTCCAGTCGCAGGCTATCGTCAAGACGCTGAACCGCTGGACCCTTGAAGGTTCCCTGTTCAACGATCTGCGCGCCCACCGTCCGGTGGCGCATAGCACCCGAGGCCACCCAGGACCTCGCAGGTGACGGTAGCGATCCGTTCTGCAACCCCCTCACAGGCACGCCCGAAGATACGTTCGGGCGGGTGAAAGGCTCACACTCCATCACGGCCAGCAACGTCGCCAAGTACGACGGGCTCCACTCTGTAGTGATATTGGACGGGCATAACCCTCTCGAATGGTCGGAGGAGCAGATATGCGACGCCTTCGACACGGCTTCACGATGGATCGTGGCGGCCCACCGTGAGCGTCCTTCGTCTGTCTACCCATTCATCATGTGGAACGGTGGGCCGAGGAGCGGGGCGTCCCAGGTGCACGCGCACATGCAGGCGACGCTCGGCGAAGGCTCGGCCTACGCTAGGCTGGAGAGTCTGGAGGCGCGCCGCACAGGCGTACCGGGCGATGCACGCACGCAATTATTTCGAGGACCTCTTTCTTGCACACGAATCGGTTGGCCTCGCCGGCACATCCCCAATGCGGAATGGGGAATTCGGAATGCGGAATGACGACGAATCAGGTCACATTTCGCATTCGATTGCGTCTGTACGCCGGCTGGCACACCTCACGCCTGTCAAAGAGAAGGAAACGATCTTGCTCTCCGGCTCACTCAACGAAGATTTGTACAAAGCTGTCTACCGGATATTGAGGCTCTTTATCGATACGCTGGGGGTGCGGGCATTCAACGTCGCCGTCTATATGCCCCCGCTGGCGCACACCGGAGAAGACTGGTCCGATTTCCCGGTGCTCGTGCGCATGGTGGATCGTGGCGACCCGGCCAGCTCGACCAGCGACATCGGCGCAATGGAGCTTTTCGCCCAGCCCGTCGTGACCTTCGACCCATGGAAGCTGGCGGCGTTATATGTCAATTACGAATTACGAATTACGAATTACGAATTACGAACTGCACCAAAGCTCAGTAATTAACCGTAATTCGTAATTCGTAATTCGTAATGGAGGAACGACATTAATGCGTATAGCGTTTCTGAATCCGCAGGGCAATTTTGATCCGGCTGATAGCTACTGGACGGCGCACCCCGACTTCGGCGGGCAGCTTGTGTATGTGAAAGAGCTTGCCCTGGCCGTGGGCGAGCTTGGGCACCAGGTGGATATCGTGACGCGGCAGATTGTCGATCCGGCATGGCCCGAGTTCGCCGCGCCCGACGATGCTTATCCTGGGCATGACAACGTGCGCATCGTGCGCGTGCCGTGCGGCCCACCACAGTTCCTGCCGAAGGAGGAGCTTTGGCCTTACCTGGGCACCGAGTTCGTGCCGCGACTGCTGGAGCGCTACGAGCGTGAGGGCGCGCTCCCCGACGCCGTGACGGCCCACTACGGCGACGGTGGGCTATGCGCCGTGATCATGCGTGAGCGCACAGGCATACCTTTCAGTTGGACCGCGCACTCGCTCGGCGCTCAAAAGATGGATAAGCTGCGCGTGACCCGCCGGAATATGGCCGAAACAGACGCCCGCTACCACTTCGCACAGCGCATCGTGGCCGAGCGACTGGCCATGAACCGCTCGCTGGTCAACATTACCAGCACGTCTCAGGAGCGCTACAGCCAGTACACCCATAACGCCTACCGGGGCGCTATAGACCCCACCGACGACACCCGCTTCGCGGTGGTGCCGCCAGGGGTTGCGATGAGGATCTTCGACCGCTCGGCCCGGCATGTCGCCGAAGAGGAAGTGCACCTGCACATCAAGGACGCCCTGGTTCGCGACCTTGAGCCGGGGCGCGTGGAGCTGCCGTGCATCGTGGCCTCCAGCCGCCTCGATCCCAAGAAGAACCACCTGGGGTTGGTGGAAGCCTTTGCGGGCAGCCCCTCTCTGCGCGAGATCGCCAACCTGGTGATAGTCACGGGCGATCTCGACGATCCCTTGAACAGCTATGCCAAAGCGGGATCGGACGAGCGTAAGGTGCTCGACAGCCTCCTGCAGGTGATAGACCAGGCGCACCTGCGCGGCCAGGTGTCGATGTTCGCCCTACGCGGGCAGGCACAGCTTGCCGCCGGCTACAGGTTCTTCGCAGGGCTGCACTCGGTGTTCGCCCTGACTGCCCTCTACGAGCCGTTTGGGCTGGCCCCCCTGGAGGCCATGGCAGCGGGGCTGCCCGCGGTGGTCACCAAGTTCGGCGGTCCCAGCGAGAGCATGCGTGCGGGTGACGAAGAATACGGCATCCTTGCCGACCCCAACGACCGGATGGAGGTGAGCGCGGGATTGTTCGCGCTGGTGAGCAACCGCGAACGCTGGCAGCACTACGCCGAGGCGGGCTACGGGCGCGTGCTGGAGCGGTATACCTGGAAGCGCACGGCAGAGGGCTATCTCGCCGCCCTCGAGGGCCGGGCCCCTGGCGTCGATGAGGCAGAAAAAGAAATCCGTGCCACCTCGGGCACGGCGAGCCCGGTGAGCAGTGACGGACCGTCCGTGGCCGGTCGTCGGTCATCAGACTGCACACCGCACACCGCATACTGTCCACTCGTCCTCCACAATCCACATTCCGGCTTACTTTACGGATCCGAGGCCGGAAACAGCGATTTCGCCGGAAGAGCTCGATGACCTTTACCTCAAGCTCGATTTGCTGTCGGTGGGGGAGACCCTGGTGGACTTCATTTCGCACGAGCAGGTGCGATCGCTTCGCACGGCGTGGCGCTTCTCTCGCTACCTGGGCGGTCAGCCGGCCAACGTGGCCCTCTACGTCGCCAAACTCGGGGGCAGGTCGGCAGTGCTGTCTAAAGTGGGCAAAGAATATTTCGGGGAATTCCTCGAAGAGCAGTTGCAGCGGCACGGTGTGAGCACCGAAGCCCTCCTGCGCACCGACGCCATGCCCACAACGACCATGTTCATCACTCGCACCGTAAGCATTCCCGACTTCCAGGCCAACCGCGGGGCCGACGCCCTGCTCGAGATGGGAGACATTACAGAGGACCTGATCGTGCGGGCGCGCGCCGTGCACACCACCATCTTCGCGCTCTCACAGGAGCCCGAGCGCTCCGCCATCAGGAGGGCGTTGCGGCTGGCCCACCGGCACGGCAAGGTGGTGTCACTGGAGCCCAACTACGCGCCGAGAGTGTGGCCGAACAAGGACGAGGCATGGGAGGTGATTGCCGAGATCATGCCCAACGTAACGATTGTCAAACCCTCGATGGAGGACGCGCGGCGACTCTTCGACTACAACATGAGCGAAGACGCTCTCGAAGCCGCCTGCATGTCTACGTTCCACGACCTGGGTGCCCAGGTAGTAATCGTCACGCGCAGCGGCGGAGAGGTGACCGTGTCGCACGATGGCATCGTGGAGCGGGTGGGGCCGCTGCCCGCTGTGAGGGTGAAGAACGTGACGGGGGCCAAGGATGCTTTCTGGGCCGGTCTGCTGCTGTGCCATCTCGACGGCAAGCCCTGGCCATTCTGCGTGCGCTTCGCCCACGAGATAGCCACTATGAAGCTGCGAATCGTCGGCCACATCGAGCGGATGATAGACCGTGAGGCGATATATCGGTCTCTGACGTAGTTGTCAGTTGTCAGTTGTCAGTTGTCAGACGACGGGTTTTCACCGCCAAGACGACAAGATCGCCAAGATTTCTACGGTTTGAACCACAAAGACACGAAGGACACGAAGATCACGAAGGTTTTTATTGGTTTGAATTGCAGTGATCACAGAGTTTGTTATGAGTTAGGTTTTATGCTTCCTCTAGCCTATAACTCTCTGGTCACTGGTCACTGGTCACTGGTCACTGACAACTGACAACTGACAACTGACAACTGACAACTGACAACTTGGTCCCACACTGACAACCGGCAAAAGTGTTATTATGGTGCTGTTATGACCCCAAGTGTTGACCCTGTTGACGATGCTTTATCGGTCGTTGAGGACCTCGACCCGGAGCCTGAGCCTGGAGGCAAGCGCATCTGGCGCTCGTCTCGCATGCGTGATCTGGTGCTTGGCCTGGCGATTCTGTTGAGCGTGGTAGGCTGGGCCGGATACTCTTCGTGGCACGACGCAAGCAACGGGAGCAACTATGCGCAGGCTCAGCAGGACGCATCGCTCCATCACTGGGACGAGGCACTGGCTCACTACTCGTCGGCTAAGGGCTACAAGGACGCCGATGCCCTGGCCGCAAATGCAAGCAAGCAAATAGAGGCGCGCAACAGCCAGTACCAGGCGGCAAAATCTTACAGCCAAACCGGCCCGGCAATTCAAGAGCTCCTGGCAGCGCGTTCGGTGCAAACAATCGAACCTGGCTACAAGGACATCGACCTGATAGCCTCACAGGCAGAGGCCCAGGTATATACGGATGCGCTCAGCGGTACGGTGGCGATACGCACCGAGGCTGATCCACCAGGTCTTTACTACAGAGGGCCAAATGGGTGGGCCTACCTGCGGGGCAGCGACCAATGGAGCCGAGTGCTGAGCATACCTTTCAGCGCGGTAAGCGCCAACCACATCGTCTACGATGTAGCGGGTCCCAACTGGAAGGCTCCCGGCCCGATAATCAAATCGCCATTCGGCCCATACGGCTACCCGATAGCCCAGGGTTCGCCTGATAAGGTGGGTCGCCGCCTGGTGATGGCTGAGCTCTCCGGAGAGAGCGGGGATCCAAAGTTCGTGGATTTGCAGCTTAATCCGATGGACTACAATTTCTACGTTTGTGGCAATGCCGGTGTCTGGGGCATACGTTACGATCCAGGGATATCCGACACGATAATTGCAAAAGGCATTCTCGACGGGTTTTCCCCGACTTACGAAGCAACTGCGCCGCAGGCTACGGGCAGAGGCACCGATGTCGTTGCTCCCGTGGCAACTCCCGGAACGGATGGCGTTGTGGCAGATTTCGGGCATGGAGGAACCGCAGCGGACGAGCTCCTCCTGGCAGCACATGGGACACGAGCAGATAACAAATCCGGCACCGAGCTATATCTCGCCGGGGCCGACGGAAGCCACCCACGTTTGGTATTCTCGACCGGCGGCACCCTCGTCAGCGCTATTCTTAGCCCCGACGACCGGCATGCGCTGGTTGTGGCCTCAGAAGCTCCGGCAAATCTTGCAGGCAGCCTGGCGGTGAATGCCATCCTGTTGACGCTGGATGGCAGCGTCCCACCCAGAACACTCGAGAGAATCTCGCTGGACGATGCCAGTGCTGCCTATAATATACCTTCTCCTCTAGCCGGCAGGCTTTCACTTAGCGGGGTCTTCCTTGAGAATGGCGCGTTCAAGAACAAGCTACTCCTGAGCTGGGCTGAGGGCTCGCCGGCCACCGGCGTCAGAATCCGGCTCCTTGACATCGCCAACCCGGACAACATTCTTACTGAGGCAACCGTCCCCGACGAGCAGATAGGCGTCTTACCTGTGGTCGAGTCTCCAGACGGCCGTACGCTCTTGCTATACGAACAAGACGCAGCGCCAACACCCGTAGCAGGTAAGTCACCTACGGTATATTTAGAGGTGCTGCAAGCAGAGGCGGGCACAGGTGACGTGAAGGCCAATAGCTTCAACGTACCCCTGCCTGCAACTAACACAAGTAGTGACAGCACGCCATACTTCATGAACCCCGCGGTTCGTGGCAGCAACCTTGTCTATAGCGTTGAGACCTTTACGACGATGCCGGAGACCACCAGCGCCTACAGCCTTCCCCTGGCCGACCTGGGCGATCAAAATAGCGACGAAGGACGGAGGACAGACATAGGGGCTGCACAACCGTTGCAACTCTTCAGCCATATCTGGCCGGCAACCCAGTCCATAGGGGACCCTGGGCCCGAGCCGGTTAGTGTGTCCGGACCCGGTGCCTATGCCTACACAGACAGCAACGGCACTTTGCACGCCCACCTGTATGACGCGGCGGGAGATATATCTCTTGAGCCGGGCGTGGGCACTATTTTTGAGCTCAACGCGAGCTATTTCTACAAAGTACTGCACTGATCCAGTTGATGAGGGCAGCGAGCGATTGTCTTGACGAAGTGGTCGGTTGCAGGTTGTCAGCAGACGCTGGGCAGCGAACTATCGTTGGTCTACTGACAATAGTTCGCTTCGCTCATCAACCGGCAACTGACAACTGACAACCTGGTAAGGATGCCGTGCTTGATCCCGTAATCGCCTTCGTGGCCCAGTACTTCTATCTTGTCGTGTTGGTCGGTGCGATCATCTTTGTGGCCGTTCAATTCAGACTCGGCAAGTCGCCAATGGGTTTGCGCGAGTTTCTGCTCGCCGCATTGTTGATTGGCGTAGTAGCCTACCTGCTCTCCAAAGCAGGTAATTTATTCATCAACAGCCCAAGGCCGTTCTTGCTGACCGGCGTGCCGCCTTTGATACCGAGTTCCACCGATAACGGCTTCCCGTCAGACCACACCTTGCTCCTGGCGACCCTGGCAGCGCTCGTCTTCCTGGTGAATAAGAGAGCCGGCGCTCTTTTCCTGGCATTGGCTGTGGTAGTCGGCCTCGCCAGAGTGTATGCGGGCGTGCACCATTTGCTCGATGTGGTCGGTAGCCTGGTGATCGTCGCGCTGGCATTGGTGCTCTACCTGCTGGTGGTCGAGCTCTGGCGGCGAGGACGTACGGGACGCCTGTTCCGGAACACCCGGTGAGCCGGGCAGGTCGTTCGTCCAATTGCGGATTGCGGATTGCGGATTGCGGATTATGAAGCGCCATATTCATTTCGTAATCCGCAATCCGCAATTGGACGAACCGACCACAAAACAACATAAATATGAGGAGAAGAAAATGAGAAAGATCATCACCACCACATGGGTTTCCCTGGACGGCTTCATTGCAGGACCAAACGGAGAAATGGATTGGATCGGGGAGATCTATGACGAGGCAATGGGGACCTATGAGTACAATCTGGTCAGCTCGGCTGATACCCTCTTGCTCGGACGCGTGACATATCAAAGCTTTGCCGGCTCCTGGCCTCATGTCCCCGACAGCCCTACGGCCTCAGAGGGTGAGAAAGTATATGCTCGCAAATTAAATGCTATGCGCAAAGTGGTCTTCTCTCGAACGCTCGAAAACGTGGAGTGGAACAATTCGACGCTGCTAAGAGAGATCGTTCTAGAAGACATCGAGCGAATGAAACAAGAGCCGGGGCGCGACATAGTGATCTACGGGAGCGCCAGCGTGATACAAGAGCTTACCAACCTCGAGTTGATCGACGAGTACCAGGTCCTGGTCCACCCGGTGATTCTTGGCGGCGGCAAGGCTCTCTTTCAAGACGTCAAGGACCGGGTTAAGCTGCAACTTGTAGAGGCCAGGCCGCATCCCTCGGGGGTTGTGCTACTCACTTACCAACTGAGAAAGTAGGAGAGAATAGCCGCCACCATTTTCCAGGAGCAATTTCAGAAATGAGCCGGTTGCGCGAATGCGCAACCGGCTCATTTCTGGCATAGAATTTGCATTTTGGGGTATTACTCTATCCATCTATCGGACGGTAACCTGCATATGCAACAGAGCCACACGCCCACCCGCTCAGTGTCTGAGCTAAAGGCACCTGCCCCATGGCGCTTGCTCGGGGGCCTGGGAAGCAGCTGCGCTGCCGGTATCGCTATGGGCAAGCTCATCAGAGGCCCGCTGAAGCGACAGGTGCACGCTTTTGATAGCGTGCTCTTTAAAGCCACACGCAAAATCGAAAGCCCTTTCCTGGACAGGGTGATGGCCATTTTGAGCGAGCTTGGTGAGCCATCGCTGCTATATTCCCTGGCCGGCACCTCCGCTCTTATCTGGCTGGTTAAAGGAAGGGGAAGAGACAGCGCGGCGTTAGGGTTCGCCGTCCTTGGCAGCGCTACTATCGACAAGGTAACAAAAGCAACAATCCATAGGCCACGCCCATATCTGAAGCTGCCTCTGGCACGCTCCCGGCCATCCGGCTCCAGCTTTCCCAGCAACCACGCGATGATGAGCCTCGCGATGTATGGTACTCTCGCCTCGCTGTCAGGCAGCAAGAGGCACAGCGCTCACTCTCCGGATACGTCGCGAAAGATCTACTCGCAAAGCGCAATAGTTCGCGTTCCGCTCATATTACCAAAGCCCGATGATGAAACTGCCGAGCCCAGACGCTCTCTGGGCAAGCGGAGCGATACTCCCGACCGGTACAGCCGCAATAGAGCGCGCAAGCGTAAGGTGCGCATCGGGTTGGCATTGGCGCTGAGTGCGCTTGTTGGCTGGAGTCGTGTATACCGAGGGGTCCATAACCCATCGGACGTGATAGCGGGTTGGATGTTAGGTGGCTTCTGGCTTTTGGTCTGTTACTCGTGGAGAGGGAATGGATAACCAGGTTGTCAGTTGTCAGTTGTCAGTTGTCAGTTGTCAGTAGACCGACGAAAGACGGCAGTCGACCGATCACCTAGACCCATAGCTGAACCGCTACTGGTCACTGGTCACTGGTCACTGGTCACTGGTCACTGGTCACTGGTCACTGGTCTACTGACAACTGACAACTGACAACTGACAACTGACAACTGACAACTTCGTCATCCAGTCCTGGGCAGCGTGAACGGGATATCGCCGAAGTTGCCCTCGATCACTTTACTCGGGTCCGCTCCGAGCCAATCGCGAAGGATCGACGAGTAGATGGTGCGAAAATCGATCTGCAACCTCAGGTCGCCGTTGTCGAGATTGGCCAGGTTGGGATTAGTCCCGTAGATGCCGCCCTGGATTTTACTGCCGAAGAGCATCATCGGAAGCGCCGTGCCGTGGTCGGTGCCATTGCTGCCGTTCTGCGCGACACGCCTTCCGAATTCGGAAAAAGTCATGACGGCCACCTGGTCAGCCTTTCCCATCTTGTCAAGATCTTCATAAAAGGCCGACACACCCTCGTCCAGGAGCGCGAGCAAGCTATTATGCACGGCAGCCTGGTTGGAATGGGTATCGAATCCGCCGAGACTGATGTAGAAAATCCGTGTGCCTACGTCCGCGGCAACGATCTGCGCGATTAGCTTGAGGCCTTCGGCGAATGCGTTGTTCCCATACTGGACCTGGGTCTGATATTTGCCGACCACGCTCTTCAACAGGTCGCTGCTCGCAAAGGCGTCTGTGGCCGCGTCGGCAACGTATTGTTCGAAGGGGCCATGTATGGTGTGATCGCACAGGTGATGAATAGCGTCCACCTGTGCGGTTGGGTCACCCAGGTAGCGCCCATCGGTGCGAAACTGGTATGTCTGCAAGTTGGTGATGGAGGGCACGAGCGTAGTTTCGGTCCACAAAGTACGGGGGAGCAGATTGCCGACATTGATTGCGCGCAGGGTATTTTGAGCATCATCATCGTCGGCTTCCAGGAAACGACCCAGCCAGCCCGTAGGCTCGTCGACGTCGGGACGGGCGGATTGCCAGATTGCCATTGAGCGAAAATGCGAGCGGTTAGGATTAGGGTAGCCAACCCCCTGAAAAATGGCCATATGCCCGTTATCGTAAAGTGATTTGAAGCCCTTGAGAGCGGGGTGCAGACCGACGCTGTCGGTCAGGCGCAATATCTCGGCCGGCTTCGGGGCGAGGGTAGGACGGGCGGCAAAATATGCCTGGTTTGTATAAGGGATGACGGTGCCGAGGCCATCGTTGCCGCCCGAGAGCTGCACGACCACCAGGATGTTCTTCTTGAGTGCGGAGGTGTCCGCCAGGATAAGGGCGGGGTCGGCAAGCTCGCTCTGCCCGCCGTGGGTCCCCGCTGCGCTCGTAAGCGCGTAGGCGCTCTTCACCAGGAACGACGGAGCAACCAGCCCGAGGGCGGCTATTGATAGGCCACCTTTCAGTAAATCACGTCTCGTGAGGCTCATTTTATCTCTCCTTGACGAGTGGTTAGTGGTTAGAAGACTGTTCTCAGCCACTAGCCACTCGTCCCCTAGTTCATCTGGTAGACGGGCGTGGCCATGATAAGCCGGACCAGCCCACGCAGCTTGCCGTCCATATCGCGCGGGCCGTTGAAGTTGCCGATAAAGTCGAGCAGCAACTGCCTGTAGTCGGACGGCACATCAGCCTGCACGAGCAGGCCGAGGAAGAGATCCACAGCCGCGTCGGGGGTAGTGATGTTAGCGACCTGTCCTATCCGGGTTGGATCGATTGCGACCCCGCCATTAGCGCTAACGAGGCTGCGCGCAAGCTCGGCCCGGGCGAAGTAGGCTGTCGTGTTTGCCCAGGCCGTGTTGCCCGGCCACCCGGCGACGTTCGGTGGCTCGTAGATCTGTTGTCCCATGAGCGCCATGGCGCGGCTCAGCTGGTTCCAGGGCGCTACGTCGCTCACGCGAATTGCGAACGTACGAAGCGCGCCGATTGTGAATTCGGCAGGGCTCTTCACAAGCGCATAGAACGCCTTGTCCGAGACGAACTCGGGCGAGAGAAGTATCTGCCGCACCAGCTCTTGAATGCTGAAGCCGCTCCTGATATAGATGTCTGCGAAGCGGTTGACCGTTGCGACGTCAGGGTCGTCATAAGCAAGAAAGCGGAAGACTTTGCGAGCTACAAATGGTCCGTGAGCAGGTTGGGAGAAGATGATGTCTATGATATCGTCGCCATCGAGGTTTCCGGTGACCCCGAGGAAGGTCTTGGAGCCGCTATCATGCTGGCGGGTATTTATGACGAAGTTGCCGCCCTGCTTGATATTGACCGTCCAACCGGTGAAGGCTCGTGCCAACTCTTTGACATCCTGCTCGGTGTAGTTGCCGATGCCAAGCGTAAAAAGCTCCATCAATTCTCGGGCCCAGTTCTCGTTAGGCGCGCTTTTGATATTGGTATTGTTGTTCAGATAGAGGAGCATTGCAGGATTGCGGGCTACGGCCTTCATCATCGCCTTGAAATCGGTGGTGAGGGCGTTGGCTCGATAAAGGTCGTTCTGCTGAGTCATCATGGACGCGTATCTCACGCTGGCGAGCGACGACGTGAGCCAGCCATGCCATAGTAGGGTCATCTTCTCTTGAAGAGGACGCGCGGACATCAGCATTCGTGTGAGGAAGACTGCTACCTCCAGGGCGGGATTGCCAAGCTCAGGATGGTTGATATTTCCGACGCCAGGCGTGCGCGCCCTCATCCCGGTGATAACACTCTCCACCCCGCTATCGTCAACGCTTTGATAGTTAACCAGCCTGTCAACCGCACCTTCAAAACCGAGCAGCGTGTATGCATCAAGCTCCAGCGGCGCTCGCGCCAAAGCCTGCGCGGCGCAGAAGGTGCGCTATCGCCTGCCGTTCGGTATGAGGCATAACAGTCTCCTCTCTGACCAAGTTGTCAGTTGATGAGCGCAGCGAACTATTGTCAGGAGACGATCGACAACCGCTACGTGACCGACCACCGACGACCACATACTGATACGCTACTGCCTACTGCCCACCGGTCTACCGATAACTGATAACTGACAACTTCGTCCACTATACATCACAAAATTGTATGCAACGTTAGGCCAATGTAAGATCTTTGTAAAATGAATACCCCGATTACCGAAGTGAAGACGGGAGCGCCCATGGGGATCCTGGGGCCGCAAGCAATTTGCCATGCGGCCCGGTTGGTCCCGCGTGCCGGAGTAGCGCAGCCGGCATAAGAAACGCCGAGGAGCTGAGCTAGTCTCCACGGGCAGCGTACTTCCGGTGGAGACTAGCTCAGCTCCTGGCCATTGCGCCCTGGGTCGCTCGATGCAGACGCGCCGCTCCCATGTTAGGCAGCAGGCGCTTGCTTGCCGCACCTGGAGCAGAAATTGGCATCGGACGCTAGTTGAGCACCACACTGGGTGCAAAAACGGATAGAAGTCGGTGCCGTAGCTCCAGCCTGTGGAGCGCGGGCCTGCGTGGCAGGCGCCGGTTGCTGTGGCTGGGCAGCACCTGAACCAGTGGCGACGTTGTTAGGGGCGGGATTCCCAGGGGAAGCCGTAGTTACAGAAGCAGGGACATTGAATGGAGCCGGGGGCGGAGTAGCCAGAATCTGGCCATAGGCACCTGGCTGGGGCGCTGTTACCGTTTGAGGCATGGGTATGCCTGCGTGGGCGTAGAGAGAATGCTCGGCAGTGTAGAGAGCCTCATCGTCCAGGTTGGCTTGCTGAGCCATACCCCAGATTTGCGTCAGCACGACAGGCCAGAAGACCAGCATCGTTATCATTGTGGGCACAGCCTGCTGTCCCCAGACGCCGACGTTGGCCCTGATCAGGGTTCCACCGAGGGCGGGACCTATCTCAACGTTGAGTGCCGTCTTTGTGCCGAGCACGGCTTTGAATGTATCGCCTTTACGTATGCTGACCAAATAGCCTGCCGTGGATGTGGGCGTGGCTGTCACCTCGAAGCCTTCCGACCTGAAATGCTCGGCTACATCGCCGGCTACGCCCGATAGGTCAGCCATGTTGATTGGTACCGTCTTCACGGACTCGAAAGTTGACATGGGGAAGCTCCTTAGCTCATGCTCTTTGCATGGAGCAGATTGAGGACCGACAATTCGACGAGAGCTGAAGTCGCTACCGATTTCGCTTCAGGCGACAGCATGCTTTCCAGTTGCTTTAGTAATCCGGTCACACGCTCTGCTTGCTCGACCATTTCTTCGTTGGTTACAACGGCGTCTTGAGTAATCTTTTGAAATAAGTCGGCTTGCATGACATATTCGTCAAAAAGCAACGCACCGGCGTCATCAAACCAGGGTTTGTCCAAGTTTAGCCTCCTTGTTTGTCATTCTACGCACGAAAAATGGGATCTGCTGCATTATGCAGGCAAACCTGAGGCATTATAAATGGCTCTGGAAATGGCGTCAAATCAATCCGGGAACTTCGATCAGCAGAACCGACGCTTATCCGGCTGTCGTTGGAAGTTGTTTCGTAAATCTCCAGGAAAGCAGTATTGTGAAGGTCGAAACTGCTCCAAGCTTCTCTGCTAATCGCCCCATTTGCTCGATGCAGCTATGTGAATATTGCTACTCTACTTATCCTACCAAGGATGTATACTGCTGGTACTACTGTGTGGCCACTGATCACTTGAACATCTTCCGGACGGGCACGCTTACGCTGAAGCAATGCACACGCGAGGGATACTATGTATGCTCCATATTCTCATCTTCGCCCAGCATTCTTGCTCCTCCTCATTTCGGGGCTGCTCGTGCAGGGTTGCGGGAGTGCGACTGTAACTTCAACGGCAACACCGGCGCAAGCCACTATCGCCGCAGCAGGGGTGGTCTCAGCGACCACTCTTTCCGGCGGAGCGCCCACCCCTGCCTCGGGCCCGCTCACCTGGGATGATGGAAGTCGAGCGGTAGCCATCCACCCTCTGATGGCGGATGCTGAACCTGATTGCGCTTGGCTTCACCGTGGAAGACAAGTCCCTATCAACATCCCAAAACAGGCAAATAGTATGGGTGGCTTCACCTATATCGGTTACGACCATCGACGGCGTTCAGCTACCTGGGCTGGAGAGCGAAACGGGCTGGCAATGGAGCCCTTCCGGTGGTGCGAAAGTATTAATGGGAGCAGCAGTGCCAATACCGGTAAGGGTAATGCTAGCGACGGCGCCGGCCAGGACGCCCTGATCGGAACTCGCGCCGCCTTCGATGCAAGCGTACTCTCTACAGTATCGAAAAGCGTAAGATTGCGGGTGGTCACGGATCTGGCTCGCCAACCCTCCGGAGTGCAGTCAGGGCCACCGCCACCAGGGGCCGCGCCTACCCCTCAACCGACGCAGCTGCTCCCCGCGAGCGCTCTAGTACCCAGTACACGTGGACCGCATCATTCAAATCCCGTTCGACCCTCTGCGCAGGGTAGCCGAGCCCCACCTGAGTGTGGAAGGGCGAGGTATCACGCTCACGCTCGACCGGGTGCAGGTGACGGCCTCTGAGACACGCCTCTATATTACGGGGAAGATGCCGCAACTTGAGCCAGGCGCAGGCCCACAACTGAGCGGCGATGCCAATAGTTGGTCGCTCTCTTCTGAAAGGGGCGGCTTGAGTTACTTCAGCGGGCAACGGATCGCCAACACCGACCAATGGGTTTACCGCTTCGGGGCTGCCCTGATCGATAAACCGAGCCCCTGGATATTGACCCTGCCCGCGGGCACCGAGATGGTGCCACCGAATTCCTCAGAGGAGCATGGCCTCTGGCGAGGGCCCTGGCGGTTCCGTTTCGGCCTGCCTGCGGCCACGGCCTCGCTCACACCCGGAATCGCTCCCACCCTTCCACCGGCCACCCCCTGGCCGACAGGATGCGCCCGGGGCCGAGCCGACGTTTGTTGGCCCCCTTTACGGGCCTGTACCTTCAACTCCAACTCCGTGATCTGCCAGACATCTCTCTCGTGCCTATGATGCCCTGGCAGCCTGGTGCATGTTCATGAGAGTAATCATGGCTGGGTGCCCTCGCCGGCAGCCCATGAATGAAAATGGTTGAGCCAACACATGGTTCGGCGGTCTGAGCACAGCATGGCCGGGCATCGTTGGTGCTGCGAGCCCGTAATGAGAGTTTTGATCTGGGCGGCCCGAAGATACCACTCATTGTTGCTCGTCAAGGATAACGTTTCAGGGATATCATTACCTGTGGGGAAGCACGCACAGCAGAATCTGTGAACAGCCGAACGCCATGCTCGACCATCAGTTTCAAGTCGAAGAAGACGAACACTGAAGGGAGAGCACAACTATGCAAGTGGTCTATGAGCGATGCTGTGGGCTGGATATTCACAAGATATGTGAGGTGCCTTGTCTTATCCTATCAGGACCTGACGAACAGGCACATAAGCCACATAAACAGCCCCAGCCACATAAGGAGATCAAGAGCTTTGGTACCGCGACGCTTATTGCAAAGCAATTCGGGCATTGCATTCCGAAGGTAAAATGGCTCGCAATTGGCCTCTGCGGTACCTGATTCGGCACACTGCCTTGCACACCCTCGATCACGCCTGGAAAATGCAAGACAAGGATCTGACTGCCAAATGAGGCTGAATGAGCGCGAGGCCGGGCGCTATAGATGCATCGCTGTGGCTTCTGACTGTACGCGGCGCTTGCGATCGCGCTCGATGAGAAGGGAAAAGGCGCTGTCTCCGTCTCCAGCTACACGGCCTGGCACCTTTAGGACATGAGTGAAAGAAGGCAGAAGTCGAAACTGCTCAGGAGTGAGCTTGGGAGTAGCTCCTTTGTTTGGTCGCCGGTATAGTCCTTCCCCGCCCACTTCCACTCCCCAGCTTCTCGGGCTTGCGTGGGCCGGTTCTTGCTGCGCAATTCAGGCTGATGGAGCGCCATGACGCAGATATCCTCGCCGAACAACACAGTGCTCGTCCTCGGCCGCGTACTCATGTACAACGACAGCGATCTCCCATCACCCAACCGCCTATTGCCTTGCAAAGCAGATACAAGTTGTACAGCTAAGGCTGGAGTGCTAAAGTAATAATATGAGCAGAACATACACTTATCTTGCGGCACTCGTCGGCGTGATATGCGTCTATTTCATCATCTCCTCGTTCGTCTTTGGCAACTTCTTTTCCCACGCGAGAACGGTGCCTAGTGACGTGGTGCAGGGCATCCTCATCGGCTTCGGGCTCGCGTTTGTCACGGCCCAAATTTACGCGAGGATCAAGGCCACGAAGGTCAACGGCTGGATCACCATGTTCGGATTGGGCGTGCCCGGCAACGGCATGTTGCTGCGAGCCGCGCACGCCCAATTATTTCCCGGCCCGGTGAACGTACCGCAAGAGGCGATGTATTGGTGGACGAACGTGGATGGCGCGGGCCATACGCTCTCCGGCGAGCACGACTACATCATGCACTTTCCGCCGGGCGGGCTTCCGCCGAACAACGCATTCTGGTCGCTGACGATGGGTGACTGCGAAAAATCACTTTGTGCCGAATCCGATCAATCGATACAGCGTCAGCGATCGCTCCGGCCTCGTGCCGAACGCCGACGGCTCGGTCGACATTTACATTCAGAACACCGCTCCGGCCAGGTCATGAGTCCAACTGGCTGCCCGCGCCGCGCGGGCAATTTCATACTCTGGCTGCGCGTGTATATGCCCGGCGCAGGCCATTCTCGATGGCGAGTACAAGGTGCCGCCGGTTGTCGAAGTGAAGTGATGCCAATGGAGTACGAGCATTTGCTTATATTCGGTGGGGTCTGTGTCGCGACATGGTTCCTTGTCATCTACTTTTGGCCACGCATGCTTCTGTACGTGTACAAGAGAGCGATCCTCGTCAAGGGGTTCGGCGACGGCCCCATCCCGGTCAATACGCTCTATACGGAGCCCCAAAAGCTTTTTGCAGAACCCCTCGCATCGCAACCCGCCTCGAGCTCAAAATTGATGACTGCCGGCGTGAACCACGACACGCTCGCTACGGTCGGCTGGCTCGACCTCAGCAAAGGGCCGCAAGTCCTGCACGTGCCGGACATGGCCGGTCGCTACTACAGCGTGCAATTCACTGATCCGTCGAAAAACATCAATTTTGCCTACGTCGGCAAACGCACCACGGGAACCGAGGCCGGCGACTACCTCATCAGCGGCCCCGGCTGGAAAGGAGCCGTGCCGCAGGGAATGGCACAGATATCCTCGCCGAACAATTCGGTGCTCGTCATCGGCCGCGTGCTCGTGGAAAGCGACAGCGATCTCCCGACCGCCTATGGCCTTGCAAAGCAGATACAGCTGACACCACTGACACCCCTAAACCAATAAAATCCTATAGAATCCCAATCATACCTGACCGGCGGACTTGCCGTGGCTGCGCACTCCGCTTACCACCTGGGAAATATCAGGCACACAGCCGCACGGACACAAGAGTAGCTCGCACAGAACTCTCGTCTCGTCCCCACAATGTAGACGAATAGGAGGTACTAGATATGAAGGTCCATCGCATCGATCATGTGGGGATCAACGTCAACGATCTTCCTGCGGCGAAAGCGTTCTTTCTCAACCTGGGGCTTGAACTGCAAGGGGAAGGATCGCTGGAAGGGGCCTGGTTGGATCGGATCGTCGGGCTCAATGACGTGAAAACATCGTATGCCTTTTTCCGGGTGCCGGACGGTCAGACTGGCCAGACGAGCCAGGCGAATATCGAGCTCATCAAATACCATACGCCGTCAGACGAGAACGGTATCCAGCAACCTTTGGCCAACGCCAATACCCTGGGCATTCGCCATATCGCCTTTGCCGTTGAGGATATCGAGGCAGTTATTGCCAGGCTCAAAGAGAGAGGGACGGAAACCTTCAGTGAGATACAAGACTATGAAGGCATGTATAAGCTCTGCTACGTTCGTGGGCCTGAGGGTATCATTCTCGAGTTGGCGGAGAAAATCAATTAGAGCGCGGTTTGTGGGGCCGCAGGGCGTACTCGGTTTTCGCGCTGGCCGTTGGCCGCACTGGGTGCTCCAACAACAGTCATGAGCAGCGCCGCCGCCGCGCCGTCACATATACGCTCCTCTAGAGCGTGTTATGAACTCCGGGCACGGGATTGGTGCGCTGGCGGCAGGCGGTATGATGCCGACCGGATTGTGGCTATTGTGACTATGACTGGAGTGTGGCTATGACTATGACTAAGAGCGAGCATGAAGTAGTTATCGCCGGAGGAGGTCCGACAGGGCTGATGTTGGCGGGCGAGTTGGCGTTAGCGGGAGTTGACGTTGCCATAGTCGAGCGGCGCACCAGCCAGGACCTCCCAGGCTCGCGCGCAGGCGGTCTGCACTCACGCACCATCGAGGTCCTGGATCAGCGCGGCATCGCCGATCGGTTCCTCTCGCAGGGACAGGTGGCCCAGGTGGCCGGGTTCGCCTGGATGCCTTTGGACATCAGCGACTTTCCCACACGACACCCTTACGGGCTTGCGCTACGGCAGAAGCATATCGAGCGGATACTTGCAGACTGGGTCGAGGAGCTGGAGGTACCGATCTATCGCGGACGTGAAGTGACGGGTTTCGCGCAGGACGACACCGGCGTCGATGTGGAGTTGTCCGACGGCCACGAAAGCCAATCACCCCGGTCGCTGCGGGCGCAATATCTCGTCGGGTGCGATGGCGGACGCAGTCTGGTCCGTAAAGCCGCCGGCATCGAGTTCCCAGGGTGGGACCCGTCAACCGGTAACCTGATCGCCGAAGTCGAGATCGCAGAGATGGGTGAAGGGGCCGAGGAGCCTAAGTGGGGCTTACGCCGGGACGCCCTCGGTATCCACGCCTTGAACAGGTTGGAGGATGGGAGGACGGTGGGCGTCATGTTGACTGAACAGCACCCCGGCCAGACCGCCGGCATCGCCATCGACGAACCGACCCTGCGCGATCTCAGCAAGGCGCTCACCGCCGTGTACGGTACTGATTACGGTGTTCACAGTCCCACCTGGATTTCGAGATTCACCGATATGGCTCGGCAGGCAGCTTCCTACCGCAAGGGACGGGTGCTGCTGGCGGGTGACGCCGCACACGTGCATTACCCGGTGGGCGGACAGGGCCTCAACATCGGTGTCCAGGACGCGGTGAACCTGGGGTGGAAACTGGCCCAGGTCGTCAAGAAGACGTCGCCGGAAGACCTCCTCGATACGTACCATACCGAGCGACACCCAGTCGGTGCCCGCGTGCTGCGCGACACGATGGCGCAAGTCGCGCTGCTCCGCACAGATGACCGCACTAACGCGTTGCGCGAAATCATGTCCGAGATTCTCAGAATGGATGAGCCTCGCAAGCGGCTCGGCGGAATGATGTCTGGCCTGGATATTCATTACGACCTCGGTGAGGGACACCCGCTGCTCGGGCGACGCATGCCCGATCTTGACCTGGTCACCGCTAATGGTCCAGTGCGGGTATACACTCTGCTGCAAGATGCACGGCCGGTGCTACTGAACCTCGGTGGGGCAGGCGGCTTCGATATCACCATCACTCCATGGGCGGGCCTGGCTCAGTTGATCGAGGCTAAATATGCCGGCAATTGGGAACTTCCGGTCCTGGGCCAAGTAACAGCCCCCACTGCCGTGCTGATCCGACCCGATGGATACGTCGCCTGGGTGGGGGAGGGCGCAGATGGGACAGATACCGGATTGGGCGACGCGTAATGCCCTGGCATCCTAAGGTGTCTGGCAGTCAGGGAAGAACGTATTCGACACAATCTTCGATGTCTGTCCCCTGGTGGCGTTATTATTCGGGCGGAAGTATGGCAGGTTGGCGGGCGGCACGCACGGTTCGCCTGACCCTCCACACTGGTAGCCTCCCATGACGCCCCGGCTCACCAGCCGGTAGGTGTAGGTGTAGTAGGTGCTGCCCGCAGGCACATCCTCAAACTGCTGCCCGCTTGGAGTATCGAGAAGCCCTGCCGCATTAGCATCTATCTTGCTGATCTGTCCCCTTGTGGCGTTGCTGTTGGGCCTGAAGTAGGGCCGGTTGGTGGGAGGCACGCAAGGTCCCGCCGGTGGTTGGTTGCATGGGTAGCCGCTCATTACACCATGAGCAGAGAGGCGATTAACATATTCGTAGAACGTGCTGCCAGGTGGCACATCCTGGTACTGCTGAGGCCCCGGATCGCCTGTGAAGCCTGCTGCGTTAGATATTATCTTGGCTAGCTGGCCCCTCGTTACATTGTTGCCGGGGCGGAAGGTGTTATCGGCATAGCCGGAGATCACAGCGTGCTGCACCATGCATTCGATGTAGCTGTAGAACGGGCTGGTGGTGGGCACATCGTAGAAACGCTGACCCGGTGCCAGCGGGTTGTAGCTGTAAATCTGCCCGCCGTAGCTCACGGGACAAAGCCTATTTTGTCGAAAGGGCCATTGACGCTGCTTCTTGCGAAGTGTCAGTACCAGGATTGCACGCTGCTCTTCGCTTCTCTCCTAATTTCCAGTTTCCCACTCCTTACAGTGCCTAACAAAACCGTCTTAATTCCATAGGGGCACTCTTGGTGGGTAGGAATCATTAGGCGGCCAGGGCACCCACCAGGCGTGCCCCTACGGAATTAAGACGGTTTTGTTAGACGCTCCTTACGGCACGTAGCAATCCGGCAGGAGCGCTTTGGCGTCCATCTTGGAGGTCTGCCCGCGGGTGGCGTTGTTATTGGGGCGGAAGTATGGGAGGTTGGCCGGTGGTAGGCATGGCTCGCCCCGGTGCCCGCACGGATAGCCGCCTACGATGCCCCGGCTATAGAGACGGGCAATATAGATGTAGAAGGTGTTGTTAGAGGGCACGTCAGCGAAACTCTGCCCGGTGTGCGGCTCGGCATAGCCGGCGGCGTTCGATATGATCTTGGCGATCTGGCCCCGCGTGGCGTTCCTGTTGGGGCGGAAGTAGGGCAGGTTGTCCTGCCTGCACGGCTCGCTCGGACCCCCGCATGGATAGCCGGTGAGGATCCCTCGCCGCGCAAGTCTGTTCACCCACGGGTAGAACGCGTTGTAATTGTCGATATCCTCGAACATCTGCTGGCCGGGATCATCAGTGTAACCGGCCGAGTTCGACACGATCTTGGCGAGTTGACCCCTCGTCACGTTGGAATTGGGACGGAAGACGGACTGCGGGGTCGGATAGGGTGTGGGCGTGAAGTTGGGGTTGCTGGTAGGTATTGAAGTGCTCGTAGGGCCTGGAGGGCCCGGAGTGCCTGTAGCACCTACCCCTGTGGGCACGGGTGGCGGTGGCGAAGGGTACAGGACGTATCCGCTCACTATTTCCTGGCACGCCAGACACTCTATGGAGGCGAAGAAGGGATTGCTCTCCGGCACGTCTGCGAATCTGAGCGCACAAGAGACGCATGCAGTCGAGTAGTGCTCGGTGAGGGTTTCGCTAGAGGGGGCGCTTCCGGCCCCGGTGCCTACCGCCCACACGTCCTGAGGTGCGATGGCGACCCCTCCGTACAAGAAGCGTGGACCATTGTCGTAACTCGTGACACCGCGCACGATACTCCACTGCGAGCCATCCCAGTGCAGCGACAACCCTTGCGGGCTGTAGCCTGGCGGCGACGAAATCCAGCCAACGGCCCAGACATCGTTTGTGGATAGGGCGTCTATAGAGGTGAGCTCAGCAGTGAACTGGCCGGGGAGGGGCGAAGGAACGACGTTCCAGACGCTGCCGTCCCAGTGCTCCATCAAGACCCTATAGCCGCCCCCGGTGCTGTAGAACTCGCCCACAGCCCAAACGTCGTTAGAGGCAGCGCCGCTGACGGAGATAAAGGAGTTATCCCCGGTGCCGACAGCCGATGTCGGCACTACACTCCAGGCCGTGCCGTCCCAATGCAGGGCAAGGGTGCGCTGGTTCCGATTGTAGCCCACCTCATTGACGTAAGTGCCCACAGCCCACACATCGTTGGCCGAGATTGCCGATAAGTCGGCAATCGAGTTGTTGTCCACGCCCACGTTGGGGCTGGCAACCACAGCCCACGCTGCGCCGTTCCAGTGCTCGATCAGGGTGGTTACCCGCGCGGTGTCATCGGATGCGAAGCCTGCCGCCCACACATCGTTGGACGCTACTGCCTCCACGCTGGTAAGCTCGTTATCTTGCAAGGACGTCGTGTCGCCGGTGGGCACTATTTGCCATGCTGTGCCGTTCCAGTGTTCGGCAAGGGTCTGTGCAACGCCGATGGCGCTAACGTAGTAGCCGGCAGCCCAAATGTCGTTCGCGGAGATGGCGCTCACCTGGAGTAACTCGTTGTTGTCGTCCCCCTCGTTGGGGCTCGGCACGATCGCCCAGGCGGTGCCGTTCCACCGTTCAATAAGTGTACGGGCAATTCCGATACCTCCCTGGTCGGGGAGGTGCTTATCAGGGGGCGCGCCATCCATAGTTTGGGGAACGCTCCTGCGGTGCGATGTACCCTCTACAAGGTAGTTTCCAACTGCCCATACGTTGCCCGGAGACGTTGCGTCTACAGAGTTAAGCTGGGCACCCTGTTCGGCTCGGACATCCTGCGCAACGACCACCTGCCAGGACGGGGCGCAGGTGGGCGCAGGCGAAGGCGTGAGCAGAGGCCCTGCGGCTATGGACGATAATTGCAGATCGGGCTGGGCGGCGGTTGCGCTGACGCTTATGCCTGCAGCAAACAGGGCCAGGCCCATAGCGGCCAATAACAAAGCTGCGCCCACTAAAAGAACAAGGCGATGCATATCTCCCCCTCCTGGTTACAAATATGGATGCAGGGCACAGTCATCCGGCCCTTATTACACAAACGAGCAACTGGGTTGCCGGTTGCAAGCTCTCTTGTTCTCGATGATTGAACTTACAAGCCACTCCCTATCTACGATTATGAGGGAAAGGAATGCATGTAGAATCCTTTTGCACAGGCAGTGTTGGACTCCCGGAGCTGAGCGTGGACGCCGAGTGCTTGGCCCGGTTGTCGCGCAAGCGACGCTCCAGTACCGGGAGTTAGATCCAGCGGATTGCGGGCCTTTACCGGTCTATCACGAAGAAGGATGGTCGTTCGCTGCGCTCAGTGGAGACCTGGAATGGGCGAGCTCGGTACGGGCCTGCAGGTCGCGGAGCACCGTTAGCTCCGTCTCGCTGGGAGGCGTTGTGTGTGCGACCTCGCTCGAGAAACGCACAGGCCAGCCGCAATTCTCGCTTATTTGCTCGCGAGTGACGCCTTCGTGGATCGAGGTCACCGTCAGTTCCTTCGTCACCGGGTCGGGCCGCATGAGACATAGATCGGTCACCACCAGGGTGGGACCTTGCGTGCTCAGACCCAGGCGCTTGCGGTGGTCGCCACCTTCGCCGAATCCGAACGATGTGATGAAGTCAACACGCTGGACGAAGGAACGACGAGTCTGAGACATCACGACATAGACTTGTTTGCAATGGCTTGCGATCTCTGGCGCGCCCCCACCGCCCGGCAAGCGCACTTTCGGCTGGGTGTAGCCGCCGATCACGCTTGAGTTGATATTGACAAAGCGGTCGATCTGCGCGCCCCCCAGGAAGCCGACCGAGATACGCCCACCCTGCAGCCAATACCCGAACAACTCAGGCACAGGTACGGTGCAGAGGGCTGTTTCGCAGAGCTCCGGGTCACCGATCGAAAGCGGCAGCACGTCCGGCCGCGCGCCGATCGTGCCCGACTCGTAGATCAGCGTGATGTCTGGGGCATGCGTCAGCCGCGCCAGGTTGCAGGCCAGCGAAGGCGCGCCGATACCAACAAAACAGACATCGTCGTTCGTCAGCGCCCGCGCCGCCGCAACGGCCATCATTTCAGAGGTGGTGTAGGTCATATGGGACGTAGTTGTCAGTTCTCAGTTGTCAGTAGACGGTAGCTATCAGCGCTGAATCACGAAAAATCACGAAGATCATGAAGATCACGAAGATCACGAAGGTTTTTATGAGTTTGAATCACAGAGAGCACAGAGAATTTATCGGTCATAAACAATAAAAACCTTGGCGGCCCTTGGCGGAGCTTGGCGTCTTGGCGGTTACGTTTTACGTTTTACGTTTTTGGCCGTCCTCGCTCGTCCTTCGTCGATCGTAACACGTTCTCCTCCATCCAGTGTAGGAACGTTTCGCGCTCTCTGGAGATACCGTCCCAGGCTGTGTAAAAAGCGTTATCGCGCTTGTAGTAGCCGTGAGCGTAGGACGGGCGCGCACCACCTGGCGCTACTACGATGGCGCTTATCGTCCAATTCGGTAGGATTACGGAGTTGGGGCTGGGCGCTCGCAGGTCGTCTACTAGCTCTTCTACCGTAACGAGCGATTGCTTCGCGGCCAGCACTACTTCCTTCTGGACGCCGGTTATCCCTTCGACCAGCACGTTACCGGCGTGGTCCGCCCGTTGCGCGTGAACGATAGCCACGTCAGGCCGTATCGCGGGCACTGCTGCCAATTGCTCGCCTGTGAAGGGGCAGGTGATGAAGCGAATGTTCGGGTTGACCCCTACCAGGTCAGAGCCCGCATAGGCACGCAGCACCGCGCACGGCAACCCTGCGGCCCCGGCGGCGTAGGCGCTTGCCAGGGCTGCGTGGCTGTGCTCTTCGATCTCGAGCGGGCGTGGCCAGCTATGCTCTACCGCATCGCGCAGGCGGTATAGCGATCCCACGCCGGGGTTACCTCCCCACGAAAAGACCAGCTTGCGAGCACACCCCATCCCGATCATCTGGTCGTAGATGAGGTCAGGCGTCATCCGTACGCAGGGTCAGGTCGCGTTTATTCTGCCTGATGATTTCGTGCCCAGCCGCAAACGGAATCAAGTGCGTGAAACCCTCAAGCGCAACGGTGGCGCCATCCTGAACATAAGAGGCGATAGCATCGCTGAGAGAGAGAAATCTTGTCATTGTCCAGCTCCATCAGTCGAGGTGGCCTGTCTGCGTAAACATGGCCCTTTGGGCCACAACCGGCAATAAAAATAAAGGAAGGGATTTTGGGGACACCCCAAGCCCCAGCAGGGAGATCCCTGCACCCCCTGTTTCCGGGTACTTATTAATAAAGGACGGAGTATTGGGGACACCCCAAACCCACGGCAGGGAGATCCCTGCACCCCTATTTTCAGAGAAGTATGCCGAATATGTGGCTGCTCCTGCGGTCTCATAATAAGCTATGGGAAGGGGCAACACAATAGTTGCCCTGGTGCTGGTTCAGCTCACCTGTCAGGGAATAGAGATTTTGTGGACACCTCCAACCCCCGGCAGCATAGGACGAAGGACGGAGCGCCCTTGCACCCCTCTTTCCCTATCAGGTGCCATGATCCCTCACCAGGCTGCACTCTTATCATCAACAATTAGGCGAGGTGTTATAATGTTTGCCATTACAAGGCGTTAAATTAGTTTCGTGAAGAGCTGTGCATGAGCGTCAATGAGTTCGTGGAGTTCCTGGACATTTCAATCAACACATTCTATAAGATGATGCACGGCAGGCGTCGGGCCGGCTGCTAGCGTAGCGCCGCAGAGACCGCGGCAGAGCAGAGCTACGCCAGTGGCTGAGTGCAAGGGGCAAGCCGCGGTTCTTACAAGAACTTACCCGACAAAGAGGAAAATGTTATGAGCAAAACGCAAGCCGAGCAGGAGACAGAAACCCTGCCGGCCAAAGACAAGGTCGGCGAGGTTCCGGCTACCGTTGGAAAAAGCAGCCGGATTGTCTATGGGAACTATGGCTCGATTATCACGACTAGGAACCCAACCTGGCGATATGGTGGCTTCCCCCAGTCAGACGGCACCTTCTGGCAGTATCGTGAGCCAAATGCCGTTGTGGTCGTGGAGGGTGACCGGCTGCGCGTGGCGGCGGTGCCGCTGACACGCAGTCACGATCAGGTGCAGATTCTGGACAACGCCAAGAACATGTACTTTTCCACCCAGATGTTCGAGCCGCCGGAGCAAGGCACGATCACGCTGGAATGGTGGATGAGCGCGCGCGGCATCGAGACTACGCCCGGCGACCTGTACGACGGCTTTGTCTCGGTGAATCTGCTGGACTTTGCCAACGGCCTGGCACTCGATGTCTTCATGTCCAATGATGTGATTGCCACTGTCTACGCACGGCTGCCCTTTCCGGGCGTGCCGGTACCGGAAGAAAGCAACACCGACCGGCCCAGGTATTTCTGCTACTTTCACGAGTTGGAGCTTCCAACGAAGCCAGGAACGAGGCACGACTGCAAGATTGCCTACACGAAAAGCACAGATGAACTGATTTTCTGGATTGATGGCATAGAGGTCAGCCACTATACCGAAGTGCCCGCGAAGATGGGTTCCTTCTTGATCGCGTTGGGGCTGATGACCGAGAAAGCGATTGATCAGGGCAAAAGCGCCTCGCTGCATGGACAAGGCTTAATTGGCGAGTGGGGACCGTTTACAATAACAAGATGGAAATAGAGAGGAGAGTGGGGACACCCCAAACCCCCGGCAGGGGGTTCCCTGCACCCCTCTTTGCGGGAAGAGAGGATTATGGGGTCACTCCCAAACCCCCCGCAGGGTGCTCCGCCGTTCGTCCTCCCTGCACCCCTTAATCCATAAAAAACTCTGCGTAACTCTGCGCCCATGAGCGGGGTGCCCATGAGCGGGTACCCTTTGGGTGCGAACTGACCGCGAACTCCCTCTGCGGTGAGTTGACGGTAATTCCCGGTTCGTTCTGATTTGAGTCTCATGGGAGAAGAATCGAGCCTGCGTTATACTGAAGCACCGACTGCGGCAAATCATAAAGACAACCGGAGGAGTTATCCGTAATGCCAAAAGCCTTCTTGAAAAGACGAAATGTCAGGTATTTTCTGATATTAGCCTCCCTGGCTCTGATCAGCATCCTGACTTACTTACGTATGCCTGCTACGATAACGAGCCCCACATCTGCTCTGGCGGCGAGCACGGGCGATTGGACGATGTACGGTTACGACCAGTCGCGCACCAACTACAACCCTGCCGAGACTGCCATCAGCCACAGCACCATAAACAACCTCGCGCAGCTCTGGCAGGCCAATGTCGGCAGCAACGGTGTGGCACCTTCCGGCGCTCCTATCGTGTCTAACGGACGGGTTTACGTGGTCAGCAGCACTGCGAATGGCCCCGATTTCTTCGCCTTCAACGCCGGCAGCGGTGCGCGGATCTGGGCGGCCAATATTGGCCATATAGAGGTAAGCTGTTTCAATATCGGTATCGGCGCGACCCCGGCCATCAGCGGCAACGTCGTTGTGGCGGGCGGAGGCGACGCAGCGTACTATGGCCTGGACGCCAATACGGGCGCGCAGCTATGGCGCAATGCTCTCAACGTAGGCAGCAGCGGCTTTCCTTGGGCCTCGCCTCTCATCGCGGGCAACCGCGTCTACCTGGGCGTCTCTTCGCGCTGCGACGACCCTTCGGTGCGGGGCGAGGTACGCGCAGTTGATCTGACAAGCGGCGCTTTCCAGGCCAACGTTTACTTCGCGCCCGC
This sequence comes from uncultured Chloroflexia bacterium, assembly GCA_963837315.1. Lineage (GTDB taxonomy): Bacteria > Chloroflexota > Chloroflexia > QHBQ01 > JADMIH01 > JADMIH01. The sequence continues at coordinate 99,792 of CAWINE010000010.1, forward strand.
AGGCGTTGCCGGGGCAGGCATCTGGCAGTCGCCCGCTCTCACCCCTGACGGTGGTACGCTGGTCGTGGCCACAGGCGAGGATTTTCGCGGGGTCAACGGCCCCTACACCCGCGCTATGGTCACCCTCGATCCCAATAGCCTGCAAATCAGGCAAGCCGACCAGGAGGGTGCCACCGGCAGCGACCTCGATTTCGGCACCACCCCTGTGGTCTTCCACGACTCGACAGGCCGCATCCTGACCGGAGCCAACCACAAGAACGGCGTCTTTTACGCCTACGTGCTGGCCAACGTGAGCAACGGCCCACTCTGGTCGCGCAGCACAGGCACCTCGGTCGGCATGATGCCGGCTTACGACCCAACCTTCGGTCCCGGCGGCACCCTCTTCATCGCAGCCAACAGCAAAATATACGCCGTAGACCCTGCCACCGGCAAGGACCGCTGGACTCCGGTTAGTGTGGGCACCATGCACGGCAATATGGCAATCGCCAACGGCCTGATCTTCGCCAACACGGGCTCCTCGGGCGTGCAAATCCTGGACGAGGCCACCGGCTCGCAACTCCGCACACTCGCTCCGGCCAATGCGGGCTCGGCCAACTCCGGGGTTGTGGTCTCTAACGGCGTCGTCTACTGGCTGTCCGGCTCGGAAGTGAACGCCTGGGGCCTGCCTGGCCCGGTGGCAACCCCAACCCCTGCCGTGGGCCCCGCTCCCTCCGGCTTCGCGGACCCCGCATTCGCCAACCTCTGGACCCGCACAGACAACCTGGTGGCGAGCCACGCCGCATCGCGCTCCTGGTTCTGGGGTCCGGCCCCTGATACCAAAGGCTTGATGGAGCCCTACGCTGAAGGGAAAGGCGGCCAGCGCCTCGTGCAGTATTTCGACAAAAGCCGCATGGAGATCAACAACCCGAGCGCCGACCCGGCCAGCCCGTTCTACGTCACGAACGGCCTGCTGGTGGTGGAGATGATCTCAGGGCGGATGCAGGTTGGCAACAGCACTTACCAGACGCGCCAGCCGGCGACAATCAACGTCGCGGGAGACACCAACGATCCCCAGGCCCCCACCTATCAAAGCTTCCAGGGCGTCGCCAATACTACCCTCGGCGACCATAAAGCCACCGACCGCACAGGCCAGTTCGCTACAGCCACTCTCTCACGCTCGGGCACCGTGGGCAGCGATCCCAGCAAAACGAAATACAGCGGCCTCGATTTTGTACATTACGAGGCGGGCGTGGGCCACAACATACCGAGCATCTTCTGGAACTTCCTGAACCAGCAAGGGCCGGTGATAGAGAACGGCCAGATAGTACAGGCGCCGCTCATCACACCCTGGTATTACGCCAGCGGCCTGCCTATCAGCGAGCCGTACTGGGCCACCGTGCGCATAAACGGCACGCCCAAAGACGTCCTTATTCAGGCGTTTGAGCGCCGCGTGCTAACGTACACCCCCTCCAACTCTGACCCCTTCCGCGTCGAGATGGGCAACGTCGGGCAGCATTATTATGATTGGCGCTACAAGTAAGGCAATACCGCTGGTTAGTGGTTATGGGTGTGGGAATAAAATTTGGGCCTCTCTACCTACGCTGCAAGGGTAACCGAGTTCTCGGTGCATATGCTTAGCGCCTCCGGCGATTGAACAGATTCTTCTTGTGCGCCCAAATTGCAGCAGCATGCGCACTGAGCGCCGCCCTATGCCTCACCCGATAAAAGCCTCGTACTTGAAGTAAATCTTCTTCACGAGCTCAGCCGAGGCGACGTACAGCACCAGTATCACCACCAGGGCAAAGAAGACGGGCACGGGTATGGGGATCAAGTTCACCAGCGCGCCCAGCGGCGTATACGGCAACAAGAGAGTGAGCACTGCCACCCCAACGCTGGCGATCAGCAGCGGTCTGCTCGGCAGGCTCCTGAAGAAGACCCTTTGCGTCCTGATGACAAGCAAGATCAAGATCTCCGAAATAGCCAATTCCAGGAACCAGCCTGTGCGGAACTGGTCTACCGATGCATTCAGCACCCAGAGCAGCGTGCCGAAGGTAAGAAAGTCGAAAACAGAGCTTTGCAGGCCGAACACTATCATGAAGTTGCGTATCAGCTTCACATCCCAGCGTCTCGGCTTGACCACCATCTCGGGGTCCACCTGGTCGGTGGCGATGGTCGTCGCGGGGAAGTCGGTCAGGAAATTGTTCAGCAATATCTGCATCGGCAGCAGCGGCAGGAAGGGTATAATCAGCGACACGACCGCCATGCTGAACATATTCCCGAAGTTGGCGCTGGTGGTGATGTATACGTACTTGAGAGTGTTGGCGAAAGTAACACGGCCCTCCAACACTCCCTTGGCGAGCACGCTCAGGTCCTGTTCCAGCAGCACGATGTCTGCGGCTTCCTTTGCTACGTCCACGGCGGTATTCACCGATATACCCACGTCGGCGGCGTGCAGGGCCGAGGCATCGTTGATACCGTCGCCCATGTAGCCGACCACTTTACCCGACTTCCGCAGCGCGAGGAGTATCCGCTCCTTCTGATTGGGCTCTATCTCCGCGAAGACGTTGACGTCTTTGACCTGCTTTATCAAGGCATCGTCGCTGATGGTGTGCAGGTCCCCACCCGCAAGCATATTCGAGGCGTCGATACCCACTTGCCCAGCGATATGGGCCGCGACTAACCTGTTGTCCCCCGTGATAATCTTCAAAGCAACGCCCATACTGTTCAGGTGTTTGATCGTATCGACCACCCCTGCCTTGGGCGGATCGGCAAACAACAGCAAGCCCAGGAAAGTCATCCCCGCTTCGTCGTCTTTGCCGATGTCCGGCCCCGGCCCGGTGCCCATTTGCCGGTAGGCTATGGCAAGCGTGCGGTGTCCTGAGTTGCTGCACTTCAGATACTCGCTCTGAATCGTATCTTTAGCCGTGGCGATGTCCACAACCTGACCCGGAGCCGTCTCTGCGCTTGTGCAGACTGCCAGCACGTTGTCCACCGCCCCCTTCGTGATCATCAAGACATTCTGTTCTTTGTCCTGTACCAGCACGGTAAGCCGCTTGCGGATGAAATCGTAAGGCACTTCGTCCAGCTTGCGATAACCTGATATATCAAGCTGCGCGTGGTCGCGGATGGCCTGGTCGATGGGGTTGGTAAAACCGCTTTCGAAAGAGGCATTGAGGTAGGCATAGAGAAGCACCTTGTCGCTGGGCGCGCCGCCCCCGTCGAGGGCGGACTCCAGGTGCACCACGCCTTCGGTTATCGTGCCCGTCTTGTCCGAGCAGAGCACGTCCATGCTCCCGAAGTTCTCGATGGATGCCAGCCTCTTGACTATCACTTTGTCCTGCGCCATCCTCTTGGCACCCTGTGAGAGATTGATGCTAACAATCGCGGGTAGGAGCTGGGGCGTCAACCCCACCGCGAGGGCCAGGGCGAAGAGGAACGAGTTCGAGGAATGGGCGGTTGAAATAGATATTCAGGGCGAAGATTGCCAGCACAAGTACCAACGTCACTTCAACCAGCAGATAGCCGAAGTGTCTCAGCCCGTGCTCGAACTCGGTCTCAGGCGGCCTGTACTTGAGCCGCTCGGATATCGCCCCGAACTCGGTACCCTTGCCCGTGTAAATGACCATAGCCTGCCCGCTGCCGCTGACCACGTGCGTGCCCATAAAGAGCGCATTGGTGCGACCCGAAATCGGCGCGTTGCTATCCGTGGTACCGGGCGCTTTGTCGACAGGGTAGGTCTCGCCGGTAAGGGCGGCTTCGTCCACGAACAGGTCGCTGGAATTGAGTATCAAGCAATCGCCCGGTATCACATCCCCGGCATCCAGCAACACCACGTCGCCCGGCACCAATGCCTCGATAGGCAAATCCACCTGTTTGCCATCTCGCAAGACTGTGGCCTTGACCTGCACCGTAGCCAGCAACTTCTCCACAGCATCGGCTGCTCCACGCTCCTGCCAGAAGCTGAGCAGGCCGCTCGCTATGACTATCACCAGAATAATGGAGGCATCAACAGGCTCCCCCAGGAAGAATGACAGCACCGCAGAAGCCATAAGCAGTAGGATGATAGGGCTGTTGAACTGGCTGAGAAGGAGGGTAAGGGTGTCGGTGCGCCGCTTCTGAGCGAGCAGGTTGGGGCCGAAGCGCGAAAGGCGCGCTGCTGCTTCCTGCGAAGTCAAGCCTGCCGTTGAGCATTTTAGGGCACCCACGACAGTGGCCTGAGGAAGGCTCCAGAACTCGGGAGGCGCCGCCGGGACTGCAACAGGCCGGGCTTCAGCAGGTGAAGAGGTGTTCAAATCATGCTCCTTATGCGCGTGAACATACGCTACAAGGTCTAATAGTAGGGGTCATCCCGCGCGAGCGCCACCCGCGAGGGCACACGGTCCATTTGTAAGAGCACTGGCGCAATTATAGCATTAGAGTCCCAGCGAATCCCAGACTCCCCAACCGGGTGAGAAGGCTGATGCAAAGTACTCGTCAAGTAGAGCATCACTATCGGGACGGTTGCGGGGACAAAATGGTATCGCCCGACGCTCGGACCTGCGCAAGGGCTGATTCGGCAGTAATGGGGGACATTCCAGCCTGTGAAAAGGTGTTCCGCTCGCGCCTAACTTTTTCTAGGTGAGCGACGCCTGAAGGCATCCTATCTAAGAATCTCCCGGTAGCGGACTGTGCAACCTGGGCAATGGCCTCCGGCGGCCCCTCGGCGAGCAGATGCCCGCCGGCATCGCCACCCTCCGGCCCCAGATCGATAATCCAATCGGCGGCGCGGATCATGTCGATGTTATGCTCGATGACCACGACAGTGTTGCCGCCATCGACCAACCGCTGCAACAGGTTAAGGAGGCGGGCGACATCGGCGGGGTGCAAGCCGGTGGTTGGTTCGTCCAGCAGGTAAAGCGTCCGGCCGCCGGTGCGACGCGCAAGCTCTTTGGCAAGCTTGATGCGCTGTGCTTCGCCGCCGGACAGCGTATTGGCGGGTTGCCCTAGCTGCAGGTACCCCAGGCCAACATTGGCCATCAGGGACAGACGCGCGGCCACCGGCGGCACGTCCTGGAATACGGCCAGCGCTTCCTCGATCGTCATATCGAGTATCTCAGCGATGTCGTGGCCGCGGTAGTGAATGGCAAGCACTTCCGGTTTGAAGCGCCGCCCTCCGCAGGCCGGGCAGCGCACCTGCACATCCGGCAGAAAATGCATATTCACTATCAGCGTGCCGGCACCCTTACACCGCTCGCAGTGTCCGCCGGGAACGTTGAACGAAAAGTGTCCGGGCGTCAGGTGGTGGCTGCGCGCCTCCGCCGTTTCGGCGAACGCCTGGCGGATCGAAGTAAAGGCATCGGTATAGGTCGCCGCGTTGGAACGGGAAGTGCGTCCGATAGCTCCTTGATCGATCGAAATGATTTTATCGAGATTTTCCCATCCCTCGATAGTGTCATGGTTGCCGGGGGCCTCAGACGCTCCGTTGAAGTGTTGCCGCGCCGCCCGGTCGAGGATATCGAGCATCAGCGAGGATTTGCCGGAACCGGAGACCCCCGTAGCGGCAGTCAGGGTTCCCAGTGGTATCCGGACGGTAATATTCTTCAGATTGTGCTCGCGTGCTCCGCGAATGACGAGGTGTTTGCCGTTGCCGGATCGTTGCCGGGAGCCTGGCATGACAACTCGACCCGAAAGGTAATCTCCTGTGATCGACGAGTGTGAAGCCGCGATTTCGCCGGGCGTGCCCTCCGCTACGATTTGGCCGCCGTGCCGGCCTGCGCCGGGGCCGAAATCGATCACGTGGTCTGCCGCGTGGATCATTTCCAGGTCGTGCTCGACCACCAGGACCGTGTTTCCCAGGTCACGAAGCTGGCGCAGAACTTCGATCAGCCTGCCCGTATCGCGCTGGTGGAGGCCAATCGTCGGCTCATCGAGCACATAGATTATGCCCGTCAGGTCGGAACCGAGGAGCGCGGCCAGCCGTAGGCGCTGGGCTTCGCCCTCGGACAGGGTGGGTGAGGAGCGCCCCATGGTCAAATAGCCGGCACCCACGTCGACCAGGCGTCGGATTCGTTCGGCCAGGTCATCGATAATCGGCTGGATGACGTCACTCTCGCTCGCGGGTACGACTCCCGGCAGCCGTTCTATCCAGGTTTTCAGCGCCGTGAAGGGTATTTGCGATAGGTCGATAATGCTCGACCCGGCAATCGTCACCTGCCGGCTTTCCGGACGCAAGCGGTTGCCCTGGCAATCGGGACAGGTTTGCGTGACCATCAATTGCTCAATCTTGTCTCGATAGTCGGCATCTTGCGCGTGTTCTTCGTAACGGCGCATCAGGGCGGAGACTATACCCTCAAATCGCCCACGGTTGACATTCGCCGGCGGCTCGATATGCGGATAATGCCGCTCGAACTCCCGGCTGTTGACGCCGTAAAGTAGCAGATCGCGTTGCGCCTGCGTAAACTCTCCGATTGGCGTGGCCGGGTTGAATGCAAACCCGAAGTGTTTCGCGGCCAGTTGCAGCGTTTCCATGTGCCGCGTGATTTCCTGGGGAACCCAGCGGACAACGCCGCCATCCAGGATGCTGCGCGTCGGGTCGATCAGCAGAGGCAGGTTGGCCGTATAAACGACGCCCAGGCCGGTGCAGGTCGGACAGGCCCCTTCGGGTTTGTTGAAGGAAAAGTGGGCCATCCCCAGCTCAGCTATGGGTGCGCCGCAGTGCGGGCAGGGATAGGTGGCCTCGGCACTTCCGCCCGTATCGCCCGAATCACTCGGTGGAGGCTTCGTCCCACACCTCGATGCTACTTACGTTGTGGGATGGTGGAACGTCCTGTCCGCAGGCGGGGCAGGGCCGCAGGCCGATCCTGGCGAACAGTATCCGAAGATAGGTGAATACTTCCGTGACTGTGCCGACCGTGGATCGTGGGCTGTGATTGGTCAAATGCTGGTCGATGCTGACCGAAGGAGAAAGTCCTTCGATACGCTCGACACTCGGTTTCTGCTGGTAAGTCACCATGCCGACCGATTCAAGATATTGGCGTATAGCCTCTTGATGCAGGGTATCGAACGCCAGGGTTGACTTGCCTGAGCCGGACAGCCCGGTCAACACGACCAGCTTGTTCTTGGGAATACTCAGGTTGATATTCTTCAGATTGTGAAGCCGCGCTCCTTTTATCGTGATCGTGCCTTGCATGATCTGTCCGTTACCCTCCTTATCCTACTAACATTGAGAAGAATCGGTACAGGGCAATATTGCCGGGAATGGCAAATTTCGCCATTCGTTTATCAGTCTACCGTCCTGGTGTTAGAGTGTCAACGCGCACCGGTCACCGCCCCGCCGGGCGGAGGCAACGTGGTCATGTCGCCGGAGCCGCAATTCGCCCATCTGATTTCTTATACTGCCGGAAGAGGTATGGATGATATAATTGCTGGAATCCAATCCTGGGATTACGCATGCGCAACGAAAGCGGGATTATGCCTCAAGAAGCCGTTCCAACCTGGCTCGACCTGTACGATTATCGCCGCCGCGTGGCGAGCATCTATCGCGAGCGTGAAAGTGCTCTACGCTCGGGCGAGGACGAGGCTCGCACGCTCGCGAAGTTCCGCGCCGCTAAAGACGCACTTTTCGCCGAGCACCCGCAATCGGCGTTGGACCCCGACCAGAGAAGCAAGTTCACCGGGCTAAGCTATTTCCCACATAACCCGCGATTGCGAGTTGAGGCGCTGCTTACCCCTGAGCCGCCGAACGACGCAGTTATAGAAGCCGCCGACGGCCCGCATATCCTTCCAATGAGGCGGGCGGCCCGGCTGACGTTCGTGGTTGAAGACACTCCTCTGCAGTTAGTGGTCTACTGGATTGACGTATACGGCGGCGGACTTTTCCTACCCTTCAGGGACGCTACCTGCCCGGGCGAAAGCTACGGCGGCGGGCGGTATCTATTCGATACGGTAAAAGGGAGCGACTTCTTGACGTTGGAGAGCGTAAAGAGTGACATGCCTCAGGGCTATGCAAGGGGCGGCGGGCAAGCGGCGAAGATCATCCTCGACTTCAATTACGCCTATAACCCATCTTGCGCCTACAATTCGCGATGGGTTTGTCCCCTTGCTCCTCATGAGAACCGGCTGCCGGTGCATATTCGAGCAGGCGAAAAGAAATATGATGGGGTCTAACCTATGTTGAGCCGTGGCTATTGATATGTCAGGTTCCGAAGAATGAGCAGTGGGTCAACTTAGGCGACCCATTGCTCATTCTTCCCTCAAGAAAACCTTCTATACAACGAGCCTACCCACCTGCATCCGCGATTTTCGTCCCAGAGGGCTGTTTGGCCTTGAGCGCTTGTCTGGCCGGAGGTTGTCCCGGCTTGGAGCCGTTTGCGGTTCCGGCGTCTCTCGGCCAGTAGAGGCTTTATAGAGGGCTCCGGTGGCAAATCTTCGGGCATTGTGCCGCCGATTTCCTGGATGGCCTCTCGGACCTTCTTACCCACTTCATGGTGAGTGGCAATGGCCCGGGCCTGGCCGATAATCTGCTCGCGGCGCAGCTTCTCTTCGGTCTGGGTTATGCGGAAGTCGTTAGCGGCAAGCTCGGCACGCCCCATGTGGTCGAGTACTTCCTCGCTCTTCCCTAACTGTTTGCGCGCCTTAATTCCCTCTGCGTCTAGGCCTCCGTATAGTCCCTCATAGCCTGCGTTCTGGAACTCTCCGAAGCTTCGGGACAGCACCCCCGCCTGGTGGGCCGCCTCAGCGAGCTTGCGGTTATTCTCCGACACTCGCTCGCGAAGTTGGAGGCGCTTCTGCTGCTCGTCGTACAACTGGTGTAGCTCGTGCTGGCGGGTCGAGACTGCGAAGTAGGCTTGCGCCGAGGCGATTGCCGGTTTGCGCGGGTCGCCGTTCTGGGCGATCAGGTAGCAGGCGAAGCGGCTCAGGTAGTAGTCGCGTACTTCGCGCTCAGCCTTGGAGCCCAGCTTAACCATTTTACTGGCATCAGTAAAATGGTCGGCAACCACCTGCCCCACCTGCTCGCAGGCAGTCTTCCCACGCTTGATTGCTACCTCAAAGTTCTGCCAATTGCTGTAGCCAAGCAGCGGCGCAAGATCGCGGGCGCTCCAGTATTCAGCTTGGTATGGGTTGGTGCGCTTTATCGACTCGAAATCGGGGGATTGGCTCTCCATGCGTCGATTCTCCTGTCTAGTTCTGCAAACGATTCTGAAGGGCTTTCAGATTACCACAAAGCTACCGGCACGCGGTAATTTTGCACCTTGCCAGGCGAAACCGAGATAATGTGCGCTCTGAAGCGGGTCTAAAGTCCTGCTCGGAACAGACCTCCCGACACATAGTGCAAACCCATGTCTGCCTTATTCTTTACTCAGTTACCGATGAGCAGCAACCTTATGTGAATTGGTGATGCTGCTGCTTTCTGTTTATACTTAGCCTGGACCAGCGTGAGAATAGGGGTGAAGAGATCCCCTGGCAGGTGTGGTGTCCCACTTTCTCCTCTCTAATGTTTTCGTGCATGGTCGTGAGCCTATGAGCTCGCGACCAATCGTTTCGCAGGAGCAGCAGGGTTATGGGCGTCGACCGGTACGATGTTATTGTGGTGGGGGCTGGGCCATCGGGCGCTACGGCTGCTTATGAGGCTGCCAGGGCAGGTCTTCGAGTATTGCTTATTGAGAAAGCCAAGTTGCCCAGATATAAGACCTGCGGCGGTGGTATTACCCACAAAGCTGCTGCTGCGCTGCCTTTCAGCATAGAGCCTGTCGTGGAGCGCAGTCTGCGGAAGATAGATTTTAGCTGGCGCACAGCCAGGCCTTACGTACGGGAGAGCGCGGAGCCTCTCGTCTATATGGTGCAGAGAAGTCGTTTCGACAATTACCTGACCGAGCAGGCAGTGAAAGGTGGGCGCCGTACTGATGGACGAGACAACTCTCCAATCCATCGATGCGGGCCAAGGCGAGATAACAGTACGCACGTCAAGAGGCAGCTTCACCGCAGACTATCTGGTCGGAGCAGATGGAGCGACCGGGCGGGTGGCAAAGAATCTCGATCTGATGGCGGACAGGTGGGCGCTTGCCGCGCTGGAGACCGAATATGAGGTCGAAGCCTCAACGATGGACCTCTGGCGCGATAAGATGGGCATCGACCTCGGCATGCTACCGGCGACGTACGGTTGGGTCTTCCCCAAGGGAGACCACCTGAGTGTGGGCGTTGGGGGTCTACCGAGGATCCCTGACTACGGGAAGCGTCTGAAGCGATACGATGCCATGCACACCCAGGCACGTGTGCCTGGCATAAAGCGCACGATCAGGAGCCATGGCTACCTGTTGCCTTTGAGACTGCCCGGCGCGCCGGTACAGAAAGGGCGAGTACTGCTGGTGGGCGATGCTGCCGGGCTTGTCGAGGCGTTCACCGGCGAGGGGATTAACTGGGCCATCCGTAGCGGTCAGATAGCTGCAGCCTCGATTGCCAAAGGTGACGCGGTACCCGACTACCAGCGCAAGCTGGACGCCATGCTGATGCCCGACCTTGCCTCAGCGCGGCGCTGGATGCAAGTCTATATCCACTTCCCCCGCCTTTGCTACTCTCTGCCCGGACGTGTACCGCTATTCTGGCGGGGCGTATGCCGCATCGTGCGAGGTGAACGCCATTACACCGACATCAGCCGCGCTCTCGGCCCGCTCGGTTTCATCGAGAAGGCGCTGCCTGAGAGGCTGCTGCCTGAGAAGGTGCGATCTTAGAGCAAAGTCCGCCCTGTCGTACGGTCGAATGCGTACAGTTGCGTCATATCGCAGGCCATAGTAACAACGTCGGAAACGCGGACATCTGTGTGCTCGCTCACTCGGGCCACTATCTGCTGGTCACGAGAGGGTTCTCCCGGCAAGCTCAGGTATAAATAGACATCGCTTCCCGTATATTCGCGCGTTACTACCTTGCCGGTAACATGGGTAGGCGAGTCGACAACTGCAATATGACGAGGATCGCTTATTGCCTCGGGGCGCAAGCCAAACAATATTTCGCTTCCCACACGCTCCGAAAGGCGCTCGGCCAGGTAATCGGGCACTTGCAGCCTGAACCCTTGCCCGCGCAAATACATCTCGCCTCCTGTGCCCCCCTTGGCGTTTCCATCTCCGATTTCGACGTGCGCAGTCAGCAGGTTCATCGGAGGCGAGCCGATGAAACCCGCCACAAAGGCAGTTGAGGGGTGTGCGTACAATGTCTGTGGGGGGCCTATTTGCTCGACAGCGCCGTCGTTCATCACTGCGATGCGGTCGCCAAGCGCCATCGCCTCCTCCTGGTCGTGCGTCACGTAGATGGTGGTGATAGCAAGCTCACGGTGCCTGCGGCGAAGCTCTGCCCGGATAGATTGCCTCCTGGCGGGGTCCACTTGGGCCATCGGGCAGTCCATCAGGAACAGATCCGGATATCTGACCATAGCGCGCCCCAACGCCAGGCTCTGGTTGTGCCCGCTGGACAATTGCTTTTGCTTGCGATGCAGGTATTGCCCCAACCCCAGTCTGCCGGCCACCGTCTCTACGCGCCGCTTGATATCGCCTTCCTTTTCGGCTGCTGACCGCCTGGGTCTGGCGGTTTCCGGGGTGAATTCGCTCTCCCGGTTCCCTGCGAAGGAAGGACGAAGATCGTCCGAGCTTTCGGTCGGCGGAGTATCTTTTCGGAAGCGCAGGCCGAAGGCTATGTTGTCGTAGGCCGTCATATGCGGGTAGAGGCCGAGGGTAGGACTTTCGAAGACCATGGCTATCTTGCGCTCACTTGGAGGGAGTTTATTCACTAGCCGGTCACCGATAAATATCTCTCCCGCAGTGATCTCTTCCAGCCCTGCGATCATGCGAAGCAAGGTCGTTTTGCCGCAGCCTGACGGGCCCACTATGACGAAGAACTCGCCGTCGTTTACAGTGAAAGAGATGCCGCGCACGGCCTCAACAGTGCCGTATCGCTTCGCGACATTTCGCAGTTGTACTCTTGCCATTTCTCCCTCCCATCCGGCAGTGCAACCTACTTCCGGCAACAATCAGGCTCGCGCTGCGGCAACAGTCAGGGAATAAGGTCGAGCCAAATGACCAGGCCAAATCACTTTCTAAGCTTATCACTTTTCGGTATGTTGAGGCTATGGTCAGGTCGGCTCAAACGAAGCAAATCTTCCGCCAAACTCCAGGAGGGTTTACGATAGTCACCATAAGCGTTCAGAATTGGGTTGTAGGGGCAGACCCACGTGTCTGCCCTCTTGGAGCGCAGAATCTCTATCCGACCAGGGCAGACACGTGGGTCTGCCCCTACACCGGTTTCTCCGCTCTGTTTCTGAAAGCCTACGAGCGGGACAGGGTTTGCACCTGCGTGGGGTATCAGGATATAATTACTTCACTTCTACCAAACCGTTCAAGCCAGATGCGTAAATAAAGCCGGCGACCCTCTATGATCGAGAGGATTGCTGTGATAGCTGCTATGAGTGAACTCCCCACCGGCACCGTTACCTTTCTGTTCACGGATATCGAGGCGGGCACCCAGAACTGGGAGCAGGACCCCGCCGCGATGCGCGCCGCTCACTCTCGCTATCAGGTCATCCTCCGTGAGGCTATCGAGGCTAACGGCGGTCAGACCTACAGGGCCATGGGTGATGCCCTCCAGGCTGCCTTCCCTACCGCCTCCCAGGCCGTGCAAGCCGCTATCGATGCTCAGTTCCTCCTCTTCGCCGAAGAGTGGCCTCCTTCCATCCACGAGGTCAAAGTCCCCATGGCCCTCCATACAGGCGTCATCGCCTCCGTCAGTGGTGACCCTGGCTCCCTAGGTGGCTACTTCGGCCCCGTCCTCAACCGCGTGTCCGGCCTTCTCTCAGCCGCCAATGGTGGCCAGGTCCTCCTCTCCGCTGCTACCCAGGAGCTCATCCGCGACCTCCTCTAGACTTGCAGCCCTCACAGCCCCCGGCATCCAGCTTGAGGACCTCGGCGACCATAACCTCAAAGACCTCAACCGCCCCGAGCACATCTTCCAGCTAGTCGTCCCAGGTCTGCAGGCCCACTTCCCCCCTCTGCGCAGCCTCGACAGCCTCCCCAATAACCTACCTCGCCAGGTCTCCCCCTTTATCGGTCGTGCTAAAGAGATAGAGGCTGTTATCTCCCTCATTCGCCGCTCCGACGTCAACGTTGTCACCCTCACCGGCACCGGTGGCACTGGTAAAACCCGCCTCGCTTTGCAGGTAGGGGCCGCTATCCTCTCTGAGTATCCCGATGGCGTCTGGTTCGTAGAGCTCGCTACCCTCTCTCCCCAGGAGCAGTGGCTCGTCCCCTCCACTATTGCTGAAACCCTCGGTATCAAGCAAATCCCCGGCTCCCCCATTATCGATACCCTCAAGACCTATCTCAAAGACAAGCGCCTCCTTCTCGTCCTCGACAATTTCGAGCAAGTTATTCCCGCTGCTCCCCAAATTGCCGCCCTCATCAAATCCTCTCCCTACCTCAAAGTGCTCGTCACCAGCAGAATTGTCCTCCGAATTTACGGAGAGCGCGAGTATCCCGTGCCTCTCCTCACTATGCCCGATCGAAGGCACCTCAAACAATATGGCTCCCCCAATCTCGCCGCAGCCCAAACCCCACAAGAGCAAGTGGCTCACTACACTCAGTATGAAGCTGTCCGCCTCTTCATCGAAAGAGCGCAGGCTGTCAAGGCCGACTTTGAGGTTACCAGCGATAACGCCCCGGCTATTGCCGAAATATGCGTCCGCCTCGACGGCCTTCCTCTCGCGATAGAGCTGGCCGCCGCCCGTATCAGGATGCCTACCTCCCCAGGCCCTCCTCGCCCGCCTTTCCAGCACCCTTAAGATCCTCACCGGTGGCTCTGCCGACTTGCCTGCTCGCCAGCAGACCCTCAGAAACGCCATCGAGTGGAGCTACGAGCTCCTTAGTGACGCGGAGAAGCAGCTATTCCAACGTATGTCTGTCTTCAGCGGTGGCCGCACCCTCGAAGCACTCGAAGAGATTTGCAACTTCGACGGGCTCCTCGAGGCAGATGTCCTCGATGGCGTCAACTCCCTCGGATCAAAGAGCCTCCTGCAAAAGCGCGAAGGCCTCGACGGGGAGCCACGCTTCTGGATGCTCGAAACCCTCCATGAGTACGCCTACGAAAAGCTGCGGGAGAGTGGCGATGCTGAGGAGCTAAGTCGGACATATGCCCTCTATTTCATGAACCTCGCCGAACAGGCAGAGCTTGAGCTGACCGGCAAGCAGCAAGCCAAATGGCTCAACCGCCTGGAAGACGAGCACGATAACCTGCGTGGTGCCCTCCGCTGGGCCCGCCAGGCACTGCAATCAGGGGTCAGGGGTCAGGGGTCAGGGGTCAGCGAAACCAATCCGCAATCCGTCGGTCCTGAGGAGATAGGCCTACGCATAGCCGGGGCGTTATGGCGCTTCTGGTTCGTTCGAGGATATTTCAGCGAGGGCCGAAAGGAGCTTGAAGATACACTTTCGGCCACCAATTACGAATTAGCCGAAACCAATCCGCAATCCGCAATCCGCAATCCGCAATTGGTCGATGCCGCCAGGGCCAAAGCCCTGAACGGAGCGGGCCGCCTGGCCGATAGAGAGGGCGACCATCCGGGCGCTCGCTCCTTTTATGAGCAGAGCCTGGCATTGCGGCGCGAGCTTGGAGACAAGAGAGGTGAGGCCGAGTCCCTACGCAGCCTGGGGATCCTGGCCAGTCACGAAGGCGATTACTCGACCGCCCGCTCCCTGTACGAGGAGAGCCTGGCGCTCATGAAAGAGCTGGGCGACAAAAGGGGCGTGGCCGAGTCGCTCAATAGCCTGGGAGGCGTAGCCTACAACGAGGGCAACTACCCGCTGGCCCATTCCACGTATGAGCAAAGCCTTGCGCTCATGAAAGAGCTGGGCGACAAGGGCGGCACCGCCCTGTTGCTCAACAACCTGGCAATCGTGGTGGCCGATAAGGAGGGGGACTATGCGCTGGCTCACTCCCTGTTCGAGCAAAGCCTGGCTGTGCGGCGTGAGCTGGGGGACAAAAGAGGCATAGCCTTGCTCCTCAATAACTCCGGGGGGCCTGGCCGACAGAGAGGGCAACTACCCGCTGGCGCGCTCCCTGTTCGAGCAGAGCCTCGCGCTGATGAGAGAGCTTGGGGATAAGAGCGGGGTCGCCGAGTCGCTCGCCAGCCTGGGAAATGTCGCCTGCAGTCAGGGAGACTACACCCTGGCCCGCTCCCTGTTCGAGCAGAGCCTGGCGCTGATGAGAGAGCTGGAGGACAAAAAGGGAGTAGCGGTAAACCTGGCGGCCCTGGGCGCGCTGGCAGCAAAGCGGCTGGACGGGCAGCGAGCAGTCAAACTGCTGGGATCAGCCGACACGATGCTGCAAGCCATCGGCGCTATTCTGAGCCCTGCCGAGCGCTCACGGTACGACGAGGGAATGGCATCGGGGCGCTCTCAGCTAGGCGAGGCGCCTTTCGAGGAGATAAGCCGGGAGGGTCAGGCAATGAGCATTGAAGCGGCTATCGAGTATGCCCTTCTGCCCAGCGCCAATAATTCAGCCGGCCAAGCGGGCGACCTCCTGGATGGAACAGGGCAACGACAGCGAGAACGGCTCGATGATGAGCTCCATTTGAAGATAGACCAAACCAAGAAAGCGCTGCAAGTGGAGGCAATCACAGGAACGGACTACTTTAGAGAATTGCAAGCCAAGGTCACTTCGTTGCGCTCGCGGAGCTAACGAAGCTATGAGTTGTGAGTTCTGAGTTATTCATAGCCAAACTTTCAACTCAGAACTCACAACTACCTATTATTCTCAAAAAGGGGGGCGAACATCGATAGTTCGCGGCCAAGAGGCCACCCCGCTCATCGGAGACCGCCTCTGCAAGGCTTGCCGAAGTGCCCGATAGCACCACATTACCCTACGAGGCCGGCTGATCATGCGATAGGCTTCTGAAATGCAGGGTATGATGCTAGCCTGAAACGTGCTAAAATGAACAAGCAAGCAAGGATCAGGGAGGAGTAACATAATGCCAGGCGCTATCTATAAAGTGAAGTACGGGTGGTGCGTTTTCGTATTGGTTTTGGCGGCAGTGTTGGCGGGTCTATTCCTGACGATGGGCGATCAGGCAAAAGCCCTGACGCCCCTGCCTCTTTCCTCGGTTGATTTCCGGTCAGGTTCAAACGGAGCGCCAGGTGCAGCCGCCGAAGTACAAATGGGTGCCTTGCCGGGCATTTTGCCGCCTGGCGGCGGCCTGCCCGTAGCGGGCACCCCGACGGCCACACCCGGCTGCCCACTCGTCTGGCAAGAGGTAGACAGCCTGAATGGCGATGGCACTAACCGCAACGATCTCACTGACGTGGCAGTCGTGAAGACCAGCGACGTGTGGGCAGTTGGGCAAATTGCGAATGATTCGACCCCGTATCTCGCGCCAAGCCCTATTATGGAACACTGGAACGGCAGTTCATGGGCCCTTTTCCTCCCGTCAACTACGGTCGGTGACAGTCACCTGAGCGGTGTGGCTGCCGCTTCGTCGGCGGACGTTTGGGCTGTAGGTGACTACGATGTAGGGTCTGCACACCAGCCCCTCCTCTTGCATTGGGACGGCACTGCATGGAATGTAGTGCCTTCTCCGAATATTACTGTACCATGGGAAGGCGTGCGAGATGTGGCTGTGGTCTCCTCCACCGATGTGTGGGTGGTGGGCAGCTACCTGCTAAACGGCACAACCGAGGCCCTTGCCTTGCATTGGGACGGTTCAGTTTGGACCCAGGTTGCTACCCCAACCCTGGTATCCCGCAATAGTCTCCAGGGTGTGACGGCTATTTCCTCCAACGATGTGTGGGCAGTGGGTGAGATAAACACAGGCACTCCCTACTTCTTGCATTGGGACGGCACTTCCTGGACTGTGTTCAATAACCCTCTTGCTGTATCGGGTGTGCTATACAGAGTATCGGCTGTATCCACGAGCGACATCTGGGCTGTAGGCTACCTCACCGACGGGAGTGGCCTACCTCTCGCTATGCACTTTGACGGCACTTCCTGGTCTGTGGTCGATACACCCATTCCATGCTGCAGCCAGGATCTGATCGATGTCCAGGCAATATCGTCCAATGATGTGTGGGCCATCAGCGAGAGCGACACCTTGCACTGGGATGGCACAGCCTGGAACCTGGTGAGCGGTGCCAGCCCACCTCCGTCTGACACCTACGTCCTGGAAGGGCTAGGGGCCGTAAACACCAACGAAGTGTGGGCGGTAGGTCACGTGCATATCCCTCTCGGCGGTGGTACGGGCAGCACCGACAACACCCTTACCGAGTATTTCACCAATCAATGCCCTCAGCCTACCGGTACTGCTACCAGCACCGATACTCCCAACCCGGTATCCACTTCTACTGACACGCCCACCGAAACAACAACCGGCACCCCTGCTACCCCGACGCCGTCGGCGACGGACTATGTAGTGGTGCCGGCGACAGGTACAATAGTGCCGGGTACCGATGATACAGGCAATCATTGCGATGACTGTACGAACACCATATCCTTCCCTTTCCCTGTCACTCTTTACGACCAGCAGTTCAACTCTGCCATTATCGGCTCAAACGGCACTCTCGGCTTCCTCTCAAACCCTAATCCTTTCGACAATGGCTGCATGCCCGAAGAGACAACCGACTTCGCTATCTTCCCATACTGGGACGATCTGACCACAGATAACAGCACCTGCTCACCCTGTGGCATATTCACCTCGGTGACCGGCAGCTCACCCGACAGGGTATTCAACATCGAGTGGCGGGCTGAGGTATTGAACGGGGACGGCACATTGCTGGACTTTGAAGTAAGGCTATATGAGGGGCAGTCTCAGTTCGACCTGGTATACGGCCATGTCGACACTGCGGCGACGGAGAGCATAGGAGTGCAGCGCGATTTCGGGAGCCGTTTCACCGCCGTGGTCTGCTTGCTCTCCGATGCTCCGAGCAAGGCCAAGGCCGGGCAAACAAAGCAAACAGGGCAACCCCTGTCACCTCAACAATCCAATCCTAACGGTTGGATCATAGAGGACGGGGTAGTGCTCAACTTTGGAGGCTCACCTGTCACTCCAACACCGACCGTGTGCGCGATCTCGTTCACAGATGTGCCAGTCGGCTCGACATTCTACCCCTACATCCACTGCCTGGCATGTCTCGGCCTTATCAATGGCTATCCCGACAACACCTTCAGACCTAATAACGATGTGACCAGAGGCCAGCTATCCAAGATCGTGGCCAATGCCGCAGGCTTCAACGACACCCCCTCCGGGCAGCAGTTCCAGGACGTGGCCCCAGGCTCGACGTTCTATGACTTTATCTATCGCCTATCTTCTCGTGGATACATCAACGGATACCCATGCGGAGGAACAGGCGAGGCGTGCGTGCCACCCGGCAACCTGCCATATTTCAGGCCCAATGCCAACTCCACGAGAGGACAGATCTCGAAGATAGTGTCCAATGCCGCCGCCTTCTCTGAGACCCCGAGCGGGCAGCAGTTCCAGGACGTACCCTCGACCAATCCCTTCTACGCATACATCTACCGTCTGGTACTGCACCAGGTCATGTCGGGGTACCCATGCGGTACACCACCGGCAGGGCAGTGTGTACCACCCAACAACCTGCCATACTTCCTGCCCAACAACAACGCCACCAGGGGGCAGACATCAAAGATCGTGTCCAACACTTTCTTCCCTGATTGCAACATCGGTCTGGAAAGCAGAAAATAAGGGGGCGCGGCTCGGCACCTCATGCAAGAGGAGATACAATCTGTGGAGAGGGGCCGGAATGGCCAGGTGGCCGGATAGAGCCGGGCTCTACCGTACCTGGGAGTTCAGCGTTGCGCTAGCGTCCCAGGGCCGGCGAGCTGGCTGGTTACCAGGCGCAGCTCGGCGGTGAGCGGATGCTCCGGGTACCGGAGAACAAAGATACTTTTGCTCTCAAGCATCCTCATTTCGTCCGTGCTGGGTAAGAGGGCTGCCACCTGGCAGCCATAAGTCTGCTCGACCTCGGCCTTGACCACCTCTGTGTCGAAGCCTGGGAGGGTGTTGTTCACAACCAGCAGGGTGCGTGGTATCTCCAACCTTTGAGCCAGCCGCACGATTACGCTCGTGCCCTGATAGTCCTGGTGGTCAAGCCGCAGCACAATGCCCACAGCATCCACCGCGGCGAGCACGTTGAGCGTCTCGTCATGCACTCCCGCCGCTGTATCAATTACGATCGCATCAAGCTGCAAGCTCCGAGCAAGCTGTCTGACAGCAGAGCCAAGCACGCTCAAATCATATCCGTGCCGCAATGCTCGAGCCACGTGGCGAGCCCGGCTGCTGGCAGGCACAAGATAAATGCGGCCTTCAATTAGTTGCCCTAACTTTCCGCTAACGTCGTAGACGGCTTGCTCAATTTCGCATTCCCCGCTCAGGTAATCGTTCAACCAGTGGCCGACTTCTTCATCGCGCAGGTTGAAAAGCATTTCGATCCCTGGCGAATGTAGGTTGGTATCGACCACTCCTACACGGCGTCCCTCGAGAGCCAGCAGCGCCGCGATGTTTGCGGCTATATGTGATTTCCCTGTCCCACGGCGGAAAGAGTGTACAGCGATTGTGGTTGGCATTGACCCAATCTCCCTTCGGGAATTACGAATTACGAATTACGAATTGCAGGCGCGTAATTTGTAATTCGTAATTCGTAATTGGTTATCGGATCAGCCGGGCCACCACTTTCTGCAGCTCAAGGGTCACAGGGTGTTCCGGATAGAGAAGCGAAAAAATGCCGGAGCTCGCCAGGGCCATCAGTTCGTCTGAATGGGGTAAGACAGCCGCAACCTCCGCGTCGTAGGTCTGCTGCACTCGCTCTTTCACTGCCGCAAAATCGAACGCCTGGGGCACTTTATTCACAACCAGCATAAGCGTGGGCACCCCGAGCTTGCGCGCCACTTCCACGGTGACGCTGGTGCCCTGGTAGTCCTGCTGGTCCGGCCGCATGATGATCACCAGAGCGTTCGATATGGCGATGGAGAGGAGGGTCTCTTCGTTCAGGCCAGGGTGGGTGTCAATAAGCAGCACGTCCAGCTCCAACTGCAAGATCAGGTCCTGAAAGCCGTCGTTGAGCAAACCGACATCGTAACCCTCTCGCAGCACTCTGCCGATTTCGCCCGCTTTCATGCTCGAAGGTATCAAGAACACTCGCCCCGAAATAGGCGTGCTCAAGCGACCGGTTACATCCAACGCAGCATCCCGTATTTCGCACTTGCCCCAAAGGTAGTCGTTTAGAGAGTGCTTCATATCTTCCTCTTCAAGCCCGAAGAGCACATGTATACCCGGCGACAGAATGTCCGTGTCCACCACTCCAACACGCAACCCCCTAGCGCCTAGCAAAGCGGCGAGATTGGCAGTGGTGTTAGATTTGCCTGTGCCTCCTCGGAAAGAGTGAACTGAGATAATTTGGGACATACATTTTCCTCGTTGTCAGTTGTGTGACGGAGTTGTCAGTTGATGAGCGAAGCGAACTATTGTCAGTAGACCATTGCTATCAGCTATCATCTCTTGGTCGTCGGTTGTCTGCTAACCACTAGCCCTTAGCCACCGATCCCTGGCCTGCCTGGTCCGGCTGGCCAGGTTGTTCGGCGGTCTCGCCGCGCAACTGCCGGGCTTTACGCTGCAGGTCGCGGAAATAGTCTGTATCGGCGATCTCCTCCACCTGCTGTGTGCGCTTGTTGACGTCAATCTCGATACGAAGCTGGGCTATTTCATGGCGCAGCTTCTTTTCCCGCGCGCGCACTTCCATGGCCATTTTGTCGAACATGCGCGCAAGGTGGCCCAGCTCGTCCGTGGAGCGCATGACCGGGGCTAGCCGGGCCAAATCGTATTCTTCGCCCCTCTCCAGGGCAATGGCCGAGTCGGTGATCCGGTTCAGGGAGCGGGTCATGGCGAAGGAGATAAGCAAGATCGCCGCGAGAAATATAATGTAGACAACGGCAAACGCGGTGAAAGTAGTGGATTTGATGTTATTCTGCACCGACACCACGCTTTGCGCGCTCATGCGAACGGCCACAATGCCCACGCTGTTATTTTGTGCGTCCAGGATTGGCGCGTAGCCGGAAAACCAAACTCCCGTGGCGTTCACTGTTACGTCCGGGTCCGCCGTTGGCCCGTCGAACGCCTTGAGCATTTGCGGGTAGGTGAGCACGCTCTGGGCATCTAACAGATGTGGCTTGGTCGCCGGGTCGTCGAGAGAGAGAACGTACTTGAGCTCGTTCGGGTTGGGCGAACGCACGAGCGTGTTGATCGTCTTTACCGTGGGGTAATCGTTACGCACTCCCTGTAGCTGTTGGGTTAGTTGCTGGTATGCGGGATCGGTCGCATCGCCTATGGCGGCGAGGCGGTTATGCGCATTGGCGTCTATGTGAGCAGCCGCCTCCGTTGCTATGTGGCGCAAGTCGGTGCGCAAGTTATCGATCGCCAGACCGGTGGCAACGTTGAAGAACCACAGGAACGACAGAGAGAACACTATCGTAAAGAGCAGCGTAAAGACCAGCACCAATCTCCATCGTATGCTCAATTGCAATCTAAATTTCACAATTAACTCCAAGTTGTGTGACCAAGTTGTCAGTTGTCAGTTGTCAGTTGTCAGGAGACCGTGGCTATCGGGCTTCAACCGTCGTTCGTCGTTCGTCTACTGACAACTGACAACTGACAACTTGGTCACGCAACAGGCTTCCGTCGGACAGCCATCATGGTGATATCATCGAACTGGTCAGCTGTAGCGATATGGTCCCGTAAGCTGGCAACTATACGGTCCAGTAATTCTGAAGCCGAGGATACCGGGTCTTGCACCAACGGAAGTAGCCGCTTCTCGGTGAAAAGCTCGCCCTGCGGGTTGCGGGCGTCGGTCACGCCATCTGTGAACACGAGCAGCACATCGCCAGGCTCGAATTAAATCTGCCCGATATCATAATCAACATCCGGCATGATGCCCACAGCAGGGCCGGTCGGTTTAAGTCGCGCTTTGATACCAGCAGGTCCGAAGAAAATGGGCGGGTTGTGCCCGCCGTTCACATAGGCGAACGTGCCGCTGGCCTGGTCGAGTACGCCGAAAAAAGCCGTGGCGAACATATTTGACTGGCTATGAACGGTGGCAATGTAGTTGTTTGTCAGCACGACCGCATTCTTCAAGGAGCTTGTGCCGGTGGATGGCAGTGCTCTGCGGCGGTTAGCGGCGGTCGTATCCGGGTCACCCAGCACGCTGTCACCCAGGAAATCCATCCAGCGTAGCGACAGGTGCTGCTGTGCGAAAGCCCGGATGAGGCTGCGGATCAGGGCCATAAATAGCGCCGCGCCCACGCCTTTATCGCACACATCAGCCACAACGATGCCCACGCGACGGTTCTGCGCCAGCATGAAGCCATCGTAGAAATCGCCCGCCACCTCGCGAGCGGGGTGAAAATAGGCGGCGATCTCCCAACCTTCCGGCTCCGGCAGCGTTTCGGGCAGAAAGTCGCCCTGTATCTGCCGTCCAATCTGCAGGTCGCGTTCATACTTGGCGTTCTTCAGCACGTTTTTCAGATACTCCTGCTCGTAGTCAGGTAGCCGCTTCAGTTGCGCCTCGATTCGCGCCATGAGCAGCACCGGGCTGAAGGGCACGAACACATAGTCAACTCCACCTCCGTTTACGCCCATGCCGATCGCCCGCTCAAGCTCGACGGTCTGGTCGGGCCCGGCCATCATGATCACGGGGATGTGCAGCAAACTGCTATCGGCCTTCATCTTCTCAAGCACCTGCACGCCGCTCATCTTCGCCATGCCGGCATCTAGGAGCACCAGATCGAAAAGCTGGATGCCCATCATTTCCAGGGCCTGGCGGCCACTATCGGCGGTGGCCACCAGATAGCCTTGACCTTGCAAGTGCACTATCAGCCCCGCACGCCTGTCTACGTCGTCGTCAACCACCAGTAGGTGATTCTGCTCTACTTTCACAATTTGCTCCAAGTTGTCAGTGGTCTGACCAAGTTGTCAGTATTAGTCTGACCAAGTTGTCAGTTGTCAGTTGTCAGTTGTCAGTAGACCGGTGACCAGTGAAAGATAAACCACAAAAACCTTTGTGACCTTTGTGTCTTTGTGGTTCAAACCCGTAGAAACCTTGGCGTCTTGTCGTCTTGGCGTTGAAAATACCGTCGTCGGTCGTCTACTGACAACTATCTCTCCGCCACCCTATTCACTACAAAGATAATGCGATTGCGATCGCCAATACGCTCGTAGCGCAGGGCGTCCACGCCCCTCATAGCCAGGAAAACGCCGAGACCACCTACTCCACGCTCTTCCAATGGATCGTCCAGGTTGTCGGGGGTTGGTGTTTCCGTTGGGTCGTAGGGGCTTCCCGTGTCTTCCATGTGGATAGTGAGGTGCTCGTCGTCTATTTCGGCCCACAAATCGATCGTTCCGTCCAGCCCAGCCTCTTCGTAGCCATGCGTAATCACATTCGTAGCAAGCTCGTCTACGGCCAGCCGCAGGCGGTAGGCCGCCTTACGGTCGAGACCCGCCTCGCTAGCTACCTCCATGACATACTTACCTACGAGTTCCAGCGAATCGAGAGTTCCGGGCACACTCAGTCGTTCCAAACCCACTCCTATACGACGTCGTTGTCAGTTGTCAGTTGTCAGTTGTCAGTAGACGGACGAAAGACGAAAGACGACCGACCATCGATGATTGATCTTACCAGGCGCTGGCCACTGCCCATCGGCTACCGACAACCGACAACCGACAACTGATCACTTCTCGCTCGAAGGATCGTATTCGTCCTGGATGATTACGCTCTGGGCGAAGCCGGTCATTTCCAGGGTCTCCACCACGCCCTCCGGCGCGCCGACCACGTAGATATCGCCGTCGCTGCCCATCTTCTGCTTCGCATAAATCAGGGTGCGCAGCCCGGCGCTGGACATATACTGCAGATCCTGCATCATCAGCACCAGACGCTGAGGGCGCTGCGCCGCTGCCTTCTCGATCTGCTCCCTGAAGACCTGCTGAACGCTGGCGTCCAGCTCGCCGGATAGCGTAATAGTCGCTGTATCGTCACTTGTTTCAAGAGTAGCATCAAAAGCCATGGTTCTCTCCTTCTACAATCTTTCTAGTTCCAATTACGAATTACTAATTACGTCCAGTGCAAAGCCTTTTGCGCCGATCTGCGTCCCAGGGTCAATGTGAAGGCCCACAGTCCCATAGCAAGGGAAGCCGTCACCCATGGGCTGCCGGCTGGCGCTCCGCCGGGCAGGAACGCGCTCAGGACCAACATCGCGGGCAGTCCAGCCGTACCATCACGAGCACAGCGACAGGGCCAACGGCCAGCATGGCCGCAAGTTGCAGGAAGAAAACGATGGCGTCCTGGTTGGTCATCAGTCTACGACGCTCCCCTTGCCCACCAAAATCGCCACCGAGCGTGGGCCGAGGAACATCCGGCCCTGGTCGCTCAGCACCGGCTCAGATCCCGGCTCCCAGACATCCTCGGGGCAGGCCGCCCCTGTATTAGCGAACACATGCCACAGCTTCCCATCCGGTAGGCCTGGAAGGTCGAAATCGTGGCTCTCCCAGTGCATGTTCATGGCTACATAGACGAAGTCGTCCTCAATTGACCCGCCCCTGGCGTGGCTGCCATCGAGCATGAATGCCAGCGTGCGGCTGCCGGCCGACCAATCGGGGCTCCATGCCTGCGTGCCGTGCCAGGAGATATCAGGGTAGCCGCTGCCCACGTAGTCGCGGTTCTGCAGGTGCCCTTTGTTGCGCAGTACGGGGTGCTTTCTACGGAAAGCAATGCAGTTGCTGAAGAAGCGAAGCAGGTCGGCGTTGCTCTCCATGAGCGACCAGTTGAGCCAATTCAGCTCGTTGTCCTGGCAGTATGTATTGTTGTTGCCGTACTGGGTGCGGCCCACCTCGTCACCCATCAGGATCATCGGCACGCCCTGGCTCGCCATAAGGATAGCTGCCGCATTCTTGACCTGGCGGCGGCGCAATGCGTTGATCTCGGGGTCGTCGGTCTCTCCCTCCCAGCCGCAGTTCCAGCTATTGTTGTCGTTAGCCCCGTCGTTGTTGTTCTCACCATTGGCCTCGTTGTGCTTGTCGTTGTAGGAGACGAGATCGTAAAGGGTGAAGCCATCGTGGCACGTGATGAAGTTGATAGAGGCTGTAGCCCCTCGGCTGGCCGCCTGGTATAAATCGGGCGAGCCTTGCACAGCCTGGGATATCGCGCCCACCTGCCCCTCGTCGCTCTTGATGAACTTGCGCAAGGCGTCGCGATACTTGCCGTTCCACTCGGCCCAGCGCCCGTAAGCGGGGAACGACCCTACCTGGTAGAGCCCGCCCGCGTCCCAGGCCTCTGCGATCAGCTTGGCCTTGGCCAGGATGGGGTCGAAAGCCAGGCTCTCCAATAGGGGCGGGTTTGATAACGGAGCGCCATTCTGGTCCCGACCAAGCACGGCGGCGAGATCGAACCGGAACCCGTCGATGTGGTACTCGGATACCCAGTAGCGCAGGCAGTCGAGCACCATGTTGCGCACGATCGGATTATTGCAGTTGAGCGTGTTGCCTGTTCCCGTGAAGTTGAAATAATAGCCGTCAGGCGTGAGCATGTAGTAGGTCTTGTTGTCGATGCCGCGGAAGGAGATGTATGGCCCGTTTTCGTTGCCCTCGGCGGTGTGGTTGAACACCACGTCGAGCAGCACTTCGATGCCGTTTCGGTGCAGCTCCTTTACCAGGGTCTTGAACTCGTCCACCTGCATGCCATATTTGCCGGTTGCCGCGAAGCCGGCTTTCGGCGCGAAGAAGCCTACCGTGCTGTAGCCCCAGTAGTTATAGAGCTGATCACCCGTCACCGGGCTTGGGTGGCTACCCTCGGATTCATCGAACTCATAGACAGGCAGTAGCTCCACACAGTTTACGCCCAATTCTTTGAGATAGGATACCTTCTGGCGCATGGCAGCGAACGTACCGGGAAATTTCACGCCCGACGACTGATGCCGTGTAAATCCACGCACGTGCATCTCGTAGATAACCAGGTCCTCCAGCGGTATCTCCAGGGGGCTATCCCCTTCCCAGTCGAAGTCGTCCAGGACGAGCCTGCCGCGATGCTGGTAATTGCCGCTCCAATCGGGCTGGTTGCCCCAGATATCGCGGCCCCCGATGGCCCTGGCATAGGGATCCATCACGATTTTGCTGTTATCGAACCAGTGCCCTCCCTGCGGGTCATACGGCCCGTCCATACGATAGCCGTACTCGATATTCTCGTAATCGAGGTCGAATACAGTCATGCTGAAAACATTGCCAATCCGAAACTCGTCGGGGAAAGGTATCTCGACGAAAGGCATAGGCTCATGCTTGTTGAATAGCACGAGCGTGCAGTCATAGGCGTAACGCGAGAATACCGAGAAGTTTACCCCTCCCGGCACGATCGTAGCGCCGAAAGGCAACGGCCTGCCCGGTCGCAATTTGTATCCTTCGTAGGTACGTGTAGGGTGTATATCTATCCGGTCCATGGTTCTCCTGGTGACCAAGTTGTCAGTTGTCGGTTGTCAGTAGACCTTAGCTGTCAGCTATCGGTGGCCTGTCGTCAGCTATCGGTGGCCTGTCGTCGGTCGTCGGTCGTCTACTGACAACTGACAACTGGCAACTAGGCATTCAGCACCGCCAATCCATCCTCAACGCTGTGCTGGCAGACGAAGAAGCTGAGAAAGCCGGTGGCGGACATCGTATCCTCTATATCCTCAGACAGACCCACCAACACGATGCGCCCGCCGCTGCTTGTGACCGATCTATAGGTCGAAAGCAACATGCGCAGGCCCGCGCTCGACATGTAGGTCACACCGCTCATGTCGAGGAGCAACCCCGCACCGGGAGCGACGTGCTCCAGGACCCGCTGCTGCGCCTGTGGGGCGTTGCTGCCATCTATCTCCCCGGTTATCTCAAGAACCGTTACGTCCCCGATTTTCTTGTCAACGATTTGCATTTTCTCCTCTTCCCCCTTCGGGAGTTGTGAGTCATGAGCTATGAGCTGTCCTAAATCAAGTCAGAACTCAGAACTCATAACTGTCGGCTAAGCGGGCACTATGCGGGCTTTGATGCGCAGCTCCTCTTTCGTATCGGGCAGCTTGATGGTGAGAGCCTGCGGATCGAAGTCGCTGTAGGCCTCTCCGTTGGCCCATACTTTGTCGAGGCGGATGCTGCCGGGGGGCAGAAGGTCGGGCGAGACACGCAGGATGCGGTCCTTGAAGCCTCCAGGCTGGGGCTTGAAGTAGAGGTCCAGGGGCTGGTTCGTGATGAGCAAGTTGATGTAGGTCTGCGCCAGGTAGCCGAGCTCGGTGGAGTGATAGCCGCTCATAGAATGGCTCCCCTTGAAACGCTCGTTGCCGACCAGGAATGGCGTGCCATCATTGACCACGTTAAAGTAGACGCCGCCGTCGTCGTGGTCCAGGAACCAGGCGTTGTAGAAGGCTTGCGCCTCACGGGCGTGCTTCAGGTATTCTTCGCCTTTCAACACGCCATTCAAGATAAGATATGCCAGGATCGCCTGCTCCTGCTGCCACCATGCCTTTCGGTCGTGGTAGACGAAACGGAACCATTCCTCTCCCGGCGCTTTCGTGCGCTCTTCAACGTCGTACCAGCCACCGCGCTGGCGGTCGCTGCCCACGTCGGGCATAAGCGCAGCGATTTTGGCGGCCAGGGCGCTGTATTTTTCCTTCTGGTTCAGGCTATTCATCCTCATGAGGTTCCAGGCAATCTTGAGGTTGTGGCCTATCACCGCCCGGTCCTGCTGGCCCACGTAATTCTTGTCGTGGGACCAATCCTCGAAGAAGCGCTCCTGCACGAATGGGCTGTGCTCGAAGTCGGGGAAATAGCGCTCGATTGTGTCGAAGGTGTCTTCGAGCATATCGGCGTACTCCTGATCGCCGGTCGCCAGGTAAAGGTTGATCAGATAGGCAGGCGCGTGGTCGCCAACCGAGTTCCAGTTCTTGCGTGCGCGGTTGGGTCCGAGAACATCGCTGCGCGGGTCCAGGGTGAGGGCGTCAATGTGCGAGAAATAGCCGCCCTTTTCATCGTCTCTGTAGAAACGCTTGAATAGCTTGATAGTCTGCTCGGCGTCGCGCAATATACGCGGGTCGCCCGTTATCCGGTAGGTCTGGGTGGGGCCTGCCAAAGCGTAGATCTGCTCGTACATCGGAATCGCCTCGCGGTCGTCGCTGAAGGGATCGCCGTGCTCCGAGCTGAGCAGTTTCAGCTCACGCTGGCCTTTCACCTGTATGCCGTGGTACCAGTAGACAACGTCCTCATCGATATCGTAGAAGCGCATGTGCTGGCGCAGGTATTCGGTGCCGCGCTCCGCGCCTTCCAGGAAGCGGTCCTCCCCGGTCAACAAATAGGCAGAGGCAAAGCCGTAAACCAGGCGCGAGATCGTATCGGTTTCCTGGAGGAAATCGTCGCGCTTCTTGGCGCCGGCCAGGTGCAGATATGTGCGGTAGTCGTGGTAGTCGATGGGATGTTCAGGATAACCGAACTGCCATTTCAGGTAGCTATCGGCAATCGAGCGCACCTGCTTGATCCACCAATCGGGCTCCTCGAAGCGGTAATGGCCTGGGGCATCGCCTGGAAAGACGAGCGCCTTGGCCTCGAAAGTGTAGCCACCGCCCTCCGGGTAGAAGATGCCGTACACGTGTAGGTACATGCCCTCTCGCAGCATCTGCCCCAGCCGGCCGGTGGCGTCGTCCCACGGCTCTTCGAGGTTGTGGGTGATGCGGGCGTAAAGGGTTGGGGTCAGGATAACCTGAAACTCCCGCCCATCCGATGTGCGCATACCAAAGCACCTCTTGTCGCGGTCAAAATCCGTAACATACCCCGCGATGGTATCCGAAAAAGTGAAACGCATATTGTCCATGGCTTACTCCTGATTCTCTACGTACTGCTTATTGGGTATTGCTTACTGCTTCTTCCGGTTCTTCCGGGTGCTCCGCTTTGCCTTGCGAGTGCGAGGTGAATGTTATTCTTCCACGTCAACCTCACGGTCAGTTGTATTGAGAGCGCGATGGTGGTAGTGGTCCAGTGGGTTCGGCACAATATAGAAGAGAGCGACCACAGCGAATAAGAGCTCGGCCACCACTGTATTGATGAATGAGAGGGCAATCGAGACGAGGTAAACGATCGGGGCGAGCAGCACGCGGCGGTGAATGAAGGCCACCAGTTGCGGATCGATGTTCGGGTCGACCAGGCGATGATCACCGGAGGCGTAGCGCCAAATCGCATCGAGCGAGAAACCTGTCAATGCGAGGGTTCCGGCGTAGCAAACTATAGCAATCGGCTCGTCGTGATAAGTTCGTAGGAGATCGGTCCAGAAAGGCATCGAGGCTACAAGTCCCAGGAATAAAATGTTCAGCCAGAGGAGCACACGGTCGTGGCCCTTGATGTGGAAAAACATATTGTGCTGCCCCACCCAGTAAATACCGATCACCACGATGCTGATCACATAGCTCAGGAGGCGCGGCCACATATTGAATAGCGTTTGCGGTAGGTCCGCCGAGGCAACCCCTTGCGGCACTTGCAGTTGGAACACCAGCAGTGTGATTGTTATGGAGAAGACGCCATCGCTGAAAGCGCAGATGCGGGAATTGTCCATCACACCTCTCGGTGCATTGGCTGTTGAACCGGCGCTACGCTCGCTTCTGCTGAACATCACAGTGCGTTCCATTACTCGCTTACTACTTATCTAACGGCTGACATCTGAGAGAATTCATGTCGCACGTTTCATCTTTAGGCTATTGATCTTTCGCCCTTCGCCGGCGTCACGCGCTACTCGCTACGCACTACCCCTCATCCACGTAGCCCTGGCTTATCTCCACTATATTGCCTTCAGGATCAGCCACCCAGACGGTGCGCCAGCCTGGTATAAAGGCGTCGAAGCTGAAAGGGCCGAGGGTAACATTGGCAGCATCGCCCATGGAGGCCAGTTTTGCATCCACGTCGTCTACTTTGAAGGCCAGGTGCCGCACGCCCGGATACCAGGGTCCATCCGCGCCGGCAGCAGGCACAGGTCGCCCCTCTCGCGATTTGAACAATTCCAGATAGAAATTATCCAATTTTATAAACACTATCTGTTCGTCGCCAAGGGGAATAAGCCTCGCCCTGCGGAAGCCAAAATACTCGGTGTAAAAGCGCTCGATGGCAAGGGGATCCTCGCAGGCAAGCGCGATATGGTGGAAAGCTAGTTCAGGCATTGGTCCTCTGTCGAAGTTGTCAGTTGTCAGTTGTCGGTTGACGGTGACCGTTTTCCGGTCGTCCGTCGTCTACTGACAACTGACAACTACTTAAGCCAGCTTATCAATAATGGCGCGGGCGAAGAGATGGCAGTGGCCGCCTGTGCGGGCTGTGACCAGGTCGCCGTCGAGCACCACGTCTTCGTCTACGTAAATCGCGCCCATGTTCTTCACATCGCCATACAGGTTGTTGTGGCAGACCACTCGGCGGCCACGCACCAGCTCGGGCACGGGGGCAACCAGCCACATGCCGTGGCAGATGATCCCCTTGAGGATGCCGGCTCGGCGAAAGCCCTTTTGATGAACTCCACTGCCGGGGCAAGCTGCTGCACGTCCTGGAGTATAGCGCAGGCGGTCCGACACGAAAGCCGAGGGCACGATGATCGCGGAAAAGCTACGCAGCGTTTCGTCGTCCATGTCCTCGAAGCTCTCGTGGCACTCGAAGGGCGCCTGGAATTCGTGCCCCTTGAAGGTCAGATAAGGCTGCCCCCACAGGCGGCTTAGGAAGTGAAGCTCGACTCCTTCCTCCGGAAAGCGATGCTCGTAATAGAAGATCTCCTTCTCATAGAAGTCGCTCTCGATCAGAATGCCGATTTTCTTTCCCTGTAGTGTCATTATATCCTCGCTCTATCCTTAGAAATGAGAAGATGGAGAGTTGAGGAACTTTGGGGACACCCCCAAACCCCCGGCAGGGTGCCCCTGCACCCACTCTTTCTCTATTTCTTGCCTTTGTGCTTCTTATGCTCTTCGGTGTGCAGATCGTACTCACTCTTGATAAGGTCGGCGCACTTCTCAGCGATCATCAGGATGCCGGCGTGGCAGTTGCCTGACGGCACCGCAGGCATGACGCTGGCATCGGCTACACGCAGGCCCTCGACGCCGTAGACGCGCAGTTGCGGGTCGACAACGGCCATCTCGTCGGAGCCCATCTTGCACGAGCCTGCCTGGTGGTGGTAAGAGTCGGCGCTTCTGCGTACGAACTCACGCAGCGCGGCCATCGGCCATGCACGTCAGGCCCCGGCATCAGCTCCTTGCTTGACCCAGGGGGCGAAGGCCTTGGTCGCAAAGATGTCGCGGGCAAGCTTCACGCCTGCACCAGGCGGTCGACGTCAGATTCGCACGCTCAGGTAGTTCGGGTTGACCGAGCGGCTTGTCCAGCGGGTTCTTGCTCGCCAGCCGAATCCAGCCGCGCGACAGTGGCCGTACCAGCCCGGCAGGATGCTGACCGAGTTCGGGTGCCCCTGGCCGACGATGATGTTGAACGGCACGTGGACGAAGGCGATCTGCAGGTCCGGCCCCATCCACCCCGGCTCCGACTTGCAGAACAGCGCCGCCTCGGACAGGTTCTGGTGCCCGGCGGCACAGGCTGCGAGCACTCGTTGATCACGCCGGTCAGCACGTGGTTGTGGAAGTTCTCGCCCACACCCGGCAGCTCAGCGACCGGGGTGATGTCGAACTGCTCGCAGCTGTGGCGGGTCACCGATGCCGGAATTGCAGCAGCAGATTCGGCGACTCGATGGCTCCTGCGCAGACGATCACTTCGTGGCCGGGCGTCGCGCGGTCTCGACTGTCGCCGTTCTGGACGTACTCGACGCCGATGCAGCGCGTGCCGTCAAACAGCAGGCGCGTGGCCTGGGCATCGGTGGCCAGCGTGAGGTTCGTCCGCTTCAGCGCCGGCTCGAGGTAGCCGACCGCGCAGTGCTGTGCCGCTTGCCGTCCTTGACGTTGATGTGATGCCAGCCGGCGCCTTCCATCTTCGGGCCGTTGAAGTCGTCGGTGTGCGGGTAGCCAAGCTCCAGGCAGGCGTCGATGAACGCCTGCGAGGTCGGGTTGGGTTTGTGCCGGCCCGGCGTTGGTCAGCGGGATCGGCCCGCCGTGTGCCGGCCGTGGGGTTCGTGTCATCCTCCTGGTCTTCCATCTTCTGGAAGTAGGGCAGCACGTCGTCGTAGCCCCAGCCGGGGCAGCCATTGTACGCCCAGTTGTCGTAATCCGAGCGCGTGCCCGCGGATGTGCATCATGATGTAGAGGTTGCTTGAGCCGCCGGGCAGCTTGCCGCGCGGCTCGTAGGTCTGGCGGCCGTCCAGGCCCGGCTGCGGCACGCTCTGGTAGCTCCAGTCGATCTCCGAGCCCAGCAGCGTGAACCAGAGCTGGGGACA
This sequence comes from uncultured Chloroflexia bacterium, assembly GCA_963837315.1. Taxonomy (GTDB): domain Bacteria; phylum Chloroflexota; class Chloroflexia; order QHBQ01; family JADMIH01; genus JADMIH01. Next base: position 132,182 of record CAWINE010000010.1, read on the forward strand.
TCTACATGTCTCATGCAGCGGCCGATCCGCCCGCTTCCAGCACCAGCACCTTCGCGTCCGGGTTCTCGCTCAACCTGTTAGCCAGCACCGAACCCGCCGACCCCGAACCTACCACGATGAAATCGTATTTGCTCAACTAACTACCTCCTGATCCTGTGGGAAGTACGAGTTACGAAGTACGAATTACAAATCGCTATATTCATTCGTAATTCGTACTTCGTACTACCCCAGCATCTGGTTGACGAACGGATCGAACGGCCTGGTATCATGGAAGTTCGCCATGTAAGCGATCTTGCCGTGCTTGATGCGGAAATAGTTGGCGACGTTAGCCTCGATTGGCACCCCGGCGGCATTGGCGGCCACGATTTGCGAGACGACACAGGCCTCATGGCCATCCACTACGATGTGCTTGGGATGGTTCTTGAACTTGGAGTAGCCTTTCTTCATGCCGCCGATAGCGCCGCGCAAGATTGCGATGCCCTCGACATGCCCGGCCAACTGCTCATCCATCTCTATGTCGTCATCGAACAGCTCCAGCCATTTATCCCATTCGCCCTGGTTGACGTAGTGATAATATTTTTCGACTATCTCGCGGGTTTCCAAGATTGATACCTCCTAACAATAGCTGTCAGCTATCAGCTGTCAGCTATCAGCTGTCAGCTATCAGCTGTCAGCTGTCAGCTTTCAGCTTTTCTACTAACCAGTGACCAGTGACCAGTGACCAGTGACCAGTGACCAGTGACCAGTGACCAAGTGGGCTAGGGATCGGTGGTCGGTCGTCGGTCGTCGATCTCCTTACTCCTGCTCACTACCCACTGGTCACTCAATACATCCTTGTGCTCCAGGGGCCGATCCCTGCGATATGCTCCGGGCGAATACGTGTGACGTAGCCGAGCCTGCTGTGGAGCGGCTCAGGCGGGAATAGGACGCCTGGGCAAATCGCCGTGTTCCTAGCCTTGGCCGCCGCCGCCACCCACGCCAAGCTGCTGCATAAGGCCCATCATGTCGACCTCGTACCAGCTTTCGACCACCTTGCTGCGCTCGAAACGCAGGATCCCCATCTCACCCCATGTGGCGTGCTTGTTGGAGGCTGGGATGCCCATGAGCTCCCCGCTCTGCGTGCCGCTCTGGCTGAACTGGGCCATCACCATGTCGTCGTCGGCAATCAGACGTACGATCTCGATATTGTAGTCGGGCATAGCAGCTCGGAACGCGCCGCCTATCATCTTAACACCATCCGGGCCTGCGGGCAGTTGCGGAGCGCTGGGGCTGGTCGCTCCTGGATCAAAGATTTCGTCCGCCACCTCCATCTTGCCTTGATTCCAAAAATCTTCGATGAAGCCGCGGAATATCTCTTTGTTCTGCGACGGCGAAGTATAATCGCCTGTCAGCAGACGCGGTGGTACAGGCGCGGGCGGCTTGACCCACGAGCCTTCCGGCGCGGGGATCACCCCCAACTGCTGCATTACGCTGATCCCGTCCCACTCCTGCCAGCGAGCGTCCATCTTGCCCAGGTCGTTGAAGCGAAAGATCGCCATGCCTGTCCAGAGCACCTTCCTGCCGGTCGGAGGGGCGATACCCATGAAGTTGCCTTTATGAGTGCCCCACAGTGTGCCTCGGACCCCGCACAAGTTGCCCTCGGCAATCAAATCGTCTACCTGGAACCACAGGTCAGGGAAAGTGACCAGGAAGTTCCGGTAAAGGTCTTTGAAAGCTTCTACGCCATTGAGGTCCTGGAATCCCGCACCTCCGTAGCTTACGAAATCAGCCGCCAGCAGTTCATCGAATATCCCCAGGTTCTGCTTATTTGCTTCGTCGTACAGACGAACCATGGCGTCTTTCATCTCGTTGATTGTCAAAGGCATTGTAGAGACCCTCCTCTCTTTAATATTCGTGCTACTAGCCGGTGTCGACGCTACCCCTGCCCTCCCACACCTAGCTGGCCCATCAGGCCAAGCATATCTACGTCGTACCACGTTTCGACTATCTTGCCGTCAGCGATGCGCAGTATTCCGATCTCGGTAAAGTTGACCTTCTTGTTCGTTGACGGTATTCCGAAGAAATCGCCTTCCTGTGTGCCGGTTTCAACGAAGCGGGCGGCCACGCGGTCGTCCTCGGCCACCATATGCGTAATATCCATGTGGAAGTCGGGGAAGGCCGAGCGCATCATTTGCACGATCAGATTGGTGCCCGCTGCTCCTGGAGGTAGGCCGGGAGCGTTAGGACTGCTCGCCTCCGGGTGGAAGTGCTCCTCAGCCCAAGCGAGATTACCCTTGTTCCACAGCTCCTCGACGAACTCCTCCATCAGCTTATGGTTCGCATCGCGGGTGGAAGGTGCGCCGGTAAGGTTGGGCGGCGGACTGTCGGGCGGTGGGGGAGCCGGCGGAGCCGGGACGACGCCCATTTGCTGCATCAGACCTAGCATATCGATATTAACCCAGCCATCGGTGACCTTGCCGTCTTTTAGACGGAAGAGGCGGGTGCCGGTCCAATGGACCTTTTTGCCGGTGGCGGGCACCCCGAAGAACTCGCCTTGATGGGTCCCACTGATCACACCTCGCCCTACCACCAGATCACCTTCAGCAATCACGTCTTCGAAAATGAACTCAAGGTCGGGGAAAGGAGAGTTGAACATCACATATGCTTCTTTGAGACCCTCTAGACCTGGCTTCTGGCCAGGTACGGGATCGTGCTCCACGTAGTCGGGAACGACCCACTGATCGAGTTTGTCTAACTCACCGGTATTTGTCGCCTCCACGTAGTCGGTAACGATCTGTTTGTTCTTTTCTTCAACTTCTTTTGACACGTGTTTTTCTCCTCTTGCGGTTATTTCTCAATTCCTTTGTGGTGTTGACAGGAAGCACTCATCCGGCAGCGCTGAGTTGCTGCATAAGCGTCAGATAATCGCTCTCCACCCACTGTTCCTGAAATCTTAGCCGTTCCTCCGGTTATGAGTTATGAGTTATGAGTTGGCCCAGGCCAACTCATAACTCATAACTCATAACTCCCTACATATGTCCTCCCTGGAGCTGGCCCATAAGTCCGAATAGATCGGGAATACCCCAGTGCTCTACTATCTTGCCACCTTCTACCCGGAAGAAGCCGGTAGAGTTCCAAACGACATGTTTACCCGTAGGAGCGATGCCCATGAAAGCGCCATTTTGGGTTCCCTCGCCTTTGACGAAAGTAGCCACAATGTTCCCTTCAGCGACCATATGGATGATCTCGAAATGTACGTCCGGGAAGCCGCTACGGAACATCATAAACACGGCTTTGACCCCATCCAGGCCGCCTGGAGCGCCCGGAGGCGCGCTGTGGTCCAGGTAGTCAGGGGAGAAGATCCCCGGGATTAGATCGTAATTGCCCTCGTTGATAACTCCATTCACGAAGCGACGATATAGGTCTTTGTTTTCTTCACCTGCCATTTTGTGCCCCCTCAGATCTCTTCAAAGTAATTCTGAACCAGGGATTTGTTCTCTTCAGTAGACATGACAATCACTGTTGCTGCATCAAAGTGAGATAATCGCTCTCGATGCAACTCTCCTGGATCCTAAAGTCGCGCAAAGATGTCGAACGCAACCATCGTGAGGCGCTTGTATGTGGCGGTTATGCCGAAGAAGTCGCCTTCATGAGTGCCACTGACCGTACCTTGCGCTACGATCAGGATTGTCTTTAAACCCAGGTGTTCCTGGAACCAGTCTGTCGCAGCCGCTGCAGATTGCGAAAGCCAGGGTTCCATGAAGACGTCCGGATGGTCGCAGGCCAGGCCGACGCGCTTTTTCGGTTCGCCGGCCTGGGTGTAGGCGGCTTCCGCGAATTCGGGTATTGTGAAAGTGTCCTGCTCAGCCATCACCATTAGCAGTGGTGTCGGCGCGATCAGTGCGACATGGGCCGCAGGCCGGTATTCCACCGACTTTTGCAGCGACTCGATGCTCAACTGGTTGCGCCAGTTCGGCGTGGCGCCCTCGGCGTAGAACTGGTAGGCTTTGGGGTTCTGGTTCATCGCCATTGACCCGTCGTTGGAGACCACCGGCAGGTAGTTGACGGCGCCGGTATGGTAGCGCGCCACATGGTCTTGGACCAGGAAGCCCAGGAAGCCCATCAGGCCCTGCGGCCCGGCGAAGCGCAGGATCGTGCTGTAGGTATCCAGGACGGGTGCCACGCAGACGACGGCTTTGACGCGTCGGTCGTAGGCGGCCACCGGCAGCACATGGGCGCCGCCATAGGAGGCCCCCCATATGCCTATCCGCGCGCGCCGTCTACTTCCGGCTGGTCGGCCAGGAAGGTGATGCCATTGCGGATGTCGTCCTGCTGCTCTTCAGGGAAGATCTGCTGCCGCGGTTCGCCTTCGCTGGCGCCCAGGTGCCGGTAATCGAACACCAGGGCGGCCAGGCCTGCGGCGGCGAACTGCTCGGCATAGCCGGAGATGTACATCTCCTTGACCATGGTGATGCCGTTCGCCAGGACCACACCCGGGCACTTGCTGACCAGCGACCAGGTTATCGGGCAGGAAAAGCCAGCCGGCGCACCGCTGGCCTCCGCTGTTGAAGGTGATGTCGCGGCGCATCAGGGCGTCTCCTGCTGGGGGCCGGCCGGAGGGACCAGCCCAACTGCTGAAACAGGGTCAGAAAGTCGTCCTCCAACCAGAGTTCCTGGATCTTGCCGTCCTGGATGCGGAAGATGTCGAAACCTGACATGCCGACCCTCTTGCCGGTGGCCGGCACGCCGAAGAACTCACCACTGTGCGTGCCCTCGAACGACCAGCGGATTGACACCTTATCACCTTCAGCGACCGTCAATTCGTCGGTGATCTTGATGTCGGGGAAAGCCGAGCGCAGAAAGGTGGCATAGCCCTTGAAGGCTTCGATGCCGTGCGACATCTGCGGCGGGATATAGCGCGAATGCACGTCGCAGTTCTCAGCGAAGAGCTCGTGGACCACTTCCATGTCGCCCTTGCCCAGCCATTCCGTGTGTGACCGATGCCCCAGATTACGTTCTTCAGGTGTCATCTGCTATTACTCCTTTGTTGGCATATGATCGATGCTGCATGCGCGTCTCCGCGACTCCTTACCCCTGCGAAGGGATCAACCCCAACTGCTGCAAGAGGGCCACGGCGTCTATCACGCCCCAGCGTTCGGCCAGACGCCCGTTCTCAACGCGGAACTGGTTGATCCCGGTGAGCACGATCTCCTTGCCCGACGCGGGGACACCGAACAGCGGTTCGCCGGTGTGGTGGCCGACCGTGTGCCAGCGTTGCACCACCATGTCGTTTTCGCCAAACACGTCGTCGTTGGTCAGGTGGATGTCCGGCATGGCCGCGCGGAAGGTAGTAACGATGTAAACAGGGCCGCTGATGCCTTCCGGCAGGCCGGGGAACGGCGCCGCGTGAACCACGATATTCTGGTCAACAAATTGGCTTTCCTTTTCCAGGTTGCCTTTGTTCCAGATCTCCTCAAAGTAATTCTGGACCAGGTCTTTGTTCTCTTTAGTAGACATGCGAATTGCTCCTAATCGGGCTTGCCTCACTTCTCGCTCTCGACCTTACGAGGCTAGTGCGCCCAGTTGTTGGGCCAGGGTCAGTGTGTCCGCCGACACCCAGCGCTCCACAATCTTTCCGTTCGACACACGACCCATATCGCTGTGCGTCCAGCTCACTTGCTTTCCGCTCGACGCGACGCCGAACAGTTCCGCTCCCGAGTGCGTGCCTCGGCAGATGCCGTGAACAGCCACCATATCGCCTTCCGCGATCAGGATGCCGTCGCTCTCGAAAGTGAGATCGGGCAGCGCCTCGCGAAGTTTCTTGTACACTTGCACACTGCTCTGGAAGTCGTGCGCACCCCATACGGGGTTGTGCTCTACGTAATTGTTGGGGTCGATCACCGATAGCACGGCATCGCGGTCGTCCGCGTTGATAGCCTGGACGAAGCGCAGCATCACGCGTTTGTTCTCCCCACGGTTGGCGCCATCGCTACGGGGCATGCCATCCCCATCTCCCGACCCCCATTCCGCCGATTTGCCTTTGGCTGTATCGCCCAGGCCCACGGGCGGCATCGCGCCAAGCTGCTCCATCATGCCGAGCATGTCGAGCTCGCCCCAACCGGCGACGATCTTACCGCCCGTGATGCGATCGATGCCCACAGACGTACAAACGACTTTATTGCCGGTAGGCGGGATGCCGTAGAACTCACCTTGCTGAGTGCCACGCCATGTCAATAGCGCCGCCACCAGGTCGCCCTCTGCTACCAGCCCATCGACCGACATGTGGCCGTCCGGGAAGGCGCTTCGCCAGGTGGAGATCAGCCCGATCAGACCGTCGGGCCCCATCTCTATAGGCTGGCCGCCGGCGCCGTGCACCTGCATGTTCGGCGCGATGATTTGCTGGGCCACCGTGTAGTCGCCACTGTTCCAGGCTTCGTTGAACCAGCGGTAAAAGAGGGCCTTATTTTCTTCTTCCTGAGACACTGACACTATTCCTCCTCTGCCGCAGGATCAGGTGCGACCGCACCTGATCCTGCGGCAGCTAATTCTTATCAAGATATGCTAAAGGCTCCGAAGGCTAGCCACCGAAAACATCCTCGGCTTTGCGCGCTTTCTCTGCCTCGCTAGCGCCGTTCCCCGACGCCTGGCTGCCCTGCTGCAACTCGGTATAGCTGCGCATGAGCTCGTTGGCCTTAGAGTGCATGCCTGCATACTCTGGACCATAAAGGAAGGGAAGATCCGGGAGCGGTGTTCCGCGATGGACCACTCGTATAGGGGCACTTCCTGGATGATGCAGTAGGTGTAAGGGCGGGCGACGTCTCCGACGACGCTGATAAATGCGTCGGTCATTTTTTTTAGCAACTCGCGTTTCTGCTCATCGCTGGTGAGCACAACACCTTTAACGACTTGCACAGTGATAATTGGCATTTTGTGTCTAGCCTTTCCGCCTTCTCAGGCGTTTAAGTGAATAAGCAATCGGACTCTGTTCGCAACAGGAAGGCAGGCAGGCAGGCTGCCTCCCGCCTCGTTGCAGAACAGGAACCGACCGTGTGGGGACGCAATTGGCCACCAACGGTCGGGCCACTGATCATAGATAGCCGGCCGCAACGCGGCCATTAGGCCCAGAAATCGTCGTACTCCGCCGTACCGTCGCCAAAGATGCCGCCTTTGCCGGCGATCACCTTGCCATTACGCCAGCGTAGCACGTGCGCAACGTCAATGGAAAGCTTCTTATTGGGGTTGTTAGCGCGTGTCCCCTCGTTGTGAGTGACATCCGTCGAGTATTCGCCGTTTGTCATTATTGTGATCGCATTCATTCTGAAGCTGTTGCCCGAAAGCTCGCCCACCTTCTTCATGAAGTCGAGGAACCCGCTCCGCCCGTATTTCCACCCCGAGAGCTGATTGTGCCCTGGCACCAACCAGACCATGTCTTCGTCCCAGTATATTTCGAGCAGATCCTGGTTCATCTCGGCCAACGCTTTGTAGGCGTTGTTGACATGCTCTACTGTCACATGTTCCATCTCTTGTCACCTCCCAGCTTGCTGCGTGTTGGCTTATCACGCTTCAAGGTTTACGTGGTTGTCGGTTGTCGATCGATAGGCCTAGCGAATTAGAACCGCTTTATTTGGCGGCCAGGCGATCGGGAAGCGGCTTAAGTCGTAGGCGCTCCAGAAATAGTCGTCAACTCCATGCTGGTCGGCTGTATAGACCTGCACGTTGGCGAGCTTGCCATCGCGAACTGTGTAGACAGAGCAGGTGGGGAAGATATATTCGCGTCCATTGACAATACCATGCCCCGTATGCTGCTCGACTACCTTGTCGTCACCGATGGTGCCAAAGCTGACGTTGTCAACGCGGATCCCGGTTTGCATTAGTGCCACGAAGAAGGCTATTGTCTCGTCGGCCCCGTTTTTTACCCCAGACAATGGGTGGTGCCCCGGCAGAGCCCATTTGAGGTCTTCAGCGAAGACTTCTTTCTTGAGGGTATCCATGTCTCCCTTCGCGAAGCAATCGTACATGCGGCCAACTATGTTCACCATTTCGTGCTGGTGGTCTAGCGCCGACTTGGCCTGGTGTCTGTGATGCTCCATCGGTTTGTGTGTTGTTGCCATTGGTGATACTCCTTTCGATTTGGGGGCTAATAAATTACTTTGTGACAGCGACCAACTCACCGGCAGGTCCTACAAGCGGATAAAGCTCGCCGGCCTGCGAATCGTACATCTGATCTGTGCCGTCACTCAGATAGTAGAACTTGTAGCTCTGTCCTATCTCCAGATCAACGCTGATTGTCCAGGCACCTTCCCGGTCGCGCTGGAAGGGATGCGAGATCCGATCCCAGCCATTGAAGTCCCCGACCAGGGAGATGCTGTCGGCCCATACCTTACTGGGTAAGGTGAATGTCACATGGGCCAGTTTCCGGCCATTGGATTCGAAGACATTCTTCTTTATCATGGTTTACCTCCGTGCGTCGTTGAACGTGAGGTTTGTATAACGATGCCGGGCTAACTCTTTGGCGAGCCCGACAGATCCTTGAGTTCGTCAACGATATAAGCTTTGATTACCGGTTGGGCGCTCCGCGGTGAGCGCTCCACCACCCAGGTCTGGTATGCGTCGAAGTTGAGATTCTCGCTGTTCGCGGCGGGCGGAATTCCAGACTTTGCCTTGCCAGTTGACCACCACCTTGAGGTTAGCCTGCAGGCCGTTTGGGCTGACCTGAACGTCGCGCAGGGTGTGCACTTCGTCAAAGAAGGTATGCGTCCAATTGTGGTAGACTTCGCTGAAGCCTTCCTGTCCGCGGAAGATGCCTTCTGGGATATGGAACTCCAACCCTTCTTCAGCCACCATAGCCAACGCTTCATCAGGCGGAACGTGAACATCGAGCGCGTGATACCAATCTGCTACAAACTGCCTGACTTCGGCCTCGTCAAGAGGCGCTAGATCTGCCATAAATCCTCCTTTCAGTTGTCAGTGTGTGACCAAGTTGTCAGTTGTCAGTTGTCAGTTGTCAGTTGTCAGTAGACCGTACCTATCAGCTTTCAGCCGTCGTTCGTCCGTCTACTGACAACTGGCAACTTGGCCCATCTACTGTCCACACTTGCAGTTGATCTTTGATCCCGGCACATGGTTGGTGATAACCAGGTCTATCAAGAAGGGGCCGTCGTGCTCGAGCGCTTTGCGAATGGCCGGCCCGATCTGGTCGGGGGTTTCAACGCGTGCTGCGGGCACGCCCATAGAGCGGGCAAGATCATCGAACCGAATTACCGGCTCGCCCAGGTCGAAAGAGGCCGGGAAGTCGTGCTCGGGCATTCCACGCTCCCGCCAGTACTCCAGGAATGTTGAGCTTCAGGAGCAAATAGCTCTGATTGTTGCAGATTACGAACTTGGCCCCAATATTATAGTGAGCTGCCGTCCAGAGCGCCTGGATCGTGTACATACTCCCACCGTCGCCCGTGAAACCGATCACTGTTTTGTCCGGGTGAGCCACCTTGAGCCCAAGCGCCCCCGGTATGCCTACCCCGAGCGAGCCACCCCGTGTCTGGAAATAGTGGCCGGGCAGCACCGGCGGTAAGTAGCGCACCAGCTCAGGCGATGTGGTGAGTGCTTCATCGAAGATGATGGCGTCCTTCGGCACAAGCTCGCCCAATTCTTCCATGAAGCGGGAGGCGTGCATGGGAACCTCGTCGCGAACCGCCCGGTCGGCAGCAAGCTGACCGGCCAGCGCCTGGTCGTTTGCCGCGGCGAGGTCCGCCGAGCGACTCGCTGCTGACTTCCGCTGGCTCTGGGTCATGGTGGAGTAGGGCGTCCGCGAGTGCCGCCAGCGAGGTCTTCGGGTCGCCGAGCAGACCCAGGTCCACCGGGAAGTTCTTGGCGATCTCGTAGCCGTCCAGGTCTATGTGGATCACCTTTGCGCCGGACGAGAAGACGTCGTCGAGCGCGGGGAAGACCTCAGGGAAGACATAGGTGCCGCACACCAGGATGGCGTCGGCCCTGGCGACTATTGCCTTGCTGTGCTCCCCGAACATGTGGCCCAGCAGGCCTTTGAACAATGGATGGTTGGCACCAATGTTGACTTCTGAAGAGTTAGCGCCCCACACCTCCGCGCCCGTTAGCTCCGCCACGCGAGTAAGCTCGGCCTGCGCGCCGGATTGAGCTATGCCGTCCCCCATAATTATCATGGGGTGCCCTGCACCGCCCAGTATGGCCGCTGCCTCGGCGATGTGCTCATGCGCGGGGGCCACACGGACATCAGAAACGAAGTCGGTACGACAGGCTCGTCGTTCGGGGCGTCCAGCACATCCATAGGGAGGCACACGAACACCGGACCCATAGGCGGCGTAGCCGCCATCTTGATTGCCCGCCGGAGCACCCGGAGGAGCGAGGTTGGGTCAACCACTCGCGTGGCCCACTTGGTGACAGGGCGAGCCATGCCTACCAGGTCGGCAGCCATCTGCGCGTCCATCGAGTCGTAGCGGATGCCCGACTCGCCCGCGATGATTACCAGGGGTGCGTTGCCCCGCTTTGCCTGGTAGATCATACCGATACCGTTGCCCAGTCCCACGCCGCTATGAAGCTGCACGATCGTGGGACGCTGGGTTGCGCGGGCGTACCCATCGCCCATACCCACCGCGATCGTTTCCTGAAGGGACAGGATATAGTGGAAATCCGGATACTCGCCCAGCGAATTGAGGAACCCTTGCTCCACGGTGCCAGGATTACCGAACATATAGTGTATGTCGTCGGCAAGCAGTTGCTCAATTATCGCCTGTCGCCCCGTTCTACACAGCCATCTGCTTCTCCTACCAGCCCCAGCGAGTCAGGCCCTTTTCGAGCGCTTCCACCATCTTCTCGCCGGTCAGATATGCATCAGGAGTGGAGCGGCCGGTTATGAATGGGTAATCCACTATGACCGAAGTCTCGCGACCAAAATTGCCGATATAGGCGCCATCAGGGCCGGTGGCGTCGCGAAGAATAAACTCCAGCGGATATGGGGGCGGGCCCATGTTGAAGTCGGTGCCCATGAAGCCTGTGCCATCTTTGTAGTCGTATTCCTTGCAGTGGCCGGTGACATGCTTGCCCCAGATGATGCTCTTGCGATCTTCCAGGTCCCTGGCGAAGGCCAGGCAGGTGACACCGTAGCATTCCGCCCCGATTGCCTTGTTCATTCTCTTGAAAAGGAGCACCATGTCCAGCACACGCTGGTTATTGGCAAGGTCAACCAGAGCGCCGCTGCCGCCAACAATGAGCATAGCGTCGTACCCTTCCAGGTCTTTTGCCACGCTGTCAAGAGCCTTATAATAGGCTTCCATTTCGCGGATAAAATTGGGAGCGCTCCAATAAGGGCGCTCAGGGAACCAGGTTGACAGGTTGATGGGGTGGTCAAGCCGGTTCGAGTTTTCCAGGGCGCGTGTCTTTTCGGCTACCTGGGGCGAGGTCACCGAACGGCCCAGTGGTGGGTCGATGTATGATGGGTCCATGCTCGGGGTCAGCGCAACGGGCTTCTTGCCCGTGGGCGTTGCGAAGTCAACCTGGTAGCCCGCGGCATCGAAGGTCTCAAGGGGGCCCAGTAGCTCCTCGCCCCAGTATCCCCACTCCGTTAGCACTATCAGTATCTTCTTCATTCGGTAGTCTCCTTCTCAAGTGCGGCTTGTCTTTATTTCATGCGGAGATTTCGCCGGCTAGACGTAGCCGCGTAGCGCCCAGTCTATCGACAGACTGCATAATTGTTGGCTGCAAAGCGATGAAACGCCATCATATGGCACGAAGGCTTTCTTCAAAGCGGATAGTACAATAGTATCGCCAATTTCGCCAATAGTATCGCCTATTATACCATGTCATAGCCGTGCGTCAAGCATAACAATCAATGGAAATCCAAATAGCTCATCTGACGAAGTTGCATGGGCACATTTCGTGTCCAATACAGACCAACCGCGTAGCGCAATGGACAGAGTATAAAAGGCGTAGCGTTTGATAAACGCTAAATATGGAGGCAATTTCGACCAATTGCCATGGGTATTGACAATGTTGACGGAGCACGACCCTAACTCTACAGAGTTGGGCGTGTGCAGTCGTTTGTTTGAGGGGTGTGCGGGCTTTACCCACACCGGGCGGGCATACAAGGCAATCGGGGACGAACCACAAACGCTACTACTATACCAGAACGGCAACGCGATGTCATGTCCAATTTAGCCCGCCTGTGAAGTTGCCAATCCTCTGAGCGTCACAAAGAAATATGCCATCTTGTTCTGTATCCCCACGGCTCCTTGCTTGCCCTGGTATGTTCGCACGATCTTGCGAGCCTCGAAGAGAATAGCCGAGAACTCCTCCTCTCCAAGTCCCGATCGGGTGTAAATGCGTAGCGCTTGCGTCACGTTGGAGAAGACGTGATTCGCGTCTCCCAGTTCGTTTGAGAAGTCGGACAGGACTGCGGCGATATAAGGAGAGTAAAGGATGTGCTCCTCTCCGTTTCCGCCGGTCGTGGATCGTTCACCGGAATTTTCCAATTGAGAGCGCTGATTCGAATTCATTTCTTTTCAATTTGTCTGTTTGAATTGTTTCTAATTCGTGTTGGTGCTGTGATACCTGCCTCTGTGTGCCCTGTGAAAGGTGGGCGGGCTTCGCTGGAAGTACAGGGTCTGTCTGCTTGTTGATACCTACTGCTCTCTGCCCGGTAATAGCAGGGCCTGTCTGCCTGGTGATACCTGGGGGAGTATACTGATTGATAGTTGCCGGGGTATGCCCACTGATACCTACCTCTGTATGCCCGTTACCGAATGGGTGAGTATGCCCGTTGATACCTACCCCTGTAGGGTCAATGATACCTGGGTTGGATTGGTTTTCTTCCACCTTCTGAGAGGCGATTTTCGATGCTCTTGCCTGTGCGGCGAGGCGGCTCCGGCGTCTGGCTGCAGGCTCTATGTCTCTCATAACGGCTTCGGGTTCGGGCGAAATAAGATTTGCCTCAGAGGCGAGCCCGGTGAGCGGTGCCTGTTTGTTTTCCTTTGCCGCATCAAGCTGAGCTCGGATTGCATCGAGGAGCCCGCTGAAGTCGTAGGCGTTGGTGTCCTGTCCGCCCAGCTCGTTGGTACGGTGCACGAGCCGCAGGTAACCCGATTTCACCAGGCTCGCCTTGATTTCGTGCAGATAAGCCCTGTTGTAGCCTGTATTGACCGACATCTTTTCGATGCTCGGGTAGGGGAGGGCGGCATCCCATTTGAAGGAGAGGATATAGCCTATGAACCACACCTGCTGAGGTGTGAGGCCGAGCGCCCTCTGGTAGGTGAAGATGCCCCTTGGGATCGCGGCCACTCCGTACCGCACGATCACCCGCCCGTAACGCGCCACGAAGCTGGAGTCGATCTCGCCGCTTTCAGCAAGGCTTTCGCCCGCACCGGGAAAGGGGACATCGGCGCGGATAGGGTTGGGCTGGGGCTGCTCGGCGATGATGCATTCTTCCAGGCGGTCAAAAAGGTCTGAGAAGTCGTAGGCGTCGGTATCGTAGCCGCCCTTGTCGGTGAGGCGTCTGTAGACTTGCAGGTAGCCCTGCGAGATGAGGACTTTCTTGTAGCGATAGAGGGCCTGGATGTCCACCCCTGTGCAGCGCTCCATCTTATTAAGGCTCGGATAGGGCAGGTCGGCGTCCCACTTGCACGAGAGAATATAGGCGACGAACCAGAGGTGCTTGGCGTCCAGGCCGAGCAGCCGCTGGAAGTGGAAAAGCCCCGCCGGGATGGCGGCGATGCCATGCTCCAGGATCACGCGCCCGAAGCGGGCCTCGAAGCTGGAGGTTCCTCTCCTATGGGTTGCCTGTTGTTTTCTTAGCCCGTCGGTTTCCGTTTGCCGCCGGCGTCCCGTCTTCTCGCTATCTGAATTTGGCATAAAAATGCACCTCCAGCCCACTTGACAGCGGAGGTGCCGTGTGCTACAATCCAGTTACCAAGTGAATTGCGCCGGCTCTCCCACCAAGAGGGCTTTTATATCGGAACTTCGAAACCTGGTTGCGCCAACAACCGGGTTTTTTGTTGCTCTCGATACGCTATTTGGCTAGTGAAGTTGCTTCGTTGTTACGTTTGCAAATCTCTGCTCCACTTTATCGTCTTCAGTCTTCTCATCAGGCCGGCCTGGCAAAGAAGTCGAGGTACCACCCCCGAAACCTTTGCTTGCCGAACCCTTCCGGCATGACCGTCCAGCTCCGCTCCGGCCAGATGCCATCGCAGCGCTCCGCCCGCCGGCCTCGCCAAAGGCCGTGTGCGTTTGTGCGGTCCTCATCTTGATGGCTCATAAATCGGCAGCTCCACCCACTTTTGCCTTCATTTGTCGGATTGCTCGCCGTTGCGGGCAGATTCCACCTGCCTAATATATCGACTGTATCGGATGATCGCGGATGGATGCAAGCCTTTTGTGCACATCCGAAACGGGGACGCGAAACGTGAGACGTAACCGCCAAGATCCGCCAAGGCTCGCCAAGGTTCTTATTGTTTATGACCATAAAATCCTCTGTGGTCTCTGCGTACTCTTTGATTCAAACCCATAAAATCCTTCGTGATCTTCGTGATCTTCGTGTCGTGTCTTTGTGGTTCAAACCCTAAAAACCTTGGCGTCTTGGCGCCTTGGCGTTGAGAAATAAGCAGTAAGCAGTAAGCCTGACCCCTGACATCCAACCTGATTTTGGGCATAACAAAACTCCTTGCCTCTTGACAAGGAGCGGGGGCTGTGCTAACATGATTGTGTCCAGCAATCATATAGCTGCACCTGCTCTTACCAGAGGGCACCGGCGGCGAAATTTCGAACTCGATCTGTTACCAGCAGGCCGGGTTCTTTATTTTAATCGCCGCATAGCTAAGCGTATGCGCACAATCATGTGCGCGGAGATCAACTCTGTTCTTTGAGGGCCGCCTCCCATTCTTCAAGTTTGGCGCGTATCTCGGTGATCTGCGCCCGAAGGGTTGCGCGCTCGTCCGGCGGTACCTCTTTGGGGTCTATCCGGTTGAGCCAGTTGCGAAACTGCATGGTGGGCCTCCATCGGAAGAGAGTGCCCTCCCTGCGCTGTCTCCCGGGTCCGCCCTCGCCACCGCTGCCCCTGTTTCCCCGGGAAACAATATATGTCGTTTCGCTCTCTTCTATAAGCTCTAATTCGTCGCCCTGACTGTTTCCCTGGGAAACAGCCGGAGCAATTTCATCGAATTCTTCGGCAAGCTCCTGGCGCTCGATCAGCCTTGTTTCGTCCGGATTGTTTCCCAGGGAAACAGTCTCGGCGTCCAACTCTATATCGTCCGCGCCGCTATCGGCCTGCGAAACCACCTGGTGCAGGGTCATCAAGCCCGCCCGGTAGGCATCTAGCAGGTCGGGACGCTTAAGGAGCTTAACCCTGCGCGAAAGGTAAATGTGGTTGATACCGAGTTTTTCGGCCAGCTTGCGTTGCGACATGCCTGTTAGCTCAAGCAGGTACGCGAAGCGGCGCGCCTCGTCCTCGATATCGAGGTCTTCGCGCTGCAAATTCTCGACAGTTGAGATGAATGCCGCTTCCATGTCGTCCATGGGGCGGATCAGGGAAGGTATCTCGGTTTGTCCGGCTATACGCGAAGCCTGGAAGCGGCGCTCGCCTACGACAATCTGGTATCGCTCGCCTACAGGTCGCACCAGCACAGGTTCAAGCACGCCGTGCTCGCGGATGCTGGCGCGCCAGCTCTTCCAGAGCCGTGGCGTCGAACGCCTGGCGAGGCTGGAAAGGATTGGGGTCTACAAGGTCGATAGGCAACCGGCGTGCACCCTCGATCTCGGTGCCGGGTGTTGACGTATCCTCGAAGAGGGAGGCCACGCCCCTGGAATGGCCGAGGCCAATGGCCTGCGCCATCGGCTGCCGTTGCGGTTTAGCCGGCATGGGTCACAACCTCCTCCGGCGTGGTGCGCGCCAGCACTTCGCTTGCAAGAGCGCGGTAATCGTTGGCCGACTCGCTCCTCGGCGCGTAGGCGAGCACGGGAGCCTTGTATAAGGTATCTTCAGCCATGCGTACACGGCGCTGGATCGTAGTGCTGAACACCAGGTCGTGGTATGTGGAACGTAGCACTTCGACAGCCTCACGCGCAATATTGTTGGCCGAAGTCATAGTCAGGAGGAGGCCGAGCACGCGCAAATCGGGGCGCTTCAGCTTGCGCTGCACCAGCTTGAGGGCAGCGATGGTGCGCTCGGTTGCACGCAAGCTCCTGGGCTCAGCCTGCACGGGGATCAGGGCGGCGTTAGCCGCAAGGAGAGCGTTCACAGTAATAAGGCCCAGGCTTGGCGGGCAGTCGAGCAGAATATACTCGTACTGGCCCACGACGCTCTGCAGCGCCTCATCGAGTACCCTCTCGCGCCCGATCTGGGTGGTCAGGTAAGCTTCGAGGTCGGCCATATCGAGGGTACCGGGGGCAAGATGTAGGCCCTTCCAATCGGTCTCGATCAGGATTGTATCGAGCGAGTTGTCATCACCGGCCAGCACGGTATAGAGATTGGGCATGGAGCGATGCGCATCTACTTCAATGCCCAGACCCGCCGACAGGTCGGCCTGCGGGTCGAGGTCAACAAGGAGCACGCTATGCCCGAGCTCGGCCAGCGCCGCGCCCAGGTTGAGCGTTGTGCTGGTCTTGCCGGTGCCCCCTTTATGCTGGCAAACAGCAATGATCATGGCGGAGAAGAGATTAACCTTGCGTGCCCGTGCGCTGCACGTTGGCAGGCTCAATACGAGCGAGCGATTCGGCGCGCTGCACAAGGGCATTATAGGTGGCTGCATCGAGCACCACCACGCGCTCCCTCCCCTTCACAACCAGCAGGGTTCTGCCGTTCGCTGCCTGCTCGAGGAGCGGGCCGGGGTTTTTGCGAAAAGTCTGGTATTCGACTATATCGTCAATATTGACCTGTGCCATCCTGCGGCCTCCGTGACGTAGTTGTCAGTTTGTGACCAAGTTGTCAGTTGTCAGTTGTCGGTTGTCAGTAGCTACCGGTCGTCGGTCGTCAGTCCTCGGTTGTCCTTGGTCCGTCTACTGACAACTGACAACTCGTACGCAATACTCCACTTTCTACGTAGCTATTGTATACGCCTTCTACTGAGGCGCGCAACCTGGTTTTGCACATCCTTTCTTATCTTGAGCTTGTACAATCTTGAGGAGGCGTAGAGTACGAGCCTCGATACTCACAGGCGAAGCCCAGGACTTCGTAAGAGAGTTGCTCTCTATAACCGCTGCTGCCGTCTCCCCTTCATGGCTGAGCGTAACGAAGAATCAGGTCGTGTGAGCTGATGTACTGGGATGACAACAATGCGCGAGCATAAAAGACCGTATGGTTGCGGCATTATGGGCTGTTCTTGATGACGGGCAGGCGCGGCATGTTCAGGCGCGAATCGGCCAGTACATATTTGGTGGTGAAGCCGTCTAACCTGTCGACGTAGGGAAATATCTTCTCGGTACGGTAGCCGTCGATATGCCAGTCGGTGATCTGGTAATTGTCGTTGCGGCGGCCCACCCAGTTATCCCAGTCATAGCCTCCATGCAGACCCGGTGAGCGCGCCAATAGCCACCGGCCTGCCTCCCAGCGAGCACGGTCGTGGTCCATGTTATCCATCTTGGCTACTACTGTGAACGAGGCGACCAGAACGAGCGCGGCCACTGAGTAGATCCACGCTGTCCGCCCCCAGCTCGATGTTCCTCGCACCACGAAGAGCAGCAGGAATGGCATAAACTGCACAAGGTACCGGTCGTATATGTCGCCCTGTAGTGCCACAGAGATAGCGAAGATCATCGCGCCCAACAGGTAGAGTGCCATGCGCGGCATCACCAGTGGCCGCGCATGCCTGCTAGCCCACAGATCGCGGAGCCATTGAATAAGGCCGGCTGCCATCTTGGTGAGGAGCACGATTCCGAGCCCTATACCCAGGAACCAAAGCGACTGCCAGGCTTCGCGCGACCAGACCGGCGCGTCGTTGTACTCGAAGAAGTCTATCCCGGTGATGCGCACTATATTCCCAACCTGACCAAAGGTGAAGGTCTGGGGAGCGAATGTAGCCGACAAGGGACCCAGCCGGGCGGTGAAGGGAGGCTGGTAGGTCTCGATCCAGTGCTCGTTGGGCAAATCGAGGGTGAAGATGCCGATTAGCACCAGCAAGGTGACAGGCGCGAGTAGCCACAGCCACTTGCGCTCGATCTTGAGGGCTCCCCATACCGAGAGAGCAGTGATAGGCAGCAGCACCAGCGACCGAAGCAGGGATACGCGCAGCCACGGTTCTTTGTAGAGGAACCTGGCGGCACGTTCCGCTGAGGCTATAGCACCCGCCGTTGGGGGCAAGTCATGTCGCCACAGCCACCACGATCCAATAACGATGGCCGGCACAGCCACGATCGCCAGCATATCGAGCCAGCGCCATTTGCGAGCGGTGAGTTCCACGACGACCAGGTACGCGATGAAGGCGAGCGGGATCAGCAGGCCGAATTGTCGTATCGTGAAAGCCCAGGCAGCGAAGAACCCTCCCACCAGCAGCCAGGTTGTGTTCGGCCGCCCCGAAAAGCCGTGTTGTATGCCTTGAACGTAGAGGAAGCATGAGATGAGCATGAGTGACACGAATGGCACGTCGGTCATGAAGCTGTAGCTCAACTGCACCCAGATGGGGTTGTAGGCCAGCAGCGCTGTGCCGAAGAGGGCACCCCAGCGCGGCACAACGATCAACCTGGCAAGCCCATAGAAGGCCATGAGGCCACCCAATTCAAGAGCCAGAGTAGAATAGGTCAGTGTGGTAAAACTGAAGCCGAAGATGCGGCTCCAACTGGCGCCCCACACGACGAGGCCGAACAGATTGGCCTGCACGGTGGCCGGCATGTCGAACCTGCCGGCCTGCAGCATGTTCCGCACGGCGTTGGCATGGTTCCAGTCATCGATTACAGGGAACTCATGGGCGGGCGGGACCAGCAGCAACAGCAAACCCCATATACCCACAACTATCGCCAGGTCAAGCGCAAGCTGCAGGCGGGTGCTAGCCCACCATACGCCACGCCGCTCCAGCGGGAGTTCGACCTGGGTTGGAGCGACCTGGTCCCTTCGACGACTGGGACGGGTTACAAGAGGTGGGGGCTGCGCTGGAACGTCGAACTGCAATGTAGCTCCCATCTACCTCGACATTGGAGGCTCGAGCAGCATTCTTCGAGCCCGATAGTAGAATTGTGCAGACCTGGAAAGTCTTTGATATTCTACCACACGCTCCGCTCCACGGCCATATACCCGCGTGCTTTGAACCGGCCCGATGCTAAACGAAAAATGTAGGCAGGCGCTCAGTCCTTTGTTTTACTATTGCCGCTCCAGGGAAAGCATACTGGGACCCAAAGAAGACACCAGGCTGATATCAAATATTGTAATTTCTTCTTAGACATTGTAAGATGGCGAAGCGAGCAGCCCCATATGAAGACATGAACAGCTTGATCAGCACTACGAGCTAGAATAGAAGCTCGCACATCGACACGCTCAGTTTCGCTCACGAGGAGGCTGAATATCATGGGTCAAGATCTTGACACGGGGAAGTACCGGGACTTCTATTACCGGCAATTGGACTTCATCGCCAAGAAGGACATCGAAGGCTAATCCACAATCAATATACGGAAGACGCCGAGTTGCTAAATTTCGACTACTACATCAAAGGTGCGCCCGCGCTGATCGAATACTTCAAGGTTTACATTGGCAACCTGGGCTACATCAAGCTTCTTTCAACCGACAAGTATGCTGAAGGCGATGACTCCGTTTTCTTCGAATCGACGGTCGAAACCGCCGGGGGTATCGCGCAGGTGTATGACGTTTTCGTCATGCGCGACGGCAAGATCTGGCGTCACTTTGCCGGGATTGCGCAGCTTCACTCCCAACTCTCAGGCAGGCGCTTGATCTGTAGCTTTAGAAACGACAAAAGAAAGAATGTGGACCTCTACGGTCCACATTCTTTCTTTTGTCGTTTCTAAACCTGTTCTCTTAGTTGCCGCTACCGCTCGTGCTGCCTGCCGACCAGGCCTGGAGCGTGACCGGCACACTCTGCTGCTGACCGTTGCGGAGGATAGTCAGGGTGACTTTGTCGCCTGGCTGCTTGGTGTTGAGGTAGTTGGTCAGATCGGCTATCGATGCCACTTTCTGCCCATCTATTGAGGTGATGATGTCGCCTATTGAGCCTGTCAGGTTGCCGCTGGCGTCCATTGCCGAGCCTTTCAGCCCCGCCTGATCCGCCGGGCCACCGGACGTGACGTCCACCACCAGTATGCCCTGGCTCACAGGCAGGTTATATGTTGTCTGTAGAGCCTGGTCGATCTCCATGCCCGATATGCCTATCCAGGGGCGCTGTACCTGCCCGCCGCCCTCAAGCTGCTGAAGGAGGCTCTTCACCTCGTTGATCGGGATGGCCAGGCCCACACCTGTGAAGCCTTCAACCGGGCTCTCGATCATCGTGTTGATGCCGATAATCTCTCCTGAAGCGTTGAGCAGCGGGCCGCCGCTGTTGCCGGGGTTGATAGCTGCGTCCACCTGGATCAAGCCTGTGAGCGTTCTGCTTGTAGCCGAGTCTGAGCCGTCACGGTTGAGGCCGCTCACGATGCCCGAAGTTACGCTCTGGTCGAGGCCGTAGGGATAGCCGATAGCTATCACTGCGTCGCCCACCTGTACGGTGGATGAGTCGCCCAGCTTGGCCGGTGTGAGCTTGTTGCTCGGTATGGTGGCCTTGATTATCGCCAGGTCATCTTGCGGTGCCGTGCCTACCACGGTGGCCGTATACGAGCTTCCGTCAGCAAGCTGCACTTTGAGGGAGGACGCGCCGTTGATCACATGATTATTGGTCAGGATGTCGCCCTGTGCATCCAGCACAACGCCTGTGCCGATGTCTTCGCCTGTGCTACCGAACCTGCCGCTGCCGCTTTGTACGATGCCTGTGATCATCACAACGGAAGGCGACAACGCCTTATAGATACTGTTGATCGTTTCCTGGCTGACCTGAGCGGTCAACTGCGCTGAGCCCGTTCCTGTTGTTACGCCGGTGTTTGCCGCAGAGCTTGTGGTGGACTGCGCGGGGGCACTCGCGAGTGTGGCATGGCCGGTTACCAGCAAAAGCGCGCCTGCGCCCGCCCCGCCCAGCAGCATTCCGAGCATGAGCATAGCGGACAGCATAAGCGCTACCAACCCGCCGCGCTTCTTACCAGGCTTACTGCCGTTCGAGCTGTGCGGTGCCGTGTAAGAAGGCGCATACGGAACCCTTACATAATTGGGCTCAGGCATGCTCGTGTCTACCGAGCCGGTTCCAGCTTCCTCATATTCTCCGTTCTGAGTGTCTTTCGAGTTGAAGTTTGTGTCCATGTAAATTAATCTCCGATCTATTTAGCGATTCTCTATGATTTCTGTGAGAGCAGGTCGCTTTGTTTGCTCTACATTCTCATTTTAATCCCGCATCCTTAAAAGACACCTGCAAGAAAATTAAGAAACGATGTGATTCTATGCGAGGGATCGCGGTCGGGCGACCGACGACTGCTTACTGCTTACTTCGATGACCGACCCCCGACAACCGGCCGTCGAAGTAAGCAGTAAGCCTTGGACCCCTGACCCCTGACCCTGGGCAAACGCATCACATTGCCCTCAATCTGCTCAAAGCAGAGAAAAGCGTCAAGGTAGGTGTGAAAGGGAAGAGGCTCAACTGCGGGTGGGATCACGACTATCTCTTCAAGGTACTTCTCGGCCCATCTCCAATTTAGATGCGTTTGCCCTGCAAGTAGTGGCTCCTCCCCTCATGCCACAGATCCTCAGGCGGCGCTAGTAAGCGGTTGATCGCTCATGCCGCCCTGCGCCAAAGGGCACCAACGAAACTGAGCCATGTCGAGTAGCAGGCTGAGAACCAATTGGTCTGCGTGGAGGAGGGCATGAATGTGGGACTTGAAGGCAATGAACCATGAGGGCAACAGATGCTTCTCCATGGACAAGAATAGCGAACCGAGGACCGTGCATCGATTCTATTCTTTGAGCGTGGCAGCTACAAGGAGAAGTGCCCGGTCCGGAGAGCTTCCGGGGTGTCTGTATAGTCGATCTCAAGCACGGATGCCATGTAGCCACATGCGACCTAATTCAGGCTGTGCTCGAAGGCGAAGCGCACCGCCGCACTGCGTGTGTTGACGTTGATCTTGCTGAAGATCGAGCGCAGATGCGTCTGTACCGTGTTGATCGTCACGCACAGGTGAGCGGCTATCTCGGGGTTGGTCAGCCCGGTCGCCACAAGTCTCAGTACGTCCATCTCGCGCGCGGTCAGCGTGTCTACGGCGACCGGCCCGGCCTTTTGCGGCACGGGCTGCGCCACACGTTCTGCCTGGCCGGCAATGGGACTCTCGTACGCCAGCGCGACCGCCTCGTCAATGCTCAGCCGCTCGCCGCGCTCCCATGCGGCGACGAATGCGTCCGACTTTAGCTTCCCTCGCGCTATCGCCATGCCTTTGCCGCGCTGCTCGCGCTCGAAGGGCGTCGGCGGGCTTCCCGACGCCTTGAATAGCTCATCAGCCGCCGCCAGCAGCGTGACGAGTCGTACCGGCTCGGAGTGCTCCCACGCGACCACGGCCAATTCGAGCAGGCAGTGAGCGATGCTGTGTTTGCTCCCTCTGGTAAGGCGGGCCGGCAGGCTTTCCAGCAATGCGCTATGCCCTGCTGAGTAATTTCCTTGCATGCCCTCCACGATGCCAAGGCCACAAAGCGCCGTCGAAACGCCCATTTCGTCGCCTATCGCCCTGGACAGGGCGATAGATTGCTCTTCGTACTCTCGCGCTTCCCTCAGCCTGTTATCAGATGCGGCTATCAGCCCCATGATGTCGAGTGTAAGGGCCATGGCGCGCTTATCGCCCAGACGCCGCGCTATTTGCAGCGATTCTTCGCAATATCTTTGCGCCTGTTTGTGCTCCCCCAGTATCCACACCACGCGAGCGAGCGCCTGCAAGGTAGTGGCCATATTACTGAGCACGCGGGGGTTGTCGCCCAAAGTTCTGTGGATGGCCAGGGCTTCCTCACGTAGTTCCCTCGATTTGGCGTAGTCGCCCAGCAGGCTCGTCGAATTAGCAATGTTAGAGAGCGCAACAGCCACGCCATGCACGTCGCCTCCCAACTTTTCGAGGTCCAACACCTGTTCGTGGTACTTGCGCGCTGCTTCGTAGTCGCCGCTCGCCCCGGACAGGTTGCCCAGCGCGTTCACCGCCCTTGCTTGAATGTCGAGCGATACCTCGCCCTGTAGCTCATGCCCCTCTTTCAGCCACGTTCGGCCCTCATCCCCGAAGCCCCGCGTATACCAGAAGAAGAAGAGCGCTGCGCCAACACGCAGCAGTGTTTCTTTGTCGCCTCTGCTCTTTGCCCTGCTGAGTACCGCCCTGAGGTTGTCGTGCTCCGCGGCCAGCCTGTCCAGCCACCACGATTGGTTGGGCCCGGTCAGCTCAGGGTCGGCCTGCTCGGCCAATCGCACGAAATATTCTGTATGCCGCCGCTCGATCTCGCCTCGCTGCGGACTATCTTCCAACCGCTCCAAAGCATATTCGTGGATCGTCTGCAGCATGGAGAAGCGCGGCTCGCCTTCCACGCCCCCGTCGGTTTGCAGCACGAGGCTGCTATCCACCAGCCCGCCCAACTCGTCGAGAGCTTTTTCGGCTCCGCCATCACCTCCGAAGCAAATAGCCTCTATGGCCTGCAACGTGCCCCCGCCCACGAGCACGGCGAAGGCGCTGAAAAGCTGCTGCGCTTCGGGCGATAGGAGCGCATAACTCCACTCCAGCGTGTTGTGGAAGGTGCGGTGGCGTTGCGGCAGGTTCGACGCACCGCTCGCGAGGAGGGGCAGTCTATGTTCAAGCCGCTTCAGCAGGGCCTGCGGCGGAAGGAGCTTGGTGCGCGCCGCCGCAAGCTCGATTGCCAGCGGCAAGCCGTCCAGCCTGCGGCAGATCTCGGCCACGGCGCCCGCGTTGTCGTCGGTCAACTGGAAAGTCGCCTGCGAGGCCTGCGCCCGCTCCACAAAGAGGCGCACAGCTTCATATTCGGAGAGCTTCTCGGCCGATGCCTTTGCCGAGCCCTTTGCCGAATCGTTTGATGGAGCATCGGGCAAGCCAAGCGGAGGCACCCCGTATTCGCGCTCGCCGTAAATCTTCAGCACTGTGCGGCTCGTAACAAGCACCTTCAGGTCGGGCACTTTAGCCAGCAAGCCTACGAGCTGCGGCGCGGCGCCCCTGATCTGCTCGAAGTTGTCGAGTATGAGCAGCAGATGCTTGTCGTGTAGCGCGATCGACAGGCTTTCGAGCAACGAAGTGCCGTCCGACTGCTGCACACCCAGCGTTTGCGCGATGGTTGAGAGTAGGAGGTCGGAATCGCTTATCGAGGCAAGCGGCACGAAGAATGTGCCGCCGAGGAATTGGCCCTGCATGTTCGCCGCTGCCTGCAGCGCCAGGCGCGTCTTGCCGGTGCCGCCCGGCCCTGTGAGGGTGAGCAGACGCGCACCCGACCGCAAAATGCGCTCTACGTCGGCGACCTCGCGCTCGCGTCCGACAAAAGTACTCAGCGTGGGGGCAAACGCCTCCTGCCCCTCCGTGTAAGTGCCTGTCGGGAGGGAGGGAGGCGCACTGTTTTTTTGGCCGTCGCGCATGCTCATGGCCCCATTATACATCCCTGCCAAAGGAATCCGGTGCACGCATTTCGGGCACAAATCACTGAATCATGTGATGTGCCACCCCCTCTATCTCCAATAGTATGAGGGAGCCTTAGCCCTTCGGGAATTACGAATTACGAATTACGAATTACGAATGGAAAGGTAATTCGTAATTCGTAATTCCTCAGCGTCAGCTGAGGCTGCGGGGAGGGCCGGTAGATTGGGCGATGGCACCATGAGCAAGGCACAGAGGAGGGCCGCCGGCGTGCTGCCGCCCTCGTCGGCGGCGGACATGGAAGCTGAATCCCGCAATTGGCTGGTGCGCTGCGGGCGGTGCGGTCACGAGAGGTCGGTTTGGGATATGGGCCGTGTGCGATACCGGGCGCACTATACGACCTATACCTTGCGACGGTGCGAGCAGT
Source organism: uncultured Chloroflexia bacterium (assembly GCA_963837315.1). Lineage (GTDB taxonomy): Bacteria > Chloroflexota > Chloroflexia > QHBQ01 > JADMIH01 > JADMIH01. The sequence continues at coordinate 157,221 of CAWINE010000010.1, forward strand.
GCGGCAAACGTACACCCCACCGCGTCCACTGGCGTAACGACTCTGATGCAGATATGCACCGCTCAATGCTCCTGGCCATTTGTGCGGCGCTCTTCCTGGCCATAATGTGTGCTCTCTGGGTCGCCGTGTTCATGAGCGGCTTTTAGTGTCCGCACACAGGTATTTATTCGTTTCACGAGAGGAGAAAATGAAATGATGCAGTTCTTTCGCAACCGGACGAAACGATCGGGACGTTGGGCGATCATCTTTGTAGCGACGATAATGGCCTGCTCCCTCCTGGGAATAGGCTCACCAACAGTGGGCAGTGCGGACGCATCGTCCGGACAGGCGCGTGCAGCCGGGGCCTCAGCACCGGCCTTTGTATTGTGTCCCGGCACTCCTGAGCAATGCTTCACTGATGTGACATCTACCAACACCTTTTTTGCTTTTGCCAACCGCATTTTCAAGCAGGGTCTCGTGTCGGGTTTCCCTTGCGGCGGAGCCGGAGAGCCATGCGATACCGATAACAGGCCCTATTACAGGCCCAGCGCAGGTGTCACGCGCGGGCAAATGGCGAAATTCATCGACAATGCGAGAAATCAGCCTGGCATCAACATAAACGTGCCCTCCGGAGCTGTGCCTGTTCAGGTCAACAATAGCGCCGACGTCGCGTTCGCTGCTTCAAGCGTATCTTCTACAGCTGTGCTGGCGGACAGCGAGCATGGCGTCGCAATAGTGGCGACAAGTCCATTCAACACCGCGATACTAGCTACGGGCGGGGGTCCGAACACCTCTGCGATAGAGGCCGTTAGTTCGGGAGAGGCCGCCATCGTCGCCCAAAATGACCACGGCAGCGGGTTTGGCATAGACGCCAGCAGCGAGGATAACTATGGCGTGCGCGCCAGGGGCGACAATGTAGTGGCTGGCGGTATAGAAGGTCTAAGTCAGAATGGAACCGGTGTGCGGGGCGCTAGCGAAGGCGATGCCTCGTCAGACGGCATATTCGGGACGGACGGAAACGGGACCGGCGTGGATGGTCTAAGTGTGAATGGGTCTGGCGTACTGGGAGAGAGTAACCACGCTAACGGCGTCCATGGTATCGGCAACAGCCAATTCGGGAACGGAGTGTTCGGGGAGAGCAGTGGCGCCAACGGTCACGGTGTCGCAGGCGCGGCGAGCGGCGGCATCGACAGCTCGGGCATTTTTGGTTCGGGCACAAACGGCAGTCTAGCGGGCTACTTCTCCGGCAACGTAGCTGTCAATGGGACGTGCTGTGCGTCGGCTGAAGGGACATACAGGATAGACGATCCCACAGATCCGGCCAACAAGACCCTCAACCAGGCAGCCGTCGAAAGCCCCGATATGATGGACATCTACAGCGGCAACATCAGCACGGACGCCAACGGCGATGCTACCATCACCATGCCTTCATGGTTCCAGGCGTCTACGGGTGACTTCCGCTACCAGCTCACACCTATCGGCCAGTTCGCACAGGCAATGGTATCGAGCCAGCTCGCCAACAACCGGTTCAGCATCAAGACCGACAAGCCAGGCGTGCTCGTCTCATGGCAGGTGACGGGCATCAGGCAGGACGCCTACGCCAACGCTCACCCCATCACCGTTGAGCAGAACAAGCCGGCCGGCCAGCAGGGTAAGTACCTCTACCCCACCGAGGCAGGTCAGCCAGCCTCCAGCGGTGTCGACTACGATACCCAGCAGCGCATACAGCAAAACAGATCAACCGCACCGTCCAAGCCGTAGACCGGTCATGCTCGATAGCCGTGTGGGCAGTAGATAACAGCCAACTAGATTTAGGGGATCAGGCGGCATTCTTTAACAGCCAAATGATCCCCGCCGACCAAGGGAGCAAGAGAATGGGTAACGCAAAGTCGACAGCAATAAATAACAGTAGCAACGCAGCTAACCGCCGCAATTCACGCGCCGGCAGGCAGGCATGTTCGGTCTTCACGAGAGGACCAGGCATAGGCGTGCTGATTGTTCTGGCGATGGTAGCGGTTGGCGCTACTGGGGATTTCCAGCGGCATGGCAGGAGCAAGGGCCGCACAAGCCCAGGTACAGAACACTCATGCCGAAGGTGCAGGTTCGGCAGCCGCCCACCAACTGACGCCTCTCGGGCAGGTGCTCAATCCTGACGGCACCTTGAATCTTAGCCAGGGTTTCAGCGGCAGCCTGGACACCACGGGCTGGAGTATTGATACCACTCAGAATGGCGCGCCTCATTTTAGCCCGGTATCTTCCGGTTCTCCCGTATCGCCGGCCACCGGTGCGGGAAGCTGGGATAACAGGTTCGGACCCGCCGGCACAAATACTATATCCGGGCGATAACGATATCCGGCGACGACGTTTTTATCGGCGGAGAGTTCACCACAGCAGGAGGGATAGACGCGAACTATATTGCCGAATGGAACGAATTCAACCGAGACATGGTCATCCTTGGGTACCGGCACTGCTAACGGCACCAGCTCTGTTGTCGAATGCGATAACCATAGTGGGCACGATGTGTACGTGGGTGGTGAGCTTCACCACAGCAGGTGGGATCACTGTCAATCAACATTGCCAGCTGGAGCACAGCCTCCAATAGCTGGTTCGCTCTGGACAATGGTACTACTCCATTGGCGTCAATGGCGTTGTCGTTCGCTATTGCGGCATTGAGCGGCAACCTGTATGTAGGTGGGGGTTTTCGTCCAAGCGGGAGGCATGGTCGCCGATAATATCGCCGAGTGGAACCTGTCCACCAGCACATGGTCTTCTCTGGGTACCGGCGATGCTAATGGCACCACTGAGCGAGTTTATGCGATAGCCATCCTGGGCACAGATGTGTACGTGGGCGGCGATTTCGGCTTTGCCGGGTGGAGTTGGAGGCCGATGCCATGGCGGTATGGCACCAGGCTATCGGCACCTGGGCAGCTCTCAGCGACGGCGGTTTTCTGGGCATAAACGGCGCAGGTCGACAGTATACAGGTGCTCGGTGGCGATGTCTACGTCGGTGGAGATTTTGCAACGGCGGGCACCGTCTCAGCGAACAACATCGTTGAATGGAACCCATCCACCAGCACGATGGTCCACACTCGGTACCGGGGCTACTAATGGTGCCAGCACTAGGTCTACACTTTGTCAGCGCTGGATAACACCCTCTATGTTGGTGGAGAGTTCACCAGAACAGCGGGGTTAGGCGCCAACAACATCGCGGCGTGGATCCCATCGTCAAGCACATGGTCTGCACTGAGCAGCAATGGCGTCAATGGCACCCAGCGGCGAGGTCGATGTAATAGCCGCACAGGGCAACAGCCTCTATGCGGGCGGCCAATTCACCACGATCGGGCAAGGCGCGGTCAACTATGTGGCAGATTGGAACCTGAGCGCAGGCACATGGTCGGGGCTTGGCGAGGGCATCACGCCGCCTGACGGCGACCCGCACGCATTTGTTGATGCGAATTGCAGTTTCAGGCGAAGATGTATACGTAGGTGGCTATTTTCACCTCAACAGGAGGGATAGCCGCCAACAGCGTTGCCATGTGGAGCGCCACTACCAATACATGGTCAACTCTCGGTATCGGCGTTGATAACACCGGTACCCAGCCACCTGAAGTCTATGCAATAGCAGTCCTGAATGGTAATGTGTACGTGGGTGGAGAGTTCAACCGGGCGGGTGGCTTGGTAGCCAACAACATCGCCGAGTGGAACCCATCTACCAGTACATGGTCCATCTTTGGGTACCGGCGCTTCCAATGGGACCGAACAGTCAGGTTGATGCGTTAGCAGCAGTAGGCGACGACCTCTATGTTGGCGGCGCCTTTACCATAGCAGGCGGAGGCACTGTCAACTATATAGCCCGCTGGATCACGACCACCAACACCTGGTCTGCTCTCAGCAACGGATCAACTGTCGGCACAAGTAATGCCGTTCGTGCACTTGCAGCGATGGGTAACGATCTTATTCGTAGGCGGAGCCTTTATTACGGCAGGCGGGGCTACTGCCAACTATATAGCGGAGTGGCACCCGGACTCCAATAGCTGGAGTTATCTAAATAATGGTACCAGTGTGGGCACCGATAATCTCGTCGTTTCACTAGCAGTATCAGGTACTGACGTGTATGCGGGTGGGGACTTCACCCAGGCGGGTGGGGTCACCGTCAACTACATAGCACGGTGGAGCACTACTTCCAATAGTTGGTCGATTCTTGCCGGTTCGACAGGTGTCGGCACTAATGGACAGGTTAATGCAATTGTAGTGCTGGGAAGCGACGTCTATGCGAGCGGTTCCTTCTCATCAGCGGGGGGTGGCACCGTGAACTTTGTAGCTTACTGGAGCAGTACCACCGTCAACTGGTTCTCCCTCGGCAGTGGGAGCGGAAATGGTACTAACGGCGAGGTTTATCCGCTTGGACTGCTGGGCACCGATGTGTATGTAGGTGGCGACTTTACCACAGCGGGTGGGCTGCCCGCCGGTTCGATAAGTATCTGGCACTCGCAGGGCAACCCTACGCCAACGCCTACAGCGACAACCGTAGTTGCCACGCCTACCTCAGTTCCACTCGCCTAACGTCCGCTACCGTTACACCTACGGCAATAGCTACCGCCTGCCCTATTCAGTTCAACGATGTGCCGCAAGGCTCCACTTTCTACGACTACATCAGGTGCCTGGCTTGCAAATCGGTGTTGAGCGGCTACGACGACAACCAGCATTGCGCGGGCGTGGGCGCTCCATGCTTCCTGCCCAGTGCGTCCATCACGAGGGGGCAAGCCGCCAAGATCATAGCTGGAGCGGCGGGTTACAACGACAACATACCGTCTAGCCGGCAGAGCTTTGTGGACGTGCCGCCTTCATCGACGTTCTGGGTATACGTAGAGAGGGTGCACTTGCACAGTGTGATCAGCGGTTACCCGTGCGGTGGAGCAGGCGAGCCGTGCCCCGGAACCTACTACAGGCCGGGAGCAAACCTGACGAGAGGGCAGCTTGCCAAGATAGCGACCATCGCGGCAGGTTTCAACGAAACTCCCACCGGCCAGACTTTTGTAGATGTGCCGCCCTCCAACGCCTTCTATGTCTACGTTGAGCGAGCGCACATCCACAACATCATATCCGGTTACCCGTGTGGTGGACCAGGCGAGCCATGCCCTGGAGCATATTACAGGCCGGGCCTAAACGTAACGAGAGGACAGGCATCCAAGATCATCGCAGGCACATTCTTCCCCGGCTGCGTCACACCTTAGTAAAGCTAATAGTCTCAAGTCACCATAAAGGAGAATGGTAATGAAAAATCTCTTCAGCAAAACGAATCCGCTCGTGCGGCGGTGGTCTGCCATCGCCATGTCAGCGGCAATAGTCTGGGTCGTGCTCGGTCTGGGCGCTACAAGTGCGGAGGCACAGAAACCTGTGCAGGTGGCGAGCGTGCCGCAGGCTGCCCCGGCAGCCAACTGCTTTGACAGTCAGTGCTTTACCGATGTGCCGAGTAGCAATCCCTTTTTCTCGTTCATCAATTCACTTTTCATTGATAACATTGTAAGCGGCCATCCTTGTGGCGGCACGGGCCAGCCCTGTGACCCCCTAAACCGCCCATACTACCTTCCGGGCGAAAACGTGAACCGGGCCGAGATGGCAAAGTTCGTCGATAACGGTCGCAAAAACATCTCCACCGCGGTAGGCGTGAGCTTGAGCCTTACCAACACCAACTCTACCGGCGCTCTCGTCATCTCTTCTACAAATGGAGATGCAGTGCAGGTGTACACCGAGGGCAACTTTCACAACGGTATATACGTGCAGTGCCAGCGCCCGTCGTCGAACTGTGCTGCCTTCTACTCCCAGGTGCCTGCCGGAGATACGGCCGGCGAGTTCACAGGGGGGCACGGAGTATTCGCCTCCAGCTCGGACATCAACTTCGGCGCTGTGCGTGGGAGGGCCAGCGGCGGCACCGCAACAAGTTACGGAGGCGACTTTGCGAGCGACCAGGGCAGCTCGCTGCATGTGCAGTCCGCTCCTGCGCAGTACGAGCGGTCAGCAGTCATTGTGGACGGCGTTAACGGCTCCCAGATTGCCGAACAGATCAACACCGGCGCCTTATATGTTGGTGGCAACCTGTTGGTCACAGGCTCCAAGACCGGCTACGTGGTCGACATCATGCAGAACGTCGACAGCACACACCTCGAAACAGGCGACGTGGTGGTGATCGCGGGCAGCGGCGAGCCTGTTATCGGCAATATCCCTGTGGTGACAGTGAAGAAGGCCTCAGCAGCCGATCAATCGGGCGTGGTTGGCGTGGTTGACCAGCCCTTGTACGTGCCGGATGCCGCGACCCGCAAAGCCTATGCCGACCAGCAGAAAGCAGTCAATGAGGCGCTTCAGGCTCGCGACAAAGCCGAAGAAGATGCAGCCAAAACCGGCGCCACGCTCGATTACTCCAAATACCCGGTGCCCGAGGCGAGCATAACCGACGCCGATGGTCTGCCGCACGCGATCGACGGCACGCAGGTAGCTCCCGGCAGCTATGCGAACGTGGTGACGCTCGGCTCGTACCAATCCATCAAAGTCGACGCGAGCTATGGAGCAATCCACGCCGGTGACCTCCTTACCACCAGCCCGCACGCCGGATACGCGATGAAGGTAAGCGACCCCTCGAAGGCTTTTGGAGCAGTGATTGGCAAAGCACTGGCCGACCTCGATAGCGGTATAGGCACGGTACCCGTAATGGTAACGCTGAAGTAACAACAGCCGTTACCTGGGTTACCTGGCGGCGGCCAGGCAAGAGCAAAGCAGACGGCCGTCTGCTTTGCTCTCTTTTTATGCTCAGCGGGAAATCCGGAGCAGGGCTATTGCCCGCATTCAGCACAACTCTATGCAGAGAGGCAAGCGTGCAGCAAACTGCGCTCGTTACGTGAACCGACCTGGAACCCGGATTCAGCATGACCGAACAACTGCCGGCTATGGGCCGGCGCGAGGATACGAGTTCGTGCCCGCCTTTATAGCCATCCCATCGTTTGCCTGTATAATCTGAGGGGAGCGGCCCTTCGGGAATTACGAATTACGAATTACACGTGAAATCAGGGGCAGACGGCTATCAGGAAACGGAATGCAAGAAAAGCATAGCACCGGCGAGGAGGTAACGTCCTCGCCTGGCACAGACAACCTGGCGGAGAACGCGGCCGACCTGGTCGGTGAGGCGTTTGTACGCTATCACGCCGAGTTCAAGGCGATTACCGACCGGGCGCAGTGGCGCTTTGAGGCGTGCGACTGGCATAGCCTCCACCGCGACGCCGAGGAACGGCTCGACCTTTATTCAGGCTACGTAAGCCAGGCGGTGGAGATGCTGTGCGACTTGCTGAAGGAAGGGGCAGGGGACCGGGCGCTCCTTGCGGAAGTCAAGAAAGCGTACACGGGGCTGATCCGTGAGCGTGATGACTTCGACATCGCCCAGAGCTTCTATAACTCGGTGCTGATTCGGACCGCCCATGCGGCCGGCATCGCAGGCGTCGATTCGTCTATCGAGTTCATGGGCACGGAGTTCCCTGCCCCACCTCACTCCGCCGAAGAGCCTATCTCCATCACGTTCCGCAACAGGGGGAGTGCGCAGTCGCTGGTAGGCGAGCTTCTCTGGTCGTGCGGCTTCAATTGCGAATGGCGTGACGTGGCCTCGGACTCTGCTGCCACTGCTGCTCACATCGAGACCGAGCTAGCCCGGATCGGCTGGGGGCGGCAGATGGGGGCCGTTGAGGTGGCGCGACCTATCTTCTACAGGGGCAAGCGCGCCTACCTGGTCGGGAGGGTCGAGGCAGTCAAGATGGGCACGCCGCCGCATTTCGTGCCACTGGTGATTGCTCTCTCCAATGACGAGGATGGGGTGAGCGTGGACGCGGTGGTCATGAGCGAGGATGAGGTGAGTATCCTCTTCAGTTTCGCCCGAGAATATTTCCACGTCGAAGCCGGGCATCCTCACGCGCTGGTGCAGTTCCTCCGCACTATCATGCCGCTCAAGCGGGTGGCCGAGCTATATATCTCCATAGGCTACAACAAGCACGGCAAGACCGAGCGCTATCGCGACCTTGTGCGCCACCTGGGCAACTCCACCGATCGCTTCGAGATGTCCAAAGGGGACCGAGGCATGGTGATGCAAGTATTTACCCTCCCATCATACGACCTGGTCTTCAAGATCATCAAAGACAGGTTTGACGAACCCAAGCGCACCACACGTCAGGAGGTGCGCGACCGCTACGCGCTGGTCTTCAAGCACGATCGTGGCGGGCGATTGGTGGACGCCCAGGAGTTCGAGCATTTACGCTTCGACAAAGAGCGGTTCGAGCCCGGCCTGCTGGATGAGCTGCTAAGGACGGCGGGACGCACCGTACGTGTGGAGGGGGACAAAGTGGTAATCGAGCACCTCTACACCGAGCGCAGGCTGATGCCCCTCAACCTCTACCTGCGGGACGTGGAGGACTCTGCGGCGCGGGCCATGGTGATTGAGTACGGTCACGCAATCAAAGACCTGGCCTCCACCAATATATTCCCCGGCGACATCCTCCTTAAGAACTTCGGAGTGACCAGGCACAGCAGGATCGTCTTCTACGATTACGATGAGCTTTGTCTGCTCACCGACTGCAACTTCCGCGAGATGCCCCAGGCCGGCGACAGCGGTGACACCGGCGACGATTACGATGACTTCGACGAATTCAATACTTACTCCTCCGAACCCTGGTTCTCGGTAGCCGAGAACGACGTTTTCCCGGAGGAGCTGCACACCTTCCTGGGACTGCCTCCCGATCTGAAAGCCGTCTTTATTCGCCACCACGGCGAGCTTTTCACTCCACAGTACTGGGCCGACCTCAAGACGCGCCTCCTTGCCGGGGAAGTAATCGAAGTGCTGCCCTATCGCGACACCAACCGGCTTTAGCACCGGCTTCTCCACGCACTAAACCTCGTTCTTTGGCCTGATCTTTCCCAGGTGGCGTTACTGAAGGTAGAAGAATAACGTTAAATCCAAAGGAGTATGGTTGCATACTCCACGGACAGACCTCGCTCGACCATAGTCTCTTGCAGTTCCGGTGGCTCGGGAATACCGCCAAAGCCGGCCTGGGAACTAATCCTTTATTTTGAATTCTAAATTAATTCAAAATTCAAAATTAGGAATTAAGAATTAAAAAGGGGAGGATGCTGACATGTATGTACCACCGGATACCGACTTTGACGGTACCCTCGTTTATGAGCACGTGACGCTGGTGATGCCGGGTGTGGTGACTCCGGGGCAAACTGATGCGGAAGTGCGTATGCGCCTCGAAACTTACGCCGAGGAGCATGTGGAGCGGGAGTTCAAGCCCAGGTGGAAAAATGTTCAGGTGAAGCACGGTTCCATAAAATATGTGCCCGTTGTCCCTCCCGACGACATCGAAACCCTGGCAAAAGACCCGCATGTGGGCCCGGATAAGATCGCCCTGCTCACGTCGTTCGTCTACTGGGAGCCGTAGTGGACGTCGATTTTCTTGGCCGCACCTTACAACTGATACTGGCACCCGTAGTCATGGTTACGGCGTGCGGGATCGTGCTGAGCGGACTCCTGACGCGCTACACCAACCTCACTTCCATCGTGCGCTCCATGGCCGCCGAGCGGGTCGATCTGCTGTTTGGTGGTGACAGCAGTCCCCGGGTCACCGAGCGTCTCAAGGAGATCGACCTGCAGCTACCCTTTATTAAGCGGCACCACCGCCTTGCCCACCGGTCGCTACTTTGCATTTACTGGGCGGTGACTGCCCTCATAATTGACATGCTGGCCATTGCGGTCAGCGCGATTACAAACGCCTCATGGGCAGTGGTGACTGCCCTCCTGGTGCTTCTTGGAGCTGTTAGCCTCGTTCTGCTCGGTCTCTTCTTCACCGCTTCGGATATCGTCACCTCCGAGCGCGCGCTCTCCGAGGAAGTCGACCGCGTTATGCATCTCCAAAAGCCAGGCGCGAGAGCTGCAAAAGAGGCATCCGGTTGATAGGCTCAAGGCGACCGCCTTGCCGGCATCGTGCTGCCCCGCCATTGAGAGGATGAAGGATACTGAGCTATGAGTTTGCAAGGAAAAGCCGGCATAGCCGGCGTTGAGATGGGTCACGCAGGCAGGTACTGCGGACGCAAGTTGTCAGTTGCCGGTTGTTAGTTGTCAGTTGACGACCGACGATGGGCGACCGATAGGTGAAAGCTACCGTCTACTGACAACTGACAACCGGCAACTGACAACTTGGTAACCGCTTGCCTGATCACCAACCCGCGCTCGGGCCGTGGTGGGATCGATTTGTCCGGCGTACTGCCGGTCCTGCGGGAGCATGGGTGGGATGTCACCGTCATGCAGAAACTGCATGGGGGCATGGCCACCGACCTGGCTCGAAAGGCGGCCGCAGACGGCTATGAGATAGTGGTCGGCTGTGGTGGCGATGGCACGCTCAACGAGATAGTAGAGGGGTTGGTGGGCACCAACACGGCGCTCGGTGCCATTCCGGGCGGTACCGTAAACGAATGGACGCGCGAAGTGGGTATCTCTCCCCGCCTCGAAGTAGCTGCCCGCCAGTTGGTGGGGGCCGTTCGCAAGAGGATGGACGTTGGCCATGTAATGATAGAGAGTCGAGAGGAGAATCACAAGCGTCAGGCGCGCCACGACCCTCAGAGTCGCCATTTCCTGCTGATGGCCGGCCTCGGGCTGGATGGGGCGGTCATGGCACGTCTGTCCAAGCCACTCAAAAACCGCATCGGCAGGTTGGCGGTGGGCCTGGCCGCTGTCCAGGCGCTGCCTTCCTTCGAGCAGGGCTTCCTTCGCAGGCTCAGGAACCTTCATCCTATGCGGGTCGAGATAGGAGAGACTATGTGGGAGGGACATGCCTGGCAAATCGTCATCGGCAATACGCGACGCTACGGCGGGTTCACCAGTCTGACCCCGGAGGCATACGCTGATGATGGCCTGCTCGACGTTTGCCTTCTCACCTCAGCGGGGCCCATTGCACTGGCAAGCCAGGCAGTTACCCTCCTGGTTCGCCGCCACCCCGATCTGCGCTCTGCAGAGGTCTATCGCGCCGGACGCGTGACTGTGCACACTCCTGCAGGCATGCGTCTTCAGCTCGACGGCGGTACGGTGAAATCCAGGAAGGGAGCAGCCACCGGAGGCGCTACTTACACATTCTCAGTGATCGCGCAGGGTGTGACAGTGCTGGTGCCGGCGACCTACCACGGCGATCTTTTCCAGAAGAGCTCCATAGTAATTGCTGCCCCCGAGGCGCTGCAGGACGATAGCAATCATCAAGCTGCTAAGGGGTCCAGGACAAAGGCACAAAAAGGTAGGAAGACGTGGATGCAAGTGGTGGCGGTCGGCACAGACAGCATCACCGCTGCGCGCATCGCTGACGGTCGAGTGGTCTCGATCCTCGTGGGACCGGACACGGTATTGAGGGACGCTGCAGGGCGGAAGACCGACAGAGCGGCTTTCCTTTCAGGGCTCGATGTGGGAGCGGAGCTCCATGTGAAAGGAAGCAAAGACCGGCCTCGGCGTTCCGGCACCATCGAGGCGCGCCGGATCACTCTGCTGAAAATATAGTCCCGGGCGTGATAAACTCAGGCAGGTAGTCAGCTCAGGCACTCACTTTGTATGGTATACTCATGAGGCGTCCGACATATAACTGCCGGGGGCCTAACTGAATACCTCTTTCGCTTGCGTTCTCCTGGCTGCCTAATGCTCCCGCTCGAGGTCTAGTACCACTGAGAGGAGATCTGCATGGACAAGGGTTCAGACGCAGGTATCAATACGGTAACAGGGCAGCAAAGACTTCTTTCCACACTGGAGCAACTTCTCGCAATCGAGGGCACCAGCGTCAAGTCAGCCATGAATCAGGCAAGTGATTTGATAGTAAATGCTATCAAAGCTGATAAGTCTGACGCCTTTCTCTATGATCCGGCGAGCGAAACGCTGGTAGCTGAGGGTACCAGTAATACGCCCATGGGCGCGCGCCAGCGACAAATAGGCCTGGATCGACTACCTCTCGCGAACGATGGGCGGGAAGCAGATGTCTTCCATACAGGTCAATCTTACATCACAGGACACGCAGAGCAAGACCCGAAGATGCCGGTTGGCCTGACGAAGAGCCTGGGTGTGAGATCAAGTATGATCACTCCTTTGGTCGTCAATGGTGAGCGCCGGGGTGTAATGCAGGCTTGCTCGGCGCAGCCGGATGCATTTACCCAGGAGGATCTGAGCTTTCTGGAAGCAGTAGGATATTGGGTGGGCACCGTCGCCCATCGAGCCGAGCTGGTCGAGCGCATCGCACAGGATGCGGCGATGCAGGCAAGACAGGTAGTAGCCGAAGAACTCGTAACAGTGCTTGCCCACGACCTGCGCAACTATATCACCCCACTGAGGGGGAGGCTGGAGCTTCTGCTGCGCCGGGCCAGGCGTCAAGGGGACCAGAGCGCAATGCAAGATGCGGAAGCTGCGTTCCAGGCACTCGGGCGGCTCCAGGCGCTCATTACCGACCTGCTGGACGTTGGCCGGCTCGAGCAGGGAATATTCACAGTTTCACAGGAGCCCATGGACCTTGTTGAGCTGGTGCAAGCGGTGACAGGCGTCATGCAAACCAGGCCGCTGGATATCCGCGTTCTGGTGCCGGATGAGTTGAAGATCGAAGGCGATCCCGCGCGTATAAGGCAGGCCCTCGAAAATCTGATCGCCAATGCTCTCAAGCACTCCCCCAAGGGCGTGCCCATCGAAATCGACGTGGCGAGCGAGACAACGGAGGATAACGGCAAGCGAGCGATCATCACCGTCAGCGATGAGGGGCCAGGTGTAGCGCCTGAGCTTATGCCCCGTCTATTCACCCGCTTCGCGGCGGGCCCCGGTTCGACAGGTTTGGGCCTTGGCCTGTACCTTGCACGCAGTATTGCCGAGGCTCATGGCGGCACGCTTACCGTCGACTTTAAAGCAGGGCAAGGGACAAGCTTCCGTTTGTCGCTACCTGCGCTTTAGACCCTGTATCATCGCTTTGCCTGATGCCACATTGCGTGTAGTAACATTTTTCCAAATCGCAGATCGCACTATACCAAATCTGAAAAGAGGAAAGGCGGATGCAGGCACAACCTCCCACGTCGGGCGCTAACGATGGATCTGATGGCAGGGCTGATTACGTCTGCCCCAATTGCGGTGGCGTCAATCCAGGAAGCGCTAGCTTCTGCAAATGGTGCGGCCGGCCGATTGACCTTAGCGGGGCGATACCCAACCAAGGCACGCCTCCAATGCCGCCGCCCCCATCGTGGTCGCAGACACCCGGTGGGTCACCCGGCCAGGGTCCGTTCTCCGGTCCATCCCGATTTGCTCCAAACGCAGGTGGAGGCTGTTTGAGGGGGATCGGTCGGATGCTTGGCCAGGTGATCGGCGAAGCTGCTGTGGAGTCCTGCTGTGGATTGATTGGCGGCATTGTTTTGATAGCAGGGCTGGCAGGGATGGCAACGATGTTCGCGGCCGGCCGCAAGCTCGCGAGGCGCAACACTACAGAACAGTTGTCAGTTGTCAGTAGACCGTAACTACCCGCTACCGTCGGTCGTCTGACCCCTGACCCTTGGGCCCATCAATTCTCTAATATGCCGGTTGAAACTGCACTAAGGCGTGGGGCTCATACCGGGCATCATGGCTCCCGGCGTGCCCATAGGTGCAGGTGTTCCTCCCATGGTTGTAGAAGTGATGTTGAAGGTAGCCTTCTCGCCAGCGACATCCACGTCCACCGTATAGGCGCCGGGTGCCAGCGCCACGTTATTGCCGAAGTGTGTATCCGACGGGCCGACTTGCACGTTGTACATGGTCGCTACCGGCACAGATTGTTTCTCGCTCGTGGTGGTATTAGTGAGGTCTATGCTCACACTTTTGTCGGTGATCACCGCCCCGCTCTTGATATCGTTAACCGCAAGCTCCAGGTGGTAGTTGGGTGCCATCCCACCCGTACCGGTCATAGCCATCTGGCCGCTTATCATCACCTCGCCTGAGGTGGCACCTTGCGCCTGGTCCGGTGTCAGCATCATAGCTACAGGTCCCAGCCGGAGGGTTAGGGAATAATCCTGTGTCGCCGCCTGCTGCACCATCTCACCGCTCTGTCCCGTGCCCGCCATCCCGGCGGTCGGGCTTCCGCTCGGCATCATGCCTCCCATCGCGGTCGGGGTAACCGCCATGGTGCCGGACATCGCAGCAGTTGGGCTTGCGGCCATAGTGCTGCTCATTGCGGTGGGCGTGCTCTCCATCGTGCCTGTCATGACAGTGGGGGTGCTCATCGTTGTAGTCTGCATGGCAGCAGGAGTATCTGTCGCTGCCTGGCTCATAACAGTAGGTGTGTTTGCGGTTGCGGCCGCCGTGGTCACGGTCGGTGCTGGAGTTGGTGTAGCGACAGTGGCTGCCCCACAGCCCCAAAGTACCACGGGCAGCAAAGCCAGGAATGCTACGAATAAGCTCTTCTGGGATAACAAGATGCGCTTCATATTGAATCTCCTTGAATGATAGATGAGAAGTCCGCGGCACACTTATTTATGAATGCTCCTTCTGCACTTGCCATGCCAAAACTCTCGGCAGGAAAGGGTTTCCCTCGCCATCTCAGGATATTGCTTTCCCTGAACGGCGCTCTTGAGTAGGTGCTGCCAGTCTTCACGGTGTCGTAGTATAAGGCCCTCAGGTGCCTCCCACGCAATCTGCATCGAAAGCCCACATCGAGATTCATCCGGGCACAGGTCACTGATGCTATTATGAGGTCAGTTGGGCGGTCCTGGGCGATATAAGAATTGATACAAAAAATGATACACATTTTCCGCCCGGACACAAAGGTCAAAACCTCCTCGATCAGATGAACTGCACCGTCAGAATCGGGCATGGCAGCAATCTTGGGCTTACTCCGCGAGTATCCATGACCGACAATGTGAGCGCGGTTGGGGCTACATGTCCCAACCGCGCTCACATTATCATCCATCGCCATGATGCATGAGGAGGCTGCTTCCCCGCAGGCCAGGACTTCAGGATCATCGTCCCATCAAACCAGGAGTCGAGGCCTTTCCATCTGAAGGCCCTTCCAGCATTGGCAGCTCGGGTGCCTGGGTGGGCGTTGATGCCAGCGTGCCTCCTTATCTGCTATCTTTGCGGATTGTAGGGCAGATCCCGCGTTGTTGGGGCAACCGGATTTTGACCCTGCGCACGGTACTGGGCTGCCTGTTGGGCTTGCATTTGCTGTTGGTTAGACTCCATTGCATGTGCTGTCCTGGCAGCGGCCTCTTTGGACCGGCTGTACCAACTCAGGACGATTTGACCGGCAGTCTCACGCCCTCCTAGCCCGAATGCCAATCCCAGCGCCAAAGCCAGCGTGCCAACGAAGCCCATGAAGAGCGTGTTCACGAGCGTTGACGCTATGCCCACCTGGTTTATGGCTGCTATGATACCGAGGCCAAGTATCGCAGCGCGAGCTATACCCGCCAGAAGGTTGGGGTTGCCAAGACCTGCCTGGGACCGAACGTTCACAGGGCTGACAAAAGGGCACGTCAAGAACGTGCCCTTCGCATTGCCGAAGACTGCTCTTCGATGGAGCTAGTCTGCCGGTCGGCTTATCTACTTCTCTTTGCGTACGCCTTTGGCGGGCTTCCCACCGGCCTTCTGGTCCATGAACTGTCCGCTATTGGTATCACGCTTGGTCCAACGGCCGGTTTTGGGGTCCCTGGTTTGGGAGCGTTCTTTTTGCTCTCCCTTCCTGTAGTCCTTGTTGGTGTTAGTTGCCATGCTTGATCACCTCCTTATGTTACGAACGGCGCTTCGATTGTTTGGGCCTTATCACAAAGCCTAAGACTACAAGCATCAAACCTGCTAAAGCTGCCAACGCACCCAGGGTGCTGCCCATCCCGCCGCCGGCATTACCGGTCTGGGGTAGAGTGTTAGGTGACGATGTTGGTGTGGCAATGGCTGTAGGTGTGGCCGGTTCGGTTGTTGCAACCTCTGTAGGCGTGGCGACCGCAACGGTATCAGTGGCAACAGCAACGGTATCAGTGGCACCGGCGGTTACTGTGGATACGGCAGTCCCTGTGGTTACTATAGTTGCCGCAACCGTATCGGTAGCGACGGCAGTTACCGTAGATACGGCAGTCCCCGTAGTTACTATAGTTGCCGCAACCGTATCAGTAGGGACGGCGACCGTATTCGTGGGGACAGTAGTGGTCGTTATCGTCGACTCGGCTGTTGTCGTGGCGGGGACTGCCTGCTGAGTACCCTGAGGACCGAGCGCGTATGCGGCCAGGTCCTGGAATTGGCCTGCACCGTTCGGAACGGTAAACATGGTGCCTACTGGCAGGAAGATTTTGACGTCGGCAGTCCCGCTGTTAGTGATCTGGACGGTACTGTCGCCGTAGAAGTGCCCTGCGGTTTGGGCAACGAATGTTGCATTGAGGGTCACTTGTTTCTGGGTGACGGCGTCACTCAAGGAGATACCGTCTCCAGTGGCTGTTGGTGCGTTAGCCGTAGTCGCGTTATTCACTATTTCCTGGGCGACGGTATGTTCGGTTGCATGCCAGGTGCTATCCCTCAGGAACCAGACTGCCAGCTCAACTTGCGCAGGGTTCCCCTCGGTGTAACCCTTCTGGATGCTATAGTTGAGTGCTGCTCTTATCTTATCGTCGGCGAGGCCATTTGTAGTCATGTTACTTGTAGGAAAGGGTTTCCCAAAATCGGTACAGAATCCTCTCACAGTGAGGGTGGCTGTTTGGCCGGCGGCAATGGTGAGGGGGTTCAGCCCTTGACCTTGATCTGTGGGAGCGAGAGTACTGGCCCTGGTACTTAGAGACCCGGACGCTAAAATGAGTACCAACCCGACTGCCACACATGAGGCGGACCAGAGTGTCCTACCTGGTCCATATCGACTGTTACGTGAGATGTGATCCACCTGTTTCCTCCTTATCAGGATATTGCGTAAGAATTTGCGCCCTCTCGGCTGGAATACTCGTGATGGCAAGAACCATACCAGTTGTCAGTTGTCAGTAGACGGACGAACGACGCGAAGTAAAACGTAAAACGTAAAACGTAAAACGTAAAACGTAATCACGATTGTTAATTACTGCTGACTGACCATCGTCTACTGACAACAGTTCGCTTCGCTCATCAACTGACAACTGACAACTACGTCAGCCAATTCCAACCCATTTCCAATCTTTCCTCGTTATGCTCTCTGTGCAGGCAATGGCACCGGTGTTGCCAACCACTGCCGGCAAGCTGATCCTGCGCAGTTGGAATGTTCGTAAGGGCCTCACATATGCACTTGCTTCTTACCCTTGAGTCGATAATTCGCCGCAGCCGCAGCGCCATTGTCGCCACTATTCTTGCCGGTTTGTTGGCGCTCCTGCTTGCAGCCTGTGACCAGGGCTCCGCGACTGTTCCCACCGGCGCGTCTGCCGCACCAACGGTTGCGGTTTCTCCAACAGCGCCACTGCCAACAGCGTCCGCGCCCTCGGGCAGCACGCTCAATCCCGTCGTGCCAACCACCCAGGCCGGCGTGACGTCGCCCGGGCAGCCCGGAGGTACGACCACTACAACCGCCACTACCGTACCTGCAGAACCACCGGCAACCACGGCGTCGAGCAACTTTACCCCCACGCAGGTAGTCGCCGGCATCGAGCAGCCGCTTCCCACCGCGACTGTTTCGTCAGACCTGCCTGCCGCGTCCCCTACCATTGAGGAAACAGAAGCGGCAACGCCGCTCCCGGCCACTACCGTCCCAAAACCTTCACAAACGCCGAGCAGCGTGCCGGCGGTTGCTGCAGCCACATCGAAGGCCGGTACGAACCCTACGTATGTCTTCCCGGTGCAGCCCGCGAGCAGCACGAATTATGGTCCTTATCATCACGACTACCCGGCGGTCGACATCTTCTGCCCGATCGGCAGCCTGTTCGTCGCACCCACCAGCGGGGTGGTGGATTATGTAAGCACAAAGGATATATGGGATCCTGCGGTGGACGACCCGGCCACGCGCGGAGGATTATCTGTGGCGATTATCGGCGATGACGGTGTGCGCTACTACGGGTCCCACCTGTCGTCTGTCCAGCAGGGTATCGTGCCGGGCGTACGTGTTGTTGCCGGCCAGACGCTTGGCAGGACAGGACACACCGGGGACGCACGCTTTGTGGATCCGCATCTGCACTTCGGCATCAGCCACCCCACCACGCCCGATGATTGGAAAACACGCCGGGGTGAATTCTCTCCTTACAAATATTTACGCGCCTGGCAAGCAGGTACTCAGCTCCGCCCTGTGCTGAAGTAAGCTTGCGGTGCAACTCTGGCTGCGCTCTATACTCCGCACCATTTTCTTGACCTCTGAGAGCCTTGAATGAGAATTGTCACAAGTCCTGCCCCCAAGAGCATGTTTGCAGCAGTACTTATAGTTCCTCTCGTGCTTGTGCTGCTGGCTGCAGCCGCAAATCTCGCGCCGGGCACCGGCGGCAAAGGGCGTGGGGTCCCTACCGGAACGCCTGCGCTTCCGACGGATAGCAAGCAGGCATCGCTAGCCCCTGCTACATCGCCACAGGGTAGCGGCACCCCCAGCAGCGCAAGTGGTGGAAGCGAAGCAGGCAGCACCACGCCTCTCATCGGTCCACATGCAAGTACCGCAATTGGATCTGTGGTGGGCGGGCCTCCTTCTAACGTGTTGTCTGCGCCCCAATCAGGCCCAACTCCATCCATCGTCCCGGGGACCCCAGTTCCACCGGGCGCGACCGGCCAGTCGCTTGTAGGCACGACTACAGACGATGGGGTCAATGTGCGTTCCGGCCCGGCATCGGACTACAGCATACTTGTCCAGCTCCCAGCTAACACACGGGTAGAGATCCTCGCTGAACAAGCAGGCTGGTATCACATCCGCACACTCTGGCAAATTGATGGTTGGGCGGCTGCAGGCTACTTCAACGTAAGCCGGCAAGCAACGGGTGGGCCGATGCAGAGCCTGGGTAGTGCGGGCGTGGTGGGGGTCGTGAACCTTCGCGCCGGGCCGGGCACCAACTTCGCCGTGTCCGAACAAATGCCCGATGGCGGCGTGCTTGAGGTGCTGGCGTTGCAGGGCGCCTGGTACAAAGTGCGCTCACCCCTAGGCACGACGGGCTGGGTGGCGGCCGAAAATGTACCGCTGGACTGGATACCGGACATCTATGGAGGGAGCGGCGCGCCGGCAGGCGCGGCATCCACAGATGTGATTCGAATTGCGCAGAGTTACCTGGGTGCGAGATACGTGTGGGGAGGGTCGGATCCGAGCGGGTTCGATTGCTCGGGCCTTACCTGGTATGTATACCAGCAGGTCGGTGTCCAGCTACCCGCCGGATCCGAGCAGCAATACACCTCCAGCGACGGACAGTATATACCGGACATAAGCTCGCTCAAACCTGGCGATCTCGTCTTCTTCGAGCGCACTACCGACGAAACCGGCATAACGCACGTGGGCATCTACGCCGGTGGCGGCAAGATGATCGCAGCGCGCAGCGAAAGGCTTGGCGTGCGCTACGTCAGCCTGAGCGATCCCTTCTGGAGCAGCCGCTTCGTAGGTGGTGTCCGGCCATATCGATAATGCGCTCTTATTCCCAGCCGGGGTGCCTCACCCCGTTGCGCCATCTGCAAGAGGCTAATCGTTTATCTAATGTTCCCTTAAGTTTATCTAATGATTCCTTAATGTGGCGCAAGTACAATTAGGAGGATGAACGCGCAAAGTATAGAACAGGGTGCCATGCCGGTATTGCCCGATCACAGCGGCACACATAGAAAGGTCAATATCGTAACTCATGGCAACTAAAGCAGCCGCAAAGCAGGGTAAACCCATCGTGCGGCAAGAACGTCTCCTCACGCATCTCCTGCTGGCATCCGGCACGGTCCTCGGCTGCATGCTCGCCTACGTATACGACCGTTCGGCCATTATCGCCGAGCCTCTCTCCGTGGGCCTCGGGTACGTGGCGCTCGTTTACCTGGTTGCCGGGCTGTTGGTCGGACCTCTCTACCTGGCTCGCCAGCGGCGCAACCCGGTCAACCTTTATCTGCGGCGCGATATCGGCATCTGGGCCGGCATCACGGCCCTCGTGCACGTTTTATTGAGCTTCCAGATCTTTGTCGGGGGCCAGGTTCTCCTCTATTTCTTCCGCCAGGTCGGAGATCACTATCTGCCGCAGTTGGACCTCTTCGGTCTGAGTAACGATATAGGGCTGCTGGCGACCCTCATTATTTTCGTGCTACTGGTGCTCTCGAACGATTGGTCCTTGCGCTGGTTGAAAGGCAAGCGATGGAAACGCATCCAGCAGTGGACCTATCCTCTTATCGTTCTGGCGATCTTTCACACGCTGGGCTACCAGCTTTATAACGAGCGCGGCGTCCAGTTCATCTGGGCGCTTGTGGCGCTAACACTGGTTGTGGCTGTTGCGCAGGGGATAGGCGTGCTCGTGCACAGGCAACGCGCTCGGCAACGAACGCTGGCCCGAGGCCAGGGCACTCGTCCCGCCGAGAATTCCTGCCACCCCGCCGCGGGTTGCGACTCCTCAGTACCTGACACCGAACGCTGGAACGCCCTTCGCGGCGGAGAGCATTTCGCGACGTCGATTTCTCCAGCTAGGGGGAGCCGCACTTGTGGGCGGGGTTGCTGCTGTGGTGACCCTCAAGGTAAGCAGTGAGTTGTTGCGCCCCACCACGCCCTACCAGCCGCTCGCAAGTCGATTGCCGGCACCCGAGCCGCCCTCCGCACAGTTGCCCACAGCAACGGCCGTTGCTGCTAATCCCGTTGCTACGTCCACAATCGCCTCGGGCGATACCCAGGCCGCGACCAATCCTGCCTCAGGGAATCCATCTGCTCCTACTCCGACCACTCCTGACACGGCCAGTGGAACTGGGACCGGCAGCGGGGCCCCGAGCGGGGTTGTCCTGACCACCCTGGCCGCCTGCCCGGTGAACAGCGCCGTGACCTTCACGGCTCCTGACACCGGGGAGACGGGTATCCTGGTCCACGAAGCGGACGGGAGTGTCAAAGCTTTCAGCAATATGTGCACACACCGCCCCTACCCGGTGGAATACGATGCCAACTCGCAGCTTCTGGTGTGCCCTCTACACTATGCCTGCTTCAACGCCCAGAACGGGGAGGTCACCCAGGGCCCTGCGCGCCAGGCTCTGCCGCCAATGCAGGTCCACGTGGATGGCCAGGGTAATGTCATTTACGGGTGACAACCCCAGACTAAAACTGCTCTTCCTCCGTGCTCCCCGTAAGGGCCACCGTGGACGATTGCCCGGCGGCGATTACCTGCGCGACTTCGTCAAAATAGCCGGTGCCCACTTCCCGCTGGTGCCTGGTGGCCGTGTAGCCATGCGCTTCGGCGGCAAATTCGGCCTGCTGTAGCTCGGAGTAGGCGGCCATGCCCCGCTCGCGGTAGCCATCGGCAAGCGCGAACATGCTGTGGTTGAGCGCGTGGAAGCCCGCCAGGGTCACGAACTGGAACTTGTAGCCCATCTCGCCCAGCGTCTGCTGGAAGCGCCCAATCGTGTCCCCATCCAGTTTCTTCTTCCAGTTGAACGAGGGTGAACAGTTGTAGGCCAGGAGCTTGCCCGGAAATCGCTCGTGGATCGCGTCGGCGAACCTGCGTGCTTCCATGAGGCTCGGCTCCGATGTTTCGCACCAAAGCAAATCGGCATAAGGAGCGTAGGCAAGGCCTCGCGCGATCGCAGCCTCGATGCCATTGTGCACCTGGAAGAAGCCCTCAACGGTGCGCTCGCCCGTCAGAAACGGTGCATCGTAGGGGTCAACGTCGCTGGTGATGAGGGTAGCGGCGTTGGCGTCGGTGCGCGCCACAAGTATGGTCGGCACGCCCATCACGTCAGCGGCCAGGCGCGCCGCTACGAGGTTGCGCACGGCCTGCCGCGTAGGCAGGAGCACTTTGCCCCCCATATGCCCGCACTTCTTCTCGGAGGCCAGTTGGTCCTCAAAATGCACGCCGGCCGCGCCCGCCTCGATCATCGCCTTGGTCATCTCGAAGACGTTGAGCGGCCCGCCGAATCCCGCCTCTCCATCGGCCAATATCGGTGCGAACCAGTAAGTGTGGTCCCTCCCCTCTGAGTGGTCGATCTGGTCGGCGCGCTGGAGGGCGGCGTTGATGCGGCGCACCACCTGGGGCACGCTATTGGCGGGGTAGAGGCTCTGGTCGGGGTACATCTGCCCCGCCAGGTTGGCGTCCGCGGCCACCTGCCACCCGCTCAAATATATCGCCTTCAACCCTGCTCGCACCTGCTGCACCGCCTGGTTGCCCGTGAGCGCCCCCAGCGCCGCCACGTAAGGCTCCTTCTGAAGGAGGTCCCACAATCGCTCTGCGCCCATGCGAGCAAGCGTATAGTCGATACGCACCGTTCCACTCAGCCTGTCAACGTCCTCCGTCGAGTAAGGCCGCATAATCCCACGCCAGCGCGGGTCGCTCTCCCAGTTCCTGCTCAGTTTCGCCATATCGCCGTTGATCATGGTTGCCTCCAAGTTGTCAGTTGTCAGTTGTCAGTCGTCGGTCTACTGACAACTGACAACTGACAACTCGATAACGTTAATCAAGCAGCGCGTACCCCGGTATGGTGAGAAACTCTACGAAGTCGTTGCTGACTGTGAGTTTGTCGAAGAGGTTGGCTGCCCGGTCGTAGCCGCCGGTTGCGTAGGCGGCATCGCCTACAGCGGCACGAATCTTTTCCAGCTCTTCCACCATCATGTGGCGGAAGAGGTCAGCGGTCACTTTCCGCCCGTCCTGCAGGATACCGCGAGGGTGGTGTATCCACTGCCAGAGCTGCGCCCTGCATATCTCGGCTGTGGCCGCGTCCTCCATCAGGTTGTTGATCGGCACCGCCCCCGATCCGTTCAGCCAGGCGGCCAGGTATTGCACGCCCACGCTGATATTTGTGCGCAAGCCGCCCTCTGTGATGGCACCGTCGGGCACGGCCAGCAGGTCGGCTTGTGCAATCTGCACGTCTTCTCGCAAGCGGTCTAGCTGGTTCGGGGTAGGCATGTAGTGGTCGAAAACTTCGGTCGCTACCCCCACCAGGCCGGGGTGGGCGACCCAGGTGCCGTCGTGGCCGTCGCTTGCTTCGCGCACTTTGTCAGCGCGCACATGGCTAAAGGCCCTGTCGTTCTCCTCCGGCGCGCCCTTCACCGGGATGAAGGCCGACATCCCGCCCATCGCGTGCGCACCCCGCCTGTGGCAGGTCTTGATAGCGAGCAGCGAGTAGGAGTGCATGAAATGGGTGGTCATCGTCACCTGGCTGCGGTCAGGGTAGATGAAATCGGGAAGGTTGCGGAACTTCTTGATGCAACTGAAGATATAGTCCCAGCGCCCGCAGTTGAGGCCCGCCGAATGCTCCCTCAATTCGTACAGGATTTCGTCCATCTCGAACGCCGCGAGGATCGTCTCGATCAACACGGTGGCCTTGATCGTGCCTCGTGGTATGCCAAGCAGCGATTCGGCGCGCACGAAGATGCTGTTCCAGAGCCTTGCCTCAAGGTGGCTCTCTATTTTCGGCAGGTAAAAGTATGGGCCTGTCCCGCGCTGGAGTAGCTCATCGACGTTGTGGAAGAAGTAGAGACCGAAGTCGAAGATGCCGCCAGGCACCGGCTCGCCATCGAGCAGCACGTGCTTCTCGTTCAGGTGCCAGCCTCTCGGGCGCACCAGGAGGGTAGCGGTTCGCTCGTTGAGCCGGTATTCTTTGCCTTCCGGGCTGGTAGTAGCTGATGGTGCGCCGCACGGCGTCACGAAGGTTGATCTGGCCCCCTATCACGTTGGCCCAGGTGGATGAGAGCGAATCCTCGAAGTCGGCCATAAAGACTCGAGCGCCCGAGTTGAGGGCGTTGATAACCATCTTGCGATCGCCGGATGGTCCGGTGATCTCCACACGCCGGTCATGAAGATCGGCAGGCGCGGGAGCAACATGCCATTCAGCCTCCCTCACCCCGGCCGTTTCGGGAAGGAAGTCGGGGAGACGTCCTGCGTCTACCTCGGCCTGGCGCTCGGCGCGACGGCGCAGCAGATCGTTACGGGCAGGCGTAAACTCGCGCACCAGAGCCTCCACGAACGCGAGAGCCTCCGGCGTGAGTATCTGTTCGTACCCCTGTGCCACCGGCCCACTTATTTCGATGCCCGACGCCGGAGGTGCACCGGATAATGGCTCGTCTCTGGTCATGAGAAAAACTCCTATGTCTTGCCAGTTGTCAGTTGCCAGTTGTCAGTTGTCAGTAGACGGCTACGAACGGCGGCGTAAAACGTAAAACGTAATCGCGATCGTTTATTACTGCTCACTGACCATCGTCTACGGACAACTGACAACTGGGTCTCGTACATCCTCCTGTCGAGGGTGTAGAACTAGTAGTTGGTCGTGGTAGCTACCAGGTTATTATAGGCGCGGATCGCGTCCTCCGCCACATGCCCTGCCTGGTGCATATCCGTACGAGCGGCCTCCACGATCTAGTTAGAAAAAAGCTGGTGGCAGATACACTGCTCGACAGCACAGGAACCAGGGTACTACAACGCACAAGGGAGGGGTCATGTTCCAACATGACCCCTCCCTTGTGCGTAATCACGCAAGCTAACTTTGTTATGTGTCCTGAAACTTTGCAGGATCGAGATAGAGTAATACC
The DNA here is from genome assembly GCA_963837315.1 of uncultured Chloroflexia bacterium. GTDB lineage: Bacteria > Chloroflexota > Chloroflexia > QHBQ01 > JADMIH01 > JADMIH01. Next base: position 181,850 of record CAWINE010000010.1, read on the forward strand.
GGTGCGTCTATTACTTTAGTGTGTGAGGGTGAGGACCCTGGACTGCGATGCGCCTCCACCTGAGCCCCCTATCGTTACCGATGAGGTGTTCGACACACTGTGCGTTCTAATCGAGAAGCTGGCGCTTGTGGCACCTGCCGGCACTGTCACGCTGGTGGGTACGCTGGCAAGCGAGCTATTGCTGCTCGTTAGTGTCACCACGACACCACCGGAAGGTGCAGGCGAAGAGAGCGTGGCAGTTCCTGTCACATCGTTGCCCCCTCTTGTGCTGGTCGGGTTGAGCGTGATCGCGGAGAGCGAAGCAGCGGGCGTAGCAGGCATTACGGTGAGGACTGCGGACTGCGTCAACCCTCCGCCGCTGGCTGTGATGGTCACGTTGGTTGCCTGTGTAACCGCGCTGGTGACTACGTTGAACGAGGCACCCGAGGTGAACTGCGAGATCACTACAGATGCCGGGACGCTGGCAACCGCCGGGTTGCTGCTGGTCAGCGTGAAGGTCGTGTCGTTCGATACCGCGTTATCTAACCTTACGAGACCGCTCGACCCCGCCGTTCCGGTGGTCGTTGATGGGTTGAGCGTCACCAACTCATGTGCCTGGCCGGGCGCGACAGTTAGCCTGCCCTGCACAGTTGTGCCGTTCAAGCTCGCGCTGATCGTGACCACAGTTGAGGCCTGCACCGGGCTGGTCGCAACGTTGACGTTGGCGAACCAGTTACCCGACTGGGCCACTACAGTCGCGGGCACGCTGGCAACCGCCGGGTCGCTGCTTGAAAGGCTCACGACCATGCCGTTACTCGGCGCCGCGCCGGACAGTTGAGCCAGTCCCGACATTGCGTAGCCGCCAACCGCCGGGAACGAGAAGGTAAGCGATTGCAGGGTGGGCGGCTGCACAACTATAGTGGTCGAAGTCGATGTGCCGTTGACCGAAGCGGTCAGAGTTACCGGCGTCTGCGTGGCTACAGATCCGATCGTGAACTGGAATTCAGCCCATGCGAACCCTTCGGGCATCGCATAACTGGACTGTATGGGAGCTGCTGCCGGGTCGCTGCTGGTGAGGGTTACTACCGCCCCACCGGCCTGTGCGGGCGTGTTCAGTTGCAGGAACATGACCTCCGTCGCGCCGTTGGATGGCGATGTGGTGGCTGCTGTCAGCGAGCCGACGGTGGGCGGAGTGGAGGGCACAACGAACGTGCCGGTGGCCGACCATGCGGTGTTGGCCGGCACGTCCGGTGCCGAGTCGCCCTGCGTTGAGAGCACGTGCCAGTATTTCGTCCCGGAGGGGAGCGAGGTGACCGCCCAGTGTGCCCCTGTGATCTGGTTGTCTGTGTACTGGATATTGGTGAAGTTGGGGTCGGCAGCGATCTCCAGGACATATCCGGAAGGCTGCGGGTTCGGCACGTCGGTCCAGGTAAGTGTCACCGGCAATGTCACACTTGAACCGTTCGCCGGGCTTAGCAGCGTTGGCGCTGGAGGCAGTGGAGCATTGAATGAGAGAACGAAGGTAACACTGTTTGATGGCACGCCGGCGATCAAGTTCGCATTCACCGCCGAAACGCGCACATACCATGTGCCTTGCGGGATACTATCACCCATCTGGAGCGAGTAGCTCGTGTTGGGGATGTTGTTGATATGAAGCTCCGTGGCTATCGGGAAACTCGGGTCAGTAGACGCATCGAAAATATAGGTTGTCGCTCCCGGAACCGCACTCCAGTCGAAGTAGATAACTTCCATAGGGTGGAATGCAGTCGCGTTGTGAGGTGGGTTGAGCGTGGGCGAGCCAAGCTCCCCTGAGTTAGCGCCTGTGACGGAGAAGCTCTGGGCCGCAGACCATGCTCCTTGCACGAAGTTGCCGTTTACCGCCTGGACACGCCAGAAGTAGGTTCCGTTGGCCAGGCCACTTACTGTGTCCTGAGTTTGGCCGTTCGTCGAGCTTTGCTCGATAACGGGCGAGAAGGTTGACGAGGGACTGACTTGCCAGTTATAGGCTACGATACCGCTCGGGTCGGTGACTGCAGACCATGAGATGCGAATGGTACGGTGATTGCGGCACCGTTGGCGGGTGTTAAGGGTGCTGGAGCCGGCGGGCCGGCAGGAATCTGTGTCGCTGTGGGGGTTGGGGTTGCGCCGCCTCTGGCCAAAGCGGGGTGCGGAGCAAAGGCGACGCCAAGAATCATCAGTGCGAGTAGCGCCATGAATGCGACGGTGCTGAAAACTTTCATTTGAATAGACCTCCAGAGCCGCGGAGATACCGCGCCGTATATGGTGTGAATGCTCTACATCGAATCCGGCACCGGTATACCGAGACTTTTCGTAGGAGAGCGCTTGCATGATGTTTGGTGAGAGGTGCACTTACTCATCCGAAGGACTATAACTTCATACGACAGGTAGTTACGTCCTTTGCTTCTGCTGCACTGGAACCAGGCCATGTGATGATAAGTAACGTTCCTTTGATGCTCGATTCAGTGCTTCGGTTATACTGGTTGGTAGCAAAATCGAAGCAGGAGTACCCACAATGTTACTGGCCGGCGATATTGGCGGAACAAAGACCGAGGTCGCTATATTCTCACCCGAAGGTGGCCCAAGGAAGCCCCTCGCCAGGAAGGTGTTCCCGAGCGGCGAGTATCCCTCCCTTGAAGCCATAGTACGCGAGTTCCTGGCCGGCGACGCGGCTGGATTTACCGTGGACCATGTTTGCATCGCGGCTGCCGGCCCGGTTATCGCGGGCCACGCAAAGATCACTAACCTCACCTGGTCCATTGATGTGAAGGAGCTTCAGCGTGAGTTGAAGCTTGCCCCCGAGCAGGTCATCCTGATTAACGACCTGCAAGCCATCGCGCTTGCCGTGCCCGTGCTGGGCGCCGACGAGCTATCGAGCCTCAACGAGGGTGAGGCCATCGGGGGTGGAGCGATCGCGGTGATAGCCCCCGGCACGGGTATGGGCATGGCTTTCCTCACCTGGAATGGTACGCGATACGTGGCGCACCCCTCGGAGGGCGGGCACGCAGATTTCGCTCCGGGCAGCGAGCAGGAGATCGCATTGTTCCAATACCTGCAAAAGCGCTTCCCGCACGTCAGCGTGGAGAGGGTCTGCTCAGGCAGAGGCCTGCCCAATATCTACGACTACCTGCGCGATAGCGGCTATGCCCCCGAGACCCCTTCCATCGCGGCTGCTCTTGCCTCGGCAGAAGACCGATCGCCCATCATCGTCGATGAGGCCCTGGCAGATGCGGAATCCGGAGCTCGGAATTCGGAATCTGCGTTGAACACGGACGAGACCGCAATCCGCAATCCGGCGTGCCCTCTCTGCACGGCTACCCTGGACATATTCGTCGCCGTCTTCGGGGCAGTTGCCGGCAACCTTGCGCTCAACGTCCTATCTACCGGCGGGGTTTATCTTGCCGGGGGTATACCGCCACGTATCCTGCCTGTGTTACAAAACGGACGTTTCATGCAGGCGTTCTTGCGCAAAGGCCGGCTGTCCGATCTGCTCAGCCATATGCCCGTGCGAGTGATACTCTCGCGAGCCGCCCTGCTAGGGGCTGCGGAGCACGGACTCGGCCTCACCGGCCCGGGTGCGGCATTGTAGCGGATTGCGTATTTACGTAACCGCAAAGACGCCAAGGGCGCCAAGGGCGCCAAGGTTCTTAAAGGGCTTATGCACTGCCCACTACCGATTTCCCAGTTGCGCGGCCATCAGCTCGGCGATATGCAACACCTGCACGGGCAGATTGCGGGCGTCGATTCCGCCACGCAGGTGCATGATGCAGCCGGGGTTGTCGGTGACCAGGGTACGTGCGCCGGTGCGCTGTACGTTCTCCAGCTTGCGAGCAAGGATGTGCTCTGCCACCTCCGGCCTTGTCACCGAGGTCGAGCCGCCGAAGCCGCAGCAAACCGAGCTTTCCGTCCATCTCTCGCAGCTCCAGGCCCATGACTTCCGTTATCAACCGGCGCGGGGCGTCGTGCAGGCCCAGCACGTTGGTAGACTGGCAGAAGTTGTGATAAGTGACAGGCCCTCTGCCATTGCGGATTGCGGATTGCGGATTGCGGGAAGCAGCGCCGGGCGATACGTCGTTATTCCGCATTCCAAAGTCCACATTCCGCATTGCCAATGAGCCCGGGGCCAGCCGTGCCACGCCGTCCATGAAGCTTGTGAAGTCGATCACACGCTCGGAGAGCGCCCTGGCACGTATCTGCATGGCCGGCTCGGCTTCGAAGAGCCGCTCGTAGTCGTGCAACATCGCGACCGCGCAGCTTGCCCCGCCCGTCAGGATATAGTCGGCTCGCTCTCTTTCCAGCGTCTCAATAGTTTGCCTGGCCATCTTCCGCGCGGGTTCGAGTATGCCCGCATCCAGGGCGGGAAGTCCGCAGCAATGCTGTTGGGCCGGCACCACCATCGTTACTCCGCAGGCGTCCAGCACCCGCGCCACCGAGAGGGCCATGCGCGGGAATAGCCGGTCAGTGATGCACTGGATGAAATAGACCACGCGCAGGCCGCGGGCCGCGTTTTCAAGGGGTTTGCCGGTGTAGGGACGGCGATGTGCCAGGCGGTCACGAGCGGGGTGGCGAGGTAGAGCGGGAGTGGTGCGCCAGCTTGTCAGGCGGTGGACCTGCGGGATCAGGTTCACGCCTGTGCGCTCTATCCTGCTGAACCCGCCGTCGCGCAAAGGTGTATCAGCGAGTGCGGCGGCCCGCATGGCGATATCGGCTACTCGCGGGCGCGCCCACAGCTCCATCGCGGCGCGCATGGGCACAGGTATCCCCTCTTGTTCGACCACCTGGGCCCGCACAGCCAGTATCTGTTGGGGCAGCGGTATCCCCACCGGGCAGACGGTGGCGCAGGCGTTGCACGACACGCAGAGGCTCTGCGGCCCCGCTGCGGCCTCTATGCCATGGTGGTAAGGCGTGTTCACGAGGCCTATTGCGCCCGAATAGATATGCCCGAACACGTGACCACCGACCACCGCGTAAGGCGGGCAGACGTCGGCGCAGGCGGCGCAACGGATGCAGCGCAGCGCCTCGCGGATCAGCGGGGTCGCTCGCATCTTCATGCGCCCGTTATCGAGCAGCACAATATGCATTTCTTTACCCGGATCTGGCGGCCCCGATAAGAACGTGGTATAGCTTGTGATCTGCTGGCCGGTGGCGGAGCGGGCCAGCAGGCGCAGTTGTAACATGGCAGCGGCGTAGTCAGGCACCAGCTTTTCGATCCCGGCCAGTACTACGTGCACGCGTGGTAGGCTCGTGACCAGCCTGGCGTTACCCTCGTTCTCGATAAACATCACGGTGCCGCTCTCCGCGATCAGCGCGTTCGCCCCGCTGACGCCAAGCCCTGCCTCCAGGAAATCGCGCCTTAGCTCGCGCCTGGCCACACCCACCTGCTCTCCGATGTCCTCGCGGCTCACCTCCCTCCCGGTCGCCTGGGTGAAGAGGTCGCCCACCTGTTGGCGGCTCTTGTGGATAGCCGGCATTACCATGTGGGATGGGCGCTCATGCGACAACTGCTGTATCCACTCACCGAGATCGGTCTCCACGGCCTCGATGCCGTGCTCCTCCAGCACGCCGTTCATTTCGATCTCTTCGGACACCATGGTCTTGCTCTTCACGACAAGGCTGATACCGCGAGCCCGGCACAATTCGAGCACGTAGCGATTGGCCGCATCGGCGTCGGCGGCCCGGTAGACATGAATGCCATGCTCTTCGGCGGCCTGCTGGAAGTGATCAACATATTCCGGCAGTCGCTCGATCACTTCGTCCTTGATCGCCGCCAGCCTGTCCCGCATCGCCTCGAACTCGGCTGTGCCTCTCGCTAGTGGCAAATGCCCGCCCTCATGCTCCGGCGGCGCTGACCACGGCCCGCTCCGGATTCTCGTCATAGGCATCGAAGCCCCCTCACGCGACACCCGCCAGGAGCGCTGGAAGTTGAGAAGGTTGCGCTGCAATTGCGCGTTATCCAGCGCCTGCCGGTAGCGCTGATCAAAGGGCAGAGGCTCATGTTCGGATTGCGGATTGCGGATTGCGGATTGCGGATTATGCCTCGCATGCCGTCGGTCGTTGGTCGTTGGTCGTTGGTCGTCCGTCTCAGCCATCTTTTACCCCTCTTCCATAGCGAACCTGACTGCGGCTTCTGCAAGCAATTGGGCAGGATTGATGAGGTCGGGAGCCTGCGCGGCAGCGCCCAACAATAGAGGTATTTCTGTGCAGCCCAGGATTATTCCGTCAACACCTCTGGCTCGCAACGTCTCAACGGCTTGCACAGCCAGCCTGCTCTCCTCCGGCCCGGCCTGCCCCGCCATCACTGCGAAGATCGCTTCATCCAGTTTGTCTCTCAGGCCCCCTTGCTCCGCCGGCAGGATCTCACATGCGATGTCCATCTTTTCAAGCGCGGACCGGTAGACCTCAGGCACGGCCAGGCCCGGCACGCCTACTTTCCGCCAGCCTCGTCGCCGCACTTCCTCGATCGTGACATCTATCATACTCAAAACTTTGCGGCCTGTGGTCTCCTCGATAAGTTCCCGGAACATATGTGGGGCATTAGAAGGAATCACGATGAAATCCACCATCTCGCCAAGCTTGCTCAACTTCTCCGTCAGGCGCGGGTCGGGTCGGCGGGGCGAAACAGGTCTGTGATTTTCGTCCACCACAAAAGGGAAGTAGCGATGGTAATAAACGACCATCGGCGGGTAGCCCGTATTCACGAGCGGCGGGATAAGCCTCTGCGAGACCGCATGAACCCGCGCTTCGAAATCCATAGTCGCCTGCGGACCAATCCCGCCAAGCACCCCGATTGTTTTCATTGGCTGTCCTTTAGAAGAAATGAGAAATGAGAAATCAGAATCCGAATTTGATTTCTCACTTCTCATTTCTCATTTCTCGCAACACCACGATATGCAGCACTTTGGGCCCCTGCACTCCGATGGTCAGCACGCGCTCGATATCGGCCGTGCGGCTTGGGCCTGTGACCATCGACACGTAGCGATGCCCCGTGCTCTGCAGCTCTGCAAGCAGAGCGCCCGCCTCATCCAGGCCTGGCAATATGGCCGAAGCGTGGACCAGGGCAACACACACGTCCGCCAGCATGCTGAGCAGGCGCGGCGCGAGCGCATCGTCGGCCAGTACGAGCGAGCCGGTCTCAGCTACACCCGCTATGGCCAATACGATACCTGTTCCGCCTGCGAGCGTGGCGGCAAGCTCCGACGAGCTGGGCTCGGTTTGCGCTATCTCTTCGACCACAGTCACCGGGTGCCCAGCACCTTCCAATGCCCGGCAAAACTCAGGGTAGAACTCTCGAACGGCCGACGCTACTTTGACGGGACCATCTGCAATGCCCGCAATGACCGTTGCCGCCTCGACTTCTCCCGCGGCGATTGATACCTGCGCCCCGGCAGTGCGGGCGTAACGCTCGAAAATCTCCAGCAGGTCTGCGTCTGACGGCATAATGGATTACTCGCCTGGGTGTCCTACAAGTTGTACGAAGCGAGCGTATGCAGCATCCCACTCACCTGCAGGAGTCCGGCTCATAGGTGGCCCGCTGAACAGACGCTGCAATCGCCCTGCGACCGGAGTCGATGTCGGGCAAATAGCCGGTTGCTACCGCTTGCACAAGAATGTTCCCCAACGCCGTTGCCTCCGCGGGTCCTGCCACGACCTGCCGCCCGCAAGCCTCTGCGGTCAGGCGACAGAGCATTTCGTTCAGGCTGCCGCCGCCAACAGTGCGTATAGTATACAATTTGCGTCCAAGCAATTCTTCCAGAGACGCCAGCACCCACCGGTACTTGAGCGCCAGGCTTTCGAGGCAGCAGCGCACGATCTCCCCGACGCTCGAAGGCTCGGGCTGCCCGGTGCGTCGGCAATAAGCCTGAATAGCCGCCTCCATGTCCAATGGGTTGAGGAACTCGGGCGCATCGGGGTCTACGAGGCTTTGCAACGGTTTAGCCTGCTCGGCCAGCGCGACCAGTGCGGGCCACGTGTAGTCGTGTCCACTTCGCTCCCACTTTCGTTGGCATTCCTGCAAGAGCCAGAGACCGCCCACATTCTTGAGGAAACGGATCCGATTGCGGATTGATTGATCCTTCGCAAGCTCAGGATCCCTATTCGTAATTCCCGAAGGGGAGGTATCTTGGTGGTTCAATTCGTAATTCGTAATTCGTAATTCGTAATTCGAAGGGACGTCTCCCACGCCGCCCTCGTTGGTGAAGTTGAGCTTCCTCGCCCTCTCGCTCAAGATAGGTTCAGCTATCTCGACACCGACCAGGCTCCAGGTGCCGCTGCTGATGTACATGCTACGCTCGTCAAGGCCCGGGATGGCGGCTACAGCGCTCGCTGTATCGTGGCTGGCCGAGGCTATTACAGGCACGGATTGTTGCAGCCCAAGCTCCGCGCGCACCTCAGGCAAGAGGTCGCCCAGGATGGTACCGGGTCCGACAATGGGAGGTAAGAGGCGCGAAGGCAGGTCCAGTGCCTCCAAAATCTCTACGTCCCACTGTCGCTCAACCGCGTTGAAGAATTGTGTGGTAGAGGCGTTGGTGTATTCAGCGACAGCGCGCCCGGTCATCCAGTAATGAAAGAGATCGGGTATCATCAGGAGCGTCTTAGCAGCGTCCAGTTGCGGGTCGTTGCCCAGCCTCATGCTTAGAAGCTGGTTAATCGTGTTGATGGGCAATCGCTGAATGCCTGTCTGCGCGAATAGCCGTTGCGGAGGCACAATCCCGTCAACCATCTCCGGCATCCCCTCAGTGCGCCTGTCGCGATAATGATAGGGATTGCCAAGCAGCCGCCCTGCGCCGTCCAGCAGCGCGAAATCCACCGCCCAACTATCAACCCCGATGCCGGCCAGCGGCTCACTGTACCGGGAAGCGTATTTCGCGATACCCGCCTTGATCTCCTGCCAGAGCCGCAGCACATCCCAGTGCAGATGCCCCATCACCTGCACCGGCCCATTCGGGAAGCGGTGCAGCTCCTGCAAGATCGAATCGCTGGCCGTCCCAGCGCCCAAGCATAACACGCCCACTGGACGCGCCCAGGTCAATCGCGAGGAAGTTAGCAGTTGGGGTCATAGGTCAACCGAACTAAGGTTTCAGAAGATTTGTTTGCAGATTAAACGCCTTCACTACAGCCCGCAATTCGTCCTGCGTCAAGCCCTCAGCCTTGCCGCCGTTGACAAGGTCCATGTATTCGTACCTGGCAGCCGTTTCGGCGTATTCGATGCGCTCGGCGGCGCGGGTTACGGACATATCAGAGCGCGCCATCACACCGTGCTTGCTCCAAAGGACGATACTATGATCTCTCAGGCTTGCCGCTGTGGCCTCCATCAACGCGGACGAGCTGGGCGGGAGGAACGGTAGCACTCCCACCCCTTTCGGCAGATTGACGATGGTCTCCGGCTCCCAGCGTATCAGCCTCTGGTTAAAGAAAGCCTGGTCGCGGTAGGCCGCGATGTGGCTCAGGTAGACCAGGTAGGGCGGCTGGGCGTGGATAAGCGCGTGGAAGTTCGTGCCGGTCTGGACAACCTGGTCGCTGTGCGCGGCGAGGTGCGAGTTCAACTCGACCGTCACGCGCTCGAAAAGACGTCGAGGCGAGGTATATAGCTGCCCGGTAACCCCATCTTCACCGACCACAACAACACCCAGGTTGGCCGCAGGGTCCATATGGATGTCGCGTAAGCGCCGTCCCGACCCGGTCACGATCACCGGCTTACCCGCCAGCGCAGGCGAAGGCTGCGGCAATTTGATCGGCTCACTCAACGGAAAGCGCCTGCGCACCTCCACCGGCCAGCCTACATAGACCGAGATATTGCCCGCCGCCCCCTCGGTAGCTTCGATTTCGCTCAGGCGCAGCCCGGCCTCACCGATAGCCGCAAGCAATTCGTCAAGGTCCGGATACGGTTCTTCAAGGGCCACAATTTCCTCCTGCGACGACCGACGACCTATGATCGACGACCACTTGAAACGCCAAGACGCCAAGACGCCAAGGATTTTACGGTTTGAACCACAAAGACACAAAGATCACAAAGGTTAGTATGGGTTTAATCACGAAGAACACGAAGATCACAAAGAGCACGAAGGTTTCTATGGGTTTGAATCACAGAGGTCACAGAGGATCACTATGGCTTATACCCGTAAATATCTTGGCGAGCCTTGGCGTACTTTGCGTCTTGGTGGTTACGTCTCACGTTTTACGTTTACGCTTTCGTCCTCGTCCTCATCGCAGAAACGCTTCGTGCAGGCCGCCGTCGACGGTGATGATCTGGCCGGTGGTTTGCTTCAGGCGGTCGGTGAGGAGGAGGAAGATGGCTTCGGCCTGGTCCGCCGGGGTGATCGGACGTTTGAGCAGGGTGCGGTTGGCGTAGAACTGCGATAGCTTCTCGGTGAGCGCCTCCGTGGGTTCGTCTTCGGTGTAGTCGATGCCATACTTGGCCAGCGATGCGATCACCCGGTCACGCGGGAACATGGCGCTTCCCTGTACGACGGTCGCCGGGGCCACTCCGTTCACCCGACCAGGGGTGCAAGCTCTATTGCAAGCTCACGCACCAGGTGGTTGGCTGCTGCCTTGCTGGTATCATAGGCCAGGCTGCCTTTCTTGGCAACCACCGCGTTCACCGAGGTGGTCAGCACCATGTTTGCGGGCAATCCCTGCGTCGTGCAGAAGCTTTGCCGCCTCGTCGGCCACCAGGTAAAGCCCTGTCACGTTGATCCCGAAGGTGCGCGCCCACATGTCGTCGGGGATGTGGCCTGCCGTATCGGGCGACACGAAAATGCCCGCCGTTACCGCGACGGCGTCGAGCCCGCCGTATGCAAGGGTGACCTGCTGCAGCATGGCGCTCAGGCTGGCACGTTGCGTAATATCGGCGTAAAGACCGATAGCGGGGCCGCAGCTCGAGATTCCGCTCCCTGCTACGCCGATGCCCACGCCATGTTTGTCTGTGATGGCTGTGGCGGCAGCCTGCGCTCCGCTCTCGTCGCGGTCGACGCACACGATATGCGCGCCCTCCTTCGCGAGCCGCAGCGCCACTTCGCGTCCGATTCCGCTGGCCGCGCCCACGACCGCGATCACCTGGCGCGCCAGCTCTTTTTCCGCCGGCATGCGCTGCAGCTTGGCCTCTTCGAGTAGCCAGTACTCGATGTCGAACGCCTCCTGAGCGGGCAGCGCGGTATACTCGTCTATGGCTTCCGCGCCGCGCATCACTTCGACCGCGCAGTTGTAGAACTCGGCTGTGACCCGCGATTCGCTCTTGTCTTTGCCCCAGGCGATCATGCCCAGCCCCGGAATCAGGATCACGGTCGGGTTGGGGTCGCGCATGGCGGGCGAGTTGGCGTGCTTATGCTGCTCGTAGTATTTTGCGTAGTCTTTGCGGTACTCCTCCAGACCCGTCGCTCAGCAGCTTCTTTAGGGCCGATATGTCGCCTGTTTGCGGGTTCCAATCGACGAAGAGGGGCTTGATTTTAGTGCGCAGGAAATGGTCGGGGCATGAAGTGCCCAGTTCGGCCAGGCGCTGCGCGTCGTGGCTATTGACGAAGCGCAAAATCGCGCTATCCTCCTGCACCGTGCCGATGGCTCGCTTATCTCCGCCCTTCTCCCGCCGGCTCACCTGCCCGCGCAGCCAGGGTAGAATCTGAGCAAGTACTTCATGGCGTGTTTCTTCGTCCAGCGATTGATACTTCTGGCCGCCGAACGTTTTTGCCCCGCGATCTCGCTCCTCGATGTATCGCGCGGCGCGCTCGATCAGGTCGAGGGTCAATTCATAGCAAGCTTTATCGTCGTCGGCCCAGTTGATCAGGCCGTGGCTCCCCAGGATCACGCCTTTGGCGTTTGGATGCTCGCGGCAGATCTGCTCCAATTTCAGCCCCAGGTCGAAGCCGGGGCGCTGCCAGGGCGTCCATACGACCTCATCACCATATATCTCGTGGGTAAGCTTCTCCGAGTTGCGGGCGGCTGCAACCGCGATTACGGCGTTGGGGTGCATGTGGTCGACTTGCTTGTGAGGCACGAAGGCGTGTAAGGGAGTGTCGATAGACGAAGGGCGCGGATTTAGGTTGAATGTGCAGTGGCTGTATAGCTCCACAATCGCATCTTCTATAGGCGTTTTGGGGCCACGATGGGGTGCGTGATGGTAGTGCCTTTGAAGCCCAAGCAGCTTGCCCATATAAAGCGACGAGAAGTTCTCGCGCTTTGAGGTTCTCAGATCGCCGCCGGAGCCTTTTACCCACAGCACTTCGACCTGCTCGCCCGTAAGCGGGTCGCTCTCCATTACCTTCGACGAGGTATTGCCGCCTCCGGTGTTGGTGATGCGTCCATCGGCCCCCAACAGATTTGACCGGTACACCAGCCGCTCGACCGGGTCGAGCCCTTTAGCGTAAGCGTCGTCCCAGCCGTAGTTGACGTGCCGGAACGCCGATGGTTGTATCGACGTTACTATTGACATCCTTGCTCTCCTTGTAACCAAGTTGTCAGTTGTCAGTAGACCAGGGGCTAGGGCTAGGGCTAGGGGCTTACTACATCTCCATCACCGGCCCACTGACAACTGACAACTGACAACTGACAACTATCGTTTTGCCAGAACTGCCGCTTCGTAAGCCTTTATCTCGTCCATGAAACTAATGCCTGCGGGTACGCGTGCTGCAGGCAGAAATAATCCCATACTGCTGCCCAGGGCAGGCCCTTGGCCTCTTCTTGCAATGCGAGACGGGCGGTGTAATCGCCGTCGATCTCCAATTTGCGCAGCCGTACCGTTGGTTCGAGCATCGCGATGAGCGCGGCGCGCATGACGTTGCGCCCGCCGATTACCCAGGCGGCCACTCGATTTATGCTGGCATCGAAATAATCCAGCCCGATATGTACACGGTCAAGGTAGCCGCCGGTCACGACCTCGCGCACCATAGCCTGCATCTCGTCCGCCAGGGTGACCACGTGGTCGCTATCCCAGCGCACGCCCCGGCTGATATGCAGCACCACTCCAGGCACGTACATCAACACGGCTGAAAGCTTGTCCGAGACCGTCTCGGTGGGGTGGAAATGGCCGCTATCCAGGCAGAGCAAAATGCCCTTACTCATAGCGTACCCAAGATAGAACTCATGAGAGCCTACCACGTAGCTCTCGGAGCCGAGGCCGAACAGCTTGCTTTCCACAGAGTTGAGGTTGTGCTTGCTGTCTACCTGCACCGCCAGTATGCGGTCAAGCGACTCCTTGAGCAGGCGGCGAGGTGTAGCGCGGTCGGCCGGAATGTCTTTCAGGCCATCGGGTACCCAGATATTGGTGACGCAGGTTGTACCAAGTTGCTCGCCGAAATATGCCCCGATATGGCGGCAGGCGATACAGTGCTCGACCCAGAATTGGCGGATGTGGGGGTCGTAGCTTGCCAGGGTAAATCCGCTTTCAGCCAGGGGGTGAGAGAAGCAGGTGGGATTGAAATCGAGCCCATGCCCGTTGGCCCTGGCCCACTCAACCCAGCCCGCAAAATGCTCGGGTTGGATCTCGTTACGCTCGACCTTCTTGCCGCCCGTTTCGGCGTAGATAGCGTGCAGGTTCAACCTGTGATTGCCCGGTATTAGGCTGTAAACCAGGTCGAGATCGCTACGCAGCTCGTCCGCTGTGCGCGCCTTGCCGGGGTAGTTACCCGTGGCTGCCAGCCCTCCGCCCAGAGCGGCGTCAGGCGACTCGAACCCGGCCACGTCGTCCCCTTGCCAGCAGTGCAAGCTCAAGGAAACGTGCCCCAGGGTCTCTAATGCCTTTTCTGTATCGACGCCCAGGGCCGAGTAGCGCTCTTTGGCTAGAGCGTAAGCATCTTGCAGTTGCCCCGTTGTGGGAGACGAGTTGTTCATTAGTCACCTCGTTGTCAGTTGTCAGTTGTCAGTTGTCAGTAGACGGACGACCGACAACTGACAACGCCGTCACTACTCCAGATGGAAAATCTCGCTCAGCTCCAGAAACATCTCGTCGGGGCGGGCGTTGTTGGGCGACTCGAAGTAGGGAGCCATGAACTCTTGCCAGCGGGTATTGACCTCTTTGCTTTCCATTCGCGCCTGGGCCGCTTGCAGGCTGTCCGGGGCTTCAAAGTAGCCGAAGAGGAGGCCGTCGGCGCGCAAGAAGAGGGAGTAATTGTGCCACCCAGCCTCGCGCAGAGCCTGGAGCATCTCCGGCCACACGTGCTCGTGCTGCCTCTTATACTCCTCCAGCTTCTCCTGCCTGACCTTGAGAACAAAGCCTATGCGTTTCATGGGCACCTCGTTGCCTGCCAAGTTGTCAGTTGTCAGTTGTCAGTATCCTATCAGCCGACGTTCGTCCATCGTCCGTCTACTGACAACTGACAACTGACAACTGACAACCGTCTAGAAGTTAAAGGTATCTATATTGCTGGAGTTGAAAACGGTCGGAGGGCCCAGCAGCACAGTGCCATCCGGCTGGATGGTGTAGCTGCCCAGCTTGCCGGCCTTGTAAGATATCGCCGGGCTTGCCCGAGATCTGGCCGCTCGCGATTGCGTTGAGCGTATATATCGCCAGGTAACCGAGATCAGATGGGTTCCAGAGCTCGAAGGAGGGCGACGCGCCGCTCTTGACGTATGCGCGCATCTGGTTGGGCGTGCCCAGGCCCGTCACGATGACCTGGCCGATTTTGTTAGCGTCGGTCACTGCCTTCGCAGCCGCGGCGATGCCGACAGTTGTGGGAGCGATGATCCCTTTCAGGTCGGGATAGGTCGTCATCAGCGCTTGCGCCTGTGTGTAGCTCTTCTGGTCCTGGTCGTCGCCGTACACGGTCGCTACCAGTTGGAGGTTGGAATAAGCCGGCTTGGTGAGCTCATCTTTCATGAAGCCGATCCACTCATTCTGGTTGGGTGCGGTGGAGGTGGCGCTCAGGATGGCGATCTTGCCGCCTTTGTTGCCGGTAAGCTTCTCCATAAGGTCGATTTCACTGCGGCCTATATCTTCGGACTTGGCCTGGTTCACATGGACGTTGCGTCCATCAGGAGAGATCGCCGAGTCCCAGGTCACGACGGGGATGCTCTGGCCCATGGCGGTCTTGCCGACCGGCACCAGCGCGTCGGCATCGTCAGCCGAGATCGCCAGCCCGTTTACATGCTGGGCAATGAGAGAGTTGAGCAGCTGAATCTGCTGGGTTGCGTCAGCTGTTGAGGGTCCCTGGTAGGTGACTGTGACGCCAAGCTCGGTGGCAGCCTGCTGCGCGCCCTTGTTGGCCGTATCGAAGTATGGGTTGCCCAGGTTCTTGGGTACCAGCACGTAGGTCTTGCCGCCCCCGGCAGCAGGCGTAGTTCCGCCGGCCGCGGCGGTGGTGTTCGTGGGAGCAGCAGCGGCAGCAGTGGTGTTTGTGGGCAGCAGCGGCAGCAGTGGTGTTCGTGGGAGCAGCAGCGGCAGCAGTTGTGCTGGTGGCTGCCGGTGGAGGTGTTGCGGTGGCATCTCCTCCACAAGCGGTTAATATAGTTACCAGCATTATCATCAGCACCAGGGCTATACTCTTCTTACGCATCGAATTTTCCTCCTGTGGTATTGGCATCTAGTTTCAAGGATCGATATTCGTGAAATGTTGAGATCTGTGAGCGATTGTGAGCAATAGGCTTCCTCCTTTGGCCGGTGATGTTGCATAGGGCATACACTCTGAGTCGCTATTGGGCCGCTATGAGCGTGCGCGACCAGAAGAAGAATAATCCGAATATGAGTATCACACCGACGGCCAGGGCGGTCCGCAACACTACCTCTCGACGCAATAGCCGGTTGAGCGGTATTCTGCGCCCCAGCCGAAGCACCAGGATAGAAAGTATCAGCAGCATCCCGATAACGGTGTCCTGTACCTGGCCTTGTATATTGACCAGGCCCATGCCGAAGCGCAGAATGCCCACCAGCAACAGCGCGAGCACCGCGCCCGGTATGGTGCCGCTCCCACCGAAGATGCTTACCCCGCCCAGCACGGTGATGGTGATGACCGTCAGCTCCAGTCCGGTGCCGATATCGGGGCGCGTGCTGCCGAAGCGGGCGGCCAGGATGAACCCTGCGATAGCCGCCATCACGCTTGAGAGCACAAAGACGGTTATCTTGATGCGCGTGACCGGCACGCCGGAATAGCGAGCGGCAGCCTCGTTGCTGCCGATTGCGTAGAGATAGCGTCCGAAAGTAGTCTTGTGCAGCACAAGGCCGAAGAGCAGCGCAAGTACCACAAAAACCAGGAGCGAGAAGGGAATCTCGGTATTACCGAGCGTGCCCTGCCCCAGGTAGGTGAAAGACTGAGGGTAGCCTCGCGCCGCCTGGTCGCCGAGCAGTACGTAGGCAAGCCCCCTGTAGAACGAATAGGTGCCGAGTGTCACGGCCAGAGCGGGTAGTCGGAACCTTGCCACAAGCACGCCGTTCAGCAGTCCGGCCAGCACGCTGACCGCCAGCGCGACCCCCGCTGCCAGCCATATGTTCCAGCCGCCCATGAAGAGCCATCCCATCAACGACGCCGACAGGCCGAGCGTGGAGGCAATCGAGAGATCGATGTTGCCCGTGATAATGACGAACACCATCGGCAGCATCATGATTCCCAGCTCCATGAAATCGGAGGTGCTCCTCAGCAGGTTGCTGGCGTCCAAGAAGTAGGGTGACAGAAGGCTGTTGACCACCACAACAACCACGATCAGCACCACCAGCAGCCATTCCCACCGCACAAATATGCGCCGGAAGCTAGTGGATTGCGGATTGCGGATTGCGGATTGCGGATTGGTCATGATGATTACTGACTTACTGCTTACGCTACTGCTTACTTCGACGGTCGGTCGTCGGTCGTTTACTGACAACCGGCAACTGACAACTGACAACTAGGTCTTCCGTGGCATCACGCGCATCAAGCGCTGGCGGATTGTGGAGTCGGTGATGACGGCAAGCAAGATAAGGAGGCCCTGCACGGCCAGTTGCCAGAAGGGGGAGATCTGCGCGACCGTGAGGGCGTTGTTGATGATCCCGAGCAGGAACGCACCCAGCCCGGCGCCGAGCACGCTGCCGCTGCCGCCGAATATGTTCACTCCACCTACGACCGGGGCAGCGACGGTTTGCAGCTCAAAGCCCATAGCGGTATTGGTCTGCGCGGCTTCGAAGCGCGATGCCCACAGGACTGCCGCCAGGCCACACAACAGGCCCGAAAGCATGTAGACCAGGAAAATAATGCGCTGCACCGGAATGCCCGCGAAGCGCGCCGCGTCGGGGTTGCTCCCTACAGCGTAGATGTTGCGGCCGGTGCGCGTGAATGTGAGGAAAAGGAACACAAGCACAGCCACGACCAGGGCGATAATGATCAGGTTTGGCACGCCCAAGCGGAGTGCCCTTGGCGAGCTGCGGGAAGCTGGCAGGATATTGGTAGGCATTGACCCAATCGCCTCGACTGTACAGAAATATCAGTCCACGGTAGATGCTGAGCGTGCCGAGAGTAGCGATGATGGGCGGAACACCGCCATACGCCACGATCACTCCGTTGATGCTGCCAAACACGGCACCGAGCGCCATGCCCAGAGGCAGAGCGAGCACGGCGGGCATACTGGGAAACCCCACAACCATGAACGAAACCATCATGGCTACCAGGCCGATTGTGGAGCCGACAGATAAGTCGATCCCACGCGTAATAATGACCATCATCTGGGCCAGCGCCACGATCACCAGCACAGAAATGTCGAGCAGAATGTTCTGGAAGTTGTCGACGGTGAGGAAGGCCGGGCTCCGCAGGCTCACCAACCCGGACAGGACCAGGATGAAGACAATGATGCCCACCTCGCGGAACCTGACCACCGCCTGCATGAGCCGCCGTTGCCGGCGGCCCGCACCGGGCGCTTCTGTTTCCGTTACGACCATCGTCCCCTCCGGGGAGTTACGAGTTACGAATTACGAATTACGAATTACGAATTACGCTCGCCTAATTCGTAATTCGTAATTCGTAACTCGTAATTACATCGTCGCTGCCACCATCAGCTTTTCCTGGGTGGCTTCGGCGCGGGTGAATTGGCCCTGTCAATCGACCTTCACGCATGACAAGGATGCGGTCGCTCATGCCCAGGATTTCGGGCAATTCGGAGGAGATCATGAGGATCGCCATCCCCTGGGCGGCCAGTCCGCTCATGAGGCCATGCACCGCAGCCTTCGTACCCACGTCTATGCCGCGTGTCGGCTCGTCCAGGATCAGGACGCGCGGGTCGGTGCCCAGCCACTTGGCGAGCACCACCTTCTGCTGGTTGCCCCCCGACAACTGGCCGGCCTTTTGCTCGACGTCGGCCATTCTCACTTCCAGCTTTTGGGATGATTCTTTCGCCGTTCGTAGCTTCTTTCGCTCGTTGAGCCATCCCAGTTTGGCGAACCTTGACAGCACCGGCAACGTGATGTTGTCCGCGATACTCATCCCCAGCACCAGCCCGTGCTCTTTGCGGTCTTCAGGCACGTATCCGATGCCAAGCGCCATGGCCTCGCCGGGGCTTTTGATCGTCACTGCTTTACCGTTCAGCTTGATCGTGCCTGCCGTGGCGGGCTCGGTGCCGAAGATGGCCCGCGCCACGTTGGTGCGGCCCGCGCCGATCAGCCCCGACATCCCCAGGATCTCTCCGCGCCGAAGCTGGAACGACACGTCGGAGAATGCGCCTTCCACGCCTAGCCCCTCGACCTCGAGTATCACCTCGCCTGCCTCCACCGCTTGCTTAGGGAATAGTTCGCCCAGCGTGCGGCCCACCATCATACGGATAAGGTCCTCGCTCGTTATGCCCTTTATATCCCGGGTGTCCACGTATGTGCCGTCGCGCAAAATCGTCACGCGGTCGGCGAGGGTGAATAACTCTTCCAGGCGGTGGGAGATGAAGACGACGGCCGTGCCTCTGTCGCGCAGTTGGCGAACGATGGTGAACAGCTCGTCCACCTCGCGCTGAGTGAGCGAAGAAGTTGGCTCGTCCATGATAAGCACTTTGGCGTTGATGGAGAGGGCGCGAGCTATCTCCACGATCTGCTGCTGCGCCACGCTCAGGTTGCGCGCCTTCGTTTTGGGGTCTATGCGCAAGGCCGAGGCGGTCGAGCAAGTCGCTCGCCTCTCTGTACATCCGTTTCCAGTCGAGGCCCGCCCCAAAGGGGACCCCGTACCTGCGCACCGGCTGGCGGCCAACCATGATATTTTCGGCCACATCGAGGTCGGGGAAAAGGCTCGGCTCCTGGTAAATGGCAGCGATGCCATGTACTTGTGCGTCACGGGTGTTATCAAAGCGGACCGGGTGGCCGTCGAGGAATATTGCCCCTGCGTCCGGCTGGTGTACGCCTGTGAGTATCTTGATGAGGGTGGATTTGCCCGCCCCGTTCTCCCCCAGGATGGCGTGTACTTCGCCCGCAAGGATCTCGAAATGAACGTCTTGCAAAGCATGGACGCCACCAAAGGACTTCGAAATATGTTGAACCCGTATAACAGGTTGTTTGGTGCTCATCGGTCGTTCATCGTCCCAGGCTCCGCGTCGGCATCAACGCCAGGCCAACCTTGAGTTGTGAACTATCCCAAATCAATTCAAAGCAAGGAAACGCCTATATCGCGGTACTTTCGAAAACGTTCCCTTTCGATTTGGTTATCATAGCACCGAACCACACCAGAGTCAATACTTTCGTAAAAAAATGGTTTCGTTCTGCTTTTGAATATTGCTTTGAGCTGTTCCTTCTGATATGATGTGGCTTGTAATTACCGGCTCTGCGCTGGATAAGCGAACTCAGAACTCACATCTCCCGAAAGGAAACCATGGCACAGGCAGAGGACGAAGGACAGAGCAAAGGTTCATCGCCGGAGCGGCGGCGAGAGCAAATACTCGCATATTTGAGCGCGCAGGAGCGAACCTCTGTAGGCGATCTCAGCGAGGCGCTGGGCGTCTCCGAGGTGACGGTGCGCAAGGACCTGGAGCAGCTTGAGGCACAGGGAGTATTAACGCGCGTGCGAGGCGGAGCTGTGGTTTCGGGCAGGGGCAGGCTCGAACGATTTTTCGCAGCGCGAGAGCAAGAGCACCTTGAAGAGAAGAGGCGCATCGCTCAGGCAGCGGCCACCCTGATCCAATCAGGGCAGCGTATCTTCCTCGACGCAAGCACCACCGCGCTGCAGGTGGCCCACCTGATCAAGGACCGTGAGGCTCTCATTGTTGTCACAAATGGCCTCTACACGGCCCTGGAGCTGAATTTTTGCGCGGGCATCACCACTATCGTCGTGGGGGGCACTATGCGCCGCCGGTCAAGCTCTCTGGTGGGCAGCTTCAACTACAATTCGCTGCAGCGCTTGCGCGTTGACATAGGCTTCTTTGGGGCGCGAGGCGTGACCGCTCGCGACGGCCTTATGGAGGCTGACATCGAGGAAGCGCAGCTCAAGCAGCAGATGGCGAGCGCGTCAGGCGAGGTAGTCGGCATCATCGATTCGAGTAAGTTCGGCGCGACCTCTTTCAGCGCCTTCGCCCTGCCCGAAGAGATAGCCCGCATTATCACAGACGAAAACGCCCCGCCGGCAATCGTAGAAGAGTTGCGCGCGCAGGGCGTAGACGTTGATTTGGTCTAGAAAGCTGTCAGTGGTCAGTAGACGACGAGCTATGGTCTACTGACCACTGACAGACACTTACTCCGGCGTATTGCCTGAGGTAGGACCCATATCGTATGGGGTGGAGATTCCCTCGTAGCTGAGCATCATACTGAGGCCGGAGGCCGCGTGGATCAGTACGTGGCAGTGGATCATCCAGAGGCCGGGGTTGTCGGCTACGAAAGCCACCTGCCATGTCTCGTGCGGACCGATCAGCACCGAGTCCTGGTGTACGGGGCTACCCGTGAGAGCCTTGCCGTTCTTGCTGAGGACCGTGAAGACGTGGCCGTGAATGTGCATCGGGTGATAAAAATCGGTGTCGTTGACGAAGGTCAGGCGCACAACCTGGCCGGGGCGGACAATGATGGGGTCGGCGTTTGGCGATGCCTTGCCGTTTATCATGTGGATAAAGGCGAAGCTTCCGTCGTAGAACCCGTGGTCGTTGCTGATGACAAGCTGCTTGTCGACGTCAAACGATGTTCGAGACATCAGCGGATCAGGGCTCGGTGCGCCGTAGCCGGTGAGATCGAATATTGGCAGGCTATCGATTGAGAGGGTGGCAGAGGGTCCTGAGCCTGCGAAGGAAGGAAGGACGTCAGGACCGTCGCCGATGCTTACCCACTCTGCGTGCTGGGGTAGCTGGCCGAAAAGCTTGCCCAACTGGCCGAAGAAGTCGAGCGGGGCGTTGACCTGGCTGTTCAGAGCGTCCAGCAACCGCACCTGGCCCGAGGCAGGCATAGTGAAGGCGAGATCGTAGCGCTGCCCTTCGCCAACCGGCAGTTGCTCGGGGCCCAGCGCTCCAGGCTGGTTGAGGTCGTGCCCGTCGAGGGCAATCACTTTGTAGGGAGCGCCGAACAGCGCCAGTTGTTCGGGTGTGCCCACCATGCTCCCCTGCGTGGCGTTGATGATGCGAAGCCGCACCGTTTCGCCCGGCTTCGCGTTGAGATGAAGCTCGCCTGTGATACCGTTCGCAGCGACCACCTGGCCGCCGCCCAGATCGCCAATCGCTACTGTGTAGTCATGGTCGTACGCGGGTCCCTGCTTCGGCTCGACCACCAGAGCGCCATATAGGCCCCGCGGCACCTGGTTGGAGGTGTCCTGGTGGCTGTGGTACCAGTAGGTGCCGGGCTCGTTCACTACAAACTCATAAGTATACGTGCCGCCGGTGGGTACCGCGTCCTGTGTGACACCCGCCACCCCATCCTCGGCGTCAGGCAATGTGAGACCATGCCAGTGGATAGTTGTCGATGCGGGCAGGTGATTGACCAATGTGACGCGTACGCGGTCGCCCTGGGTCACGCGCAGCTCCGGGCCAGGAACCGTGCCGTTATAGGTCCATGCCTCGTAGCCGTCCACATGGCTCACTTCCGCCGTGAGTGTGAAAGCTCGCACCGGCTCCGACCCGGGAGCCTCCGTGAGGCTGCTCAAGGGGATAGCGGGACGCCCCGGCACGACTGTACTCATATTCATATCGTTTTGCATCGAGCTAAGGCCAGACAGTGTGCCGTAGGCTGAAAAGACGACCACCAGGAGCGTAACCGGCAGCATTGCCAGCCCGGTCAACACGGAGCGAGCTACCAACCACACCCGATTGGTGCTGCGGACCAGATGAGGTCCACGCCACAGCAATATCCCGAAAATAAGTGCCGATAAGGCTTCAAGGATGCCTGTAATAATGTCCGGGGTGCCCATCGCCTCAGGCTTCCATGGTTCGGGGCCGATGGGCAATCCAACTGTGCGCGACACAAGCCACAGAGCCATGCAGCCCGCTGCCACCAGGGCCGCAGCCGCGAATACGCGCCTGCCAGGCCTCACGATGGCGGCTACCGCGAGGGCGACCTGGGCCAGGCCAACTAGTATGAAGAAAATGCCGAATGGTAGATATTCATTCAGATGGTCGGGAGCTACCCCGAAGTGGATGGCGGCTGCCCCCAACGTCATGAGCGCCGCCGCTGAGCGCCTGGCCCAGCCGTAGCTTGTGCGCGACACCGCGTTGCGTTCGGCGGTGCGCGTCGACTGCTTCGTGTTATTGTTTGTTTGCACTGCTGCTGTGATCATTGTCGTTTCCTCTCCAAACCCGCCGTTGCGGTGCGGTTGTATTTTGTTTGCTGACTTAGTCCTTCGTTCTGCCTCCAGTGTATGAGGACGGTGACAATGCCGGTAGTAAGTGCGGTCACAGAGTAAAGGTGACAAATATCATGTCCCAGGCATGATAATTCTCAGTGGGCATGACAGCGCTTACTCGCTACACTTGAAATCAAACGAAGCGACGCAATCAGGGATCCTGATCCCTGGCACCGCAGGTAGCTAATCCTCTAGCTTAGTAATAGAATGAAGCAGGAAGATGGCGGCAGGAAGAGCGACCGAGAATGGTAGAGATTTGAGCGACATCGAGATACGAAATCGTGGCGAGGCCGGTAACCCCGGAGGAATAAGGCAGATTTCGCCTTACGTTCTCTGGCCGATATGGCTGATATGGCTCTTCTTCATGGTGCCTTCCCTGGTGGCCTTCGTGCAGGCGCGGCCTCCGCTCCTCGCTCTAGTGGTGATGATCGGTGGCCTCGTATTGTTTGCAGGCATCTACGTCTGGGGATCGTTCCAGAATGCGAAGCAGCTTGTCGCGCTTTCGCCAACAGGCCTCAGCCAGACCGCGGTCTGGCTGCCGATGGTTGTCCTTGCAGGCCTGGGTTTCGCACTTACATTGCTGGGCAGCGGCTATGGCACCGATTGGACAAGCCTGTTTTACTATTCGAGCGGTTTTGTGGCGGGCCGCCTGGCGACCGTGCAGGCTGCGAAGGCCCTGGGTGTGCTCATGCTGGTGGCAGCTCTTGCAGCCTGGCTGACAGGTCTCGGCCCCTACGATATTGCCAGGGCAGTAGCGTTCGTGGTGGTGATTGGGGTGGTTACTAACGGCATGGTGCGGGCGTTTATGAACAGCCGCGAGCTGCGATTGGCCCAGGAAGAGATCGCACAGTTGGCGGTGACCAACGAGAGGCTGCGCATCGCGCGGGACCTGCACGACCTCCTGGGCCACAATTTGTCGTTGATCGCCCTCAAGAGCGAGCTTGCGCGGCGCCTGATAGCGGTAGCGCCTGAGCGGGCAGCAGCCGAGATAGGCGATATCGAAAACGTGGCGAGGACGACCCTGCAAGAGGTTCGCGAAGCAGTGGCGAGCTACCGGCAACCCACTCTAACCGGTGAGCTGCGAGGGGCCACCGAAATCCTGGCTGCGGCCGGCATCGCCTACCGCTACGAGGGCGACGAGAGCACGTCTCGCGGCCTACCTCCTGCAGTGGAGAACACCCTTGCATGGGCGGTGCGCGAAGGCGTTACAAACGTGGTGCGGCACAGCCGTGCCCGGCACTGTACCATCCGTTTTGCTCAGGATAAGAGTAATGCACATTTAGAAGTGCTTGACGATGGGGTGGGCGTGCCAACTCCCTCTACTTTGCCGGCGAAAGGCTCCGATCTGCATCCCTCGTCCTTCGCCCCCGGTAATGGCACGAGCAATAACAGAGGAAACGGTCTGCGCGGGCTTAGCGAGCGGGTGGCGGCTGTGGGAGGCCGGTGCGAGACGAGCCCCGGCAAGGATGGGGGCTTTCGCCTGGCTGTTTCCCTGCCGCTGAGCCAGAGAAGGCAGGATGCGGGCCTGCAAATCGCGATGGGAACAGTGGACGCACGTGTGCAGCAGCTTGCACCGGCACCTTCTCTCTCCGAGCTTCGTGAGCACACAGACACAGTTGGAGAAAAGACGAGAGGAAGTGACCTGCCATGATTCGCGTGTTGCTGGCCGAAGACCAGGCTATGGTGAGGGGGGCGATCGCGGCTTTGCTCGTGCTGGAGGGCGATATCGACATCGTGGCTGAAGTCGGGCGCGGGGACGAAGTAGTGCTTGCGGCGCTGGACGCGCGACCGGACGTGGCATTGCTGGATATCGAAATGCCCGGGTGCGATGGTATCACTGCGGCTGGTATGCTGCGTAAAGAGCTTCCGGGCTGCCGCGTGCTCATCTTGACCACGTTTGGGCGTCCAGGTTACCTACGGCAGGCGATGGAGAGCGGAGTGGTGGGTTTCCTGCTCAAGGATTCGCCGGCAGCCGAGCTCGCGACGGCTATCCGCCGCGCCGTGGCAGGCGAGAGGATAGTGGACCCATCCCTGGCGATGGCCGCCCTCAGCGAAGGCAATAACCCACTGACCGAGCGCGAACGGATGGTGCTTGCGGCAGCCACCCACGGAGCCAGCGTTTCCGAGATCGCCTCAGGGCTCTTCCTCTCTGAGGGCACGGTCCGCAACTACCTATCGGTTGCCATCCAGAAGCTGGGAGCGCATAACCGCATTGAAGCGGCCCATATGGCCGAGCAGAAGGGCTGGCTGTAGGGACGAGTGGTTAGGGTTGGTGGCTAGTAGTCTAACCACTAACCACTGGTCTCCCATCGCGCCGGCACGCCCTTAGCTGTCACTCGGGCCGGCACGTCCTGCACGACGACCGCGCCCGCACCCACCACCGACCACTCACCGATGGAGCAGCCAGGCGCGATAGCGGCTCCAATGCCGATAAGAGTGCCTTCGCCCACTCGCACGCCGCCGGAAAGGTGAGCACCGGGAGCAATATGCGCGTAATCGCCTATAACGCAGTCGTGGTCCACTGTGGCTCCGGTGTTCAGGATTGCATAGTCTCCGATAACTTCGTCAGGATTGACCACAGACCTTGCGGCTACCACAATCCCTTTGCCCAGTAGCGCAAATGGCGAGACTATTGCCCAGGGGTGAATCGCGTTGCACCATAGCAACTCCGCCCCGCTTAGTCGCGTTACTGTCTGTCGCCTGGCAGCGTTGGAGCCTATCCCCATCGCCAGGCCATCGGGCGCAAAGCACTGGTAGTCTTCTATTGCGACCAGCACCGGCAGTCCAAGACGGGAGCCCCGCCAGGTGGCAGAGCCGTCATCGAGAAAGCCGAGCACCTTGATGCCGCTACACAACAGAATGTCAGCAACTACCTTGCCGTGGCCTTCCCCCTATTTTCAAGATATCGCTCATTGGATTGCGGATTGCGGCTTGAAAAGAGATCATACGATTGCGGCTTGCAGATTGAAGAGAGATTATCTGCTTCTTTGATTTACGATTGGAAGGTGATGGGTAAGTGTTTCACGCCGTACACGATATTGCTGCCGGTTGCCTGCAGAGGGACCGACTGCACTCGACGAATGTTGTGCAAGCGTTCGAGGAGCAGGGTGAGTACGATTTTGGCTTCCAGGCGAGCGAGAGGGGCACCGATGCAGAAATGGATGCCATGCCCGAAGGCTAAATGGCGGTTGGGTGTTCTCGTGATGTCGAAGCGGTCGGGGTCGGGGAACTGCGCTTCGTCGCGGTTGGCCGAGCCGATTTGTGCCATGACCATCTGGCCTGGGCGGAGGACGAACGACTGGCCTGTGGGGCCTTCGACGGTCATTTCGGCGATAACCCTTCTGTACATCATTTGCACTGGCGAGCGGTAGCGGAGCACCTCTTCAATAGCGTCAGGTATAAGCTCGGGCCTGGCGCGCAATTGCTCCATGACTTCCGGGTGCTCGTCGAAGCAGATGACGGCGTTGCCGATCAGGTTGGTGGTCGTTTCATTCCCGGCCACCAGCAGCAAAATACAAAAGCCAAGTAGCTCTCTCTCGTTGAGGTGCACTCCGTCGATTTGTGCGTTCAGCAACGCGCTAATGAGATCGTCTCGCTGCTCGTGGCGTCGCTGCTCGATCATATCGAGGAAGTAAGTGCCCATCGCGGCTTGGGGGTTTGCTCCTCCCTCGAAGCTGGCTCCCACGATAGCATCCGACCATGCTTTGAAGCGGGCGCGGTCCTCCTGTGGGATACCCAACAGCTCTGAGATCACGATCACGGGCAGTGGATAAGATAGATCGTCGATTATGTCCATGCTGCCTTTTTGGACGGCCTGATCCAATAGCCCGTTAGCGATAGACGTGATGCGGTCCGAAAGTCCCGCGACGCTGCGCGGAGTGAACGCCTGGGTCACCAGGTTGCGTAGCTGCCTGTGGCGAGGCGGGTCCATTGCCACCAGGCTGGTGCTCAATGGGTCATCTACACTTCGGAGCCTCCGTCCCCGCCGCCGAAGGCGGATGAAAAGGCTGCGTGGTCCGAGAGCACCCTCAGCACATCGTCATACCTGAACACCTGCCAGGCATTGTACGGCTCATAGTAGTAATATGGACGGGTCTTGCGCATCGCCGCGTACCACGGGAACGGGTTCAAGAGGCGATCTTCCAGGGGATTTTGCATACAGGCGACTTCTTTCGTGAGGGGTTGATAGGCGAATTGAGCTATTGTCAGCAACTATTATCGCCCTTCTACTGACAGCTCCATGATAGCCATATTATAGCAATTGGGATGACCGGTTGTCAGTTGTCAGTTGTCAGTTGTCAGTCGGTCTACTGACAACTGACAACTGACAACTTCGTCACGCTTCCAGCTCCCATTGCCAGAGAATATCGACCAGGCGCGACACGCCTGCTTTCAAGTGGCGGCGGTAGGTGCTGAAGGGGATATCCAGCAGCTCAGATGCCTGCTCTTGAGTGGCGGCAGGCTGTATATACGTGTGGTAAACAGCCCTGTAGAATTTCAAATCTTGATACGAACTGCGCATCGTTTCAAGTGCATCTTTGACAACATTGAGCAACGCAGCCGTGCGTGTCGCGGAACCGGCACCCTCTCCCGCGCGCCCCATAACCAGGCGTGAGCGGAGAAGCGGGTTCTCTTTCAGCATATAAGGGCGGGTGAAATGGCGCAACAGGTCGTTTGTTGCCGCCGCCAACTCGTCACGGCTCAGGTTATCTGGGGAGTGAAGATCAATGGCGACGGGCTCAGGAGCCGGTTTCTGCTCAGCTCTCATTTCCTGAGTCTCAGCCCCGG
Organism: uncultured Chloroflexia bacterium; assembly: GCA_963837315.1. Taxonomy (GTDB): domain Bacteria; phylum Chloroflexota; class Chloroflexia; order QHBQ01; family JADMIH01; genus JADMIH01. The sequence goes on from CAWINE010000010.1 coordinate 209,302, forward strand.
AGTGCGTGTCGGGAAGATCCGGAGCCTGCAAAGGAATGACCGGAGGGCGAAGGACCGGAGGACGAAGGACGGAGATCGGTGCGAGGGCCTCCTGCACTGCCTGCTCCAGGGTGAGAGCCTGCCCTTTTGCCCATGCAGCTTCGAAGGCTGCTTTGTCAAGTTGCTCCCGCGCTGTTGCCAGATTGTGGTCGTACTCAATCTTGTCATCGGGATCTATAATATATCCTGTTACTTTGCAGAGCGCGTCCACGGCTCCGAACAAATGGGCCGCTGTTGTCGCCTGACCCATACTGGCGGCTACCCCGGCCATCCCCACCAGGCATTCCACCATCCCTACTTTATGGTCCAGTTCCACACGGAGGGCAAGGCTTTCGGCGAAGAGCGACCTGGCGTGCTCATTGTCGCCCTGCCTGTGCGCCACGAAACCCAGGCTCGCCAGCAAAGTGGAGATGCTGCGCTTGTTGCCCAGCTCTTTGCTCAGGGCGAGGCCTTCGGTGAAAAAAGATTTGGCGCGCTCTATATCGCCTCGCGTTCGCGCTACTATGCCCAGGCTGTTGAGCACGCGCGCCACGTTAGCGACATTGCCAAGCTCACGCCACAAAGCAAGGCTTTGCTCATAGTATGCCTGGGCCAGGACGTCGTCCCCCAGCGTGCCCGTAACGATTGCCAGAGTATGTGAGGCCTGCGCTATGCCTGTCTTGCTGTCTACTCCCTGCCACAACGTCAGGCTCTCTTCCGCCCAGCGCCGGGTCTGATCGTAGTCGCCTTTCAGCCAGGCCAACCTGCTTCCTCCGTGCAATGCGGAAGCGCGCACACCGGCCGGCACGCTGCTACCCGCCGCCAGCGCTTCCTCGATCCATTGCAGTCCTTCGCTCACGTGGCCGCGTACTTCCCAGAAGCGCCAAAGCACCCGTTCCATGCGCAGAGCCGTCTCGGCCCCGTCGTTTTGGAGTGACCAGCGCAAGGCAGCCCGCAAGTTGTCGTGCTCGGCCTCCAGGCGAGTAAACCATTCTGCTTGTTGAGGCCCACTCAGAAGCGGCTCGGCTGCTTCCACCATGGGCAGATAGTATGCACCATGCAAGCGCGCTATCTCACCGGCCTCCCCGCTTTCCTCCAGCCTCTCCAGCGCATACTCGCGAATGGTCTCCAGCATAAAGAAGCGCGGCTCGCCCTGCGGGCTGTCCTCTCGCCGCACCAGGCTCTTGTCGGCGAGCGAAGCCATCCCATCCAGCACATCAACCGAATGCGGAATGTGGAATTCGGAATGCGGAATGTTGCTCTGGTCGCTCGTATTCCGCATTCCGAATTCCACATTCCACATTCCGCACACGGCTTCTGCCGCTTCAAGCGTGACGCCGCCGGCGAATATTGCCAGACGCCGGAAGAGTTGCTGCTCGCCCGGGTCGAGCAGGTCGTAGCTCCAATCGAGGGTGTTCCTGAGCGTTTGCTGCCTGGCGGGGAGATCTCGCGCTCCGCCCGTCAGCAGCCGGAGCCTGTTGTCGAGGCGCGCCAGTATAGCCTCGGGGGCAAGCATCTTGGCGCGGGCCGCCGCTAGCTCAATAGCCAGGGGCAGACCATCAAGGCGCGCGCAGATATCCACTACAGTAGCAGCATTCGTGGAGATAATCTGGAAGCCGGGATTAACAGCTGCTGCCCTTTGCGCGAAGAGGGCCACAGCCGGGTTGCGCGAGAGGTCTTCAAGCATGAGCGGAGTGAACTGTAAGTTTTGCTTGTCGGGTAGAGGTAGAGGGGGCACAGGGAATTCATGCTCGCCCCGTATGTGCAGCACCACGCGGCTTGTCACCAGTACTTTGAGGAGAGGTGAGGCAGACATGAGCTCGGATATGATAGGGCCTGCATCGATGACCTGCTCAAAATTGTCGAGCAGGAGCAGTAACTGCTTTCCGCGCAAGTGCTGCTTTAGCGTCTCAAGCGGAGGGTTGTTGCCTGCGTCTTTGACTTCGAGCGCCTGGATTATGGCGGCTACGAGCATATCCGGGCGATCCACAGACGCCAGTGGGACAAAATAAGCGCCGTCTTCGAAGCCCAATTCGATATCGCTTGCGACTTGCACTCCGAGGCTGGTTTTGCCTACTCCCCCGGGTCCCGTCATAGTCACCATGCGCACGTCGTCGCTCTGCAGCAACTGCTTCGCCTGGCTGATCTGCTTCTCACGTCCTATTAGAGGAGTGAGAGAGGCAGGAAGATTGCTCACATATTCTTGATCGGGTTGCGCCAACCCTGCTTGTTTTCCGACGATGACTAATCGCGAGCGCTGCATAAACAATCTTCCTTCGCAGGCTCAGGACCCTTGCGGACTGCGGACCATGCGACGAAGATCGACATCGGACCGCATATCCTGCGCAATTCGCACGAATCCTACGACTTCCATGACCGAGGAAATCGCATCTGTAGGGCCAATGATACCATAATTCGATTTCCAGTCATAGTGCTAGTACGGCACTGAGCACAATATCGCTCCAACGATAGAGGGGCGGCAGTGCACGAAGCTCCTTTCTTGAGAGATGCTTGTCCGCAACAAGGCCGATATTTCGGGGCGCTTTTGGGGCGCTGAATGAGGTATTCGACCTGGTCACGACGGCCAGGTACCGGCTCAAGTGTCAGTCCTCCACCACGGGGGTGACAGGATGGAGTTCCCTCTCCCAGTACTCGCTGGGGAGGCACAATTCTTGCCGATTGTGATAAGCTTCTGATATTATTCGCTGTTGAGCATATTAGCGTCGTGGGCGCGCGACAGAACAAGCGTATGCCGGTCATAATGGATGTGAGTACTTTGTACCATCCGCCACACGGCAGGAGCTTGCTGTACAGTTGTCCAGCCTATGAGCCAGACTTCCCACGTTCTACCTCACTTACCTTTTCCAGAGCCACCTTCGCCTCGAACAAAGCCTGCGCCGGCACCGCGCGTAACAGGTAAGTTCTTCTATGTTGGCGATAAAAAGCTTTATCTGCGCGGAGCAACTTACGGTACTTTCCAACCCGACGCCGAAGGCAATCAATACGGCCAACCCGAGCAGGTAGAGCAAGATTTCCGCTTAATGGCGAGCAGCGGTATCAACGCCGTGCGCCTCTACACTATCCCCCCACGCTGGCTCCTCGACCTGGCCGCCCGCCATGGCATATATCTGATGGTCGGCATACCGTGGGAGCAGCATATCGCCTTTCTCGACACCGGCAGCAGCAGAGCCGGCATCGAGAAGAAGGTGCGCGAAGGTGTGCGTGCCTGTGCAGGCCACCCGGCCCTCCTTTGCTACTCTATAGGCAACGAAATCCCGGCATCTCTTGTGCGCTGGTATGGGCATAAGCGAGTTCGAGCAATTCCTGCACAGACTATACCGGGCGGCGAAGCAGGAAGATCCTGGTGGCCTTGTCACCTACGTGAATTTCCCCACTACCGAGTACTTGCACCTACCTTTCCTCGATTTCCTGAGCTTCAACGTCTATCTGGAGACGCGGGACCGCCTCGACGCCTACCTGGCGCGCCTGCAGAACCTGGCGGGCGACCGTCCTCTCGTCATGGCCGAGATCGGCCTGGACAGCAAGCGCAATGGCCTGGAGGGGCAAGCGGAGACGCTGCAGTGGCAGATTGAGGCGGCATTCGAGGGTGGCTGCGCGGGGGCCTTTATCTTCGCCTGGACGGACGAATGGCATCGGGGTGGACAGGACGTTGAAGATTGGGATTTCGGGCTGACCGGCCGCGACAGAACACCAAAGCCTGCGCTCCATACTGTGCGCGGGGCGTTCCAACGGGTGCCGTTCGATTCCGCCGGTGAGATCTCCTGGCCGCATATCTCTGTGGTGGTGTGCAGCCACAACGGCGCTCGCACGCTCCGCGACTGCTGCGAGGGCTTGCTTGAGCTTGACTATCCCAATCCTTCGACGTTGTGATAGTTGACGATGGCTCGACCGATGCCACAGCCGGCATCGCCGAGGAGTACGGCTTTCGAGTAATACGCACTCCCAATAGGGGCTTGAGCAGCGCGAGAAACACCGGGCTTGAGGCTGCTACAGGTGACATAGTGGCCTACATCGACGACGACGCCCGGCCTGACCTTCACTGGCTCCATTACGTTGCCGACACCTTCCTCACGACAGATTATGTGGGCGTGGGCGGGCCCAATGTCCTGCCTGCTCAAAGCGGGCCGGTCTCGTGGTGCGTTGAGAACGCGCCGGGGGGCCCTATTCATGTGTTGCTGAATGATCGCGAGGCCGAGCACATTCCGGGGTGCAATATGGCATTTCGCAAATCGGCCCTGCTCGCTGTAGGGGGCTTCGACCCTCGGTATCGCATCGCCGGTGACGACGTAGATATTTGCTGGAAGATGCAGGCGCGAGGCTGGAAGCTAGGATTCAATCCAGCCGCGGTTGTGTGGCATCACAGGCGCAACGCTGTGCGTGCCTACTGGCGCCAGCAGGTGGGCTACGGGCGGGCCGAAGCGCTCCTAGAAAAGAAGTGGCCCGAAAAGTATAACGCTGCGGGGCATCTTACCTGGGCAGGCAGGCTATACGGAGGTGGGCTGGCACAAACGCTAGGCCGGGCGAGCGGGCGTATCTACAATGGCGTGTGGGGGAGCGCTCCGTTCCAATCGGTGTACGGGGCACCGGCCAGTGGATTGCTCGCGCTGCCCACGATGCCCGAATGGTACGCACTCGTAGGGTTGCTGGCACTCCTTTCGGCTCTAGGGATCTTCTGGGCGCCTTTGCTACTTGTGCTGCCTTTACTTCTGGTGGCTATTGGAGCACCGGTAGCTCAGGCTGTTCTGGGTGGAGCGCGCGCAAGGTTCCCCTTCAACATGCCGCGTGGCAACAGTCTGCGCCTGCGTGGGCTCACGTTCTTGCTCCACTTGATGCAGCCTTTGGCGCGTTTGCTGGGACGATCTGCAAATGGGCTTACTCCCTTTCGAATGCGGGGCCCCTCTGGGGGAGATGGGGAATTCGGAATGCGGAATGACGACGAACAAAGCTCTATTCCGCATTCCGAATTCCCCATTCCGCATTCGGTTCATTCCCCATTCTCCATTCACAAGATGGCCGTGTGGCGGGAGAGCTGGCAGTCGTCGCAGGATTGGCTCGAAGGCATCGAGATGGAGATCAAGGAGCACGGAGGCGCATACAGAGAGGGGGCAACTTCGATAGTTGGGACCTCGAGGCCCGAGGTGGGGATGCTGGGGTCGGCTCGTCTGCGAATGGGTATAGAGGAGCACGGCCAGGGACGCCAGATGGCGCGATTTCGTATATGGCCCAGGGTGGAAGCCGGCGGCATATGCTCTTTGCTCTTTTTCTTTGGGCTGACCGTGGGGGCAGGCATGAGCAGTGCCCCGGTTGCGGCGTTTTGCCTGGGGACCCTAACGCTGCTGCTCGCGGGGCGCATCGTGTATGAGTGCTCGATAGGAATGGGCACGCTGGCTTTGGGCGTGCGAGCGGCACCCGGAGTGCAGCTTGAGGGGTCGGGCAAATCGCTCAGGCCCAGGCCTTATGGCTTGCTGTTCGCATATGCTGCGCCGATGTGGAAGAGCTGGCTTTTCATATTGCTGCTGACTCTTTTGAGCACCGCCTTCAGCCTCTTGCAACCATGGCCATTGAAAGTGCTGGTTGATAATGTGCTGGGCGGGCAGGCGCTGGGAGGGCTTGCGATGCAGGTTGCGGCCTTTCTGCCCGGTGCGACCGGTCCTGCCGGTCTACTATTATGGGTGGCGCTAGGGGGACTGGTCGTCTACCTGGGTGCGAGCGGGCTGGAATGCGCTGCTCACATACAACTGGACGGGCACGGGGCAGGGGATGGTCTACCGCCTGGGGCGCGATTTGTTCGCCCGGATACAAAGGCGCTCCCTCCTTTTCCACAGCCGAAATTCGGTTGGCGACTCGCTCGGGCGCGTCACGACCGACGCCTGGGTGGTGCACACTGCCGCCGATAATTTGCTCTTCGCGCCCCTACACGCCGCTATCACCTCGATGGCCGTAATAGCCGTCATGCTTCCTATGGATCCTACGCTCACACTTTTATCTATGCTGGTAGCGCCCTTCATGGTGGTCTCGGCCCTGGTTTTCGGCAGGCGCATGAGGATTGCAAGCAGGACCAGGCGGCGGATCGAGACCAGGATGCAAAGCCATGTGCAGCGCACCATGAGTGGCATTTCCGTGGTGCAGGCCTTCACCCGAGAGGACCACGAGCACCGCCGCTTCAAAGAATTCACTCGCAATTCGATCCGCGCCCAGCAGCGAAGCGCCTTTATCGGTAGCCTCTATAGCCTGGGGTCGGGCCTGGCAACCGCACTGGGTGCCGCGCTTATCCTGTTTGTAGGAGCGCACGAGGTGCAGGCAGGCAGGCTCACCGTGGGCGGGCTGCTGGTCTTTGTCGCTTACCTGGGCACGTTGCAGTCTCAGCTCAAGACCTTCGCCGGAATCTTTCAGAACAATGCAGGAGGCCACAAGCAACCTGGAGCGAGTGAGCGAGGTGCTGAACACAATTGACGAGGTAGCGAGTAAACCAGGGGCGGTCGGAATTCGGAATGCGGAATGCGGAATGCGGAATAAAGACGATGACGGTCCCGGAGTGGACCGCCCAGTGACATTCCGAATTCCGCATTCCGCATTCCGCAATCGAAAGAGTTGGGCATATCGTTCCGGGACGTCACGTTTGGGTACGAGCCGGGGCGGGCTGTGCTGCATAATCTCTCGTTGGAGATCGAGCCGGGGCAGACGGTTGGGATTGTCGGGGCGACAGGTGCCGGTAAGAGCACGCTGGCGGGGCTCATTGCGCGCCTGTACGACCCGTGGCAGGGGCATGTGGAGATCGCCGAGCAGAACATTCGTGATTTGGAGCTTGGAAGCGTGCGGGCTGCCGTTGCTGTGGCGTTGCAGGAGCCATATTTGTTTCAAGGGACGGTGGCCGAGAACATTAAGTATGGAAGACCCGAGGCAACGCAGGAAGAGGTTGAAGCAGCAGGCCGTGCGGCGGGCGCGCAAGATTTCATCGAGCGGCTACCTGACGGTTACCATACTCTGCTCGGCGAACGCGGGGCCACGCTATCGGGAGGGGAGCGGCAACGGCTCTCGATCGCCAGGGCGCTCATCAAGGACGCGCCTATCATGGTCCTCGACGAGCCGGCCAGCGCGCTCGACACCGAGACAGAGAGGCTACTGGTCAATTCCTTGGCGAGGTTACGCTCGGGCAAGACCACCCTCATAATCTCCCATCGCCTCTCCACTGTGCGTCACGCCGATAAGATTGTGGTGATCCAGGTCGGCAGGCTGGCGGAAGAAGGCAGCCACGACGAGCTACTGGAGCGTCGAGGCATATATGCTCATCTGTATGATCTCCAAAACGGGCTCAAGACAACCGGCCCTGAGCCTGCGAAGGAAAGCTCACTCCGCTCTCGCCGCCCCACTATCTCCATTGCGGATTGCGAGGACAAAGGGGGATTAACGACTACAGACTATGACAATTAGTAATCCGCAATCCGCAATCCGCAATCCACAATCGGAAGGTCCCCAATCAGCAATCGGCCTGATTTTGTGGATGCTCAAGTACGCGCTGCGACGCTGGCCGGGGATGCTGGCCGCACTGGTTACCATGCTTTTCGGCGTGGGCATAGACGTGCTCAGGCCGTGGCCGTTAAAATTGCTGGTGGACAATGTCCTGGGCGGCAAGCCGCTGCCCGCATCGCTGGCACCGCTGGTAAACTCCCTGCCGGGTGCGTCTTCAAGCGACGGTTTGTTGATCTGGGTGGTGGGTACGACGGTGGCGCTTTTTCTGTTGGGCTGGCTGTTAAGCGTGGCAACCACCTACATGAATATCAGTTTCGGGCAGAGGATGGTATACGACCTGGCCGAGGACCTCTTCGCTCACCTGCAACGCCTCTCTCTGCGCTTCCACAGCCGTAAATCGGTCGGCAACTCTGTGCGTCGCGTGACCACCGATAGCAGCAGCGTATCGGCCATCATCAAAGACGCGCTCTTCCCCATGGTGTCGGCCCTGGTAAGCCTTTGCATCGTGTTCGCTATTATGTGGGGCATGGACCGCGAATTGACCCTGCTGGCGCTCCTCGTGGTGCCAGGCCTCGTCGTCACCCTGAAGGCATACGCCGGGCCGATGATGCGCTACAGCTACGAGCAGCAGGAGGCAGAAGGACAGATGTTCAGCGTGGTGGAGGAAACGCTGTCGGCCATACCGGCTGTACAGGTATTCAGCGGTGAAGAGCGCGCAGACGCTCGCCTCGGGGCCGCTACCGACGAAGCCATGCGGGCCTCACTGAGCGCTACACGCGTGCAACTGTAATTCAAGGTCATATCCGGCTTGATAACCGCCCTGGGCACCGCGGGCCTTATTTACGTTGGCGCACAGCACGCGCTGGCAGGGAGCCTCACTACAGGCAGTATTATCGTGTTTCTGGCCTATCTTGCGTCGCTTTATGGTCCTCTCAAGTCGCTCATGTACACCTCGTCAACGGTGCAGAGCGCGGCGGGAAGCGCCCGGCGCGTTATGGAAATCATGTCGACGGAGCAGGATGTAAAGGATATGCCCGGCGCCAGGCCTCTCCCTCGCGTCGAAGGTCACGTGCTGATCGACGGCATTACGTTCGGCTATAAGCCGGGCCTGCCCGTCCTCAAGGGGGTTTACCTGGATGTGCTGCCGGGCGAAACTGTCGCGCTGGTAGGGCCGACTGGAGCAGGAAAGAGTACGCTGGCGGGTATGGTGGCGCGGTTCGCTGATCCCTGGAGCGGGCACGTGTGGATCGACGGATACGATGCCCGAGAGGTGACTTTGCGCAGCCTTCGCGAAAGCGTCTCAATCGTGGGACAAGAGCCGTTGCTTCTGCCGATTACCATAGCCGAGAATATAGCTTACGGGAGGCCGGAAGCCACGACGAGGGGAGAGAGGGTGCAGGGGTGCCCCGTCCTCTTTTCTAGCGCCTACCGGGGGGCTATGATACTATAGTCGGCGAGCGCGGCGCCACGCTCTCGGGTGGAGAGAGGCAGCGTCTCGCAATCGCCCGTGCGCTGCTCAAGGATGTTCCTATCCTGATTCTCGATGAGCCCACAAGCGCCCTCGATGCCGAAACTGAGCACCATGTGGTCGAAGCGCTCCGCCGCCTGGTGCAAGACAGGACAACATTCATAATAGCCCACCGCCTCTCCACAGTGCGCTCGGCGGACCGCATCGTGGTCATCAACGAGGGAGCCATCGTGGAAGAAGGCACGCACGACGATTTGCTGCGTAAGGGCGGCCTGTACGCCTCACTTGCTCAAATGCGGAATGTGGAATTCGGAATTCGGAATAACGACGGAGCGGATGACGATCCGCGATCCGCAGGTTGAGAGAGCATGTGAAGCAGAGCAACGGAAGAACGAGCAGATCCGCGATCCGCAATCGGCTTCGGTCGGTACATGAACATTATCCTGGCGGGAATCATGGGGCGTTATCCCTACGGGGGGGTGGCGTGGTGCTCACTCATGTACCTGGCCGGGCTGATGGGATTGGGGCATAAGGTTTGGTACCTGGAGGATATGGGCGAGTGCAACTTCGACCCGATAGAGAACACTCTCTCGCGAGATCCCCGATATGCTCTCAATTTCATCCGCTCGTGTTTAGAGCCGTATGGGCTGGACGAGCGTTGGTGCTACATAGATTGGCGGCAGGATTACCATGGGTACACCCGCAATGCATGGCTCGACGTTTGCTCAGGCGCCGACCTCTTCATCAACCTGTCGGGCGGGAGCTGGCTGTGGCGCGACGAATACGCTGCTATCCCTCATTCAGCCTATATTGACACCGACCCAGGTTTCACCCAGTTGGACGCCGCTCGCCGCCCCGCACGCCTGGAGTTCCTGTCAAGGTATGGCGCGCTCTTCACTTTTGGCCGCAACATAGGCACACAAGCCTGCTCGGTGCCCACGCATGGACTAGCCTGGAACCATACATGGCAACCTCTATCTGTAGACCTGTGGTGGCCCACCGGCGAGCCATCAGGGTATGCGTTCACCACCGTCATGACCTGGAAGATATCCAGCTTGAAGCAGATCGGCGGCAACAAGGACCAGGAGCTTCATCGCTTCCTCGATCTGCCGCAGCATGTGAGCACGCCGCTGGAGCTTGCCGTAAATGGCCCTCAAGAGTTCCTGAGCGCCCATGGCTGGCGGTGCCGCGACGCCTTTGCCGTCTCGCATAACCCTCAAGTGTATCACGATTATATTGCTTCGTCGCTGGGCGAGTTCAGCGTAGCCAAGCACACCTACGTAGCAACCAACAGCGGCTGGTTCAGCGACCGCACCGAGTGCTACCTCGCCTCGGGCCGCCCCGCGATAGTACAGGATACCGGTTTCACAGCCCATCTCCCTGTAGGCGAAGGGCTATGCGCCTATACTACCTTCGAGGAGGCAAAGGAAGCCCTGGAAAAGGTTGCTTGAACTACGACCAACACGCCCGCGCAGCCCGAGATCTGGCCGTCGCCCATTTCGCCCCGGAAGTAGTGCTGCCTCCGCTGCTGGAGAGGGCCACAGGCTGAGGCTTATGGAACAATCCGCAATCCGCAATCCACAATCCGCAATCCACCTTCGGGTGCTCATGCTGGCTCCTCTCTGGTACCCTATCTCGAGGGACGCGCCCGGAGGTATCGAAACTTTCCTGTTCCAGTTGTTAGGCGCACTGGTGGAGCAGGGGTGCGATGTGACGCTGATCGCCAGCGGCAATTCGGCTTCCGCTGCCCGCCTTGTGCCTGTCATCCAGCGCAATTTATATAGCCTAATGCTGGACGGAGCGGCAGGTGAGTATGTCTATTACGAGCAGCGCCAGGTGCGACTAGCTATGAAGATGGCATCTCGGTTCGACATCGTCCACTCGCATATTGGGCCGGGGGGCTTTGTGCTCTCAAGCTTGCCTGGCGTCGGTGAGCGCGTGCTGCATGCCATCCATACTCCTGTCTATGGTGATATGGAGTGGTTCGTTCGCACACAGCCTCACTTGCCTTTAGCCGCGGTGAGCGAGTTCCAGGCCGCAAAGCTCAGGCAGGCGGGAGCGGGGCGTTGCCGGGTGGTGCCGAACGGCATAGACGTTGGCAGTTTCACATTCAACGACCGTCCTACAGACGGTTTGCTCTTCCTGGGGCGTATCGAAGAGGGTAAAGGGCCTGACCTGGCGATCGAGGTAGCTCGCACGCTGGGGCGGCCCTTCACCCTGGCAGGCCCAATCACCGGCAGGCGCTTTTTCGAGAGCCGTATCGAGCCCTTCCTGGGCGCGGATATACGTTATGTGGGAGTGGTCGATTACGCCAATAAGGTCAGGCTGCTGGGAGAGGCCGCCTGTATGCTGCTGCCGTTCCGTCATGCCGAGTCGTTTGGCATGGTGAGTTTGGAGGCAATGGCTTGCGGCACGCCTGTGGTGGCGCTCGCAAACGGCGCTCTGCCCGAAATAGTAGAGCCCGGCATTACAGGGTACCTTGCCGAGAGTGATGTGGAAGATGGGGGGAAGTCGCTCGCGGGCCTCACTATGAGCGCAATCCGGCTCGACAGGGCGGCTATCCGCGAGCGGGTAGCGTCTCGCTTCAGCGTCGATCGCAGCGCAGACGGTTATATCGAGTTGTACCGCGCCCAGAGGCTACGACCATACCGGCTAAATAATGAGGGGTAATGACGGGTATTTAGCGCAGTGTACCTTGTCATTCCGAACGAAGTGAGAAATCACTATGGGCGGCACTATCCCTGTGTTCGGCACCATCTCCCCCGTCGCGACTTCCGAACGAAGTGAAGAGTGGCCCTCCATAGTTGGCCCTCATTCTCTAACAATTTTGCCGGTAAGGTACTCGCCACTAGCCACTAGCCACTAGAGGTACGGATGATAAGTCATGCTAATCATTCTGTCGGGGGCGATTGGGCGCTCGTATGTCGGAGGGCAGGCGTGGGTTTACATGCAGTATCTGGCCGGCTTGAGGGCGCTTGGGCGCGATGTCTACTACCTTGAAGACTGCGGGCAGGAGGTCATGGGTGTACAATTGGGAGGAGCAGCAGCTAACGACCGACCTCGACTATCCCGCTGCCTATGTGCGTGACTGCCTCCGGCTGATCGATTTCGATGGCAGGTGGATATACAGGGCCGGCAGCGATGCTCGTGGCATCAGGATAGAGCGTTTTCGCGATATATGCAGCGAAGCCGACCTGCTCCTTGTGCGGGCCACTCCGCTCACCGTCTGGCGCAACGAATATGATCTGCCCCGCCGCCGTGCGTTCATTGATGTAGACCCGGGTTCACACAGATCGCCCTACTTGAAGGTAATTCCGAGCTTGTGGGCACTATCGAGCGGTGCGAGAGGCTCTTTACGGTGGGCCAGCGCATCGGCGAAGCTGATTGTACAATCCCGGCCGCGGGTAGGGAATGGCTCAAGACTTTGCCGCCCGTGTCGCTCGACTATTGGCCCGTGTCTACGGAAGCCGACACCGGCCGCTTTACCTCGATCATCAGGTGGCGCGGCTTTGGGATGCCCTGTACAATGGGGTGAAGTACAGCCAGCGACGACCGCGAGTTCCCTGCGTTTATCGATCTGCCGCGGCTCACACGCCAACCGTTTCGTGTGGCGGTGCTAGGGGCCGACCTGCAAGGCCTGGCGGACCATGGCTGGGAGGCGGTCTTGGGAGAGATCGAGTTCCTTACGCCCGTGCAGTCCGGTAGTTTATCGGGCGCTCACAAGCGGAGTTGGGGTGGCGAAGCACCTCTACGTGGAGATGCGCACCGGGTGGTTCAGCGACCGCAGCGTATGCTACCTGGCGTCCGGGAGACCTGTGCTTGTGCAGAGCACAGGCATGGAAAGCTGGCTGCCGGTGGGCGGCTCCGTAGGTGTGGTCACGTTTCGGACCCTGGAGGAAGCAGTGGAAGGCGTCGACCGAATGGATAGCGATTACGACAGCCACCGCCGTGCCGCTCGGCAGATCGCTGAGGCTTATTTCTCCACAGAGCAGGTGCTGCCCAAGCTCGTGGCCGAGGCGATGGCCTGAGGCCGGTGAATGCGCATAGCACAGATTTCAACTTTAGCAACCCCGGTAGGGCCAACGCATAGCGGGAGCATCGAGGCTGCCGTCTGGCTGCTAACTCGCGAGCTTACGCGCATGGGGCACGATGTCACTGTGTTCGCGGCGGCAGGGTCGCAGGTGGAGGGCAGGCTGGTGGCTACCTTGCCTGGCCCATATGATAAAGGTGGCTCGCCTGACGATTGGCACCTTTGCGAATGGATCAATCTGTGTAAAGCCGTTGAGGAGTCGGGCCGTTTCGATGTGCTGCACAGTCACGCCTACCTCTGGGGGCTGCCGCTGGCGCCGTTATCGCAGGCGCCGATGGTGCATACGTTGCACATACTACCCTCCGAGAACGAGAAGCGTTTGCGAATGATGTGGCCCCATGCCTGTGTAACTGCCATTTCGCATTACCAGTGGAGCGCTTTTGGCCGGACGAAGGACGACGAAAAACCGAACACCGAAGACCGCCCACACAATCCGCAGTCCACCGGCCTGCCATCTACGCCCGTGATTTACCACGCAGTGAGTGCAGAGCGTTTCCCTTTCGTGGCGGAGCCGGACGACTACCTGGTCTTCCTGGGCAGGTTCACACCAGGCAAAGGGCCGCTGGCTGCCATTGGGGCCGCGCGTGAGGTGGGCATGCGTTTGCTGCTGGCGGGCCCGGAGAACAGCTATTATAACGAGAAGATAGCGCCGCTGGTGGACGGCGTGTCGGTCCAGTATATCGGCTCGGTCACAGGGAGAGCGCGAGCCGAACTGCTGGGCGGCGCGAGAGCGCTGCTTTACCCTATCGCTGAGCCCGAGCCGTTCGGCCTGGTAATGCCTGAGGCAATGATGTGCGGCACCCCTGTGGCAGCAACGTGCCTGGGCGCGGTGCCCGAAATCGTAGACGAAGGCATAACAGGCTGCACCGCGAACGCGCATGCCGACCTTCCCAGGCAAATAGAGAGCGCCATCGCCCTCGACCGCCAACTGGTCCGCAGACGCGCGGAACAGCGTTTTTCGGGAGAGCGTATGGCACGCGAGTATGTTGACGTGTACGAGGATATCCGGGACAGACAACTGACAACTGACAACTGAGAACCAATGCCCATGATGATTCTAGTGATAGCACCACATCCCGATGACGAGACGCTTGGCTGTGGCGGAACGCTTGCTTCGCACGCGAGCAAGGGCGACCGGGTCGTGGTGGCCTTTCTTACGTCGGGCGAGCTTGGCATCAAATCAGCGTCGCCTGAGCAGGTATGGGCTGTCCGCGAAAAGGAGGCGAGCGAGGCGGCAAGGGTCCTGAGCGTTGCATCAATCTCCTTCTTACGGTGCCCCGATTGGTTTCTTGGCGATAATATTGATGCAGCAGGCGCGGCGCTTCGTCCTTTGCTGCAGAGAGAGCAACCTGACCTTATCTACGTGCCTCATACCCTGGAATGGCATCCCGACCATAAAGCAGCGCAGCCTGTGCTGGCCGCGGCCCTCGACGGGCTCGACTTTTAAGCCCGTTATGGTGAGAACCTACGAAGTGTGGACACCTTTGACCGAGTATGACCACGTCGAAGATATCAGCACATTCATGGAGCAGAAGCTGGCGGCGGTCCGTTGCTACACTTCGCAGCTTACAGAATTGCATTACGACCGTGCGATCGAGGGATTGAACCGCTACCGAGGCGAGATGGCCGCCAGGCGACCGTATGCTGAAGTATTTGCGACCTGGGAGCTATGCGAGTAGCCGTATTTACAGATACTTTCCCGGCTCTTTCCGAAACGTTTATCGCCCGGCAAATCGCGGGACTGATGGAGCTAGGCCACAGGGTACACGTGTACGCCGGGCAGAAGCCCGACCCTGTCGCAGGAAAGTACAGAACCGCTCCCCAGCCGCGCACGACATACCTGGAAATGCCGCCTGCCTCAGGCTACTGGGAGATGCCTGTTTTCCCTCCATGGACCCTGACCTGGCTGCCGGGTGCCGAACATGCGATACCCAACGCAAGACGCCTACTGGATGCCTCTGCCTGTTTTCGTGCGATGCCTCGCACATGCTCCCCGGGTTACCGCGAAAGCTCTCAATCCGGCAGAGTATGGTTATGCGGCGAGGAGTGTCTCAACTCTCTACCGTGTTGATACCTTGCTGGACGGGCGTGGACATTATAATCTGGCGCACGCCCACTTCGGGCCCGTCGCGAACAACATCTGCTTTGTGCGCGCGCTGTGGCGCGTGCCTCTAGTAGTGAGCTTTCACGGTTACGATGTGGGTGCATGGCCCCGCGAAAAGGGGGAGGGGGTGTATAGGCGGCTCTTTCGTACCGCCGATATCGTGACCGCAAACAGCAACTACACACGTAAGCGACTGGAGGCGCTTGGGTGCCCACCAGGCAAAATCCGGCTGCTCCGCATGGGAGTGGATCTCACGCAGTTCAGCTTTCGCGAGCGTAGCGCTCCTGATAACCGGCGCATCGAGGTGTTGAGCGTGGGCAGGTTGGTCGAGAAGAAGGGTCTCGAGTTCGCTATCCGTGCCGTGGCAAAGGTGAGAGAAAAGCATCCAGGCATTCACTATAGCATCGTAGGTGATGGCCCGTTGCGTGCGCATCTGCAAATAGTGGCCGGTGAGCTGGGGCTGGAAGAAGTTGTGACCTTCTATGGGGCGGGAGGCGGGGAGCTTGTGGAGCAAAAGATGGCGCAGGCGCACATCTTCATGGCACCGAGCGTCACGGCGAACGACAGCGACGTTGAAGGCCAGGGGCTGGTATTGCAAGAGGCGCAGGCATGCGGACTGCCCGTGCTGGCGACCGATCACAACGGCTTCCCGGAGGGGATGCTGCCTGGGCGCTCGGGCTTCCTGGTGCCGGAGCGGGACGTTGATGGGCTGGCCGAAAAGCTCGCTTACATGATCGAGCATGACGGTAAGTGGGCTGAGTGGGGCCGGGCAGGGCGGCAAACACGTGGAGGAGCAATACGACATTCGAAAGCTGAACCGCCAACTTGAGAGTATTTACGGGCAGGCTATCCTCCGTTACAGGGCGATGAGGCGACGCCGGTGAAGCTCTTTTACTACCAGGACCCCGGCGGCAACTTTGGTGACGACCTCAACGCCTGGCTGTGGCCGCGCCTGATCCCTGAATTGTTGGATGGCGACGAAGGCACTCTTTTCGTGGGCATCGGCAGCATTCTCGACAGGCGCATACCTCAGGAGCCGCGAAAGGTAGTTTTCGGCGCGGGCGTGGGGTACGGGTTACTGCCGGTTCTGGACGAGCGGTGGCAAATCTGCTGTGTGCGCGGCCCTCTCACGGCGCGGGCGCTCGGGCTGCCGTCTGCCGCTGCCGTTACAGACGCTGCAGCCCTCGTTAGCATGGTGAGAGCCGCGCCCTCGGCCAGGGGGCAGGGAATCTCTTTTCATCCCGCATTTTCGGTCGCCCGCAGGCGTGGAAGCGCTGGGCATCGACTTTGAGAGAATATGTGCCCGTCTCGGTATCAACTATATCGATCCATGCGGACCCATCGAGGATGTGCTTCGTGGGATCGAGGACTCGAACAAGATCGTTGCAGAAGCCATGCATGGGGCCATTGTTGCCGATGCTTTGCGTGTGCCCTGGGTGCCGGTGCAGCTATCCGACCGGATTCTCAACCTCAAGTGGTGGGATTGGTGCAGGTCACTCAACATGGAATACAAGCCTTTGCGTTTTCCTCCGGTGCCTGGCGCAGATCTCGAAGCAGCAATCACGGATTTGCTGGGGTATGCCGCCAAATCCGCCTCGCCCGTGCTGAGTGACGCTCCGGTGCTGGATAATGCGATAAGAAGCCTTGGCGGGAGGTTGGAGGCTTTGAAAGGTGGGCGCTACGGAGATTGTGTGCTGGGAAGTGCTGCACATGAGCCCGACCCCGATGTGCTGAAGGAAGTGCCCTGGCTGTTCGATATGCAGATGGCGCTAAAGGAGCTGTCCGAGATTATACCCCGAGGGGCTACCTTTATCCTGGTCGATGAGCAGCAATGGGGAGGCGGGCAGGTCCTGGCCGGGCGGCGCACGCTACCCTTCATGGAGCATGATGGTGTCTACTGGGGCTTGCCGCCCGACAACCGCACTGCAGTCAGCGAGCTTGAGCGCCTTAGAGTGGATGGGGCGCAATACATAGCCTTTATGCGCCCCTCGTTCTGGTGGCTCGATTATTACTCAGAGCTGCGCGATCATTTGCATCGCTATCACATGGCTGCCGAGAGCAATCGCGTTATGGTTTTTGCGTTGTAGAGCATTGCACACTCTTTTATTGACATTTATATACAAGTGTTGTCAGGTTACGGGCTAAAATGATATAATGATAGTATAAACTCTTCAACCTGGGCGAGGTGAAGTCTGGTGATCGAGGCCTGCTGTAGCGTTCCATTGAAGTTCAGGCTCTTAAAGCTGAGGCCTTTGAAGTTGAGGCTTTCGGGGCGTTTTCTGAAAGAGCAAAAGCTTGCAGCACCGGCAATGTTCAGGTGTAGAGCAACAATGACTTCGCAAAATACTCGGGAGGGGTAGATATGCCCAAAATGGCAGGTGGCGTCAAGACCGGTCGTTATTACATCCGGCTTCCTGAGGAGACAATGACCGAGATTGACGGATATATCAAAGAGTTCGGGTATGTACCAGGCTTACTTCCTGAGTAATGCCCTGGTGGTGGGAGCACGCATAATGGCTCGCCAGTTGCACCCGGAGCGGTTCTACACGCACGAAATGGTTATGGCGATGGCGACGACAGCGGCAGAGCGGGGAAGGTCTGACAAGAGAAGTGGGCAGTCGTCCGACGGCGAGTGATTCCGCCCCACGAGTTAATGTACGGCGAGACGCCAATTGGGTATAGTCGCGATGAGGAGAGGGACTGGGTCGTGAGACAGGACGAAGTTTCCCGGCTTGTCAAGCTCGGAATCCACCCCGATAGTCTGGCGGGGCGCTTGCGCCTCGTGCTCACCATCGGCTGTTATGGCGATTTCCGGTTCACGAGAGATATCCTGAGCACCAGCCTGAGACCTGATCGGCTCGAACTTGCAATTGAGGCCCTCGTGGATTTAGGCGCGGTCTGCGACTGCCAGGTTTTTCACGCAGTTGGACAACTGCCCAGGTGTGTGCTGTGGCACCACCCCACCAGGTACGGTGCCGGCTAGCTACGAAGTTGTCAGTTGATGAGCGAAGCGAACTATTGTCAGTAGACCGACTACGCATTAACCACTAGCCACTAACCACTGGTCTTCTGACAGCAAATCAAGGAGCATCTCGATGTACAACAAACCGGTCAAATGCACAACGCCCGACTGTCCGAATATGTCATACCACCTGCACTGCCTCAGCTGTTCGGCAAAAGAGGCCGGTCGCAGATTGATGCTAGCCTCGGAGGGCATTTGCGCGCATAATCATTCGATCACCGGGGATTACGACATGATCAAGCGTTTCCTGCCTGAATACAGGGGCGGCCAACCTCAGCCGGGATATATGCTTGATGTGTGCAAATCGTGCTTGCAGGAGCTCCCTGAACGCCCATATAATCCTGGCCGCCCGGGCAGAGGTCACTAGTCGCTTCGCTCCAATTACGATTACGAATTACGAATGATTACGGCGGTCTGCAATTCGCAATTTGTAATTCGTAATTCGCAATTCGTAGGAGACGTTACATGGGAGATAATCGTGAGACACAAGTCAACCTTGATCTGGATATCGCGGACTTCAGCAGCAAGACGGTGAAACGGATCGATATACAGAACGTTGTCAGCCGGGCAGATGCTCACAAGGGCGGCGTTGCGATCGTGATCAGTTTTACTGATGGAGCCACCGGCACCATTCTGGTGAGATCAGGAGCGATTCCGGTAATTGTCGCTCCATACGCAAGGCCCAGGATGGCTGATTATTCGATTGTTGAAGAAGATGGCGTGGTGCAGGTGTAGTAAAGACCTGTGGAGGGCATATGTCCAGAGACGGCTTTGTGAAGATTTACCCGATGGGGCGCGGGCTTAACAGCGTAATATACAAAGGTGAGCGAGAAGATGGCACTTTGGTAGCGGGTTGTATCGAGACAGCAAATGCGTCCTCTCAAGCTTCGCGTCTCGGGGCACTTACCGAAGTTACCAACCGCATGAAAGCATCCGGCGAGTTCGATCGTGTGGTGCTGCCCACTGGAATCGAATCCTAAGCTCCGGAAGTAGCAATGCCTCTCTAACGCCTCTGTGAAAGATCAAGCGGCGTTAGAGAGCTTTGTTGAAGCCGGTGAAGTGACCTGCTTTCGCCGCTCTAGATATTCCCCTGCCCCTTGAGAGGCCGGTCAGTGGGCGGGACGTAGCGGGCGAACAGAACGGTAATGTCAAGCAGCGCAGCTCGCAGCTCATTGCTCAAAGAGGCTGGATCGTAGCGCCATTGCCAGTTGCCCCCTGGCCTCCCCGGCAGGTTCATCCGCGCCTCGTTGCCGATACCCAGCAGGTCCTGCAGCGGCACTATAGCCGTGTTAGCCACCGAGCTGAAAGCCAGCCGCACAAGTTTCCATGCAACCACCGGCCCCATATCCACCTGGTCGCTGTGATCGTCAAGGTCCAGGTAGTGCAGGGCGTTAGATTTCTCTTTCTCTGAAGCGGTGCGATACCAGCTCGCCGTAGTGTCGTTATCGTGGGTGCCGGTGTAGACCACCGTATTGTGGGCAAAATTGTGCGGCAGGTAAGGGTCAGTTGCGTCGGTCTCGAAGGCCCCGAAGGCAAACTGTAGCACCCTCATTCCTGGGAAGCCCATGCTCTCTCGTATTTCGACCACATCCGGCGTTATGACCCCCAGGTCTTCCGCAATGATCGGCTGGTCGCCCAGGGCATCTTTAATAGCCTGGAAAAACTGCACTCCTGGACCCTTCACCCAACGCCCGTTGGCAGCGGTCTGTTCCTCGTTGACGGGTACTTCCCAGTAGGCGGCGAAACCCCGGAAGTGGTCGAGGCGAACAAGGTCATAGAGCCGAAAGACATTGCGAAACCGCTCTACCCACCAGACGTAGCCGCTGGAGGCCAGCACGTCCCATCTGTACAGAGGGTTTCCCCAGTATTGACCTGTGGCCGAAAAATAGTCAGGCGGTACGCCCGCTACCACCGTGGTGTGGCCCTTTTCGTCAAGGTAGAAAAGCTCCGGGTGCGCCCATACATCGGCGCTATCGTAGGCGACGAAGATCGGGATGTCGCCTACGATCTTCACATTGCGGTCGTTGGCGTATTTCTTCAACGCAAGCCACTGCTTGAAAAAGAGCCATTGGATGTAGCGCTGGAAGCCGCGTTCCTCCCCCAGCCTTGCGCTCCACTCGACCAGGCTGTCCGGCTTCCGCAGGGCGATCCCCTCCTCCCAATCGCTCCAGGTGCTGCCTCCATGCACAGCCTTCAAAGCCATAAAGAGAGCGTAATCTTCCAGCCAGCTCGCGTTATCAGCTTCGAACTGGGCCAGCTCGCTCCGGTAGATGGCGCTAGCCTCATTACCCCCTTTGATCGACTTGAATAGCTCGTATGACCGCCGTAGCCAGCCCATTTTCCACTCGATCAAAGGGCCATAGTCTACCCGTGCCGTGGCAAAGTCGGGCATATTCCCCAGGTCTGCCTCTTCCAGCAGGCCTTCGTCTTTCAGAGTGTCAGGGCTGATGAGCAGAGGATTTCCAGCGAATGCCGAGAATGCCGCGTAAGGCGAGTCGCCGTAGCCGGTGGGAGCCAGGGGTAGGATCTGCCAGAGCTTCTGGCCGGTCTGTTGCAGGAAGTCCACAAAACGGTAAGCCTCCCGCCCGAGGTCGCCGATTCCATACGGCCCTGGAAAGCTTGTGGGGTGCAGCAGGATGCCGCTTGCACGTTCAAAGTTCAAGTTGGTACCCCCTAGACGCGGAATGCGGAATGGGATATGGGATATGAGCGCCCATTATATCTGATTTCCCGTTTCTCATTTCTCATTTCCGGCCATGGTTTCCAGGGCGTATTTGATGGCCTCTTCGACTGGCATGGTCCTCCCCTCGGACCAGGCAATATCAAATAATGCAGATCTGTTTGAGAGCGTGCCGCCTTCACGGAGCCATCGTAGCGTATCCGAGAGGGTATAGGCAGCGGAAGGTCCATTTCATCTCGTATGGCTGCGGCGCGCCCCCAGAGCTTCGCCGCCTCAAGTGGGAGGCGCGACCTTTGCCTCATTAGCGCCGTTCCTTCAAAGCATAAAGCCAGCACAAGCTTATAACCCAGGTCCCGAACGAGAGGTAATGGTTCAGCGTATACGTCGCGAGCTGTATCGAAATTACCTTCCTCAACGGCCTGCATATCCGGGGTATACATGGGGAGGAGCGGGGAGCCGTGCTCACCCCAGAACGGCCATACTTCCGGCCCAAGGCCGATGTGACGAGGGGGTAAGCTTCAAAGATCGCGTCCAACACCCTCTTCCCCAACTGCCTGAGCCATGGTATCCTGAGGGGTGCCGATAAATGAGACCATTCTTTTTGCTGCTCTTCAGTTATTCGATCCCCATTGAGATCGACAACCGGCCATATTTCACTTCGCTCATCCACTAAACAACGTAGGAGCATAATCAATGCGAAACCATAAGGTTCAACTTGTCGCCATTGGCATCGCCTTCGCGGTCACACTCTGTCTCGCGCTGCTCGGGATTGGGCTCTCCGGCCCGGGTCGCTCCACTATCGCCGTAGCCAGCCCCAATCTTGGCGCTGCTCCTCATACAGCCCCCTGCCAGCAATTCGGCGTCAACCTGAGTGGTGGCGAGTTCGGCAGCACCCTCCCCGGCACTTATGGTACGGACTACATCTATCCGGGTATCGATGCCGAGGGCTTCAACAATGCCTGGGAGCTTGATTACTTCCACAGCAAGGGTCTCAATCTGATCCGCGTGCCCATCCAGTGGGAGCGATTACAACACGACCTGAACGGCCCTCTCTCCACCTTCGACCTGGGCCTGCTCGACCAACTCATCGCTAACGCGGCCTCTCACGGCATGAGCGTGATATTGGGGCCGCATAACTTTGCGCGCCGCACTATCAACGGCACCGATTACTTGATCGGCTCGCCCCAGGTGCCTTACTCCGACTTCACCGATTTCTGGCACAAAATGGCGGCCCACTTCGCAGGCCAGGCGGGTATCTACGCTTACGCCCTCGATAACGAGCCGCACGACACCGGCGGTTTGTGGGTGACGGCAGGCGCGCAGGCCGGGGTGGACGGAGTGCGAATGGCCGACATGCAAACTCCAATCCTCATCCCCGGCGACGGTTGGTCGGGTGCCTGGACGTGGCTTGAGTCGGGCAACGATGCCCTCAAGACGCTCAACGACCCCGCCAACAAGCTGATCTTCGAGGCCCACCAGTACTTTGACGGGGACGGAGGGGGCGACTATGCTCAAACGTACGACCAGCAAGGCGCATACCCCAACATTGGGGTGGACCGCTTGCAAGAGTTCGTGACCTGGCTGCATACCAATAATCTAAAAGGCGTTGTGGACGAATACGGAGTGCCCGACACGGACTCGCGCTGGCTGACCGTGCTGAGCAATGCTCTGACCTACCTGGAGCAGAACAGCGACGTGATCCTGGGTGGTGACGACTGGTCGGCAGGGCCGTGGTGGGATAGCGGCTACCCGCTATCGGTCGAGCCGACAGGCAACTGGCCGAACGTGACCGACCGCCCCCAGATGACCGTGCTACAGGCGCACACAGGCCAGGGTGGTGGTTGCGGCCCATCTCCATCCCCCACGCCGGGCGCGTGCTCTCTTCAGTTCAGCGACGTGCCCGTCGGTAGCACCTTCTATACCTATGTCAGGTGCATGGCTTGCCAGGGTATTATCACCGGTTACTCTTCGGGTTGTGGCACGGGCAACCCATGCTTCCGTCCCAGCAACAATGTGACAAGAGGTCAAC
Organism: uncultured Chloroflexia bacterium; assembly: GCA_963837315.1. Taxonomy (GTDB): domain Bacteria; phylum Chloroflexota; class Chloroflexia; order QHBQ01; family JADMIH01; genus JADMIH01. The sequence continues at coordinate 232,204 of CAWINE010000010.1, forward strand.
TCGCCAAGGTTGTATCTAATTCAGCGGGTTTCCAGGAAGCGGCTGGTGCTCGGCAGTTCCAGGATGTGCCTGCTGGCTCGACTTTCTACGACTTCATATGGCGGCTGGCCAATCGCGGCTACATCGGCGGATATGCGTGTGGAGGGACAGGTGAGCCGTGCGGTCCGGGCAATCTACCTTACTTCCGCCCCAACGCCCAGGCATCGAGAGGGCAGATTAGCAAGATCGTATCCAATGCGGCAGGCTTCCACGACCTTGCGGGCACCCGGATATTCGAGGACGTGCCCGCCGGCTCAACCTTCTATGACTTCGTGCAAAGGCTGGCAAGCCGCCAGGTCATGGCCGGTTACGCATGCGGCGGTCCCGGCGAGCCTTGCAACCCGCCCGCCAACAGGCCATACTTCCGCCCCAATAACAATGCCACGAGAGGGCAGACCTCGAAGATCGTATCCAACACCTTCTTCCCTGACTGCCAGACACAACTCGGGCCGTAGCTGTCGCTGTAACTGGCGGTGCCGCTCTCCGGACCATCTTCCTTGTGGCTGTTTGCCCCGACTTTGAAAGACATATCCTTCAAAGTCGGGGCAAACAGCCACACGACCACAGCCACTCACCAAAAGGGCCGCCTTGCAGGAACTGAGATCAATCAGATAGTATGATAGCAGCATGAGTTGGGAGTGGCTACAGTCAGGTGGTCTATCCTATCCGCCGCGGGTACAGCCGCCGATGTCAGGGCAGGCCGGTCTTCGCTAATCTTTGTCTGCTTACTCAGTGGAAGACTCCGCGGGCTGTAGATGTTGCAAAAACTCGGGGTGAAAATGAAGCCGGCAACTCCTACAGAGCGCCTGGTATGAACGTTGTGTGGAGGCAGCATGGTCAACGGGGGTGGATCGTCCGGTAAGAGCAACCCCGAAGTTGGCCAACTCTTTGGGTTGTGGCTCAAACAGCGTCGTCGAGAGTTGGACCTCACGCAGGATGTTCTTGCCGAGCAGGCCGGCTGCTCCACCGAGATGGTGCGCAAGATCGAGGCAGGCAGTGCTCGTCCGTCCCGCCAACTCGCTGAGCTAATCACTGCCCGCCTGGGAATCCCTGCCGCAGAGCGCCCTTCCTTTGTACAGTGGGCGCGCGATGGCGTGCGCGAAGCGCATCCTTTCGACGCTCATGATGACACGAGCGTTCTGCAGCGCAGCCAGGTCCCCGGAGACGGTGCGCCGGGCGATGGCGCTGGCGCTGGCGGTGGCGGTGATGGCCCGCAGCAACTTTCGAACCCCTACAAAGGCCTCAGGCCATTTGACGAGGCCGATGCAGCCAATTTCTTCGGACGCGAGAACCTCACCGGACGCCTGGTGTCCCGCCTTGATAATGACGGCGAAGAGATGGGCCGTTTCCTTGCAGTGGTCGGTCCATCAGGCAGCGGCAAATCAAGCGTGGTACGAGCCGGCATGGTGCCCGCTCTGCGTCAGGGCTCGATTCCCGGTTCAAGCAAGTGGACTATCCTGGATGTGATCCCGGGCACCCACCCTCTCGAGGAATTGGAGGCAGCTCTTCTACGTGTGGCTGTGAACCCACCCGCAAGCCTGCTCCCTCAACTGCTGGAGGACGAGCGTGGCCTGCTGCGCGCCGTCAAGCGGGTGCTGCCTGCGGACCCTGCCGCCGCAATGCTTATTGTGCTCGACCAGTTTGAAGAGGTATTCACCCTGGTCCAGGATGAGGCTACTCGAAGGCGTTTCCTCGACGGATTGTTTGTTGCTGCAACAGACCTCCATAGCCCTTTGCGTGTGGTGGTCACCCTCCGGGCAGACTTCTATGATCGCCCTCTCCTCTACCGTCAGGCCGGCGAACTGGTGAGGCAGCGCACAGAAGTAGTACTGCCTATGTCCGGTGACGAGCTTGAGAGGGCAATTGTCCGTCCTGCTGCGCGCACGGGCGTGACTTTGGAGCAGGATCTACTCGCCGCGATCATCCAGGATGTCACCGAGCAGCCGGGCGCTCTGCCTTTGCTCCAGTACGCCCTGACGGAGCTGTTCGAGCGCCGCAACGGCCGTATAATGACCCTGCAAGCTTATAAGGAGAGCGGCGGCGTGCCCGGTGCCCTCTCACGGCGGGCTGAAGCGATCTACAACCGGCTTGGTCCTGTAGAGCAAGAGACTACACGCCAGCTCTTCCTGAGGTTGGTGACACTCGGCGAGGGAGTGGAGGATACCAGGCGACGTGTACGCATGGCCGAGATGGCGACCGTGGCGCCAGATGAAGCGGCTTTGCACAATGTGCTGGACATATTTGGCCGCTACCGTCTTTTGACATTTGACCGAGATCCCGTGACGGGCGGGCCGACCGTGGAGGTAGCGCACGAAGCCCTGTTGACCAGTTGGGGGCGGCTTTGTGAGTGGCTGGAATCCAGCCGGGAAAGCCTGGGCATGCAGAGACGGCTCTTATCGGCGGCTACCGAGTGGACGAATGCGGGGCAGGATTCGAGCTTCCTGGTTCACGGAGTACGATTGGCGCAATTTGAAGCCCTGCAGGTCGAAGGAGACGTCGCACTCAATGCTCAAGAGCGTGAGTTTCTTGGGGCATCTCAAGATGCGGCGGCACGGGAAGACGAAGACCGGGAAATTCAGAGGCAGCGGGAGTTACAGGCTGCCCGTCAACTGGCGGAAACTCAGCAGCGGGCCGCCACTCAGCTGCGTCGCCGTGCCATATTTCTGGCCGGGGCTTTCCTGCTCGCTCTGGTGCTGGCGGGTGTTGCCTTTTATTTCGGTGACCAGGCTCGCGTGCGAGCAGTCGGCGAGCAGGAGGCGCGACTGGAAGCAGAGCAGGCAAGCCGCCTGTCATCCTCACGTGAGCTCGCCGCGGCAGCGATCAGCAACTTGAACGTGGACCCCGAGCGGAGCATCTTGCTCGCTCTGCAAGCTGTGAAGATCACATATGATGTGGACAAAACGTGGACCACAGAGGCAGAGAACGCCTTCATCGCTCGGTGCTAGCCTCCCACGCGCTGCTTACCATTCAAGCGCATAATGCCCCGGTCTGGAGCGTTTCATTCAGTCCGGACGGCACGCGTGTCGCGACCGCCAGCCAGGACGGCACGGCAAAAATCTGGGACGCCGCAACGGGCAAGGAACTGCTCGCTTTACAGGTCTTCTCAAGCAGCACAGCCCTGAAGGGCAGCGCGAATAGCGTGGTATTCAGCCCCGATGGCAAGCTCCTGGCGACAGCAAGCGGCGATAATCAAGTTAGACTGTGGGATCCGGTCACAGGACAGCTTATTCGTACGTTGAGCGGTCACACCGATGTAGTGTATGTGGTGAGATTCAGCCCGGACGGTACACTTCTTGGCTCGGCGAGTGCGGACACAACTGCCAAAGTCTGGGACGTCGCAACGGGTCGCCCGTTGCATACCCTCCGAGGACACATTGGCGCCGTGGGAAGTATTACCTTCAGCCCCGACAATAAACGGATCTCGACCGGCGGTAACGACGGGACAGTGAGGATATGGGATGGTACGACAGGTAAGGAATTGTTCACAATTAACGACGAAGGGTCCGGCATCTTAAGTCCTGATGGCACCAAAGTCGCGACGTTCAGCCATGTGTGGGATGCAGTCACGGCCAAACAACTGGTGAGCTTCACCGGCCATACCAATGTAATTAACAACGAGGCCTACAGCCCGGATGGCACGCGGCTTGTCACAGTCAGCCTGGACCGAACGGCAAGAGTGTGGGACGCCGCCACCGGCAAAGCACTTCTCACGCTGTGGGGACATACCGCGAGCATACAAGGCGTTGCTTTCAGCAATGACGGCACACGCCTCGCGACAGGGAGACGAAAACGGAACGGTCAAGATCTGGTACCTGGGTCCCGACCGGGAGCTCCTTGCGGTGCAATCCAGCAACCCAAGCCCACCATACATTGCGGTTGGCGGTTTCAGCCCCGACGGCTCCCGCCTTTTCACTGCTTTCAACTACGGAGATGACCCCACAAACAGCGATAGCGAGGTCAAAGTACTGGATACAGTCACCGGCCGGGAAGTGCTAACTATTCCTGTCGGACCTATGATTGGCCAGTTGGCTCTCAGCCCCGATGGCAGGCTGCTGGCCACCGGGGGAGTGGACGGTGCCACGGGAGTGTGGGACGCAGCGACAGGGCATGCATTGTTTCGGCTGAAGGACCCGGGCATAACCACCTTTGGCATCACCTTTAGTCCAGACGGTAAGCGAATCGCCACGGGCGATTCAAATAGTGTGGCTCATATATGGGATGCCGCAACAGGCGCACCGCTGCTCGCTCTCATCGGTCACGCAGACGAGGTCTGGGAAGTGGCGTTCAGTCCGGACGGAAAACGGCTGGCCACCGCCAGCCTTGACAACACTGCCAGAATCTGGGACCTGACTACAGGCCAAACCGTGCTTACTCTCACCAATCACACCGACGCCGTCTATGGGATCGCCTATAGTCCGGATGGGACGCGCCTGGCCACCGCAAGCCGGGATGGAACGGCCAAGATTTGGGATGCTGCCACCGGTCAGGAGCTGCTAACGCTGAAAGGCCATACGAGCACTCTCACGCGGGTTTCCTTTTCGCCCGATGGCAGGCGTCTGGTGACCGCCAGCCAGGATCACACAGTCAAGCTCTGGGATGTGGCGACTGGCGAGGAATTGCTCAGTTTGCCGGGTATTGAGGTAGGAGTTTTTAGTACCGATGGCGGGCGGCTTGCCACCGTGGATGTGAACATAAACACCAACAGTGCGAGTGTGGAAATCTACGCTTTGCGGATTGAGGACCTGGTTGCCCTGGCGAAGTCGCGGCTGACGCGAACCTGGACGCTTGATGAGTGCCGAGAATTTTTGCATATGGACCAGTGCCCGCCGTAACCCTTCGGGAATTACGAATTACGAATTACGAATTACGAATGAACCTCGGTTCTCGTAATTCGTAATTCGTAATTCGTAACTCGTAATTCCTTAGCGTCAGCTAAGGCCTTGCCGCCCACTATGCATAGCGGCGAGCCTACTGCGGCGGTGCCTCTTCAAACGTCTTGACCAGAGTGTTGTTGCTCCACTTATCGGGCACGCCGGTATGCACCTGGAATATGAAGTAGCTTGCGTGCTTTAGATCACCTTTGGCATTGAAGCCTATGGTCCCTGTAACGCCCTTTAGGTCCGGGAGTGCTCGAATGGCACCGGCGACTTCTGAACGAGTCGGTAACTGGTTGTTCTTGGCCCTGGCAGTATTCTCAATGCCTCTCAGGCAGGTAGCCATAGCATCATACGCTTGATCCGCACCCGGGGGTGGTTCCGTGCCGTACTTCGCTTTGAAGTCCGCAATGAAGTTCGCAGCACCGGAGTAGGCGTTGGTAGGAATCGTCATTGTGGAGTAATATGTGCCACCGCCGCTTGTCAGCGAATCCCCGGCGAGTTGCGCGAGATCAGGGGAGTCAGGGGAGTCAAAAGCATCCGGCCCCATAAAAGTGCCTTTGAACCCTTTATCTCGTAACTGCTTGAAGAACGGGCCCGCTTGATCAGGGAAGGCGACAAAATAGACGAGGTCGGGCTTATCGGCCAACACTTTCGTGACCCAATCACTGAAATCTGTACTTGTGTTATCAACGGTCTCAACCTCAACATCAACCACCTTGATGCCAAGCTCTCCAGCACGCTTCTGTAGGGCCGTGGTTACGGCTCGTCCGTAGCCGGAATTGTTTTGAGCGATGAATACGCTCTTGACGCCCAGACTCTGGGCAAATTCGGCAGCAACAATGCCTTGAACATCATCTCGTCCACTAAGACGGTTGATTTCCAGATATCCAGGGTCGGTAATGGGAGGAGCAGTGGTACCTGGGGATATGAAGGGAATACCGGCTTTGTGATACTCATCTAGCGCGGCCATCATAACATCCGAGTGGGCGCTACCGATACCGCACAGAATCGCCGGGTCTGCGGCCATCTGCCTGATATTCGCACTAGCGGTATCAGGGTCGCCCTGATCATCGTAGGGAGCCAGGGTCACCGTCATACCCAACTGTGCTATGGGAGAAGAGAGTTGGCTCAGCGCTAATTCGGCCCCACTCTGAATGGCTTTACCAAGGGGGGAGCGGTCACCCGAAAGCGGAACATTAATTGCGATCTTGATTGCGCCCAGAGACTTCACGGGTGGGGCTGTCGATGAGGCAGTGACAGCAGATGTTGCCGTCGAAGGTACAGGCGGCGATGTGGCAGTAGGGGCTGCCGGGGATTGGGTGCAACCCGCCAGGATGATGGCAAAAGGGACAATCAGCTTAAGACGGGTAAAGATGTTTTTCATTTCTAATCTCCTTAGACCTCAATAGCAGAACAATCCAGTCCTTCTCGCGATGGCATTTGGCTGCCACCTGGAAAGTGAGCTAATTATGGGCGCAGGAATAGATTAGATGGAAGGTAAGGACCGTCCATTTTGCGGTAACAGAACCGGTAACAAAAGCGGTAATAGATGAGTTTCGTGTTGCCCGTTAAGCAAATAGGGCCGACGATCCTGCGGGCAGCCGGGATATTCGAGGACGTGCCCGCCGGCTCAACCTTCTATGACTTCGTGCAAAGGCCGGCAAGCCGCCAGGTCATAGGTGGTTACGCATGCGGCGGTCACCACGGCGAATGAAAATAAAGAGGGAGTGTTGGGGACACCCAAACCCCGGCAGGGTTAGCCGCCCCTGCGCCCTTATTTTCGGAGGAGCGAAGCGAAGAATGACAAGGCCAAGGCGGCACGCAGGACAGCCACTTTGCATACGCCCGGACATGCCAGGCATCGACTTTGCATCAGCCCTGCTTTGTGTGGCCGTCTGGTCTATACTTTCTAATGCTTCCACGGGTCCTGGAGGCACATATCCCTCAAGAACAAAACCTGGGGCTTCAGGGTTACACGTACTCCCTTACCAGGGAAGACTTGTGGCGGTTGGGGCAAGCGTTCAGAATCGGGTTGTAGGGGCACTTCCGTCAGTCCCGACTACATGCGCTACAGACCCTTCGCTACCAGATAATAGACGTCGTTCCAACGCAACTCCTTCTTGAAGTCTGCCAGTCTGGTGTCGCCGTCGATGAGCAAAAACTCGATCGCAGGCCATCTCGGCGAAGTTTTCCATGTGCTCGGCTTTAAGAGCGTAGCTGAACCCCGTGTGGTGCGCGCCGCCTGCCAGGATCCAGGCGGTAGTAGCGGTCTTGAGGTCGGGTCGAGGCATCCAGAGGGCGCGGGCGACCGGTAGCCTGGGGAGAGGCTGATCCATTGGCACTGCCTCCACTTCGTTCACGACCATGCGGAAGCGGTTTCCGACATCGATAATGGTGGCTGCAACAGCCGGGCCGCTCCTGGCGTCGAACACCAGCCGCACCGGGTCGGCCTTCCCGCCAATCGATAGCGGGTGGATCTCCAGCCTCGGTTTCTCCGCCGAAATCTGCTCTGAGATTTCGAGCATATGCGAGCCGAGTATCTTCATGCCCGAAGTAGCCAGGTGATAGGTGTAGTCTTCCATGAAGGAGGTTCCGCCCTCAAGGCCCGCGCTCATTACCATCATAGCTCGCACCAGGGCAGCAGTCTTCCAGTCGCCCTCCGCGCCGTACCCGTATCCCTCGTTCATGAGGCGCTGGGCCGCGAGGCCGGGCAACTGGTCCAGCCCGTGCAGATCCTCGAAGGTTGTTGTCCACGCTTTACCGTTCTGGGCTTCCAGGAACCGCCTGATGCCTATTTCCTGGCGGGCTCCGTTGCGCAGCAACTCGTGCCGCTCGCCTCCCCGCCGCAACGCCGGAACGACATCGTAGCGCTCCTCATACTCCTTCACCGTCCCGTCGATCTCAGCGTCCGCTACCTCGTTCACGTATTTGACCAGATCGCCAACACCGTAGCCGTTGACCGAGTAGCCAAGACGCCGCTGGGCTTCGACCTTGTCCCCCTCGGTAACCGCCACCTCACGCATGTTGTCCCCGAAGCGGATCACCCTGGCCCCCTGCCAGTCCTGCCAGGCGCACGCCGCGCGGGCCCACGCCCCCAGGCTGTCGAGCACCTCGTCGTCCTGCCAGTGGCCCACTATCACCTTGCGAGCGATGCGCATCCGGCTGCCGATAAAACCGAACTCCCGGTCTCCGTGGGCTGACTGGTTGAGGTTCATGAAGTCCATGTCTATCTCGGACCACGGTATCTCCCGGTTGTACTGGGTATGCAGGTGAGCAAGAGGCTTCTGCAGGGAAACCAGCCCCGCGATCCACATCTTCGCCGGAGAGAAAGTATGCATCCAGGCGATTATCCCCACGCACTTCTCGGTGGAATTGGCTTCAAGGCACAACCTGCGGATTTCGTCCGGCCCTGTTAGCACGGGCTTGAACACCACATGACAGGGGATTGCTGCCGAGCGGTCAAGCGCGGTCGCCATCTCCTGGGAGTGCTCGGCTACTTTCTGCAGCGTTTCCGGCCCGTACAGGTGCTGGCTGCCGGTCACGAACCAGACTTCATATTGCTTCAGGTCGATCATGGCATTAGCTCTCCTCTCTCTGCCCGTACAGGTGCGTGTACCGGTAGTGCAATTTCTCTACGGCTTCTGCGGGGATCACGTCCGGCGTGCCCAATTGCATCGCCAGCCACACGCTCCGCGCAGCGTCCTCGGTCATCACGGCAGCTTTCACCGCGGCTTCCACGCTTGCGCCGATAGTGAAGACCCCGTGGTTCTTCAGCAGCACCGCTGGAGACCTGCCTATAGATCTCAACCACGATCTTGCCGATCAACTCGTCCCCTATCAGTGAGAAGCCCCCGCAGGGGATCGGTCCACCAAACTCGTCAGCGATAGCGGTGAGCACCACCGGAATCGACATGCCGTTGGCCGCGAACGCGGTCGCGTAAGGGGAGTGGGTGTGCACCACTCCGTTCACGTCCTCCCGGTGCCGGTAGATGTACAGGTGGCTGGCCGTATCCGAGGAGGGTTTGAGGTCTCCCTCCACGACTCGCCCGTCAAGGTCGAGCACAACCATGTGGTGGGCGCGCATAAGCTCGTAGCGCAGGCCGGAGGGCTTGATCACGACCAGGCCCGCTTTTCGGGTCTCGGACCGAGACGTTTCCTCCGGTCCACGCCACCAGGTTGTACCTGGGCAACTCCAGGTGCAAATTATAGAGTTCTTCTTTCAGATCTTCCAGCATGAATATCCTCGTTTGTCAGTCTAAGTCTTGCAGGGCGCTCTGCTAGCCAAATTGCGGATTGCGGATTGCGGATTGCGGACTACCCTAACCGCCAAGACGCAAAGGTCGCAAAGGTTCGCCAAGATTCTTATGGTAATCTCTAATCCGCAATCCGCAATCCGCAATCCGCAATGGAGAGGTCCGCAATCCGCAATCGGCTACAAGAGCGCTTCCCGGCGCATCTCGCGCAGGCGCTTCATCACGTCGTTCTGGCCCCTGCCGAAGTAGTCATACAGGGTCTTGTACTCGGCGTACAGGCGGTCATATATGGCTACGTTCGCGGCGATAGGCGTGAACTTTTCGTCACGCAGGCCACCCATCTGCCGGGCAGCTTCGGCTATATCCGAGTAGCCACCCCGCTCGAGGCCTGCGGCCACGGCTGCGTGCATTGCGGAGCCCACTGCCGGAGCCTGTCCGCTCCTCACGATGCCGATCTCGCGGTTTGTCACGTCAGCGTATATCTGCATGAGCAACTTGTTGCGCTCCGGCAGGCCGCCTGCCGCCACCAGCCTCCGCACTCGCACCCCGGACCTCTCCAGCGTGTCGATGATCTCTCGAGTGCCGTACGCCGTGGCCTCGATCAGGGCGCGATATATCTCCGGGGCCCTGGTTGCCAGGGTCATACCAACCAGCAGTCCGCTCAGCTCAACGTCTACCAGCGTAGAGCGGTTGCCATTCCACCAGTCGAGTGCGAGCAAGCCGCTCTCTCCAGGCTTAAGAGTGGCGGCTTCTTCTTCCAGAAGCTCGTGCAGGCTCACCCCCCGCTTCGCGGCCTCTTGCTGATACTCCTGGGGGACGCCGTTCTCCACGAACCAGGCGAAGATATCACCAACCCCGCTCTGCCCGGCCTCGTAACCGGGCGCTCCCGGTATGATCCCTCCCTCCACGACGCCGCACATGCCCGGTACCTCGGGCGTCTCAGCCGAGGGCTCGCCTATCATCACGTGGCAGGTGCTCGTGCCCATGATCATCACCATGATCCCCGGCTGCGTGCTGCCGGTCACCGGCACCGTCACATGCGCGTCCACGTTGGCGACCGCAACGGCCGTGCCGGGGAGCAGGCCCGTCCAGCCGGCGGCCTGCTCCGTAAGCTCGCCTGCTTTGGAGCCAAGCGGGGCCACATCCCGTCTTCATCTTCCGGTCGACTATATCGGCCATTTCGGGGTGGAGTGCGGCGAAGTAATCGCGAGAGGGGAAGCCATTGCCCTCATCAATATTCCCCTTGTGCCATATTGCCTTGTACCCGGCGGTACAGACGTTGCGCGTCTCCTGGCCCGTCAACTGCCAGACCGCCCAGTCGGCGGCCTCGATGAGGCGGCCAGCGGCATGGTAAATATGGGGGGCCTCGTTCAGGATCTGCAGGGCCTTGGAGAAGAACCATTCGGAGGAGATCTTGCCCCCGTAGAGAGAGAGCCATTTCTCGCCCCGCTTCCTGGCCACCTCGTTGATGCGGTCGGCCTCGGGTTGGGCCGCGTGGTGCTTCCACAGCTTTACCCACGCGTGCGGCTCTTTCCGGTACTCGGGCAGGAAGCAGAGTGGCGTCCCGCCGGCCGTGGTGGGTAGCATCGTGCAGGCGGTGAAGTCTATGCCCACTCCGATCACGTCCTTCGGGTCGACGCCGCTCTCTCTCAGCACAGCCGGCACGGCGTTCTTGAAAACCTCGATATAGTCGTTCGGGTCCTGCAGCGCCCAGTCAGGCTCAAGCCTCTGCCCTGTGCCGGGCAGCTTCTCATCGATCACGCCGTTAGCATAAGCGTGGACGCTGGCGGCCAGTTCCTGCCCGTTGGCCACATCCACGATGACCGCACGGCCCGACTCGGTGCCGAAATCGACGCCTATGGCATATTTCCGCATAGTCCCCCCTTCGGAAGTTACGAATTACAAATTGCGACGACAGTAAGCAGTGATAATCCGCAATCCGCAATCCGCAATTATTTCAGGCTGCCCGCCGTCATGCCTTCGATCACCCGGTCGCTCAGGAAAATGTAGGCGAGCACGGTCGGGATAATAGCCATTACCGTAGCGGCGAAAGCCTGCGGGTAGTTCGCCGAGTAGGTTGATAGGAAGTAGCGCACGCCTACCTGTACCGTCTGCGCATTCTGGTCCTGGGTCAGAATGCTGGCGAACAAAAGCTCGTTCCACGCGGTGATCACCAGGAAGATAGCCGCTGTCACGATGCCGGGCACGCTGATGGGAAGCACGATACTGAAGAATACCCTGTGATATGACGCCCCGTCCAGCCGGCTGACTTCCAGCAGCTCCGCAGGGATCGTGTCCATATAGGTCTTGATGATCAGGAAGCAAAGCGGGAACGATATCCCCGCGTATACGAGCGACACGCCCCACACGGTGTTGTACAGGCCCAGGAAGTGAATGATATAGAAGATCGGCGCTATGAAGGCGTTCACCGGCAAGAGCAGGCCGAACATCAGGAAGAGGTACGTGCTGCGGCTGAAGCGGAACTGGTGGAGCAGCGCGTACGATGCCAGCGAGGCCGCAGCGAGGGCCAGCAGGGTGGAGGTGACGGCGGTCACCGCGCTGTTGCGCAAGTAGATGCCCAGCGGGTGGGCCGCGAGCGCCGCCGTGTAGTTATCCAGCGACCAGGTATTGGGCAGGCTGAAAGGGTTGGAGAAGAGCTCCGCGTTCGTCTTGAGCGAAGATAGGAGCAGCCAGGCGAAAGGCACCAGGGTCAGCACCAGGAAGACGCCGATCACCACCCAGGTGAAGATCTTCGAACTGAAAATGGACGCCTGGGGCCGGGCCGGCCGGCCCACTTCCACGTATGGTGTCGTTTGAGCATCGGTAAGGTTCATGCGTTATCCATCCGTCTTAGCACAAAGAAGATAATTGAGAGGAGCACCACTCCCACGAGCACCGTCACCACCCCCGCTGCCATGGATAGTCCGTACTGGTTGGCAGTCATCATCTGCCGGTAGATATAGAGGGAAAGGTTGATCGTTTTGTTGGCGGGACCGCCGTTGGTCATTATGAAAGGGTACTCGAACATCTTGAGCGCGTAGCCGACCACGAACAGCACCTGCAAGGCGATGGCTCGCCTGATCAAGGGGATCGTGATATGCAGGTCCTGCTCCCAGCCCGTCGCCCCGTCAAGCTGAGCCGCTTCGTAAAGCTCGCGAGGGATCGTCGAGATCTGGGTGAGGAAGATCACCATGCCGAAGCCGATATATATCACCCACGGGACCATGGTGGCGGGTAAGGCGGTGGTCGGGTCGAAAAGCCACGCCCTGGATAGACTTTGAAGCCCTATGCTGTCGAGCACTTTGTTGATCAGGCCCATATCGACATGGTAAAGGAAATACCAGAGTAGGGCGATAGCCGTTGTCGAGATCACGTTGGGCAGGAAGAAGATAGTTCTGAAGAACTTCCACATGAACGGGCGCCGGGCGATCACGAGGGCAACCAGGATGCACAGCGGCGTGTGGATGAAGGTGCCTACCGCCACCCAGGTCAGCGTGTTGAAGAGGGCCGTGCGGAAGCTGCTGTCATTGAACAGGTATGTGAAGTTGTCGAACCCCACGAAGGTGGCAGGGCCAAGCCCCGCCCACTGGTGAAAGCTCATGTAGAGAATGAACAGCAGCGGGATTACGAAAAACCCGACCACCAGCACAACGGCAGGCGTGAGATATAGAGCGATTTGAGGCTTCGTAGCCATAGTTGTTCCTCCAAGAAATGAGAAATGAGAAATGAGACACGAGACCGAGTTGCTAGTGGTTAGAAGACCGGCTGGCCCCCAGCCACTGGTTTTCTCATTTGCCATTTCTCATTTCTCGCTTCTCACTTGTTGAAGTTCTGCAACTGAGTGGCGAAGTCCTGGGGGGAAGTCTGGCCGATAGCCAGGGCTTCCAGCAGCGAAGGGAGTTGCGCTTGCGCGGACGTCTTGATATTCCTCACCGCTTCGACCACGGCAGCCGGGGCGGCGGTGTTGAGTTGCAGCACCTGGCCCATGAGGGGGCCGGCCTTGGTGACATCGTCCTGCGTGAGCGTGGTCTTCACGGCCAGCGGGTACTGGCCGTCAACGGAGAGCTTCTTTGCACTGTCGGGAGAGGTGAGGAACTTCATCCACGCCACAACCGCCTGCTCTTTGGCCTTGTCGCTCTGCTTGGCTGCTCCCCAGAGGTTGAGCGAGTCGGTAACTATATAGCCAGCGGGCACTTTGTTGTCACCGTTAGTCGGGGCTACGGCCACGGCAACGTCACTCGCTGTGCCGCCTGTCTGGTTCTGAATAGAGCTGATCAACCAGGGACCGTCGATCACCATCGCCGCTTTACCGGTGAGAAAGTTGTTGGAGCTGATCGAGTAGTTAGCGCCGACAGCGTCCGCGGTTGTGTAGCCGAAGAGCTTCTTCAGGTCGGTCGCGCCTTGTACTACCGCCGGCGAGTTGAGCGACTGGTCGGGGGCGAAGACGTTGGTGCCGCCGTACGCCGTGGTCAGGTAGGTGAATGCGTTCATTGTGTGCCAGGCGTCGTCCGCGGTCATGAGAGCTATAGGCGCCACGCCACTGGCTTTGAGCTTGTCGGCGTCCTGCCAGAACTCCGTCCAGGTGGTCGGGAAGCTCTGAATTCCGGCCTTCTGGAACAGGTCCTTATGGTAGTAGAAGAGTACAGGAGCCTGGTCGCTCGGGATGGCCTCGATCTGGCCGTTGACGGTCACCGCCTGCAGGTTCTCGGGGCGAAAGCTCGCTTTCCAGGTGGGGTCGGCGTTCAGGTAGCTCGACCAGTCCATCAGTTCGCCCGACTGCTCGCGGGTGAGGTCTGAAGGGTTGTAGTTGTACAGGAAGACGTCCGGCGCGGAGTGCGCGGCGATCATCGACTTGATCTTCTGCTGGAGGGTCGGCCAGTCCGGGTCGGGACTTCGACACGACCTCGATCTTGCCCTGTTGGGCCTGATTGAACTGCGTGATCAGGTCGTTCAGCACCTTGCCTCGCGCCACGTCAGGCGTGAAATTGGACAGGACGGTGATCTTGATGGCCGAGCCGCTGCCCGCGCTGCCGGTCGAGCTTGTTGCAGCAGCCGTTGAAGCTGCCGTTGGCGTGGTACCGGTCGCCGCACCGCTCGCGCCTGCGCTTGTGCCCACAGTAGCGGTGGGGGCAGACCCACTGGAGGGGGCGGTCTGGGTTGTCGGGGTCGCCGCTGTGTCGCATGCCGACACCAGAAGCATAAGAACTATGAGCAGCAGCCACGATGCTCGTGCGCGAATTCGAATTATTTGAGAAACTCCTCTTGGTCTAAATTGAAATTCACCGACGTTTCTAACAGGATGCAGCTGGGACGCTACCGCTTTCGGCCCTTATCTATCACCTCCCCATGGCCCGCACTTGCAGGTAGCGATCGAGGCCGTAGGTACCGGCCGTATAGATCCAGCCAAGGCCGCCCCAGATGTCGCCCCTGGCGATCAAACCATCGTCGACGCCCTGGTCACAGAAGGCAATGCCTTCCGGCTGCATTCCGATATCCTCGAAGCCGTACAGGTCGCCGGGGTACGAGAGGATCTGTTGGGTGCCACAGGCAACGAGTTCGGCCACGTTTGCGTATAACTCTTCGCCCGTGAGCCGTGCTCATGCGGACAAACTCGGCCAGGAAGAAGAGCGAATAGATATCGGTCACCCCTGCTCCCCATATCGAGTTGATCCCGCCCCAGCCCGTCGACCGAACGTGAGCGCCCTCCAGGCGGGTGCCGGGGACCAGGGGCACGTTCCAGATCGAGTTCCAGGTAACCGCGAGTTTGGCAGCTCGTTCGGCACCCCGCAGGTAAGTATCTCTATCCTTCGTCCTCCGCCCCGATTGCTCGTACATACTGAGGAGGGCGACCATCGTGAGCATAGCGGCCTCTTTGTCCACCACGTTCGGGTTGTCGAGCGTGCCGCCTCTGTACTCGTCAAGGGCTACGTGCTCTCGGAGCAGATAATCGCAGGCCTTTCGAGCAGCCACTTTGTAGACTTCACCTGCCTCGCCCGACTTGACCAAGCCCACTTCACCTGCTAGCGCGAGCAAGTAGGGTACCGGGGTGCAGGTGGCCGATTTCGCCTCGGCACTCCGAACTCGTCGCTACGAACCTGAGGCACCGCTCGACCCAACAGGCTCGCCCTCGGGCGTGTATGCGCGGAACCACGAGCCGTCGCTGTTCTGGCAGCCGGCGAGGAAATCGCCGAAGCGCAGGCATGCGGCCAGCCAGTCCTCGTGGATTGCTCCGCGCTCGCGGTGGAGGCGATAGTTGAGAAGGAGATCCCAGGCGGCCTCGACCATCATTCGAAGGTAGTTGCCGGGTTGCGCGGAGGTAGCCAGGTAATGCATGACAGGGCCGTCCGGGTCGCCCACCGTGTAGAGAGGGCGGGCCTTGTCGAGGTGATAAAGGGTGTATATCCACCCCGATTCCGTAGCCAGGCGGTCGACGAAGAAGTCAACCACTCGCGCACCTCGCTCCAACCACTCGCCGCCCTTGCGCTCTCCTAACATGTAGGCCGCGTTCAGTTGCCGCCCGGTGAAACCGTATTCGAGGATGGAATGCGAGTCGTTCGTATCGTGTGTCGTGAAAGAGGCGCCGAAGGCTTTTGCCTGCGAGCCGTACCCTCGCTCCGGGTCGAAGTTGAGGATGAAGCCCGCCCCGCCCTGCTCCCATTCGCAGTAAGTCTTCTGCAGGGAAGTCCAGTCTGTACTCGATCGAGTCCGCCAGGGAGAAAGGCAAATAAGGAGGTTGAGGTTTCGCAAGGACATAGGCATTCCTGAATGCGATGAGCACCGCGTCAGCGAAACTCCCCGCCTCGAACATGAAGACCTCGTACAGCAGGGAAACCTCGAAGGAGCCGTCGAGCGGGTAATAGGCTGAGGCCGCCGACCCTCGCGAGTTGAGGAGCGCGCTTCCCTCTGCCTCATAATAGGGCCAGAAGATTTCAAGGCTGACCGCGCCCTGGCGGCGCGAATAGCCAAGCGAGCCGAGGTCGGTAGTCTGCAGGTAGCGTTGCTCCATGTTATGTCGCATTGGCTGGTTGTCGAAGGCAGCGGTCTGCACGCGGCTGGCACATACGGCACGCCCGCTGCTCGGCTGGTAGGCCAGAATGAGTGGGTATGCCAGGCGATTGTCGCTGAAAGTGACCGTGCTCCTCCCAGAGAACTGACCCGGCGAGTAGAGGATGCCAGGCGCGAAGAAGCGCCAATCGCCCGGGGTCGAGGCCGGGGCCGAAGCCAGCCCGAAGCCAATGTGCATCTGGAAACCGTCGCCGGTCTCTGCTTCGGCGCCATCACGCTGCGAAACCGTCAGCCGCCTCTCCAATCGCACCCTGCCTTCACCCGCGCCGCTCCAGGCATCGGACAAGCTGAACGCGTGATCGCCCCGAACCCAGTTGCTCGCGCCAAGGACCTTCCCTCCGGGCCGCGCTTGCACGCTGTTGTACGCGCGCTGCGCGTCAGCATCTCCGGTGTGACCCTTCAGATAGCTGCAAGCGGCCGGGGCAAGCACCTCTACTGAGAGGTCTTCCCATCCTCGCGGTTGCAGGACAAGGCCGGTCTGCTCGCCTATCTTCGTGGGGGTGATCACGATCGGTTCCATGTCTCTTATCTCTCCGCCTCAGGAATCCACACCCGCATCGGGGCCTTGCCACGGTTGGCCCACAGGTAATATGGGATAGCCGTCATGGTAAGAGGAGTAGCGGCCTGATTATGGCCGTCCGAGGCATCGTACAGCTTGCTCTCCCAGGCGGACGAGTCTTCCAGCTCACCGAGTGTTTGCACTTGCATCACCCCGCCGAGGAGGTCCTCATTCCAGACTTCCCGAAGTGGCGCAGCAGTAACGGCACGCACATCCAGCAGGTTAACTCCATGTTCCTGGTCTGTCTCCTCCAGACAGTAGACCAGCGGGCCTCGCACTATCGCCGCAGAGCCCCGGATGGCATCAACCCTGGGGTTCGGTTTTACCCAGCGCGCCTCGACGGGCAGGAATAGCTCGACCAGGTCGCCCGGTGCCCAATTGCGTTCCACGCCTGCGTAGCTGCCACTCTGCACCGGCCCCTGGTCCTCGCCGTTTACCGAAAGCCTGGCTCCAGAGCACCATCCGGGCACCCTGAGCGACAGTTGCCACCGGTCGCTGCCCGTCTCGTCAACGTGTATGCGCACATGCCCATCCCACGGGTAATTCGTTTCCAATCGCAACGTGCGTCGCCCGCCTTCTGTAAGCCCTTCCGCATTGCTTGAAAGAGTAGAAGCGATATACTGGTGAACCTGCAGGCCACTCTCGTTGTGCGTGGCGATATAGTGACCCACCGCAGCGACCTGGCGCATGATATTTGGGGGGCAGCAAGCCACGTGGTGCCAGGCCGGGCGCTCGACGCCCTCCCTGCTTTCAAGGGGGTTCATATAGAAATAGTGCCGGCCATCGTAATGCGTAGCCGCTCAGAAAGCCGTTGTACAGGACGCGCTCCAACTCGTCCGCAAAACGGCACTCGCCCGTGGCCAGCAACATGCGCCAGTTCCAAATGGCCGAGCCGACGGCAGCGCACGTCTCGCAGTAGCAGCGGTCGCTGGGAAGCTCGTATGCCTCGCCGAAGCTCTCTCCCTCATAGCGCGAGCCGAAGCCGCCCGTTATATACATCTTCTTCGTGAACGCGTCGTCCCACAGGCGCATGACCGCATCGAAAAGGGCCTTTTCGCCCGTCTCCATATAGATATCGGTAACCCCGGTCAGGAGATAGAGCTGCCGGACGGCGTGCCCCTCGACCACTTGCGCCTCGCGCACGGGTACGCGATCCTGGTGGTACGCGGGGCCATAAATATCAAAACCCGCCATCCTGTTCTTGCCTCGCTGGTCGATGAGGAACTGCGCGAGCTTCAAATAGCGCGCCTCGGCTGTCTCTCGGTATAGCTCAACCAGGGCCATCTCGATCTCCGGGTGCCCGCAGGTGCCATGTCGCAAATCAGGGCCGAAAGTCGAATCAATGCAGTCTGCGAAGCGGCGAGCGATGTTCAGGAGTTTGTCGCTACCCGTGGCTCTGTGGTGGGCGACTGCCGCCTGGATCAAGTGGCCGGCGCAGTACATTTCGTGCCCGTGGTCGAGGTCGGTCCAGCGCTTGTCGGGGGCAACCACCTGATAGTAAGAGTTGAGGTAGCCGTCCGGCTGCTGCGCCGCCCCAAGCAATTCGATCGTGCGGTCAGCTAACTCAATAAGCTCCGGGTCGCCGGTGTTCTCGATCTCGTGCGATACGGCTTCGAGCCACTTGTACACGTCCTCGTCCATGAACACAGGTCCCCGGTAAGGCGCATCGCTCAAGCCTGCTGCACGGCGGAGGTTCTCGAAGTTGCCCGCCTCCTCCAGCTTCCTGTAGCCATCAAGAAGCGTGACCCGGTGGTTCAGGTCCTGCAGACGCTTCCAAAAGCCCCCGGTGACTTTTACGTCGCGGAGGTGACAGAGTTTTGAATTTGCTATAGGGGCTGTTAGCTGTGTAAACGTCCAACGATAACTCCTGAAGAATGAACGCCGGGTGACTTAGCTCGTCCCGGCTTCGTCCTCGATGAGGTGGTCAGCGGTAGTGTGTGACTCGTACCGCTCCAGGGGTATCTTCCCTTCCGGATCGCCCGAGGACTCGCGTACGATCAACCGGCCGCGTGTTACGATGGCATCGCTCACCTCGACATGCTTGTTGAGCAAGTCAAGCAGCAGCCGGGCAGAAGCCATACCCATCTCGTAGCAAGGCAAGGTAACTGTGGTAATAGTGGGCCGGGAAAGAGAGGCTATTTCGCGGTCGTCGTAACCGACCACCGCTATTTCCTCGGGGACACGAAGGCCGGCCGACTGAATGGCGTATATAGCTCCAAGGGCCATCAGGTCGTTAGCCGCGAAGATCGCTGTGGGGCGCTCCCGTTCGGGAATGTCGAGAAAGCTGCGCGCAGCCCTGAAGCCGCTTTGCAACTCCCAGTTGCCTTCACTCACCAGCCTCGGGTCGTACTCGATGCCCCGGCTCGCGAGGGCCTCGCCGTACCCGGCAAGCCTGTTCGCCGAAGCGTCCCAACCGGAAGGCCCACCGATGTAGGCAATCCGAGTGTGGCCGAGCCTGGCCAGATGGTCCATGGCCAGGTGAGCCCCGTAATTGTCGTCGACGGACACCGAATTGCGGTCCGCCCTGCTGAAGAGACGATGGACAAATACGTAAGGCTTACTCACCAGGTCGAGCGCGGGATTGGCACCGCGCAGACGCAATTCGACGTGAATTACCCCGTCTATCGAGCGGCCTACCAGGTCGTCTATTGCCCTGCTCTCATAAGCTGGATCGCGATCGGTATTGATAATGAAGCTGAAGTAATGGCGCTCCTGAAGATGGTCTTGAATGCCGCGGATGATGATGGGGGTGAAAGGGCTGACTATGCTGTCCACGATAATACCTATCGTCAGCGTACGATCGGTCCGCAGACCGCGTGCGATCAAATTAGGTTTGTAGCCCATCTGCTCGGCGAGGGTGAGGATTCGCTGCTTTGTTGCTTCGTTCACGGGGTGAGAGCCTTCGTTGAGCGCCCGTGAAGCCGTGGCGACCGATACTCCGGCGGCTCTGGCCAACTTGTGCAAAGTAACAGCCATTTTGCAGCTTCCTCCTTCCTATCTCATCTTATGGCAAACGTTTACCATACACTCCAGATAATAAGGCAAACGTTTGCCATTGTCAAGGGGTTTTCGCAAGATCTGGTGCCGAATTTTGGATTTTGGTTCGCTGGCATAGAAAATTGGTGAGGCACACATGGACCTTTGGCCGCGTGGGTGGCCCGTACTGCTCCCTCAGCCCTGGCTACTTTGGAGATCGGCAGGATGTCAGAAGGGAGACCTTATGGTCTCCCTTCTGACATCCTGCTCATTTCATAGAACGTGCTCCCTGTAGGCACATCGCTCAACCGGATCGAGCAGGTCGTTGGAGGCGTAGGAGATGCCATTAATGGTACCATAGCCGTAGATCTAGATGTCGCTGTTGACCTGGGCGAGGCCGAGGCGGTCGGGGCGATGTTCGTCGGTGTGCGTGTTGGGCTACCTGTGGCGGCCTGTGCGGGGCGTCGCCAGGGCGATCATCGGCTTCGCCGCAATTGCCCTTGCACAGAGCCGTTCTGATCGCGCCGGCACTTTATTAGGCGTTGTTGACTGCCTGAGAGGCGTCATTGTCAATCGTAGACCAGGCCGACTACAGTGAGCTCATTGCTCAGACACGCGATTGGTAGAACCTGCACTGTTCGAGTCGGCGTGGACTTCGGGGCGCTCATTGGACCTTGGCGAAGCGATTATCTACGCTCTCGACTATTAGAGACGAATAGAGGGCGGTTCGCTGCCATCTCTCTTTTTATCCTCTGTTACGGAAATAGGAGAAGCTAAATGTCGACCTCGCACCCACAATTCACGGCGCTAATCGAGGGCTCTCCGGAGACTATTTTTGAGCTGATCGCCGACATGCCGAATTATAGTCGCTGGCTGCCCGGTTCAGATGCGTTCGGCGGGACCACGCAGGTATCGCCATATCCGGTAGTTCTCGGCACAACCTATCTCGACGCGGGACCGTCAGGCGAAAGGCCCGGCTCTGTCACCGGGTTTGACCCACCGAAATTCATTGCATTTCACCATACTATGCTGGTGAAGCAAGGCCCGCTTACCGCAAACGTTGACGTCCATATTCGTTGCACGCTTGAGCCGGTAGAAGGCGCGACACGCGTCGTCCGCGACCTCGATCTCACGATCCAAATACCCGGCCTGCTGAAGGTGGCGGACCCATTGGTCGCACGGGCGTTCCGTAAGGAGAATGCGCGAGTGCTAGCTGAGCTGAAACGTTACGTCGAAGCGCAACCGAAGTGACGCTATAGCCCTTACACGCAGTTTGGCCATCGCAATTCTGTGTCACTATGGGCTAGACTTGTTAAACTCTGTCCCGCTTATATAGCAGCCCAAGCGCAAGCCCGAATGCAATGTGCCGGACAACCTGCCCGTAAAAGGTCTTCTTGTTGAGCAGCCGAGGTATCTCGCCGTGCCGTATTCCCGCGTGAAACCTATCTAACAAAAACGCTGCCGAGTAAAGCGAAGCGTTCTCGATATTCATAAACACGACTGCCTTCAGCACATCAGGGCCGGGCAGATGGCGATATGCAAACTTAGCATACACAAGCGCCATCAGCGCCGAGAAGCCAAAATGCCCGGCCAACCCCTGAATCACCCACCATGGCGACTTCGTAGTGAAAGCCTGCCCCACCAGCTTCAAATCGTCGAATTGGTGCGAGCTAACCCTGTTATCCACCCACATAGCCCCCAGGTAAGCGCCGCCCGCCACCACGCCCACGGTCATCGCTCGCCCGGCATTGATCTTGTTGTCGTCGTGCATATTGTCCCTATAGCAGATAATTGAAACAGATGAGACCACAGCCGCGATGAAGGAAAGCCATGTGGATGTCATCACGACCACATCAAGATGAAGTCAACATCGGCCTGATATGGTCCTACCGTGATCCGTCTCAACGCGTGATAGAAGTTGAAGTGTCTTTAGTGACTGGTTGTAGACGTGATAGTGGGTGCCGGAGTATCAGTTGAGACAGGTGGCGTGAAGGTGGGGATGGAGGTAGCAGCTATCGTAGCAATTGCTGTAAGAGTAGCAGTGGCCGTCGACGTGCCCGTGGCTGTCGCTGTTGGGGTAGGGGTAGGGGTAGGCTGAGTGCGGGCAAGCTGTACAATCTTGGCGGTCTGGCCTCTCAGGACGTTGTAGCTTGGGCGGAAGTAGGGGCGATTTGCAGGTGGGTTGCAAGGCTCACCGGGATTGCCACAGGGATAGCCATTGATAATACCTCTGCTGCTGAGTTCAGCCGTGTAGGTGTAGAAGGGCGCGCCTGGTGGGACATCTTCGAAGGTCTGGCCCGTGGGTGGGTCGTTCCACTGGAAGGCGAGAGCCACCATCTTGGAGAGCTGGCCGCGACTTACCTTTCTGTTTGTGCGGAAGTAAGGGCGGTTAAAGGGTGGTATGCATTGCTCATATGGGCCGCCACATGGGTACCCGGCGATGATGCCGCGCTCGGCTAGGCGCTCGGTGTATGTGTAGAATTCGAGCCTGGGGCTACATCCTCGAAGGTCTGGGAAGTGACATCGTCGTTGAAGTTAGCGGCAAGAGAGACAATCTTGCTGATCTGGCCTCTGGTGCTGGGGTCATTGGGGTTGAAGCAAGGTATCCAGAGAGAGTTACGGCAGGGCGGAGCACTGGCATAGCCGTACAGGATGTTGTCGTTGGTAAGAGCCTGGACATAGGGGTAGAAGTACTCGTCGGGGCACACATCGGTAAAGTGCTCGCCGGGGCAGGCGGGGGGAGGTTGAGGCGTTGGTGCGTGGGTGGGTGGTTGCATTTGCACATGAATAATACCTCTCCACCAGCGTCTGGGTATCGCCATCGCCTGAATACGTCCCAACGGCCCATACATTGCCTGGTCCTGTCGCTGCCACGCCGTATAGGTAGGTGCCCTGGTCGGGGCTTGGCACGATGCTCCATACGTTGCCATCCCACCTCTCCACTAGCGTCTGAACATTGCCGGTGCAAAAGTAACAGTTGCCCACAGCCCATACTTCGCCTGGTCCTGCCGCCGCTACTCCATTCAGGTAGTTGTCCTGCGCACCCTGGTTGGGGCTAGGCACTATGGTCCATATATTGCCGTCCCAATGCTCCGCTAGCGTCTGCTCCATCCTGCGTGTGACGTTGTAATACGTCCCCACAGCCCACACGTCGTTGGTCCCCAGCGCCGCTACTCCGTTGAGTTCGTCGCCAAACGTACTCTCGTTAGGGCTTGGCACGATGCTCCACATATTGCCGTCCCAGTGCTCCACCAGCGTCACGATATTGCCTTTTTCGTCGCGATACTGACCTACAGCCCACACGTCGTTGGCCGCCGCCGCCGCTACTCCTACCAAATTGTCGTCGGCTGATAAAGGATTGGGGCTAGGCACAACGCTCCAGGTGCTGCCATTCCAATGCTCTACCAGCGTCCCTTCACTATGCCAACCCACAGCCCACACGTCGTTGGGCCCGACCGCCGCTACTCCATTCAGGCTGCTGTAGTAGCCCTTCCCATCAATCGGGCTAGGCACGACGCTCCAGGTGCTGCCATTCCAATGTTCCACCAAAGTTTGATGTGTATTTACGCTATCGGAATACTCCCCCACAGCCCACACATCGTCTGGTCCTGCCGCTGACACCCCCGACAAGTAGTTGCCTTGCGTACCCAGGTTAGGGCTAGGCACGATGCTCCATATATTCCCGTCCCAATGCTCCACCAGGGTTTTATCGATGTTTGAGGCATTCGTATACTTCCCTATAGCCCATGCATCGTTGGCTGACACTACGGCGACATTGTTCAGTTGGTTCCATCTTGTATCGTAACTGGGGCTTGGCGCAACACTCCATTCGTCACAAGTAGTGACAGTGTCGCTCCGCGTGAATGCCCTACCACATCTGACTTTGGGGCACTTTGCAGGCCTTGTCCGGCTTGTGGGATTGCGCATGAGGAGTCGTTGTATGGAGAAGCGGAAACGCTACCCCGT
Organism: uncultured Chloroflexia bacterium; assembly: GCA_963837315.1. GTDB lineage: Bacteria > Chloroflexota > Chloroflexia > QHBQ01 > JADMIH01 > JADMIH01. Next base: position 255,939 of record CAWINE010000010.1, read on the forward strand.
GTGAATAAAAAGGCTAACCCAACAAAGGCGAGGAGCATGAAGGGTACAATAAAGTTGCGCCGAACCTCTGGATGGTGGTTGTGCGGTGGGCATGGTGCTCTCCTTCGGGGCGTGCCGAGGCGCTCTATCGGCAATAGGCAAATCTATACAGGGCTCAATTCTGACAACAAGTAGCTGGCCATTTTCTATTGAGAGAATAGCCCTATTGATGAACTATACCATACTGAGGTGTAAATAGTGGTGGCTGTTGGTGAACGGATGATTATAAATTGTTGATGGTTGATATGTAGTGGTCATGCACGCTCGCTCTATGAGCGTGGCACGCGCTGCATAGGGGCGGCATGGCGGTTGAAACCGCATGCTACATCTACAAAGTCCGCCTGCGCAGACTGCTCGCCCCAACATTGTGCTCGATGGTGAGCACTATAGTCGCCTGAATAGTCCGCGCAGACGGACTTCGTAAGCCTAGCACGCGGATTTCATCCGCAGTGCGCTGTCCATCAACCGGATTAGTCGACGCCGGTGCCCCTGTGGGTGCCTCTGCCCGGACATTCTCGCCAACTCAGCGCCAATGCCCACTGCTACCTCTTATCATTGACAGGTGAAAGCTCTGAGCGATAATATGAGGAACAGGTGGCGGCGTTCGCTGCCTGATTATGATGCTTGCGCTTTGCTGCCCCAACAGAGGGACAGACCTGTAAGGGAGAATGTACACCATGAAAAGAGTCAGATTCATCTTGGCAATCTCCTTATGGCTGACCGGTATCTCCGCCATTCTGTACAGCCCTCTCGCGGTTGCATCCGGCATCACCGGCAAGGGAGAGGCCCCTGTTACCCATACTACGCCCACAAACGGGTGGCCCAACTCCATAGCATCTACCGGCGACTCTATTACTCGCGGATTCAACACCGGTAGCGTACCTTTCACGGATGCCCCCGAAAACTCATGGTCAACCGGCACCAACCCATCCGTCAACTCTCATTACTGGCGGATCCTCGCCGCCAATCCTGCCATCAACGGGCATGACTACAACGATGCCGTCACCGGGGCAAAGATGGTGGATCTGAACGGGCAGATGGCGAACGTAAACGGCCAGAATGTTGACTACGTGACGGTACTCCTGGGCGCAAATGATGCCTGCACGCCCACCGAAGGGCAAATGACCCCTGTAGCCACCTTTCGCTCCCAGTTTCAGGCGGCCCTCACCACCCTCTCTACAGGCTCACCGGACACGCGCATCTTCGTGGGGAGCGTTCCAAACATCTACAACCTCTGGTATATACTGCACGACAATAGCAGCGCGCGCACGATATGGGGTTTGCTCAGTATCTGCCAGTCGATGCTTGTCAACCCGCAATCGATGGCGCAAGCGGATATAGACAGGCGCAACAGAGTGAACCAGCGGGTGGTTGACTACAATACCCAGCTTGCCGAGGTGTGCGCCACGGATATCCATTGCCGGTTCGATAACAATGCAATCTACAATACGCTCTTCACGCCGGACGATGTGTCGACCCGCGACTACTTCCACCCTTCGATCCCCGGGCAGGCCGTGCTGGCGAGCGCGAGCTATGGAGCGGGCTTCGACTTCACCGATGCCAGCCCTCCTGTCTCCTGGGTGGAGCCCTCAATGCCGTTGTCACCGCAATCGCCCGCCGCGCCGCCCCTCGCACTTGTGCTAAAGGCTCGGGATAATGTCGGGGTGGCGGGTATCGAGTACAGGATTGACAACGGCCCCATCACCCGGTACACAGATTTCCCTATCACCGTAAACCCCGGCAGTACCCTCATGTTCCGGGCCGTCGATGTAAACGGCAACAACGAAGCCTGGCACACGATCAGCCCGTCGGCGCATGGTCAAGCCCCCCTTCCAGCACGTTAGGTCAACGCCGAGCAGGCTACGCTTCGCGGAGTGAAAATAGAGGGGGATTCCCGGGGAATTTCCCCAACCCCTTATTTTCCGAGGGTTTTCAAGCCGATGGTGGGGCGCCCGCGTAGAATGAAATTGTAACCATGGACAGCGTCGTGGTAACATTGCATCATCTTACAGGAGGGTGAACAAATGGGATTCGAACAATATCACGAGCCGGCCAACGAGCTATCCGACGAAATACGCACCTTTGCGCGCATGATTACGTCGCTTATCGAAGAGGCCGAGGCGATTAGCTGGTACGACCAGCGTATATCAGTCGAAAAGGATAAAGATGCACGGGCAATCATGCAGAACGCCCAGCAAGAGGAGTTCAAGCACTTCGGCATGGACCTGGAGTTCCTGCTGCGCCACAAGCCCCGGTGGCGGGTTGCCTTGCAAGATATCCTCTTCAAAGAGGGCGACATAGTCGAGCACGGCGAGCAAGCGGAGGAGGATGAGGATAAAGTAGCAGGCTCATAGCTAGAAGGGGTAACCTTGCAGACCCTGCAGACCTTTGAGGCACGATATTTCCCCCGCAATATTGTCGGCATGCGCAACCACTGACCTGCTCAGCACATGACCCAGCGTGACCTTGCTCCCGCCCACGCCGGCAAGATCCATCGGAGTGTCGAGATCGTCAGGCGTGAGAGAGGCCAGGTATTGGTCGGTATTCGCGTATACTGCCTTGGCGTACTCGCGCACGGACGATACATCAACCTTCAAACGGCGGGTCCAGCCCGCATAATCGTCCCAATCTTCTCCCTGCGATGGCATCACCTCGCTCATCCCTATTCTGCCGGACCAGGAGGTCTCATATAGAGGCCGCCGGTGCATGATGATACCGTTGATGGTTCTGTCTTCCAGCACCGCAACGTGAGCGTAGCTGGCGCCGATCGGGTTGGCATTGCCGGGTGGAATCCAGTGCGCCGCCTCGGGCGTCACACCCTGCATGACCGCTTCCAGCAGGGCGTGAGCCTCTGCAAGTTGTTCGCGAAGGAGCATAATAGAATCCATATTGTTCCATCCTTTGCTAAAAGCTCATGATATCAGTGGCTAGGGGCTAGGGGCTAGGCATAGAGGAGGTGCATGCGTGCTCCGTCCTTCGTCCTTCGCTCTCAAGTCTACTGTATTTGCGTACCAGTGACCAGGGGTGCAGGGTCAGGGAAAGAGGGGGTGCAGGGGCGCTACCCTGCCGGGGTTTGGGGTGTCCCCAAAATCTTTCTTCTCTCGTATGCTGGTTGAAGCTGCACTAGCCCATGGGCAGCGAGAAAGAGATCCTGGTGCCCTGGCCGGGGCTGCTCTCGGCCCAGATAGTGCCGTGATGGGCCTCGATCATTCGCTTGGCAATAGCCAATCCCAGCCCGGTGCCTCCACCGGCTCGCGTCCTGGCTGGGTCGGCTCTGTAGAACCTGTCGAAAATATGGGGCAGGTCGCCCGTAGCGATGCCACTGCCGGTGTCACTCACCGACATATACAGGGCTGGCCGCCCGTCGCCGGGACGCTGGGTCAGCGCCCAGGCGCTCAAGAGCACAGCGCCACCGGCCGGGGTGTAGCGCAGGGAGTTCGCTACAAGGTTGCCCAGCACCTGCGAGATGCGTTGCGGGTCGGCCTCCACTTCGGGCAGAGGCGGCAGGTCGGCCACGCGAAGGTCCACCCCCTGGCTGCGCGCTTGCAAAGCGAAGGACCGCGCCACACTTTGCAGCAGCGATACCGGCGCGATGCTCTCCTTATGCAGCGGAAGCTGGCCCGCGTCTGCCAGCGCAAGGATACGGAGGTCTTCGATCAGCCGCTCGATGAGCGCCGTTTCTTTGAGCAGCGTGGCAACTTGCTCGGGTGTCGCGCTGTAGATGCCATCCTGCATCCCCTCCAGCCGCCCTCGTATAATGGCCAGCGGGGTGCGTAGCTCATGGGCAACGTCGGCGGTCATCTGGCGGCGCTGGCGGTCAGCGTCCGATAGGGAGGCGGCCATCGTATTGAACGCGCCCGCCAGCTTGTCTATCTCACGCACAACCGAGCTACCGACCCTGACGCTCAGGTCGCCTTCAGCCATAGTTTGCGCGGCCCGCGTGAGACGCGTCAGGGGCCGGGTTACCCTGCTTGAGAAAAAGGTGGCCGCACCCAGTAGCACGGCGCAAAACGCAAGGAGCGCGCTGACCGGCCCCCGCCAATCCCATGAGCTTCTGGCACCAAACGGGTTCCCGGCGCTCGACGGCGCAGCCACTGTCGTGCCACCGATCGAGGGTACGACAGCAACCTGTGTAGCCTCGGGCGCCAGCCAGGGCGGCCCGAAACCCTGGCCGGAATTGCCCTGCGTGACGCGCGCCGATATCACGAATAATGTGCCTGTGCCGCACAGGCCCAGCACGATTACCATGATAAAAGCTGCCAGCATCAGAGCAAAAAGGGACGGTCGTCTCATGGTCGCTTCGCTCCTGGGATGAGAAATGAGAAATGAGAAATGAGAATGAGGAGTCTCTTCTTGTAAGGTCAACTCGTCTCTCATATCTCATATCTCATATCTCATTTCTCGCCTGCCTCCTCGTCGAACTCGGCGAAACGGTAGCCTATGCCGTACACCATCTGGATGTAGCGGGGGTTGTGGGCATCGTCCTCGATCTTACGGCGCAGATTCTTTATATGCGCGTCAACTGTGCGGTCATAGCCTTCGAAGCTGCTATTGTAGAGGCTCTCGACAAGCTGGGCGCGGGTGAATGGCTTGCCGGGGTGGCGCGCCAGCACCGCCAGCAGGTCGAATTCGGTGGCTGTAAGCTCTACTGGAGAGCTGCCTGTTGCGCACCGTGCGGCGCTCAAGGTCTATGGTCAGGTCGCCCGCATGGATTGTGGGGCTGTAGCTGCCCTCGCCCTCGGCACGCCTGAGCACCGCTCGCACCCTGGCGACAAGCTCGCGCGGGCTGAAAGGCTTGGTAACGTAGTCGTCCGCCCCCAGCTCCAGGCCGACCAGCCGGTCGGCTTCCTCCACCCTCGCGGTCAGCATAATCACGGACATTAGGTGGAGGGCCGGGTTGCTGCGCAGGCTGCGGATAATGTCCAGGCCGTCTACGCCCGGGAGCATCAGGTCCAGCACCATCAAGTTAGGGCGCTCCAGGCGGGCCAGCCGCAGGGCGGTTTCGCCATCCGCCGCGGTCAACACGCGAAAGCCGCCCCTTTCGAGATAGTCGCGCACTATTGTGACTATTCCCGGCTCATCGTCAACCACCAGGATCGTCTTTGCCACTCTTGCCACGTTCGTAAGCTCCTGAAATGCAAAGTATAGAGTAGAGATATTGTCTCTACTCTATACTAGAACCATCCTGAGTAATCATGGTCCTGCGGGCCGCAATAGCCATGGAAAATAGGGGATTTCTGGGGGAGTTTCCCCCAAACCCCCTATTTTCCGAGGGTTCTTACTACTCCCCATTCCCCTCCGGGCGGGTGATATCGCCGTGCGGGTCAATGGCCTGGGTAGGATGGCCCTGTTGTGGCTGCTGTCCCTGTCCCTGTCCCTGTCCCTGTCCTTGCCCCTGCTGGGGCTGTGGAGGCTGCCCCTGAGGGTAGCCGCCATACGGCTGGTTCTGACCCTGCGGCGGATACTGAGGCGGATATTGTCCGTAATGGTGCCCGTAGGGAGGCTCTTGCGGTCCGGGACCAGGTCCACTCCAGGGCCTGCCATACCAACCTGGCCCTCCCCAGCCGTATCGACTGCGCCTGATCAGCCTCGACGCTACGAAGATCAGGCCTGCCAGGAAGAGCAGCGGGAAGATCGGGAATATAGGCCAGCCGCCTCCTCTCCATCCACGCCATGCCTGCGTGCCGGGTGTCTGGCTATCGGGCGCTGTTATCGCTGGCGCCACAGGGGCAGGGGCAGGGGCGGTCAGTCCGCCTGGCGGTGCTGTCGAGGGCACCCCCGCCTGCACGATGATCTGCTGTGGTACCGGGCTAAGAAAAGCAGTGCCGCCGCCACGCCCTCCGCTGAGGGCTACAAAGAGCGCCAATCCGGCCAGCACCAGTGCCGCCATCGGCCTCCAATCTCTATTCTGATCCATTTTCTCACTTTCTCCTTCACCCATTGGTAATTCTTGATATTGAATTCAGAGATTTCAGTCGGGTCTGGTTTAAGTATAGAGAAGCATTGTGAAAAAGCTGTGAAGATGTTTGGGAGATAATCGGCAGAAGAAGCGTCAGGGTCGAGGTTTGGAGGTTTAAATCACCCAATTGACAACTGTAACCCGCCATGTATATAGTAGTGGCACAAGCAACTACTAAAGGTGGGGACGATGAAAGATATGGTTCGGCTGCTGCAAAGGCTGGGGTTTGGCGATTACGAGGCGAAAGCATATATAGGGCTGCTACAGGGCGGGTCGATGACCGGATACGAGCTTGCCAAGGTCTCGGGCGTGCCGCAGGGCCAACGTGTACGAAGTTTTGCCAAAGCTTGAGGAGCGCGGAGCGGTGGTGCGGGTAGACACTCCTTCGGGGGCGCGTTACTCGGCCGTGCCGGCCTCCCAGCTCATGCCCCGGCTTGCGGACAGGTTCAACGACGATCTCGCCGCTGCAGAAGAGGCTCTGGCCGGGCGGCCAGCGGCGATCAATCAAGATTACGCGTGGAACGTGGAAAGCTACCGTTCAGTCATCGACCATGCCCGGACCCTGGCCGGAAGTGCCGAGAGCGAGATGCTGCTCGCCGTGTGGCCGCAAGAGGCAGAGCTGCTGGCCGGTAATTTGTCGGAGGCCGAGGAGAGAGGTATTTCCGTTACGACGCTCTGCCTGGCGGGCTGCGCACAGGAGTGCGGGAACTGCCGGGGGAGCATCTACCGGCATCGCCTATCGCCCGACGAAGCCGGCCGGTGGTTGGTGGCAAGCATAGACGGTAAAGAGATGCTTGCCGGAGAGATAGATAAGCACGAGAATGCACACGCCATACGTACCACCCAGCGGCTCCTTGTCGAGCTTGCCGCCTGGTACGTCCGCAACAGTATCGCACTTGCCACTCTGGTTTCAGACCTGGGCGACCGGCTGCCCGGCATGCTGAGCGGGCAGGCCACCCAGGTGCTCGCTTCTTTGAGCCGTGGTGGCATGGCTGGAGGCTGGCTTGAGGAAATGCGGGTTGCTCTAAATCGCCCTCCAACCAGACTGCCTCGCTATCGAAGAAATGAGAAATGAGAAATGAGAAGAGTAGTGCTTACCTGGTCTCTCATTTCTCATTTCTCACTTCTCATTTCTACATACACAAGGAGACACAACAATAATGCCTGGTTACAAATATCTGATCATAGGCGGCGGCATGAGTGCCGCGGCCGCCATAAAGGGAATACGAGAGAAGGATCCTGAGGGCTCGATAGGGTTGGTCGGCGACGATGTGGACCCTCCCTACAAGCGCCCACCACTCTCGAAGAAGCTCTGGCAGGGCAAGCCGATAGATATCATATGGAAAGGCATGGACATCGATGGAATAGATATGCACCTGGGTCACACTATCAAGACAATTCGACCTGCGGAAAGAAGTGTGGTCGATGAGGCTGGCACATCATACGAGTACGACAAACTCCTCATAGCCACGGGTGGCAGCCCCAGGCGGTTGCCTTTCGGCGGCGAACATGTCATCTACTTCCGGTCCCTGGAGGATTACAGGCGGCTCAAGGCGCTTACCGAAACGGGGCGGCGCTTCGCCGTAATTGGAGGCGGTTTTATCGGTGCGGAAATCGCGGCTGCCCTTGCAATGAACGGCAAAGAGGTGACCATGATCGTACCAGGCACCGGCATCGGAGAGCGCCTCTATCCGCCCGATCTCGTGCGGTACTTGAACACCTACTACGGCCAACAGCGCGTTGAGGTAGTGTTGGGAGAGCGGGCCGCCGGCCTTGAAGAGGCGGACGGAGCGCTCACTTTGAAGCTGGCGAGCGGGCGGACGATCCCGGTAGACGCGGTGGTGGCAGGCATCGGCATCGAAGCGAACACCGCTCTGGCCGAGGCAGCGGGTCTGCAGGTCGACAATGGCATCGTTGTGAACGAGTTCCTCCAAACGAGCGACCCCAACATCTATGCTGCGGGCGATGTGGCCTCTTACTGTGATCAAATCCTGGGCGACCGGCGACGGGTGGAGCATGAAGACAACGCTAACAATATGGGCAAAGCGGCAGGCCGCGCCATGGCGGGCGCTTACTGAGCCGTACGGCCACCTACCTTTCTTCTACTCCGATATGTTTGATCTTGGATACGAAGCGGTAGGCGAGGTAAATTCGCGCATGGAAATGGTGGCAGACTGGAAAGAGCCTTACCGAGAAGGCGTGATCTACTACCTGCGGAACGGTAGAGTGCGCGGTGTGCTCCTCTGGAACGTCTGGAAGCAGCGAGATGCAGCGCGCCGCCTCATCGCGGAGCCTGGTCCCTTCCGGGCAGAGAACCTTATGGGCAGGTTGCCCGAAGCGAGTGAGAAATGATACGCGACATTGACTTCGAAGAAGACTTTATAGGTAGTATGGACCTGCACAAGCGGCGTCTATCGGACGAGCAGATGAGTAAGTTCGAGGGCTACATCGCGGAAATCTTTACCGCGTTCGGCATGGACGTTCAAACGCCATCCACCGAGGATACGCCGGGCCGCTTCATAAAGGGGCTGTTCGAAGCGACCAACGGCTACGATGGCGACCCCAAGCTTCTCAAGGTATTCCATACCGAGTGCCGGGGTGGGGCCGATTGCCGGCTGAGCCAGGTGGTCGAGGGGCCGATACAATTCTACGCTCTATGCGAGCACCATGCCCTTCCCTTCTACGGCAAGGCTTATGTGGGCTACATAGCGCATGAAGGCATTATCGGCATCTCCAAGCTCACGCGATTGGTACGCCTCTTCGCCAGGCGTTTTACCGTTCAGGAGAGATTGGGCCAACAGATCGCCGATACCCTGGTAACAATGCTGGAGCCGCACGGAGTAGCCGTTTACCTGGAAGCCCACCATATGTGCATGCAGATGCGCGGTGTGCACGAGACCTCGCCCCTCACCAGGACCACCTTCTGGCGTGGCGAGTACGACGAGAACCCCGCGCTGAGATCGGAGTTCTTCACGGCATGCGGATTGCAACGGTAGGTGACCAGTGAGCAGTAAGCAGTAAGCAGTACGTCCTGACCCCTCATCCAACGGGCATACAAATGGAAACCATACACTCTCTCACCACTCTGTTTGACAACACAACGGGCACCGAGGTGCCGATGCCTCCGGAGCTTGCGCGCTTCTATGGCACTTTGCGCTTTCCCGTCTCCGTCGTTCCTTCGCAGGCTCAGCACCCTTCGTTTGACGGGCCTTATGTGATAGCGAACCTGGTGACCAGCCTGGATGGGGTGGTATCGCTGGGGATACCCGGCAAGGCGGGGGGCAGCGAGATCAGCGGCGCTAACGAGCCTGATCGTATACTGATGGGCATATTGCGTTCTGTGGCTGACGCGGTGGTCGAGGGTGCGGGCACACTCCGCGAGGGCCACGGCCGTGCGCTCACCTCAGCAAATATATACCCACCGTTAGCGGGCGCATACGCCGCTCTCAGAGCAGGCTTGCAAAAAGAGGATAGACCACTTGCTGTCATTGTGACCGCGTCTGGGGAGCTTGATCGCTCGATGCAGATCTTCAACGATGGAGAGCAGGTGCTGTTAGTGACCACGCACAAGGGCGCGCAGCATCTCCAGGCTCTGCAGTTACCGGCCCAGGTTCGCATAGCGGAAGTGGAAGCGGAGAGCCTGGGCACGCGAGACGGAGGACGAAGTACGGAGATCCCGGCTGGAGCTGTGCTCGACGCAATAGCAACTGTTAGACCGTGCGCAATCGTTCTGGTTGAGGGAGGACCACATTTGCTGGGAGATTTCTTCGCTGCCGGCGCGATTGACGAGCAGTTCCTTACGCTTTCGCCGCAGATGGTTGGTCGTGCTGGCCATGAGAGCTCCGACAAATCCGGCAAGCGCCTCGGGTTGGTAGAGGGGCGGACCTTCGCCCCTGAACACCCTCTCTGGGGCCGGCTTTCCGCAGTAAAGCAAAGCGAGAGCCATCTCTTTCTGCGCTACGTTTTTGAAGAGAAATGAGAAACGAAGTACCAGACTGTAAGCAGTAAGCAGTCTGGTGCTTCGTTTCTCACATCTTGATCGTATACCGGCCGTCCAGCACCTGCCTCAGGGGCCGGCAGCGGTAGGTGGACAGGCTGGATCCGGGATCGTGTCCATTCTTTCGGCGTAGCCCATATTCGTATATCGATATATGCATACAGAAATACTATTGAGGGTTTTCCCTGATCTGCTTTTCGTCTACCGGTGGTGCACGCTGCTGGCTACCGGGCGCGATGGGTGGATATCAGATGGAGCAGATGGGCTGCAAGGGCTGTATGAGAGCGATACCCGGCTCCTCTCGCGCTACCGGTTGCTGGTAAATGGGAGGGCTCCAAGGCTCAATTCGCTGAGCGCCGTAGATAGCTACTCTACGCTCGGCTATTACGTTTGCCCGCCCATAGGTGATGCCGAAGAGAAGTTCGATGCATTGGGTCTTTCGAGCTATGAGATCGACAGGCAAGTGGTCATTACGGTTGCCAGGTTCGCCGGTAAGGGCCTGCGCGAGGAAACTGAGATCACCAACCACGGCCTAACCCCCGCGAAGCTCCATCTCATGTGGGAGCTCGACGCCGATTTCGCCGGTCTAACCGAAGCGCGAAGCGGCACGCGACAGCAATCCGCGCCTGTGGAAAGCGCCTGGCGGGAAGATCTCGGAGGAGAAGGCGGTATAGCAGAGCTGCGCTTCGATTATGGTCACCCCCAGCTCTCACGGGGCGTCAGTCCTGCGCTTCGAGGCCGTCGGTCTTGCTTTCAGCTACGAATCGAACAGCCTCAACTGCCTGGTAGACCTTGCTCCTCAGCAGTCGCAGCGGATCGCCTTTATAGCCATGCCGGTTTCGGATGGAGAGGTGCAAGAGCCTCAATCCGGAGTGGCTCCTTCGACGCCAGATCCCGAGTGGTCCGGCTGGTAACCCGCAATCCGCAACCCGCAATACGGGCGCAGCACTCTCGGAAGAGCACAGCTCATTGCGCGGACGGCAAGACCCGATCGGAAGACCACGAGCATATCCGCAATCCGCAACGGTGAGTGCTACATGTCGCCTGCATACAGGCAATTCGACCGTTCAGCTCGCCTGGGAGCGGGCCGCTACCGATCTGGATGCCCTGGCGATCGGTGATGGGAACACGCCGGCAGAGAGTCTGGTGCCCGTTGCAGGCGTGCCTCTCTATGGGACACTTTTCGGGCGGGACGCGCTGACAATCGCGGGGCAAAGCCTCATGCTTTCGCCGGCACTGTCGGAGGGAGCTTTGCGGCTGCTGGCCCGCTACGTCGGCACCAAAGACGATGACTTCTACGATGAGCAGCCGGGGCGCATCCCTCAGCAGGTGCGCCACGACCCGCTTGCAACCCTCGGCATTACACCATGGTTGCACGACTACGGAGACTACGCCGCGCCGTGTGCTTACCTGGTGCTGCTGGGCGGCTACCATCTTTTTACCGGCGACAAGGAGCGTACCCGCGAGTTTCTGGAGCCGGCTCGCCGGGTGCTCGATTGGCTGCAGAACCGCGCTGACCTGGATGGCGACGGCTTCCTGGAATACAAGACCCGCTCGCCGAAGGGCCAGGAGCACCAGGGCTGGAAGGACTCCGGCGATTCGGTGCGCTACCCGGACGGCAGGCTAGTAGAACCACCTGTGGCGGCCTGCGAGATACAGGGGTACTGGTATGCTGCCATGCTCCTGATGGCCGAGGTCTTCCTCCATCTGGGCGAGCCTTCCCGCGCCTTCGATCTGCTAAGGCAAGCTGCCACTCTAAAGCGCCGCTTTAACGCTGCTTTCTGGATGCCCGAAGAAGGTTTCATTGCGTTCGCACTCGATTCCGAGAAGCGGCAGGTGAAATCGATTGCCTCCAACGCTGCCCATTGCCTGGCGACCGGGATAATCGAGCACAAGCACGCACGTGCCGTTACGCGACGGCTGATGCAGCCCGACATGTTCTCGGGGTGGGGCATTCGCACCCTGTCGTCACAACACCCCGCGTACAACCCTCTAAAGTACCACCTGGGATCGGTGTGGCCGGCGGAGAACGCTACAGCCGCGTTCGGCATGAAGCGTTACGGCTTCGATGAGGAAGCTAACCGAATAGCCGGGGCAATGTTCGATGCAAGCCGGCTTTTCGAGCACCGGCGCCTGCCTGAAACCTTCGGTGGGTACCCGCGAGATGCCATGCATCCGCACCCCGGCATTTACCCTGACGCCTGCGCGCCGCAGGGCTGGTCTGCCAGCGCCGTCATCTGGCTGGTGCAGACCATGCTTGGGATCTGGGCTTACGCTCCCCTAAACTTGCTCATCGTTGAACCCAGCCTGCCGCCGTGGCTCCCCGAGCTAACACTGAGGGACCTGCAAGTGGGAAATGGTCGGGTTTCCATACGCTTCAGGCGGGAAAGAAACGGCAAGACGGACTACCGGATAGTGGGCCGCTCGGGCAGCAAGGTGCGGGTGCTGCGCCAGCCACCCCCGGATGACCTCGACGCCACCCCCTTCACGCGGATACGAGAGCTTGCCGGGTCAATTCTAACCTGATCAAAGGCGGCCGGGTCGTCCCTGGTCTTCTCAACCTATATAATGTGAGCAAGGGTCGTTCTCGTATAGACTTTGCTGGGAAGCCCGGCTCCTTGCTATCCTGATCACAGTTAGCTTGCTTTTCTCAAAGGAGGTTTCTCATAGGTATGAATGCTCCGGCACCATCCAAACGCCCTTCCATGGGGGCAATCCCTTATCACGATGATGAAGGTACGGGTATTACCTTTCGTGTTTGGGCGCCATTTGCGCAGCGGGTCGCCGTGGCAGGGGAGTTCAATAACTGGTCAACCAACCTCAACCCACTCTACTCGGAAGGGAACGGGTACTGGTCGGTAGACTTGCCGACTGCTTCCGTCGGCCAACATTACAAGTTCGTGATATATAACCCGGCCGATAATCCGCTCTGGAGAATGGACCCATATGCTCGTTCCATTGTTCATGACCCGCAAGGTATGCTGAATGGTTTGATCGCCACGTCTGCCGAGAGCCACAATATCAATGGATATATTACCCCGGCCTGGAATGAGCTCGTCATTTACGAGCTGCATATCGGCACTTTCAGCGAGGGCGGCGGTATCAACGGAAGAGGGTCGTTCGCTTCAGCAAGCACGAAACTCGATTACCTGCAGAATCTCGGCATCAACGCCGTCGAAATCCTGCCTCTCGGCGAGTACATCGGCGAGATTTCGTCAGGGTATAATCCGGCCTATATTTTCGCTATAGAGGACGAGTTTGGCGGCCCGGACGGCTTTCGCCAGTTTGTGAACGCTGCCCACCAGAGGGGTATCGCGGTGATCGTGGACGTCGTATACAATCACCTGGGCGTTTCAGCCGGCGACATGTGGGATTTCGACGGCTGGTCGGAGAACGGCAAAGGCGGAATATATTTCTATAACGATTGGCGCTGTAAGACAGATTGGGGAGATACTCGCTTCGACTACGGACGTGGCGAGGTACGCCAGTACTTACGCGACAACGCGCTACGCTGGCTGGAAGGGCGCTTTGCCGATGGCCTGCGCTGGGATTCGGTGGGGTCGATCCGCAATGTCTACGACCGCGACAACGACCCCGCCGGCGATATCCCCGATGGTTGGGGCCTGTTGCAGTGGATAAATTCTCTCATAGCACAACGCCAGCCGTGGAAGATCTCGATTGCCGAAGACATGAAAGATAACGAGTTGATTACTCGGCCAGCGGGTGCAGGCGGAGCAGGTTTCAACGCCCAGTGGGGTGCCGGGTTTGTATCGACCATCCGTAGTGCCATTATCGGCCAGGACGACGAAGGACGTGATATGAATTCGGTCGGCAACATGATCGGCCAAACCTACAACAACGATGCCTTCCAGCGGGTGATCTTTACCGAATCGCACGATGCCGATTCGAACGGAGCGCAACGAGTCCCCGAAATGATCTGGCCGGGAAATGCGGATAGCGTGGTATTCGAAGAAGCGGTCCACCCTTGGAGCGGCCCTTGTATTGACCGCACCGGGCATTCCCATGCTCTTTATGGGGCAGGAATTCCTTTCATGGGGCTATTTCGATCCTGGTAAGGCGCTCGATTGGTCCCATGCCGATAACTTTGCCGGCATCGTTCAGTTATATCGCGACCTCATTCACCTGCGGCGCAATTGGTTTAACACGACTCGAGGCCTTCTCGGACAACACACGCATGTCCACCATGTGAATAACAGCGATAAAGTGGTAGCTTTTCACCGCTGGGATCAGGGCGGCTCCGGTGACGATGTGATCGTGGTGCTCAACTTCGGATCTGCAGGCTACGACTTTTACACGATCGGTTTTCCAGGAAGTGGCCAATGGCAGGTACGTTTCAACAGCGATTGGAACGGTTACGATGCCGGTTTCGGTAACCGGCCTAGCTATGGGACCGACGCAAATGGCGCACCGCAAGACGATATGCCTTTCAGCGGGAATGTGGGGCTAGGGCCGTATAGCGCGATCATTCTGTCTCAGGACTAACTTGGCTTGTCCCACTTTTTGGTGTAGCGGGCTGGATTCGCTTTGGTCTGTGGCGTTGGCACTCATGCCTTAGCGCCCGAACGCCCCTAGTTACCTCGCCCTGGTTACCTCGATTTATGCCCTGAGTACTCCACCCTCGGATCGACCACCATGTACATGATGTCTGCCATCATGTTGGCGATGGCGATTACCGCTATGAGCAGCAGCAATAGCGCCATCAGCATAGCGCCGTCCACTGGACGGCCCAGTCCACCGGTGCATGGATTGTCATCACTAGGCACGCACCCGCCCAATGCCGTAAAGCCAAGATACCCCAATCCGTGGTAAGCAAATGCGTACTCCACAACAATGGAGCCTGACGCTATAGCAGGCAGCACCAACCCTATCACTGTGATGGTGGGGAGAAGGGCGTTGCGAAACGCATGTTTAGCCAGGATGCGCCATTTAGGTAGCCCCTTTGCCCAGGCGGTGCGTATGTAGTCGAGGCCGAGCACCTCCAGCATAGAGACCCTCACGTATTTAGAGATTATCGCTATCTGTGGGATCGCTAACGTTATGGCGGGCAACGCCGCATGATACAGGTTGTCGATCATGTTGCTTTGCTGATCAATATCGGTGTATGTGCCGCCTGCAGGGAGACTGGGCATCCAACTCCACCCCACCTGCGTGCGCAAGTAGTAGGGGAGTACCGCAAGGAAGGTAATAAGCAGATAAGCCAGCCCATACAGGGGGAGGGACAATGACAATGACGAGGCGAACGTTACTACGCGGTCGAGAGGTCCTCCTGGTCTGGCCGACGCGATGATACCGAGAGGTATGGCGACAAGAAGCGATAAGAGTACAGCTAAACCCACCACCAGCACGCTATTGCCCCAACTATCTCCTATTTGTGAGGTAACTGTCGGCCCTCTCTGCACCTTCCCATCATAGGAAGTCAGGCTACCAACTCTACCGAAATCACCAGTCAGAACACCGCTACCTCTCAAACGCCACGGTCCGATGGTTATATCTATGCCTACAGGCGCTTCCTGCCTATTCTCGTTCATCTCCGTCGTCTTATTAGGGTCGAAGAGCCAAGCGAAATAGGAGAGGGGCCACGGCTTATCCACTTCGTAGTAATCCACCAGCACCTGAGGCACGTCATCCTTGAAAGTTGGGTCGGTAGCGTCACTCCTCAATGTAATGGCGTATAAGTCTGCCGGGCCGCTTGGCATGTAGACTACAGCCGTATATATAGCGAAAGTAGAGACGATAACGAACAAGATGCTCTGGAGTGCTCGCCTCACGAGATAACCTATCATGGTGTGCGTTCTCCTCCTAACTCTGCGTAATAGCCATAGCCTTACGCAGCGCGTCAGCAACAGAGTTGATAGACAAGACGGTGATCAGGATCATCAGACAGGGAAAGAGGAACAGGTAGAAGTGTATATTTTCAAACGGGTTGGGATTGCTGATTCCATAGATTTGGCTCTGTCCATATGCCAGGAGACTGCCCCAGGATGGGCCGGGCGGCTCGGGTAGACCCAATCCGAAGAAAGAGAGCAGCGCCTCGAACAGGATAAAGTCGCCCACCATGAGAGTGCCCGCCACCAGTACAGGAGTGAGGACGTTGGGCAAGATGTGCTTGAATATGATGCGAGCATTGCCCGCACCCAATGCGGTTGTGGCTTCTATGAACTGATGTGATCGCACCGACAGCACGCTTACCCTTACCAGCCGTGCTACTCCCATCCAACTAAAGAGGAGGAATGTCAAGATTATGATAGCGAATAATGGGAGCGGACTGTCAACGTCAAGATACCCGGAAGGAAGTGTCGGTACCACACCAAGCAGAACTTTATAAAATACAACGAAGGCGGGGATGAGGGGCCAGGCGAGCATAAAATCGGTAACTCTCATAATGGTGGTGTCCACCCATCCGCCGAAGAAGCCCGCTACGAGACCAATGAGAGTGCCCAACAGAGTGGTCAAGATGGCAGCTATCAGGGCGGCTGGGGAGAGTAGCGCGCCCTCCGATAAAGAGGCGTGACAGCACATCTCTACCGAGCTTGTCGCTGCCCAGCCAGTAAGTGAGGCCGGTGGCGGGGTCGGTAGTAGCGGCAGGGGCGAACCAGAAATCAGGATTGGGGTTGGCAGCGATCACTATCTCGGACCCGCCTGCTGTCAGCGGAACGATGACCGCCGTAGACGCAAGTGGATTGACGATGGGCTCTACGATGACGCCCGACTACCATGAGCGCCAGCACAGCAAGCCCAACAAGGCCCCCGCGCTGCCTGCGGAAGCGCCGCCAGATAGCTCCGATCTGGGTAGTTCCTGAAGATTTTAGGGAACCGCCCTCTTCACTCCAGACGCTCGCAACACTCATCTGCAGCACCGGCCCTTCCAGACTACTCTATTCCTTTATAGGATAAACTTAAAGGATAGGCTCGTCTACGATTCTGTCACCCATATACTTCTACTATATGTGCCTGTAGATGTGCCTGACGCTGCTATGCTCTGCTACTCTCTATGCGCCGGGGTGCCAATGGGCCATGTGCTCGCGCTGGGTCTCGCTGAGCGCGTCGGGGCGGTAAAAGTGATCATAGAACTCGGTATCGACGTGTGAGACCTGGAACCCGGAGATGGTATGGATAGGCGGCAGATAGGCCGGGAAGCGCCTGTAACGCCGGTATATATACTCGCAATAGGCAATGGTGGCTTCGATTGCCGCATCACTCAAATCAGGAATGCCTGCGGACACGGCTGCCGGGTCCGCCCAGGCGCTCGCACCGATGCCGCTCCGGAAGGCGCCCTGGGGCCCCAGTTTTGCGCTCGCCACGGCGCGGACGGCGTCTGCCATCGATGCGATAGTAGGGCGGGCAGTAAGGTTTGAGAAGTACTTTTCCTCCATGTTCCAGGCCGAGCGGGTATGGGACGGAGAAATCCCGGCGCGTAAGGCGCAGCGCCAGGCTGACAAGGGGGCCAACGGCCAGGTAGCGGCTTGCCGGGACAGTGCGCATTCGGAAGCCGAGGGCCCGAGTCCACCCGTAGTCGTGCGCGGCGAAATTCGTGAAGCCGCCCAGCCCCATCGCCTGCCCCATCAAACCCAGGTTTTGCAGCATCTCGCCCAGCTCGAGGGCCACAAAGTCGGACACCAGGGCTTCCACACGCTGAACAGTTGTGGCGCGCTCCGCGTGCGGGTCATCGTAGAGGTGTCCGCCCTTGCTTCGCGCAAAGCGCCCGAGGCCTGCCGGCTGGAAGTGAGCGCGCTCGTCCAGGATATAGGCTCCTGTGGACTCGTCGAGGACATCCAGCAAGGCATTGATATACATATAGGTCAGGTCGGCTATAGGCAGGAAGTAAGTTGTGCCGGGCGCATAGGCCGACCAGGAGTTGACGTTGATATTGATTATCGGCTTCTTCGGCGGCGCTATGCGCCCATCCTTGAGCTTGATCCGGCTGCGCCGGTAAAGCTCGGAGAAGGCGTTTTGGTTGGCCAGCGCCGCTAGCTCAGGAATCTCGTCACGGGCGAAATCCTGCGGCCGTTTGAGCAGATAGGTGGCCTCGTCGTTGGTGACGACGAGCGTGGTGGTCTGAATGGCGTCGCCGCTGGCGATGGTGCGGCCCAGCGTGTTAGCGAGGATTGTCCCTCCCTGGCCGGTGGCATAAGGCAGGTCGCCGAGGGCATAGCCGGTTATCCCGCAGGCCGCGAAAACCAGCAATGCCTCTTCTTCCTCGCTCAAAGGATAGGGCGCGTGGCGGCTTTGATAGGCAAGGGGGCCGGCGGGCATCGTCATGCCCAGCGCGAAGCGGCGCGACCGGCGCTTGCGCAACGCGTCCAGGAGCGAGTAATGGTCCACCTCTTCCGGGTGCGGCTGTGTGCTCATAAATCTCTTTAGCTCGCGTGATCACCTCATGGCGTTGCCGGAGGGTTGCAGTCAGGGAAGAAAGTATTGGACACGATCTTCGATGTCTGTCCCCTGGTGGCATTGTTGTTGGGCCGGAAATATGGCCGGTTGGCGGGCGGCACGCATAGCTCGCCTGGACCTCCGCACGGGTAGCCTTGCATGACGTTGCGGCTGGCAAGTCTGTAGATGAACGCGTAGTATGTGCTGCCTACCGGCACATCCTGGAACTGCTGCCCGCTTGGCGTGTCGTTGAAGCCGGCAGCATTGGACACAATCTTCGAGATCTGTCCCCTTGTGGCATTAGCGTTGGTCCGGAAATAGGGCAGTCTAGCGGGTGGAACGCACGGCTCACCCGGACCTCCACAGAAGTACCCGTTGATATAGCCGCGAGACGCCAGCCTGCCAATATATACGAAGAAGGTAGAGCCTACGGGCACATCCTGGAAGAGCTGGGTGGTCTGGACATCGTGGAAGCCGGCGGAGTTGGAGACTATCTTTGAAAGCTGTCCCCTGGTCACATTGTTATTGGGCCTGAAGGTGCCATCGGAGTAACCGTTGATAATGCCCAGGCAAGCAAGGCAGTGGACGTAGGGATAGAACGTGCTGCCCACAGGCACATCTGTGTAGGTGAGTGTGCATGCTGTTGGGGTAGGCACAGCAGTCTGGGTTGCAGTGTTAGTTGGGGCGGGAGTGCCGGGCGTAGCGGTAGGTGGAAGTGGCGTAGGTGTATTGGTCGGGATGGAGTGCTGGTATCGGTGGGCACGGTCGTGGCCGATGGCCCGCCGGGAGTCTGAGTTGGCAGAGGAGTGTTGGTGTCGGTTGGGGTATTGGTCGGTAAATTAGTTGGAGGTAAGGGTAGGTGTGTCGGTAGATGTATGTGTAGGCGGGACGGTTGTAGGCGTGTTTGTGGGCGTCCGCGTGGACGTTGGTGGCTGTGAAGTAGGTGTAGAGGATGGCAGTACGGTGGTGGTACGGGTAGGAGTTCGAGGTAGGCACGACCGAGGTGTGGGTAGCGGTGGAGGTGGCAGTTACGGTAACGGTGGCAGTACGCGTGGGCGTAGACGTACCTGTTCCTGTGGAGGTAGGAGTGGTCGTACGCGTGGAGGTGGGTGGACGTACGGGTGGGTGTGCCTGTCGAAGTCGCTGTTGCCGATGGGGTAGAGGTCGCGGTACCGGCCGTTGGGGTCGGCGTTGGGGTGCCGCAGGGCACTAGCGAGACCTCTACGCTGCTCAGCGAGGTCGATCCATCGTAGCCGCCCACGGCGACAAGATAGTTACCGGCAGCCGTCCCACCGACGAACGAGCGGGCCGTATTCAGGCTTGGCCCGCTCGTCCACGTATTGGAAACCGGGTCGTAGATCTGGGTGGTACCGGTGGTGAGGGGTGCCTGGCCTATGGGCACAGACATGTGGAGCGGATCCGAGAAGGGGTTGCCTCCGCCGAAGACCACCAGCTCGCCGCCAAGCACTGCACTTCCTGGAACGTTGACACCGACCGGCAGCGGGGCCACAGTGGTCCAGCTATTCGTGCTAATGTTGTAGTCGTAAACAGTGGTCCGGTTGGGCGAGGAGTCATCGCGACCGCCCGCGATATAGAGGTGGCCGTTGACTACGCCCGATCCAGGGCCGGCGAGCGCCTGGGGCATGGGCGCCAGGGTGGTCCACGTACCGCTCGTCACGTCGTACGAGAAGAGGGTGGACTGTGGGTTGATGCTCTGGCTGTCCGAGCCGCCCGCTATATAAATCTTGCCACCGGCGTAGCCGGCGCCCATTTGCTCACGAGGCGCAGGCAAGGGCGCGCCCGTGCTCCAGCTATTGGCGGCGACATCGTAGATGCTCGTAGTGGCGCTAACGGTAGAGCCGTTGGTGCCGCCGAATAGATAGACTTTGCCACTGGCGTAGACCGCGGCACCGTTATAGTCCGCCGCGGGTAGCGACGCCAGGGCGCTCCAGGTGTTGGCTACAGGGTCGTAGCGCGCGAACTGGTTGGTGGGGCCGGGCAGTTGGAAGCTGTAGCCGCCCGCCGCGTAGGCATAAGTGCCGTCGCCGGCGACCATATCACCGAAGACCGGAGTGGGAATGGGGCTGGCCACCGTCCAGGGTCCCGGAGCTCCGCAGGCAGCCGGAGAAATTACGGCTGCAGGCTCATCTCCGCGCAAGGCGGCCATCGCAACCCCAACCACGCTAAGAGCAACTATCAGACCCAGCGCCAGGCTCAGCACCTGGAACGAGATGCGTCGTGTCACGAGGACTCCTCCTTGGTTTTTCAGAATACTTTATTGTGAATTCTCAGTTTTGAATTAATTCCGAATTCACAATTAAGAATTCTGAATGCGATTAATGGGACGTGGGCAGGGTTATCGCCAGCGGGCGGTCGGACGGGGCGAAGAAGACCGGCATCTCGGTCCGTCCTCCTTTGCCACCGGCGGGGTTCATACCAGGGGTGGTCGAGGACGGGGCCAATGTGATGTCCAGGCCCGGCACCGGCGAGTACATAGCTTCGTCAAATTGCGCGCCAGGAGCGGTGGCCACCGCGAAGACCGGGTGGGCTTTGCCATCTTTGGAGAAAGATGTGGAGATATAATCACCGACCATATAACCCTGGGTCGTGGAGGCCAGCCAGGTTGGTGTCATCGGGCCGGCGAGCTGCAGGGGCGCGGACCAGGTGAGGCCGCCATCCTGCGATCCGACGAATCCCACGTCGAGCTGGCAAGTAGAGGGTGTGCAGTTTGCGACCGGGTAGTAGTAATATGTGAGGGCTAGATGGGCCAGGGGGTCCATGCGCGAGCGCTCCACAGCGATACCCGGGATGAAATGGTCCACGGTGCTGTTGGTTGGGTCGATCGGGATGCGGGCGACGGCGGACCAGGTGGTGCCGTCAGTGGAGCTGCTCATCACTATATCGTTAGAAGTAGCACCCGGAGCGGAACCGGCAATCTTGCCAGACGACATAGACGCGTCCGCCGGGATCTACCTCGGCCGAGGGGAGCGAGCTGGTGCGCAGGCTCCCGGCAACCCCATGTTCGCTGACGCTTGCTATTGTGGTCGCGGCACTCCAACTGGTCCCACCATTCGTGGACCTGAAGGTGCGGATCGCCGACCCGTTAGCGCTGTAGGGCACCACCACGTTGCCATTGGATTGGACGACCGGCTGCCCGCCCAGGCCGCTCGGGCTGCCGCTGGGCGCCGCCGGGGCGGTCCAGGTGAGGCCGCCATCGGTGGAGGTGCTCATCTGCAGAATATTCCCGCCGGCGTTGTTATCCCACTCGCTGTAGCAGTGGCCATAGTATGGACTGGGCGGCGAATTGTCGCAGGCGATCCAGTTCTTATCAAGTCCGTTCTGGGAGCGGTAGAATACAGGGTTCTGCCAGGTGAGGCCGCCATCAGTCGAACGGTTGAGGGCGACGCCAAGCACGTTGCCTCCCGAGGTGATAGGCAGGTAGTTGATCATCCAGACGCCGTGCAATGCATCGTAGGCGACCGCGGCGTCGCTCACCCGGCCCCACGATCCGGGAGGGGTGGCGAAGGTAGTTGTGCCGGGCAGGAAGTCGTGCACCCAGGTGACGCCCTGATCGGTGGAGGTGGCCCAGCCGATATTGGAAGACCCACCGTCATTGAAGCGGCCCACCTGGAAGGCAGAAACGATTGTGCTGCCGAAAGAGAAGGTATCGGGCTCGACCTCGGTCTGGTGCTGGCTGGTTGAGTTGGTGTAGGGGTCGGTGCTGATACGCACGTTCGTAAGCGGAGCATTAGCGAAGGCCACGAGGGAAGAAAGTAAGACCGCTGCTACCGACGTCGCGGTTGCGGCCAGGAACCGGGAGTGCCTGTGCATTATGGAGAACTCCTTTGTTACGTGCGGGGTAGACCCGGGGCGCGGATTGGCACGCCGACTGCAACAGTGGATATACGGTAGCATGCATGGGCATCCTCTCGTCGCGACTCCCAGAGCCGGGGAGGTACAAAAGACCGTCTATCCAACTATAAGAAAGGGCCGGAAGACAATTATCGAAGCTATATTAGCACCCGCGTTGGGTGCTGTCAAGTGTGGCTCTCAGTGCTGACTTTGCGTTAGATCAGCGCTATTGCCTTGGGGTTTTCGACACGGTTGCGCCCGAGTTCCTTGGCGCGATATAGGGCAGCATCGGCCGCATTCAGGAGTGCATCGACGCTATTCTCACCCCCAGGACCAAGGGCAGCGACACCCAAGCTGAGTGTTACGACGCCGTGTAAAGTATTTGCGGGGTGAGGGATATTGAGACTGTGGACGGCATTACTTATGCGTTTCGCCCCCAGGGTCGCGGTCTCGATTGTTTGCTCGGGCATAATTATCAGAAATTCCTCCCCACCGTATCTGTAAACCTGGTCTCCCGATCTGCACTCCTTGACTATTGTCGCTGCAACGGCCTGGAGCACCTGGTCCCCTGCAATGTGACCGTGGTCGTCGTTATACAGCTTGAAAAAGTCTATATCGCACATGACGGCACAGTACTTATGCTCGTATCGCTCTACCCTACCTCTCAGTATTTCAAGGTCTTCTCTAAGTTTTAGCCTGTTGGCTAACTGCGTCAGCGAATTGGTCCGCGCCTGCACAAACAACTCTCTATTCAGGCGTTCCAGTTCGCCTCTTTGCTGGGCAAGTTGGCTATGGAGGGCGGCAACACGTGAGGCGCTTATCAGTCGGACCTTCAGTTCTTCACGGTCTAGAGGCTTGGTAAGGTAATCGTCCGCGCCCGCTTCAATGCCTGTGAGCAAATGCTCTTTATTACCCAGCGCGGTCAGAAAAATGAAGTAGATATAACCGGGTCGAGAGTCCTGCCGAACACGCCGGCATAACTCGATGCCATCTATGCCAGGCATCATCCAGTCGCTGATAATGGTATCAACTTCTACTTCCTGGAACAACTGCCAGGCCTCCAGGCCGTCCTTTGCTACGAGGCATTCATGCCCGCTCTTTTCTATAGCTCTCTTGAGTATCATACGTGATACCGGTTCGTCTTCAGCGATCAATACTTTCATTTAGGCCCCTACAAATCTGGTATCCAAAGCAATGCATACCGCTTCGAATTCTCGTTCAAGTCGCGCAAGCAGGTCCGGCGCATCTACGAAATGCTCTGAATGGCCGACTTTCTCCATCTCGGCGCAGAGTTGTACCATGCCTTGTGCCCCCAGATTTGCGCTGCTCCCTTTTAGTGTATGGGCCGTTCGCTGCAGGGCAGTCGCGTCCTGCTCAGTTACTGCGGTTCCGAGAGATGCGAGTTTGTTACGTGCATCGCTCATGTACAGGGTTATCAAATCAGTCAGAATATCAGGCTCACCCTCTTCCTGAAGGTCACGCAGCTTATTTAGCACCGCGTAATCCACAGGACTCACTTCAAGGACGACCTCGCCGACGGTTTCACCTGCGACCGCAACCTGGCCTACACTCTCGCTCCCCAGATAGCCGCTCTGCAAATGACCGGTCTGCGTAATCCAACGACCAAGCACAAGATCAAGTTCGTTGGGATTGATAGGTTTAGATATATAATCGTTCATCCCGGCCGCCAGACACGCTTCGCGCTCCCCGGGCATGACGTTCGCAGTAACAGCAATGATTGGCAAGTGACGCGCGATCCCATCGCCTTCACTCATCGGATAGAGGCAGTCGCTTCGTAGCCGTCCATCCCCGGCATCTGGCAATCCATCAATACGGCCGCATAGCTGCGTCGAGTGACAGCCTCGACTGCTTCAAGCCCATTGGCGGCCACATCGACCGAATAGCCTCGTTTCCTGAGTAACTGTACGATTACCATTTGATTTACCGGGTTGTCCTCGGCCACAAGGATCGGGGAGCGCGTCCGAGCGCTTACTTGCTCAAGTGTGTGGAGAGTTACAAGCGGCCCGGTGGCAGAAGGTTGCATGGAGGCCATTTCATCCGGTAAAGCCATGACCGTAGCTAAGCAATCGTAGAGTTTGGATTGCCGCACGGGTTTGCTCAGGTAAGCGGCGATTCCAGCTTGGCGTACGTCCTCCATACTACCCCTATCGCCATTTCTCCTGTCGCCCATAGAGGTGAGCAAAATCAAGCGCACAGAGGCAGTGGCAGGGTTGTTCTTTATGATATTCGCCAACTCGACCCCATCCATACCAGGCATATGCATATCCAGAATTGCAATATCGTAAGGCACACCCTGCTGCGCGGCGGAGTTTAGCATCTCCGCTGCGGAGGGACCGTCATGGGCAGTGCCATCGCTCATTCCCCAGGAGGTAACCTGCCCATGCAGTATCGCGCAATTCGTAGGGTTATCATCTACGACTAGAACATGTAGACCCCTCAGGTCGGTACGTGTGTCAGGTGTAATCTGGATAGCATCCGGCTGTCCTTCCAACCGGGCTGTGAACCAGAACTTGCTCCCTTCCCGAGCCGTACTTTCGACATCTATCCGGCCCCCCATCAACTCGACCAATTGCTTTGAAATGGAGAGACCAAGGCCGGTACCACCATACTTGCGGGTAGTAGACGAATTGGCCTGAGAGAACGATTTGAACAGGTTTGTTTGCTGTTCCGGCGTGATCCCGATGCCGGTATCAGTGACGTCGAAGCGGATTAATTCTATGTTGTCCGCACCTTTCTCAAAGGCAGCTCGCACGATCACTTCCCCAACCTCAGTAAACTTGATTGCGTTTCCTGTGAGGTTCATCAGGACCTGGCGAAGGCGCCCAGGGTCGCCCCGGACCACCGCCGGTACATCTGCTTGTATTATGGTAGCCAGCTCAAGGCCCTTTGCGTGGGCGCGCTCGGCAAACGCCTCGGCCACGCCCTCCACTACTCCGCGCACGTCAAAGTCGATGGCCTCCAGCTCGACTTTCCCGGCCTCGATCTTTGAGAAATCGAGGATGTCATTGATAATGCCCAGCAGATTGTCGCCCGATACCCGAATCATCTCGGTGTACTGCCGTTGCTCGGCGGTGAGCTTTGTATCAGCCAACAGTCCTGCCATACCAATTACGCCATTCATTGGAGTACGTATCTCATGGCTCATATTAGCTAGAAAATCGGACTTGGCCCGGTTGGCTGCTTCCGCTTGCAACTGCGCCTGGAGTAACTCTTCCCTGGCCTCTTTATGCTCGGTGATGTCTTGCGATGTCCCTCGTATCCCGGTCACGGTACCGGCTTCGTCCAGGCTCACCTCGCCTCGCACCTGGTTGTACCAGATCGAGTTGTCGGGCTTTACCATGCGGATCTCATAGGTAAGGCTACCTTTCTCTTCGAAGGCTTTTGTAATGTCACTAATTACAAGAGCTCTGTCATCAGGGTGAACATACTTCAGGTATGCCTCGATCGTTCCCTCAAATTGCTGGGGCTCTATGCCGAATAGACGGCATAATTCGTCGGACAAGCTAACCTTGTTGTCGCGCGTATCCCACTGCCAGCTGCCGATCCGCGCCAGTTGCTGTGCTTCGTCTAATTGTTCCGTGCGAACTTTCAGTATTTCTTCTCTTTGCTTGCGCACACTTATATCTCGAGCGATCCGAGTGTAAAATATTTCCTCACCTGTCTTCCAGGTAGATAGCGAAAACTCCAGTGGGAACTCGGTGCCGTCTTTCCTCTGCCCGACCACGTCCAGCGTTTTGCCTGTAACATCGATCGCGCCGCTGGCAGTAAGGAGGCGCATCCCTTCCACGTGTTCGTCTCTGTACTGCTCGGCCATCAGCGTCGTCAGAGGCTTGCCCAGAATCTCTTCCTCCCTGTAGCCGAAAATCGAGCATGCACCTTTGTTCCAGAAGATGATGGTGCCCACGCTGTCGGTTGATATGATAGCGTCGTAAGCCGACTGCGTTACTGAGCGAAATTTCTCTTCAGACTCCCGTAGAGCTTGCTCGGACTGATGCTGCTCAGTCCTATCTCGCCCCACGGCGTATATGAGTTCGTCATCGAGTATCGGCACCGCCATCCAATCCAGCACCTTGTAGGTTCCATCCTTGCAGAGGTATCGATTTTGAAAGTTCAGGGTGAGCGCGCCTTCCGAAAGCTTACCGATTTCGGCAATTGTAGCCGCTCGATCATCAGGGTGCACTAGTTCCAGGAATGGTATCGTAAGTATTTCGTGACCCGAATAGCCAAGCACCTGTTCGAACGCAGGGTTCACATCTTTGAAATAGCCGTCAAATCCGGCAATGCCCATTATGTCCGGTGACGTCGAGAATACGCGGTTCCGATCCACCTCAGCTCGTTTGCGCTCAGTGCTTTCCTGTGCAAGCTCGAGATTGGTCAACTCTAGTTGTTTGGTGTGGATCCTGGCTTTCTGCGCGAGATATATCGTGAGCGTCAGCAGCAAGGCCATTGCAACTCCCGCAATCAAGGCCACTAAGGGTAAAGGCGACTTGCTCTGGGCAACTAGCTCGGGTGTGGGCCACACCTGTATAAGCCAGGTTGCGCCGGGAAGGTACACACTTGTTTCCTCGTGCAATTCCGCATAGTACTCCCCCGTGCCCTCCTGGCTATTGTAAACTTCGACCCCATCGCTGTCGCTTTGCACTGTAATAGAGTAGCCGCGGTCAGTTTCGCTGCTGATAATGTAGTCAAACAGCAGTTTCGCCTCGAAGACTCCAATGATGAACCCGCTGAACTTGGTGCCTTCAAACGTGGGCACGACGACCATGATTGCTCTGTTACCATCGGGTAGAGTTTCTGAACCAGCCACCATACGGGTTGCCTGTTGGTCCCGAGCCGTCTCAAGCGCAACGAGCATTTGCGGGTTTGTACTGAGGTCGCTGTCTTGATTAGCTCTGCTACCATCCGATGAAGCTATCCAGCGAACGTGAAATGATGGGTCCGCCCATTCAATCTCCCTGTTCACACCGCTCACACTGAGGAGTAACGCCGCATCCGATTCCCACTCCTTTTGAGTAGGTTTGCCGTAGATATTCCAACGCGCACCCAGGCGATTTCAGAACCGCAATGCGCGAATCCATCCGTTCGCTGATCTGGTTCTGGATGATCGCCGCCTCGGACGCTACCAACTTCTGGGTGTTAGTGCGCTGCTCAGAGAAGAGGGCCTGCCACAGGAGGAGTGTGGCCATCACCGTGCCGATGCCCGCCAGCACCGGAAGCCACCGGGGAGCACCGCTTTTTCCTGCTCTATCCTGTTGCCAGGCGAGTGTCACGACGCCGGTTCCAAGCACCATCAAACCCACGGCCGTATGAACTGCCATGCTAGTGACATATCCCCAACCATAGGCGCTTGCAAGGCCAATCAGGTAGCCGAAGAAGGGCACTGAGGCTAAGGCCACAACGAGGGAACCCAGGATACCCACAACCATGGGACGATGTTCCAGTCTACCGCGACCGCTAGCCAGGATGATCAGGGCCGAGCCGGTCAGTATGAAGCATAAGGCACTATTGAGCGCCATCCGGCCGGGGGAGGTTGGCCCGGATTGACCGACCGTGTAGGCGTTCATAAGGAGCTGATCGATACCAAAGTTGACCCCGAAGAGATATTCAGCAAGCGTCAAGGCACCAACAACTGCGACTAAAGCGCCAAGCGCAGCTCCAATACGCCGTTTGCCGAGAACGACCAGCAACAGTCCTACCCCCGAAAAGAGAAAGCAGAGGGCGGTGTTGTACTGCATGGCCTTAAACGCACTATTGATCTGCAAAAGTGCCGTGTTGTGGGTGTACCAGCCAATGAGAACCAGCAACCCCAAAAGCGAGGATGTGATCCCTGCCAGGAAGGGTATGATATAACGCTGACGTTTGGTGGCGTTTTCCTGCAGCGCGGCGATT
This sequence comes from uncultured Chloroflexia bacterium, assembly GCA_963837315.1. GTDB lineage: Bacteria > Chloroflexota > Chloroflexia > QHBQ01 > JADMIH01 > JADMIH01. Next base: position 284,087 of record CAWINE010000010.1, read on the forward strand.
GGTCTTGTCACTGTCACCTCGTGGGATCGCGCGGGTTCAAGAGCATGGTGAGTGAGACCTTGTGCTGAGAATATATGCCGCGAAATGGGTCATCGAGAATAGATGAATATTATCGGTGTTTATCTATATCAATTCGGAGAGTTGTAACACTGTCTTAGTACCAGCTTACGACGATCAGGCGCGTTTAGATATAGCCAGATGCGTGTCGAGGGGAGGTACTTTAGTTCATTAGCTACTTTGTAGGCGATGCAAAGGGAGACGTCCAATTTTCCTGAGGTGGTGCGTAGCAGACCGGTGGCCAGGATTAGAGTTTTCAGATGGCGCAGGTCAGCCGACTCCTGTTCCGCACCCCTGAATTCTCAGGCGAATACTACCGCCTGCACTCTGTCGCGCAGTTCCAGTTTCGACAGCACGCGAGCTACGTACGTCTTCACGCTGGCTTTGCTCAGGATGAGCGTTGAAGCGATTTCCGCGTTGTTGAGGCTTCGCGCCAAAAGTCGTAACACATCGGCTTCTCGCCGAGTGAGGCTGGAAAGTGCCCCGCGTACTTGAGAGCATTGGTGAGGGCCTCCTGGGCGATCCTGTATACTACCAGGTTGATACCCTGTGACAATGGTCTCGGCTTGCCGGTGATATGCACCTCAACCGGGACGGCTACCGTTCTGCTAAGATCGTACTGACGCACGTAACATAAGGCGCAAGCCTAAGGAGTAACAGAAAGCTCCAACAAACCTTGCGGTCTATCGGAGCCTCTGTTACTCCTTAGGCTTGCGCCTCTGGAGTAATGGTATTATCAGGGATGACGTGGTAGTTTGTCAATAGGTTTGAGGACCAATTTCGCACCAATTTTGGCTTGCAGAATTTCTGTCATGCCAGTCACTACCTTCGCAGCTTTCACAAGGCGATTTCCACCCGGATGCAGTAAAAAATAGCCGGCATACGACTGGGCAACCGGTGATATGTGCTATAATCCATTCGTTCGTACGTGTAGTACGTGTGGCTAGGGCGCGTAGCTTTTACGTGTGCTTGCGTGGAAAACAGCATTATGGGCGCTGCATACAGGCTAAACAATACTTCGGCCGTGCGGTCCCAGACAATATAGATGGAGGAAAGATATCGTGATTGAAACGAATACCGGTAGGGGCGAGTACGGTCGGCCCGCAAACACAGCCCGCGGGCGCTACGGCCTGCTGGCGTCAATGGTGGTCGCCATGCTCTCAGTGCTCGTGCTCGCAGCGTGCGGCGGAACTACCGCTGACACTCCCGTGCCGGCGGCCAGCAACGGCGACCTGTTCAAGACAGCCATAACCAACATGAAAGCCTCTAAGTCGTACCACCTCGACCTGAGTGGCACGCAGGCCGGGCAAGCTTTAACTATGACCGGCGACATAGACGTGGCAAACAACGCGTACAAGCTGGACATACAGGCTTCCGGGCAGAAGATTAGCGCGATTCAGGTGATGAGCCAGACATATCTGAGCACCGACGGCGGGACCACATACGCACTGGACCCTAATAACTCCATGGCGGGGTTCAGCTCGTTCACGAATATGTGGGGTACGGCCAGTGTCGACAAGATCGACGCGATAAAGGCCGGACTTAAGGACGGTACGCCGCCCGACGAGACTATAGACGGTGTGGATACACACCACATAACTGCTGACTCGCGCTACCATGAGCAGCCTCAGCGCCTCAACGCCAACCCCGTCCGCAGACGGATCTACCCCCACACCCTCGACGGGCACGGCTGACATGTGGATAACCAAGGACGCCAGTCCGGTTATACGCCGGATGAAGCTGGATACGACCACGGGTGGGCAGGCGTCCAGCTTTGTGATCAACTGGACCAAAATCAACGAGTCCGTAGATATAAAGGCCCCGCCTACCAAGTAGGGCAGGACTGAAGAGAATACAGAAGAGGCTGCGCCGGGCAGGCGCAGCCTCTTCTGTGTTTGTTGAACATACACCGGTCCACACGCACAGGCACGGGCAGGTAGCAGGCTAGGGGATAGTGCGTCCACAGAGCAACCGTAGCAGGACCGGAGGAAACATTCAGCTCTGGGTTTTGGGGCACGGCGCTGGCCGTTGAGTCCAACTAATCCGGTAGGTGGGCAGCGCACAGCGGTTAAAACCGCGTGCTAGGCTTACGAAGTCCGCCTTCGCGGACTGCTCACTTCAAGATAGTGCCGGAAAGTGAGCATTTCCTTCGTCGTACTAGTCCGCGTAGGCGGACTTCGTAGACATAGCACGCGGTTTTAACCGCCGTGCGCTGCTCGTGTCGCGTTGCACGTTGCATACCCGAATTAGATTGGAACACATGGGCAGCGCCGTGCCCTTACATGATTATCTCCACCCCTAATCTGAACAGTTACGGACCAAAGGCACTTATCCTGTCATAGAGATAGCGAGTACAAGGCTTATACCCGCAGGGTGGCCCCTGCTCGCCTTTTTCATATCGGGCGCAGAGGTTTTTATGGTTTTTGTAATTCGTAATTCGTAATTCCGAGGGCCTTCGCACTACATAAGTTAGTATAAACGCATTAGAGATAGTTACTGCAGCTTACGTAGGGAAATCCTTGCGTGCGACTGCCTGCGGCTGGTATCCTTACAGAGGTTCGCGAATGTTGTCTGCCTCCAATGCATATGCATGGGCTATACAGACAACTAGTTGAGAGTGGGCCTTCATGACGTGGGTTATGCACAATTGTGGGCACGTGCAAAGCCCCTATAGGCACCACCCGATTTTGTGTTGCCCGCGACACGTTACCGGCGCAGAAGATTGCGCCGTAGGAGGCATTATCACCTTATGTTTCGTACTTTATCAATTCGTTCAACCCGAACAGTCAAGATCGTAGCCGCCTCTCTTGTGATGCTCGCGGCACTCGCGGGCGCTCAGATCAGCTCGGCTCCCTCCGCTCACGCGGCCACGCTCTACTCCACGAGCTACAGCAGCGATCGTGGCTCCGAAATCGTGAGTATCGCCTATCGCTATCTGGGCTACCGCTACGTATACGGCGGTTCCTCGCCCAGAGGCTTCGACTGCTCGGGCTTTACCAGCTATGTGTACAGAAGTGCCGGCATCTGGATTGGTCGGACTGCAGCTTCGCAGTACTATAGTGGCGTGCACATTAGTCGCGCCAACCTGCGACCTGGCGACCTCGTCTTCTTCGCGAACACCTACCAGCGCGGCATCTCGCACGCGGGTATTTATTTGGGCAATGGCAAGTTCATCAATGCTGCAAACGAGAGCACAGGTGTCACAATAAGCAACCTCAACAGCCGGTATTGGGCCTCTCACTATTACGGGGCCACTCGCCCTTAGCTCCCCGGCCCCATCGCGAACCGTATGGCCATAATATAGAAAGAAGCTCCTGTCGAAGGAGCTTCTTTCTATATTACGGCTCGTTCAGTTCCTGCTCCGGCTGTTCAGGCTGCCCACACCCAGCTTGATATACCGCCGGCCGGCGACGGGTTACCGTTCGCGAGTTTCCTCAACAACCCCGAAATGTGGCGGGCCGCAGCAACTCCGGTTATGGTATAACTGACCAGGGGCTGGGCCGCCCTGTAGCACCGCCGCAAGCTTTCCTAGAATTGAGCGAGCGGGAGGGTGAGATACTGGGCATGGTTCGCCGCCGGCCACAAGAACGCCGAGATCGCCAACCGCCTGGCATTAAGCGAGAAGAAGGTGCGAAAACAGGTATCGCACATTATGAGCAAAATTGCAGGTAACACGCCTGAGCCAGGCGACCTTGCGGGCGAGGGGCGAGGCTCCGATAGTAGAGAGTGTTCGCTGCAGAAGGACTGACGGTAACTATGATTTCGTTGACATGGGAGCAAGTGCACGCGTGGAGGTTGGAGCAACAGTGTTTGGTGCCGAGGTTGGGGCGGGGCGACTTTGTTAGCGTGGTTGAGCGCGTGATTGGGGTGCAGGCCCAGGTGATGTCCGCTGCCGAGCTGTCGATTGGCGCGCGGGTGGATGGGCTGACGCGGGAGCAGAGTGCAGCGGGCGCTGTGGCAGGATCGCACGCTCGTCAAGACGTGGGCCATGCGCGGGACGATCCATCTATTTGCCGCCGAGGATTTGCCGCTGGTGGTGGCGGCGCGGTGCGCGAATGGCGGTCGCTTCCGGCTCCATAACTTCCTTCAACTTGGCTTTACCGAGGCGCAGTACGACGAGTTCTTGCTGGCGGTGCCTGAAGTGCTGGGCGACGGAGGAGAGAGCCGATGACGCGGGAAGCGCTGGCGAACGGCGTGGCCGAGCGGATGAAGACGCCTGAGGTGCGCAGAGCTCTGCTGGGGTCCAGTTGGGGGACGCTCTGGAAGCCATCGATGTTCAGGGGCGAGCTTTGCTTCGGGCCGAGCGAGGGCCGCACGAGAATACCTTTGTGAACCCCCGCAAGTGGCTGAGCGAGTGGAAGGAGTGGGACCCGCAGGAGGCGCAGCAGGAGGTCACCCGGCGCTACCTCCGGACCTACGGCCCTGCCACGCCCCGCGACTTCGGCTTCTGGTGGGACGGCGGAGGGACGGACCTTCGGGAAGAAGATGTTCGCGTCGCTGGGGGATGAAGTGGAGACGGTGGACGTGGAGGGGTGGAAGGCAACCGCGCTCCGGTCGACGCTGGAATCGATGGCGAGAGCGAGCTGACCAGCGGGGCCGAGTGTGCGCTTGCTGCCTATGTTTGATGTGTATGTCCTGACGCAAAGTCGTAATCTGGAGCCGGTGCTGGCTCAGAGCACAAAGGCAAGGTATTTCGTCCGGCGGCATGGGTGAGCGCCGTGGTGCTGGTGGACGGGAGGATTGAAGGAGTGTGGGAGTACGAAACGCGGAAGGATCAAACGCTGGTGAAGGTCCGCATGTTTACCCCGCCTGCGGAGCAGGTGCGCCAGAGGGATAGAGGCTGAGGCGGAACGACTGGAAGGCTTTCTCGATACGAAAGCAGTAGTAGAGTTTGCCGAAGTAGCTTAGCCTGGTAGCGTGGGGAAGGCGGGCCAAAACCCAACATTGCTGCAAGAAGCGCAAGGTTGGTATCTAAGCCTGAGCACTTGCTTCTCAAGCCCTCAACAAATCGGTCACTTAGCCACTTACACATATTCTTGCTATCCCATGGAGCAGATAAATAGCAAGAATATGTGTTGCGCCGAGCTTTGCTGCGCCCTTATATTGGGCTGTAGCCTCCCCATGCGCGGCAAGCAGGTGAGAGCACGAGTTCTGAAGTTACACTCACTATCCAAACTCAGAACTAAAGGAACGACCGATGCAGAGACGTATTTTGGGGCGAAGTGGGATCGAAGTGTGCGCCATAGGGCTGGGTTGTTGGGCTATCGGTGGGCCCACGGCTCTCCAACTGAACGACGCTACCGGCGCTTTCGGGTGGGGGCAGTGGACGATGAGGAGTCGGTTCGAAGCCATACACCGGGCGCTTGACCTGGGCATCAATTTGTTCGATACAGCCAACAACTATGGAGCCGGGCATAGCGAAAAAGTGTTAGGGAGAGCGCTGGCGGGCCGGCGTGAGCAGGCGGTCATTTCCACGAAATTCGCAACGGTATTCGACGAGGCCACCAACGTGGTCTACACCGACCTTGAGCTTGAAATCAACAGAACAACCCTCCACGAGGCATTGGAGGGGAGCCTGCGACGCCTCAGCACCGACTATATTGATGTCTATCTGCTCCATCATGGACAGTATGATATCGAAAAAGCGCCTATAGTTGTAGAACTGCTTGAGGAGCTGGTTGACGAGGGCAAGATCCGCTATTACGGTTGGAGCACCGACGATCCGGACCGCGCTCGGATCTTTGCCGCAGGCGAGCACTGCACAGCCATCGAGTTCCGCCAGAACGTGATTTTTGATAACCCGGAAATGGCAAAGTTGTGCGAGGAGCTCAACCTGGGCGGACTTATCAAGGCTCCCCTCCATAGCGGCATCCTCACCGGCAAGTTCCACGCCGATTCTGCTTTCCCCGTCGATGATGGAAGGCACGACTGGAACTTGCGTGAAGGCAACGGGCAATTGCGCCTGCGGCAGGTCGAGACGCTGCGGGGGTTACTTACGCAGGATGGCCGCACCATGGCTCAGGGTGCACTAAGCTGGATACTTACTCGAAACCCAAGAGCAGTGCCCATACCGGGCTTCAAGAGCGTCTCCCAGGTGGAAGAGAACTTCGGCACGCTGAGTTTCGATCTGCTAAGCTCCGAGCAGATGCTGGAGGTGGAGCGGGCAATGGAACGTGCATAACGAATATCTCTTCGCCTTCTATATACATCGTTCCATGCCCGAACGCACCTGGCCGGCAGGCGAGATTATCGTGCCTCCGACAGGACAGATATTTGCGCGCTTCCCGCCCCATACTTCTCTTTGAAATCGCAAAGCGCCCAGCAGTGAGAGGAGCACGTCGTAAGGTGGTTGGTTCTCGGGGTGGTATTCGAACACTGCTCGCTCGAAGTACTGTACCAGGTAGGGCTTGCCGTCTGTGTCCGATACTTCTGTGAGCTGGTCGGAGATAGGGTAGCCTTGCTGGGTAAGAGAGCCGTGTTGCTGCCAGTAGAGTAGGAACCTCCCGCCCAGGCGTTTGCCGGTCTCCGGGAAGAGCACCGAACCAGGCTCAGAGTTGGGCTGCTGGCCAGGCGCTCCGCCAGGGTACTTCTCCTTATATCGGAACGTACCAAGCTGGGACAACAATACGTTGTAGGGTGGCTGGTTCTCGGGGTGGTATTCGAACACTGCTCGCTCGAAATATTGCACTGTGTACGTTTTGCCGTCAAGGTCCGATAGTTCGGTCATGGGCTCAGATATCGGGAAGCCCTGCTGGAGGAGCCCGCCATTGTTGTTCCAGTAGTCGAGGAAAATGCCCGTCACGGTTTTGCCTGTCTCCGGGAAAGTACGGCTTCCGCTGCCGGGTATAGCGAGTGGGATGGGGCTGGAGGCGGGCGTCTGCGTGGCCGTGGGGTTGGTCGCGGGGGTGGGGGAGCCAGGCGGGTTGGCGGGTGGTGTCGGAGTGGCCGCCGTACCGGTCCCGATCAGGCGCTTGAGCGTGCCATTGCTGTAGCCGCCTCCCTCTATGTACCAGAGCGCGCCATCGGGGCCGTTCTGAATGTCCATGCTCGCGGAGACGCCCTGCACCAGGCCAACCGAGAGAAGCGCTGTGCGGTCAGAGTTGAGCCGGAAGTGATACAGGTAATAGCCTCCAGGGCCCTGAAAGCCCTGGTAGGTTGCCATGAAGATGTCATTGTGCCAGTCCGGTATCTGGTTGCCGGTGTAGACGGTAATGCCTGTCGGGGCTGGGCAACACTGTGCGGTCGGCACCCACCATAGTGGTTGGATGGTGTTGTAGGTAGGGTCGGCGCTACCGTCGTCGCACGGATAGTCGGCTCGCCAGCCATAGTTGTAGCCCGCCTCTATGCGGTTCATTTCGTCGTTGCAGCCTGGGCCGTTTTCGCTGGCGAATATTCTGCCCTGCACTACGGGGTCAAAGGTGAAGTTGAAGCTGTTGCGCAGTCCGATGGCGTAGAGCGAAGGGAGCGCCCCGGTTTGGGTAAAGACGGGGTTATCGGCGGGTATGCTCCCGTCGGGGTTGATCCGGTGCATCTTGCCGTTCTTGACGGTCACATCCTGCGAGTTGGCCGCGTTGGCATTGTCCCCTATGCTTATATAAAGCTTCCCATCCGGGCCGAAGTGGATGTTGCCGCCGTTGTGGTTAGGGGCGGTCTGTGGCGAGTTGAATATGGTGGTCGGGTTGGATCCCACGCCGTTGTTCTCAACGAAGCGAGCCACCCTGTTCTCTACGGTTGGGCAGTCCGGGCCGGCCCCGCAAGTGTAGTAGACGTAAATGTAGTGGTTCTGGTTGAAGTCGGGGTCGATAGCGAGACCAAGTAGTCCTCGCTCGCCATTGTTGTCCACTTTGAATGTGATCACGGGGTTGGATTGCAGCGTGCCATCAGAAAAGAGACGCACATTGCCGGTAACTTTCTCAGTGTAGAAGAGCCTGCCCTGCGGGTCGAATGCCATGGCCACCGGGTTTTGCATGTCGGTCAGCACGGTCTGAACGGTAACGCCGGGCGGCAAGGCCTCGGGGCGGTCCGGAAGGGGTGCGGCCGCCCCAAGGGCTTGTGCCTGCCCGGAGATTGCAGCCACGCCCGCCAGCAGGGCCACCAGGCAAAGCGCGCCCGAGATGAGCACCATTGGTCCATGTTTCATCAGAAGCCTCCTATTCACAGTGCAGTATTGCGCGTGGGTGCAGCGCGGGCTTGAGTATTTCCCTATTGGCCCTTCAGCGAAGGCGGAGCGGGTTGGGTGGTATGACACACCAGGGTGGGAGCCACGTCCGGCAAGATTTCGGCCAGCCAGTCTCGAGCATCCTTGTCGTAGGGTTGCGCCTGCCCATCTATCGTGTAAGAGAGAGCGGGCTTGCCCTCCGCGCCTGGTATGGCTTGCAACCTGCGGGTGATCGCGCCTTGTTTCTCCTCAATAACGAGAGAGCCGCCGTCCGAAATACTCGTTATGCTCGCCAGGTCGTCAGCGAAGGTCACGCTTCCCCTTGCCCTGCCTTCAATATGGCCATCTCCCCTGGGGGTGCTGCGATCCATATTGCTCGCAGCCGATGTTGCGTGGAGGGCCTGGGCGGGGTCGGGAAGGAGAGCGTCCGGGGATAGATAGGCGGAAAGGTCCGACGTGGGCTTGGACGCGGGCATCGGTGGCGTGGGGCGAAGAGTGGAGATCGACTGCGCGAGCCAGGCCCGTACATTGGCGTCGTAGGGCTGCACTCTATTGTTTATATAGTAGAGATGCGTGAGGCTCCCGTCGGTGAGGGGCGCGACCTCCAGCTTTCGAACGGTCACTCCGTCACTCTCTTCGATCGAGAAAAGACCGCTTTGCGATACACTCAACAGATCTGTACGGTCGGCGGTGAAGCGCACCTGGCCCTCGCTCTTTACGTCAAGATAGCGGGCTATGACCTTACTATTGCCCGCCGGTCCAGGGGCTTGCAGTGCGCCCGTCTGTTGAGATCGAGTCGGCCCTGCCGCGACTGCCGCAGCCGGACGGACCGCGATGACAGGTGCGGCGCAGTTGACCAGCAGCGGCACGACCAGAGCCGCGAACACCCAGGCCGGCCTGACCTTCTCCTCGCGAAGGGGGGTATGGGCATCGAGGAGCCTCTGCACCCGCTGCAACAGCGGGGATTGGGACGAAGACGGCCTCCCCGTCATCCCCGGTACGGAGCCCGGGAGTCGCGATCCTTTAACCCAGGTGGCTACCTCGACCAGGCAGTGAGCAAGGTTGAGCGCGCTGCCGGTTTGGCGCACCGCCCAGTCGTCGCACAGGTATTCGGCTATTTCCTGCATCCGGCGGCGGGCGAACTCGGTTGAGCGGCTGGAAGCAGAGAGGAACTTCTATGATTGCGAGGGCCGCCAGCCAGGTGGGGTCGTGGCGAACCAGGTGCGCCAGCTCGTGGGCGAGGATGCTCCGCTGCTGTTCTCGGCTGAGGTCGGTGGCGACGCGCTCAGGAAGGGAGATCTCGGAATGGGCCAGGCTAACGGGGCTGGACAGGGTGGGCGAACAAGTAATCTTGATGTGACGCCTGATACCCGCCGAGCGGCAGAGGGCAGCAGTTTCCTCCACGAGGGGACCGTCGCTGACGATGCGCCGCTTGCCCAGGTAGGCGGCCAGGCGGCGCTTGCCGGCGATCGCTCTGAGAGCCGCGACTGCCATGGAGAGGAGCCATGTAGCAATGACCACATCATTCCAGCGCGATAGCAGCAGACTGCCTGCCGCGGAAAGTAGACTTGCCGGCGATCCATCTCCCTCGGTATCCGTCCCCATGTCAGACTGAGGGTTTTGGCCGGGAGCGCTCGAAGCGGTGGTGGCTCCGCCGGTCGGGCCGCCGGCCCGTAATCCGGACGCAGGCGGGGTGCCCTGGCCGTTCGGGTCGGCTATTCCACCCACATTGCCGGCCTCCAGGTTGTCATTTCCGCCCGGCAATTGGCGCACAGAGACGGCAGCGGGCGGGGCGCCGGCGGAATGGGCGCCACCTTCCGGCACATCTATGCGTCCCGTGAACGAGACGCCGCTTGCCACAGAAAGGGTCGCCGTGACAATGCCCCCCGTGACGGCGACCTTCCAGAGTCAAGTCCTTCAGAGCGTTAGAGCGCAGCCGGGCAAGCCTGCACACGAGCCAGGCGATACCCAGGAGCAGGGTGCTGTGGATGGCATAAGTCAGCAGCCAGGTCGCTATCGGCAGCGAGAGGCGCTCTAGCTCGGCGAGCAGGTTGCTACCGGCCGGCGGCATCGTTTCGATCCTGCTTTTCCTGGGCCTCTATAAGGGCTTTGACCTGCGCGATGTCGCCGGGCCCCAGATCAAATTCTCGCAAGAGATGGCTGACAAGCTCCGCCGGGTCGCCGTGAAACAAATGGCGGACCATGTCGCCCACCATTGAGCTTTGGACCTCCTGCTCGGAGACGAGGGCTTTATAGACGTACTGCCTGCCCTCTTTGCGGTGGGCCACCAGACCCTGTTTTTCCAGCCGGGAGAGTATTGTGGCGACGGTGGTGGCGGCCAGGTCGCGCTGCCCCTGCACGGCCTCCTGTACATCTGCCACAGTGGACTCCCCTCGATGCCACAGGGGACGCATTATTGCGACCTGTAGGTCGCTAAGATGTCTGGTTCTAGCTGCTTTCACTTTATCGCTCGCTGTGAAACTGATCGGAACTGATATGTGGCTCCAACGACTACAGGCGTAGTACTACATCTGTAGTCAGATGATACTAGAAATGTAGAAGCTTGTCAATAGGTTCGGCCACCGGCAAACCATTAGAATGGGGCGACCCACAAAGAGCAGCGGCAAGACCAAAGCTGACCTGGTGCGAGAGCTTGCGCTGTACCCTGGACAGATCCATTCGCGGGAAAGGACCTCCAATAAGGAAGGAGGCAATGGGGGCAGGCCTTCCCAGGAACCGGCCTCCGGGGCATGCCGGTGGGCATATTCGCTAGTAGAGTACGAGGCTATTCAACTCCACTATTGGCGGCGGCCGGCACGGGTTGCCCGAAGGCTCTGGCACGACGATGCTCGGCTTTGCGGTTTGGCGCAATTAGCGCCTCCTGAACCGGAAAAAGAGCCCGATCCCTGCCGCCAGCAGCAGCAACGCCAGAACACCAACTGCTATGGCGGCAAGGGCCAGGCCGCCCAGTACCGCGGTCGCAGACGGGGCACTGGCTCCGAAGCTGCGTGTGACGCCTGGGTTGCCGGTCAGCACGAAGCCCGCCCAGTAGTAGGGGTTGGGATAGCTCGTCATGATTTCTACTTGCGCCGACCTCAGAGCCTCCGCTTTACCCTCGCCTGCCTTCAGGTGAGTGTAAAACGATTTCATGAGCAGGCCGGTGGCCTGGTCGTCAACGCTCCAGAGGCTGGTTATGGTACTGGGTGTGCCTGCATACAGGAAGGCGCGGTTCAGCCCCACTATATCGTCCCCTTTGCTTTGTGCGCCCAGGTCGGTCTGGCAGGCGCTCAGCACGACCAGATCGGTCTTCTTCAAGTCCAGCCCGTAAACGTCCTGCACGGTGATCGCCCCGCTGCTGCTCCCTTGCGGAGCGAGCGCCAGGCTCGAGAAGAGGGGGCTGGTCGTATTGAGCAGGCCGTGCGCCACCAGGTGCACCAGCGTGCTATCACCCGCCTTCGCCTCGAAAGCCGCCACGGTGGCATTGCTTCCCAGCAGCGGCTGAGCGCCGTAGAGGGAGGCAACGCCCTTTGCCTCGTCGTCAGCGTGGGCGAGCACCGGCAGGCCTGGTGCCTGCCCTTCGGACATCGCGAGCATGGACGCCGCCCGCCACGCCTCCGGCGACCTTCTCTTTGGCGTATTGCAGCACACTTGCGGAGGGCAGGGAGAAGAGCACGTACTCAGCCGCCAGGTATTGTTTGCTTTGCGCGTCGTAGAGGGCGGCGAAGGGGAGATAATTTAGCACACCATTTGGCACCACCCCGACCACCGGGCTGCTCAAATAACTCTTCACTGGAGCCACAAGCCACCCGTAGAGCTTGTCCAGGCTTGCGGGTGGTGTCTTATCCAGAGTGGCGAAGCCTCTGAAATCGTTTATGGTCGATTCCAGGTCCTGCTCCTTAACCGGCAGCTCGACCATATTCAGCGAGTGGTTCGTTACCACGAACGCCAACGTTTTGTCTGCTGTGACGAAGTACGAGAGGAGAGCGGTCTTGTCGTCGAGCAGCCGCTGGGTGTCGGTAAGGGTCGCGGGGGCAACGCTCACTATCGAGGCGTATTCCGGGCTGCTCAACTTGAGGTTTGTGAGCACGTCCTGGTATTGCTGCTGTTTGCCGCTGAGATCGGACCTGAGCGACTGGATACGTGCCTTGTTCTGCTTGCTCTCAGGGTTGGAGAGCTCCTGCCGCAGATCGCTGTCCAGCGCGCCTGTCTCCTGTCTCAGGCTCCCCTCCTGCTGCACCAGCTTGGGGTCGGCGCCCCTGGTTATATTGAGCTTCGTGTTGCCAAGCTGGTCCAGGAAAGTGCGGGCGCGGGCGCGCTCGGCGAGGTTGAACGCATCAGCAGGCTTGCCTGTGTCGGCAAGGAGGAGCACCGCGCTATCATATATTCCTTGCGACTGCGAAGCCAGGCTCGTTTTGAACTCCTCGATCCTGGTTGCTGAGCGCAGATTCTCGCGCAACTGGATGGCCTGCATGTAAAAACCGAGCGCCTTGTCGGGCTGCGACTGCGCCTTGTATACATCGCCTATCAGGCCCAGGGAAGAACTTTCGCGCTGCGGGTCGTCTACCTGCTGGGCAAGTTGTAGCGACTGCTGGTAGTAATTGAGCGCCGAAGGCATGTCGCCTTGCGCTGCATAGACAACGCCCATGTTGGCGAGAGTAGTGCCCTGCGCAGGTATGTAACCGTTCTGTTGCTCGATCTGCAGGGCCTTACCGTAGTTCTGGAGGGCCTGGTCGTACTGCTTCTCTTCCTTGTATACGAGGCCGATATTGTTGAGGATCGTGGATTGCCCCTGCAAATCTCCCAGGTCATTCGATATTTGCAAGGCTTGCTGGTCGTACTGCATCGCCTTGTCGTACTGCGCTTTTGTATCGTAGACGCCTGCGATGTTGCCCAGGATTACGCTCTGGGGCTGCTTCTTACCGCTTTTCTGGTCCAGCGCCAGGGCCTGATTATACTGGTCGAGAGCCTTATCGGTCTGGCCGAGCTCGTCGTAGATTGCGCCTATATTGCCGGTATCGCTGGCCTGGTTATCGACGTTGCCCACCTGCTGCGCCATACTGAGGGCCGCCTGCTCGGACTGCAGGGCTTTGTCGTACTGTCCTTGCGCGCCGTAGACCTGTGCGAAATTGTTCATCGAGATGCTCAGCCCATCGTTATCCCCCAACTGCTTCGCTATGGCCTGCGCCTGGCCGTAAAAGTCGAGCGCCTGGTCGTACTCTCCAAGCTCGTAGTGGAGCAGTCCCGTATCGTTCAGGTCAACGCCCTGCCTGTACAAGTTGCCCGTCTGCTTCGATATTTGCAGCGCCTGGTCGTAGTAGTCGAACGCCTGGCTGAACTCTCCCAGGTCGTTGTAGACGCCTCCGATACTCGCAAGGAAGTTGCCCGCGGTCGCGCTGTCGCCTGCCTGGGCCACCAGTTGCTCGGCTTGCTTATAGGCATCGAGAGCCTTGTCGAATTGCTCCTGCGCCTCGTATACGGCGGCGATATTGCCCGTCACGGTGCCCTCGTCAAGCACGTTGCCCGCGTCCTGGGCGATCTGCAGGGCCTGGTTATAGTTGTTGAGGGCGTCGTCGTACTTCCCCTCTTCGTAGTAGACGAGGCCGATGTTGCCCAGCACTACCCCTGCGAGGGCCTGGTTACCGGTCTGCTGGGCCATATCGAGCGCCTGGTTGTCGTAATTGAGCGCCTGGTCGTACTGCCCCATCTTCTGGTACATCAGCCCTATATTGCCGAGCGTCTCGTCCTGGCCGTTGTAATCCTGCGCCGCCTGTTGTATCTGCAATAATTGCTGGAAGGCAGTCAGCGCCTGGTCGAAGCGACCGGCGTTGTAGTTTATCGCCCCGATCTTGTTCAGCGACTGGGTAACTCCGTCGTAGTCGCTTGCCTGGTAGTAAAGCTGCAGCGCTTCGTTCCACTTGTTGATCGCTCCATCCACGTCCCCTTTCTGGTAGAGGGCATCGGCGTCGCTCGCCGCCTGGTCGGCCTGGTCCTTAGCAGAAGCGAAGATCGAGGACGATGGAGCGAAGCGCAAGCCCACGGCTTTTGCTGAAGCCGCGCGGGCTATCTGCGCGGTTGGCACTAACGAAGCGAGCGTGGGAACCGCCGCCAGTAGAAAAACGATAGAAAGCAGTGTACGAGTACGGCGTTTCATAGAGCCTCCTGGGACGTAGTTGTCAGTTGTCAGTTGTCAGTTGTCAGTATGCTACGTCAGTCAGGTCGCCGCCCTTCCGTTCATCGATCTACCGACAACTGACAACTGACAACTACGTCACACTATCACTTCAGTTGGTTCAGTTGCGATGTTATGCTGTCGGCCTTGCTCGCGTCGCCCAGTTGCTGGTAGAGCGTGAGGGCATTTTGCAAAGCCTGTTGCGCATCGCTCTTGTCTCCAAGCGATTGGTATATCTGCCCGAGCGCGCTCTCGGCCAGCCCTTGCCCTTCCGTGTCGCCCGCCGCTTGCGAAAGCTGGAGGGCCTGCGCATAGCGCGCCTCGGCCATATCGTTGAGAGCGGTGGCCAGATAGTAGTCGCCAAGCAGGCGCTGAATGGCCGGCTCGGTGCCTGCCGAGGGCACCGCCTGCAACACCTCGATAGCCTCGTCATAGAGTGAGTGGCCGGCATAGAGGCGCGCCACCAGCAGGGCTTGCGGGGCGGCGTCGAGGCCAAGAGAGCTGATTTGCTGCTTGCCGCTCTGCACGACCTGCGCTTCGTCCTGTGCCAGCATTGTGAAGCCGAGGCCAGGCACGCCTTCGCTGTCGGAGCTTGCACTGCCCGCCTGCACGGTAACTTTATACGTCTGGCCTGGGGCGAGCGCAGGGGCGTCCTGTGGGTATGTCAGCTCGGTGCCCCCGACGGGGTTGGGAGTGGCCCAGTTGACGCCTGGACCTTTCACGCTCACTATATAGCTGTCCGCGCCGGCGACCGCGATCCAGCGTATGGTGGGGTGGGCATTGAGGAGGCTGGTTTTGCGAGGAGCCACCACGATGGGAATGTCACTCGTTGTCGAGCCGCGAGGAGCTATAACCGTGGCGCCGTTTTCGGCCAGCACGGCACGTGATACGCGGCACGGTAGACTACCGCCATCCTGCGGCACGCTCACCAGGCTCAGGTCGGCGCAGGCGATTTTCGCTTGCGAGGAGGGGCTGAGCCGTAGCAGGTCGCCCAGTTGCACGGTCGCGCCAAAGAGCGCGGGCGCGTAATCTTTCCAGCCCGATCGCTTCAGCTCGAGCTTGCCGGTCACCAGCACAACCAGGTTCAGGTCCTGGCTCGACGTGCCCGACGCCTGGGGCTGCGCGGTTGGCGTGTTGCTCCCGCCGCAAGCGCTCAAGCCGAGCAGCGCCAGCAGGGTCGCCAGGGTGACGAAAAGGCCCGAGGCCCATCTTCCCCTATTTTGCATATCGGGCTCCTTGTACCGCTCACAATTCATTATTTTGAATTCTAAATTGATTATCCATTATTCAAGATTAAGAATTAAGAATTCCCCGTGGTGCAGTCGGGATTACGCTCGCGTGCCGTTGCCACCCAGCTTGACTCGGGTGAGGATATGACGCCCTGGGCCAGGGAGAAGCACTGGCACCATTCCCCTTGCGCTTCTGCATGGCTCGCCGCCGGGTTTTGCTCTTTTTCCAGGATTTGTGCAAGAAGGCAATGGGCCGAATAAAGGTTGGCTCCTCCCGCCTGGCCTGGGGCTGGCTGCAATGAGAGGGCGCGCCTGACGTCGCGCTCGGCCGAAACCAGGTCGCCAAGGCCAAGCTCCGCCCAGCCCCTGTTCCTGTAGAGGGTTGACAGGGTGATATCAGGTATGCTCGCCGTCGGGTCGTTGAGGGCGCGGTTGACCAGTGCCAACGCGCCGGCAAAGTCGCTGTTGCGAACTATGTAGAGGCGAGCCAGGTTGCTGAGCGGCTCGTAAAAGTGGGGGTCGGCCAGGATAGCCGTCTTGTATTCGCTTTGTGCGTCGTCGTAGCTTTGTGCGTCCTCGTACGCATCGCCCAGGTTGTAGTGAGCCTGGGCGAAATCGGGACTGAGGCTTATGGCGCGTTTGAAATCCGCGATAGCGCTCGAAATATTGCCGTCCCTGTAGGTTGCTACGCCCTGGTCGTTGTAATATCTGGCCAGTGAAGGGAGGAGCAAATCGATGCCTGCGATCAACGAAAGGACCAGTAGCGAGAGCACCA
Organism: uncultured Chloroflexia bacterium; assembly: GCA_963837315.1. Taxonomy (GTDB): domain Bacteria; phylum Chloroflexota; class Chloroflexia; order QHBQ01; family JADMIH01; genus JADMIH01. The sequence goes on from CAWINE010000010.1 coordinate 300,475, forward strand.
GCTTGCCCACATGCCTGGTCTGTAATCTGCGCACAACGCTGTACCGGGAAAGGAAGCCAAGCCCACCGGCCTCGGCGGATACAAGTGCGCGCCCCGCTACCAGGGTGAGCCCTAGCTGGAAGAGAGTGCTGAACGAGCCGAGGAAGTCCGGCCCCTGCACGAGGAAGCGCCGTGCAATATCCGCGCCGAGGCTGATGGCGACAGCGAGGACCAGCGCCGAGAGGACGATCACCGGGAAATACCGGCGGTCGCTCTCTTCGGTGGCCAGCGTGTCCAGGTACCACCACCAGGCGGATGCGGGAGCCTGGGCAGTTTCCCGCCAGGCCGCAAGCGCATCTCGTCCGACCGCGCGCTCGATAGGTCGAGCGCTCCCCTTCAGCGTGCTGTCCAGCTTGGTCAAAAGCGCGAAGGAGGGCGGGTCGAGAGGCCCGGCCTCAGGGATGAGGCGCGCCAAACCTTCGCGCGCCAGCAACACCTGCATTATGACAGGCGCAGTCAGGGGTTCCTTTTTCGTGGAGTCGGAGCCCGCCGCCCCAGTCTCCTTCGTCGACAGGCCGTCGACCAGGCTCTGGTACTGCGAGAGGCTGACGTCGAGTGCGCCCATGATCCTATACGCTCTCAGCCTGTTCGTTTATACCGCTCTGCCTCGGAGCTTTCAAATCACAACAAGCCTTGCGCTAGCATATGGAAAAATGCCCCTTGTGTCAGAACTCCTCAAACCCACCTGTAAACTTGGAAATATTGTGACACAATTTCTATGACCCGGATCCCGGCCCTGGATTACACGCCGTTTGATAAAGCGCGGTACCCTCTGGTACTTGGTCAACTACGTTATTCAGGTAATTGACCGGCTGCAGCTTGCAGCTGGATGATAGATTACCCGTGCTCCGGTGGCTTGGCGGCACAGGGAACTAGTTCGGCGAAAATGGACCTTTCGCCGAGAGCCCCAATGGCAGACCACCTATTGGGGCGAAGATGGAAGAGCTATTAGTACGGCTCGCCACCTTTAAGTCATAGAGGGCGCACAGTTCGCAGAGTTCATAATGGCTTTACGTTTTACGTTTTACGTTTTACGTTTTACGCGGTCACTGGTCACTGGTCACTGGTACCAGCCGGACGGTGACGATCTGGAATGGCTTGATGTAAAGTCTGACGTTGTGCCCATCCGTCTCCAGCGTCTCCAGCGTTTCCTCGAGCAGGTTCGTAATGTATGCTTCCTTTAGAGGGAAGCCCGCCTGCAGCGTAATCCAGCCTCGTTCGCGGCAGCACTCGTACAGCCGCGCGATTACGCCGTTCCCGTCTTCGGCCTGCTTGATGGTTTCGATGATCACATTATCCGCACCTGGAAGAGAGAGCAACGGCACTTCGGAACGCTGTGTGGTTTGTGTGGTTTGTGCGGCCGGTTGCATGGCAGCCGACCGACGAAAGGAGTGTGACCCGGTGGGTTCACCGGTGGCGATAGCGATCAGCGGGTCGTTGAGGGCGTACGCCCTTTGCGCCACACGCATGACAACCGGTGCAGCAGAGGCGACAAGCCGGCCGTCGCGTCCCTGGCTCGCATGTGGGTAGAGGCTGTAGGCGAAGCGATGCTCGCCCTGGTCAGCCTCCGGGTCCGGATGCGTAGGGGCGCGTAGCAGCGAAAGGCGGATCACGTTCGCGTGTATGTCGTGTCCATACTTGCAGTCGTTCAGCAAAGCTACGCCGTAGCCGCCCTCGCTCAGGTCCACCCATTTCTGTGCGCAGGTCTCGAAGCGGGCCCAGTCCCATGACGTGTTCCGGTGGGTTGGGCGCTGCACGCTGCCCCACTGGATCTCGTATGTCGCTACCGGCGACAGCACGTCCACGGGGAACGCCACCTTAAGCAGGATGTGTCGTTCGCGCCAATCGATGGTTGTGTCAAAGTCGATCTGAGCGCTGTTGTAGCATAGCGACACGCGCTGTGTATAGCTACTGCTCAAGATGCGACGCTTGATCTCCAGCGTTGCCCGCAACGGACCGCTCTCCACCACTCGGACAGATTCGGCAGGCGCAGCGAGGAATCTCTTGTCGTCGTAGAAGATGTCTATGTCCCACGCGTCCCAGTTGAGAGGACGGTCCTCGAACGCTTGAAACTCGTTGCCAATCGCACCTGCGGGCAACACCTCGCGTTGTGCGCCCTTATCGTAGATGCGCACGATATCTCCGGCTGTGTTGAACTCGACTCGTAAGAACGCGTTCTCAAGTAGACCGGGCGCGGCATGCAAAGGGTAGCTCTCTTTATCCGGCGACTTGCCTGCTGACTGGGCCTTACCGCGCTCAAAGTAGAGTGCCTTAACGCTGTAAGGCTCCATATCCCCTGGCGCTACCAACGTGCCACCCTCCACCGGCTGGGCGTAGATATCTCCTGCGAAGCTAATGCCCTCCGCGGAGGGTCCTGAGCCTGCGAAGGAAGGACGGAGATCGCCTTCCCACAAAACAAGATCGCTACGCCGAAATCCTGTCGGATTGACCACCAGCAGATCACCGTCGGTATGCGCCGCAATAGCAGAGAGAGCCGCATCGCGAACGGCCTGCCCGAGGGAGCGCACCTCGCCATACTGCTGCAGCGACTCGACATACACTTCGTGGATACTGCTGCCCGGCACGATGTCGTGAAACTGGTTGAGACAGACAAGCTCCCATGCTCTGCGCAGCTTCTCTTTGGGATATTGAAACGCAGGGTTGAGCACTGATGCCAGTGTGGAAAGGAACTCTGCATCGTGAAGCAAGAATTCGCTCTTGCGGTTAGCGCGCTTGTTGCGGCTCTGGGTGGTGTAGGTGCCCCTGTGTATCTCCAGGTAAAGCTCGCTGTTCCAGACAGGCAGATTATCGCCGCTCTCCTTTTCCAGGCGCCGGTAGAAGTCAATGACCTTGCCCTGCGTAACACGGGGTAGAGCAGGGAAGGCCTTCAGCTCCTGGGCGTTCTCGTTCATCTCTCGCGTAGGTCCGCCACCTCCGTCACCGTAGCCATAGCTCATCAGCATCACGTTCTGCGACTCTTTATGCTGCAAGTTCGCCCAGGAGCCGAGCACCGTAAAGGCCGAGAGGTTGGCATTATAGGTAGCGGGGTTGCGGAGATTTGGCTCCGCCGACTCTGGTTCTGCTCGGGCGCAGTGCTGAAATGGGTCAGCACTCTTGTGCCGTCCAGGCCTTGCCACCAGAACGAATCGAAGGGCATCTTATTGACCTGGTTCCAGCCAATCTTGATAGTGAAGAAATACTCCATCCCGGCCAGTTTGATCAGTTGCGGCAGGTTCCAGGCGTAGCCAAATACGTCGGGCAGCCAGAGCACAGGCGATTCGGCGTTCTCGCCAAAATGCTCGCGGAAGTACGATCTGCCGAGCAGAAACTGCCGGGCCAGCGATTCGGGACCGCTGATGTTGCAGTCAGCCTCCACCCACATCCCGCCGATCGGTTCCCAGCGTCCCTCCGCCACGCGCGCTTTGATTGCATCAAATAAGGAAGGGTAATCGTGCCGGATAAAGTCGTAGAGTTGAGGCTGGCTCTGCGTAAAGATGTAATCGGGGAATTGCTCCATGAGGCGCACAACGTTTTGGAAGGTGCGTCCGGCCTTGCGGCGGGTCTGCCCAAGAGTCCAAAGCCAGGCCACGTCGATATGAGCATGGCCGGAGGCGATGATGTCCACGTCCAGCGGAGCGCCGGCCCTCTTTATGCCTGCCCGCAACCTCTCGAGGGCGGGAGGCACACTCTCATAGAAGTGGTCGCCAAGCGGCTCAAGCGTATCGAGCATCTTGAAGGCGTCATCGAGGGCGTTATAAAGCCTGGCCCTGGCGGGCTGGAGCTCGTCAAGGAGATTTGCCGCCTGCAGGGCGCTACGCGCCACGGTGATAAACTCTCGCGTGGGCTGATCGATCAGAACGACCGCGCATTCTCGCATTAAGAGCGCCTTGCCCGGCTCGCTGTCCTTCATGTTGCCCGATATGCCCGTCCAGCCGTGCAGCATCAGCTCGTGATACGCCCCATCGAGGTGGCGGTCCGCAAGCGCTATCTCTTGATGGTGCCGGTCTACGGCTGCGTACGCTCCGCCGTCGATATATACGAGCGCTTCCGGGTGGCTGAAGTCGCCCGCTTCACCGATAGGCAGAAAGAGCGCCATGGAGCCGGGACTGCTCGCGCCGAACTCTTCAGGAACGGCGAATTTGCCTCGCATGAGAAAGTTGAGGTCCCTCTTGCCCCAGTACGTGAGAGGCGGCACGACCTGCCAGTGCCGAGTCATCGAGGTTTGGGTCAACAGCAGGCGGGTCGTCGGGGCCATCCAGCGCCTTGAGCAGAAAAGGCTCAAGCGCTGACCTGCGCCGGTACACTAACGGTTCGATCAGCGTGAGACGGGAAGCGATCTTCCTGGCAGTCATACGGATATCGTGGTGCAATATGGCCCTCACACGACGAAGTGGTTAGTGGTTAGTGACCGATAAGCAGCTAAGCAGTTGTCGGTCTACTGACAACTGACAACTGCGTCACAAGCGATAGCGCTTGATCAGAGTATTGGTGGAACTGTCATGGTGCAGGTTCGGTTCGGTCGCGCTTGTCAGTTCGGGGATGATGCGCTTCGCGAGTACTTTGCCTAGCTCAACTCCCCACTGGTCGAACGAGTCGATCTGCCAGATCGCACCCTGTGTGAACACGCTGTGCTCGTAAAGGGCCACCAGCGCGCCCAGAACTTCCGGCGTCAGGCGCTCGGCAAGGATAGTGGTGGTGGGGTGGTTGCCCGCGAATGTGCGCGCTGCGACCAGTGGCCCCGAAACGCCTTCGGCGCGTACTTCCTCTGCCGTCTTGCCGAAGGCGAGTGCCTCGGTCTGTGCGAACATATTGGCCATTAGCATATCATGCTGGCTGCCCAGCGGGTTTAGAGGTTGGGTGAAGCCGATGAAATCGCAGGGGATCAGCTTCGTGCCCTGGTGTATTAGCTGGTAGAACGAATGCTGTCCATTGGTGCCAGGCTCGCCCCAGTAGATCGGCCCTGTCTGGTAAGTTACCGGGCGTCCGTCTCGGGTGACCGATTTGCCGTTGCTCTCCATCGTCAATTGCTGGAGGTAAGCAGGGAAGCGCTTGAGATACTGGTTGTAAGGCAGCACGGCCACCGTCTGCGCGCCGAAGAAGTTGTTATACCATATGCCCAGCAAGCCCATTAGCACAGGCAGGTTATGGGCGAACGGGGTGGTGCGGAAGTGCTCGTCCATAGTGTGGAAGCCCGAAAGCAGCGCCTTCCAGTTGTCTGGGCCGATTGCGATAATCGTCGAGAGGCCGATAGCCGAGTCCATTGAGTAACGGCCGCCCACCCAATCCCAGAATCCGAACATGTTGGCGGTGTCGATGCCAAATTTCTCCACTTCCTCGGCGTTGGTGGAGACGGCCACGAAATGACGGGCCACCGCCTTGTCATCGCCTAGCTTCTGCAAAGCCCACGAGCGCGCGGCCTGCGCGTTGGTCATAGTCTCCAGGGTGGTAAAGGTCTTCGAAGCGATAATGAACAGCGTCTCATCCGGATTGAGGTCGCGGGTTGCCTCCACGAAATCGGTGCCGTCCACGTTTGAGACGAACCGGAAAGTCATGTCTCGCCGGCTGTAGTAGCGCAGGGCTTCATATGCCATCACAGGGCCGAGATCTGAGCCGCCAATGCCGATATTTACCACATTGCGTATCCGCTTGCCGGTGTAGCCGAGCCACGAACCACTGCGCACGGCGTCCGCGAACGCATACATGCGGTCCAGTACCTCGTGCACGTGCGGCACAACGTTCACCCCGTCTACCTCGATCACGGCGTCGCTGGGGGCACGCAACGCTACATGCAGGACGGCTCGATCTTCGGTGGTGTTGATCTTATCACCGCGGAACATGGAGGCGATTTGGTCCGCAAGCCCAGATTCCTCGGCCAACTGGAGCAGGAGGCTCAGCGTTTCGTCGGTGACCCGGTGCTTTGAGTAGTCGAAATATAGGCCCGCACCCTCAGCGACCATCCGCTCTCCGCGCGTCGAGTTCCTGCGCAAAGAGGGTGCGTAGCGACATATCCCTGACAGACTTGTAATGCGCGTCGAGCGCCTGCCAGGCGTGGAGTTGGGTGAGATCAGATGTTGGAGCGGCCATCAGTCTACCTCCGGGGTAACTAAAATAATAGACGGACCCATTGCGCCCATAACGAGCAGAAATACGAGCTTCTATCTTTGAGGGCCGGCAACGTGTTGCATGGCTGTGCCTCTATTATATCGCGAAAGCGGCTGATTATCCGGCAAGAATGTCCCGCGAGTGTGACGAGCAAATCAACCGGGGAATGAAATTAGATAAATGTTGCAGGCCTGCTTTTGAGTATATCACTCGGATTGGTACCGCGCCATTGGTATGGATTATTGAGCTTGGCCCGGGGGCAGCAGTGTCGATAGTGCGTTCTAGAGTTTTCAAGCGCAGCAATGCAATATCCCGCAGGCGTCGCCGCCCAGATCCACCTCAAGGGCTGGGCACCTACGTTTGCATTCTGTCAGTAATTTTCCGGTGGTTCTCCCATCCACCCTGCCGAGGATACGGGAAGCAGGGCGCCCGGCAACTTTTGCAATTTAGTGCTACTATTATCACAACCATGAGCGACAACAAAGAGCCGAACTGCTATCTGGTCGCCTGGAATCTCTAAATCCGCAGCTTCTCAGCCGGACGTCGACAACGAATCAATGAACGAAGCCTCAGTAATTCAATACATCAACAACACGTTCGAAGGGATCGAATCTCTTACCGTCGAGTTCGACGGGTAACACCTTCTTTTTCTATGACCCTGATCGCATGTTTCCGTTCGCCACACTGGTGACCACCGACTATAATGACAGCTTCTCCAATCTGAATCGCCCGTCAGTCTTCCGCTTGAACATTGGCATTAGCAAGCAGACCTATCTCTCGTTGTTTGGCTCGCGACACCCTCAATCGCCCCCTTCCGGCGAAGAAGATGCCGGCGAGGGCGGACACGACTACGATTTCACTGCCTTAGATCAATTAATGCCCCACCCGGTGTATGGACGAATGTATTGGGTGTGTGTGCTCAACCCAAGCGATGGAACTTTCGAGACAGTGGTGCGGCCATTACTGGCTGAGGCTTATGATAGGGATGTCAGCAAATATGCTAAACGCGCGGTCCGGAGACGTGCCCGGAGACGTGGATGAAGGCCAACCATCCAACCTGACGCGCCTGAGTTGCGGCGCGGATAAGCTGCACAGCAGTTTCAGCGCCGGCGCACCCTTTGACGGGCATCAGGTCTGTTGCTAATGATTCCAGGGATAGGCTACACTGTGCCGGATTACCGCTCCGCTACGAGCGTGTAGCAGGCGATTGTCGGCATACCAGCACAGGGCACAGGGGGCATTAGCTTATGGGTTTGCTCGAAAACAAAGTGGCCTTTATCACGGGCGGAGCCAGTGGGATAGGAGCGGGCGTGGCGCGCCGCTTTGCGGATGAAGGGGCGAGCGTCGCGATTGCGGACGTCACTCGAGAAAGAGGGGAGCAACTGTGCAGCGAGCTACAAGCTGCAGGCAGACAGGCGCTCTACCTGGAATGCGATGTCAGCAAGCCTGATGATGTACAGCGGGCAATAGCTGCCACAGTAGAGCAGTTAGGGAAGCTCGATATCGTCTGCGCGAACGCGGGCATCAACGGCATGTGGGCACCTGTGGACGAGATTGAGCCGCACGAGTGGGACCGCACAATAGACATAAACCTGAAAGGAACATTCCTTACTGTGCATTATGCCGTCCCCTATCTGAAAAAGAATAGTGGCGGCAGCATCATAATCACTAGCAGTGTAAACGGAACGCGCATGTTCTCCATGGCGGGCGGGAGCGCCTACAGCACATCGAAGGGGGGACAGCTAGCCTTCATGAAGATGATGGCCGTTGAGCTTGGACCGCACAATATTCGCTGCAACGCTATTTGCCCGGGCCTCATCGACACCAATATCGAGGAGAATACAGAAAGGCGTCACATCGACAAGATAGACATCAAGATCAAATACCCGTCAGGCATACCGGCTATCCAACATGGCATGGGCGATCCTGCCGACGTAGCCGATGTGTGTCTCTTCCTGGCCTCGGACCAGAGCCGTTTTGTCTCGGGTGTAGAAATCTACGTGGATGGCGGTGCGTCACTGTTAGGATAATCGATACCGGACACACTTCACCCGCTCATACTTCTATCAGGAGCCGGTCACTCTTATCTCGGTCGTGCATAGGGTCATGGCATCGAGCTGCCAGTGTCATACTTTTCTCTTAGGCGGAACTTGCCCCCACTGTGCAGCTAGGTATGTAACTACGACCTCCTCAATGTCCCGAATATAAACAGGAAATAGTAGAGAAGCGATACACTGAGCATGGACGAAGGACGAAGGCAGACTTGCCTTCGTCCTTCGTCCTTCGTCTTTCGTCCGCCTCTACGGCGTCTGGCAGTTGGGGAAGAAGGTGTTTGCTACGATCTTCGAGGTCTGGCCTCTTGTTGCGTTGTTGTTGGGACGGAAATAAGGCAGATTATCGGGAGGTAAGCATGGCTCGGCATCACCTCCGCACGCGTAGCCGGACATGATGGATCGTGAGACAAGCCTGGAGGTGTAGGTGTAATAGGGAGAGCTCGGGTCCACATCCTCGAACTGCTGGTCGGCCGGGTCATCGTTGAAGCCTGCCGCGTTGGAGTTGATCTTGGAGATCTGGCCTCTTGTCGCGTTGTTGTTAGGGCGGAAGTAAGGCAGATTATCGGGAGGTAAGCATGGCTCGGTATCACCTCCGCACGCGTAGCCGCCGATGTAGCCACGTGAAGCCAGGCGACCTATGTAGTCGAAGAAGGTAGAGCCTGGGGGCACGTCCTCGAACATCTGTGTCGTCTGAGTATCGTTGAAGCCTGCCGCGTTAGAGACGATCTTGGATAGCTGTCCCCTGGTGACGTTTGCATTCGGTTTGAATGTGCCGTCAGCGTAGCCGTTGACGATGCCTCGACACGCCATACAGCGCACATAATCGTAGAATGTGCTGCCGGGTAGCACGTCAGTAAACTGGATTGCACACGCAGTTGGTGAGGCGCCGGCAGTAACCGTGGGCGTAACCGTCGTCGGCGTTCCGGGTGTGGACGTAGGCGTTGTGGTGCCGGGTGTGGATGTTGGTGTCGTCGTGCCTCGTGTCGGCGTCACCTGCGGCCCTCCACATCCTGGGAACCTGAACGACCCGATTCGCGTCTGCCAGTTAGCATCGCCGGTGGCCGGGTTGTACTCGTTGGTATACCAGAAGGTACAGTCGTCGATCGGGTCCAGGGTCAGATTGCTGTAGTCGCCCCACCGACTGGCGTCGTTAGTTTGCGATCCGAGGCCGGTGAACAGGGTCGTCTCACCACGGGTTAGTTGGCCAACCGGATCGTTTGCGAGTCGCCCGGCATAGCGTAACGAGGGGAATAACGTGCCGCTTGATGCGCTGTAGCCGACAGCGAGGTTGCCGTCGCGATCCATTGCCACACTGCCCATCCAGCGAGAGGTGGCGTCCGGGGCATATGTGCCTTCCTGGAAGAGGGTAGCACCGGCGCCGGGGTTGCGGATCTCATACCAGCGCACGCCGGCCTGCCCAGCGCCCACGTCGACGCTGAAGTTGCCAACCAGCGACTGATGGGTGCCGAAGTTGCGGTAGGCCAGCCTGAACATTCCCCGGTCGGCGAGCCCGTCCAGGCCCACGGTGGTGCCCGGCTGCGGCACGCATGACTTGTTGCTCGGACAAAGCTCGGTGAAGCCGGTGTTCGTCACGTTGGTCGGGTTGGTGAAGGTGGTGTTAGCCGGCACGGCCCAGTCCACGTGGAATTCGTAGAAGGGCATTGGGCTCCCGAAACCCAGGAAGTAATTGGGCGCACCCGCCGGCGGCAGTGTGCTGCCGTCGAGATCTGCCGGCAAGATGGGCGCAACCGTATCACCCAACGCGTTAGCTGTGGTCTGAAAGGTTGCCGCCTGTCCCAGTAGCATTTTGGCCCGATCGAACACATATGGGCGGGGGCCTGCCCACGTTGTGTGGTTATCAAATTGATTGGCGCTCATATAGTAGCCGTCAGGCCACACGCCGAATTTGGGGTAATCTTCGAAATTGACCGGGCTGAGCGCGAAGGCATAGCGGTGGTAAGCACCGGTCGGGTCGGGAGTAGTCGAGATAGCGATGCACTCGCTGAAGGGGGTGGCGTCGGTGAACTGGCTGATCAGCCAGCGATCAGCAAGCTGGTCATACATGACAACAGGGTCGCCGTCGTTGCGGGTTTCGCAAGAGCCGCCAAACCCGGTCCACAGTGTATTGATGGCCACAGGGCCCATGAGGGAGGTACCGGTCTTGTCCCAGACCTGGACGGCTGAGTTCACCGTCTGAACGTAATTATTAGGCCCAACTTCGCCGTTGGTGTCGGGAGGTAAACAGCCGCCGCAACCCCCGTTTATGTCGATTCCTTCAAACGAGAGAATAGGAGTCGGCATAGCCAGTGGCCCCATGAAACGTTGTACGATTGGGTCGGGTAGATCCTTGTGTCCATAGAGTGGAATTGAACGGTTGTCATTGGCTTCATTTGTGCGATTTCCGGGTCCTATGGGCCGCGGCGGTATGTCGCGTAGGGGTGGTGATACGTCGTGCTTGTAATCCCTGCCTACCACGATACCGTTCGTGGTAGGCGTGCTCAATGCGGCTCCCGCGCCTGGTTCCGCCACGCCGGCAGGCTCGCTAAGCCCAAGCGGGCGGGATATTCCACCATTACCCGCACGGGCGTCCGTACTGCCTGACACCTGGATCATATGGCTCGCTCCGGCAATCGCCGTCAGCAGGGCCAGGCCGAGAACACCCAGGATAATCATTCTACTCTTCAACTTTATTGCTCCTTCTCATGGATTACCTGGGTCGGCCAGGTGAAAGGCTGTGCTTTCAGTCGCCCGCGCTGCAGGTGCAGGACTACGGCTTACAAGACCGGTTACTTAACTGTAAACGTGAGAGTGCGGTCCAGCGTATCGTTCAGGTAGATGGTAGACGAATACGCGCCGGTGGGCCAACCGGAGGCGGGTGCGGTAAATGTGACATTTATGACGCCATCCGACGAAAGCGTTTTCGTGACCTCGTTGAGCTTGGTATCTTTAGTCTCAGTTCCATTCACATCTGTGATATCAACACCGGTCAAGACGGTGCGAAGTGTAGTGCCATCGGGCGCATTCGCTACCGCTGTCACAACGTGAATCTCGGGTGCAGCTTTGTCGAACGTAGTCGCCACACCGGTGGCTTTACTGCTGCCGCTGTCGTAGCCTGTGCCCAATTCAGAACTCGTGATGTTTGCCGTGCTGGCGCTACAGGCGGCCAGCAGAGAACCCAATACCAGTACCAGGAATAGTGCATAGAACTTTTTCATCGAAGAATCTCCTTAAATCTAATCGTCGTCAATATCATCGAAAGCTTCCAGATAGGTGCAGCCATGCGTGCCTATCAGCGCTTCACACAGTTGGGTTACCGCACGCCGGTCAAGTGATGGGACAGGTTCCCGCTCCAGGGTGTGGCGGGCGAGTACAGGTCCGTTCAGTGGACCGTCCCGACTCTTCGGGTAATATCCCAGGTGGTTATGCTCGCCGTACATGATTTATCCCTCCTCGTTTCGCGTGACCTTTGAGTTCTGAGTTGGAATAAGAAAAACTCAGAACTCAGAACTCCTCATGGTACCGGGGCAAAGAATAGACTTGATTTCAACACCTCGTCAAATATCTTCGTGGCTGCGTCTGCCTGGTCATTTGGCGCTTCAATGCTGAGCATGTAGCCCTGTTGGGTGTCTGGAACATACACTGCCACCGCTGTCCCAACGATTTGGACGCCATCGGTGTTCGTGTATTGATACGAGGTGCTCGTGCCCTGGCTGGTGCCGACTGTTACATTTGTTGATTGTCCGATACTTACTCCGCCAATAGCGTTCAGCTCGCTTGTTACCTTGGTTTCAACATCTGCGAGCGAAGTCACCCCGGTATAATGCACGGCAGAGAGAGTCTGGTCGCCGGCTTCATTGGTGACATAGAGCTCATCCGACCCATCGGCGCGCTGGTAGGTTTGTACATCAGTCCAGGTCCCGGGGTACAGGAAGTTCAGCCCAAAACCAAGGTCTTTGAAGCCTTGCAGAGTGGGATCCAGGCCCTTATTCTGCACGTTTACCGTTGCAGTATCAGACACACTGTTGCCCGCAGCTTCGGTAGCCTGTAGCAAAACCGTATATTTGCCGTCCGGTCCGGGCGCGTCCGTGACCTGAAATGGGTCTTTGCCGAACGTCAGCAGGGTTCCCGATAGAGTATCCTGAGCCGCGCCGGTTTGATCGATCACTCGATAAATCGGCTCGAACGTATCGCCCGGTTTCGGCGAGATCTGTGCGATGGTCTGACTCGGTTTACCTGCATCCTGGGTCGCCCACAGGCCGCTCGATTGGTAAGTATCCAGGTCAATCAGCAACGAGCTGTCGGTCTGTTTTCCTGTGACCTTATCCGTATATTGCCCCCGAATGAAGCCGTGTTGCTGATCTTTCGGATTGGTAGTCATCAAGACCAATAACGAGTTGGTGCCATCGCTTAGCTTCGGGATCTTAGTGTTCCAGTAGAAGTCGTTGCTTGATTGGCCATCGGCATAATCGTTGACTTGCGATCCATCGGCGGTTGTTACATTCGATGTGACCGGGAAGGTGTCTAATACCACGCTGGTTTGTGGGTTAATCTGGTAGATTACATACGCTGAAACACCTACGATATTTTTACCGTTCAGACTGTAAGAAATCACCGGCGTATCATAAATGCTGCCCGGCTTTTGGTCGGTCGACACGCTCGTCACCTGAAGCACCGGCTTACTGCTCGCTGCAGCGCCGCTGGCCACGCCGTAGAAGGTATCCAGGAAATCCTGCCAGGTGGGGAGCACACCGGCATATTCCGTGCGGTAACGTGTCCCATCCGCAGCGCTGAATGTACCTGAGTCCTGTGGGAAGAAAATCGACAGCCCATTTGCGTGTGGCAGCGAATCGCTGGCCTTGTGATATAGTACCGCCTGGCTTATGGCCTGGATCACGCTCTTGGCTGCCTGTTTTACTGCGTCGTCGCCGCTCAAGTCGCTCATCAGACGCATGAAGTCGCTCAAATCTACCGAGGAGATATGTGCTTCTTCGTCCGGGGATTCGCCTACGCTACAAAATCGTTGGACATTGCCGCGTGCCGTTGCAATGGCATTGAGGTCGTTATCTTTGCTCGCTTTGACCGCACCGTCAAAATCGGATAGAGCTTTCACGACGCCGTCGACCTTGGAAAGATCGATAACGCCCATATCGAAACTTTGGGCAGCCGCTTTCTCCGTTCCTGTGTAGAGTGTATTGAATGCATCGACTTCCGCTTTGCCGAAATCCGGCACGGATAGCGATGGGTTATCGACGAGTGCCTTCATGGCCGGCGTATAATCCCAACCGAAGCCGGGGACAAGCTCTTCAGCAGCAATTTCGTAGTTGGCATAGGGCTGGATCGTGGCCGCGACCGGTAGCTGTGCCATCAAACAGGCGTCAAACCCGATAAAATCAAACTTCTGCCCGGAGGCTTTCGTAATGTCAGCTAACGACTGGCTGAAGGCGGGCATCGAGATTCCTGCCGGACCGAGTGTGTCGTCGGAGGCAATCATCGACCAACCGCCGCCATGATCCCACATGATAAGGCCATAGTGGTCCGCAGGATAGTTCTGCACTGACCACGTTCCGAAATCGGTCAGCGTGGCGCTGTCGGCACTGTTGACCGTGGTTCCCAGGTCTTGCACATCTTGGAGTTGCAGCGGCGTAAGGGGCGTTTGTGCCTCAACCGCCGGCACACTCAATTGGAGTGCATATTTTTCCTCTTGCGCCGGGGCCGAGCGTGTGATCTGAGAAACCTGGTCCTGGGTCAATCCATAGTTGGGAGCGATAGTGTTCACATAATCGGCAAACCGTGTGGCCGAAATCTGAAAATCGCCGGATGAAACGCCACCGTCGCTCTTTGTAACCAGGAAACGACGGGTGCCTCCCCATTCTCCGTAGAAACCCTTGTAATCGGGTGGGCGCGTGATCTGAACCACTATGTTGACATCAGGCGTGCTGCCGACCGCAGCCATTTCCATCAGGTTGATGACAGAATTCGGCTCAAGGTTGTTGTCCGCTGCCACGTAGATCATGACGGTCCATTTGGCATGCGCTTTGCCGCCCCCTGTGCCTGTGCTCTGCGTGGCGTCCACCTGCGCCTGCTCGGCGGTGGGTGTATCACCCGCGCCGGCACCCGAGCCTGTATCAGCCGTGGCTGCGGTAGGAGTGTCCGCTGCCCCTGTACCCGAGCCTGTATCAGCCGTGGTAGGAGTGTCCGCTGCCCCTGTACCCGAGCCTGTATCGCCTGCCGCGGTAGGAGTGTCCGCTTCGGTCTGACCATTGCTCGAACCGGCAGGGGGTATGGTTGCCGGAGCCTGGGCCCGGCTGGCGACGGTCTGGGTGGGCGCGATGCTTACCGCCGTAGGCGCGACCGCAGTGGGAGCGGGTGATCCGCTATCGCAAGCGGCGACCAACTGGGCAAGCAGGACCAGCATTACAGCGACTATAATCAGATGCCGTTTAGTCACGATTTGTTCCTCCATTGAGTTATTCGTTTCCCCTGGTAAATAGCATTCACTATGGCCGGAGTGGTAGAGTGCCCATCTCTGGCCCTTACACCTGCACACCTGCGCCGCCCGCCTGGTGTGGCATACGGTTTATGAGCTTCAGCTCTCTTGCTCCTGTTGTGCAGTCTCAGGGCGGATCTCGACTTCCAACCGGCTTTGCAAGAACGAAAACAATGCGTGAATATCTCCGAAACTTTCCGTATGCCGGCTACCCGGCTCTTCAAGAGAAGCGCACCATACTTTCTCTCCATTACTGTCTCTTCTGCGCCACATCCTGAGCATATAGGAGAGATAGCCTGTATCGGACTCTTCTTGAGGCTGCACTGTATAAACTCCTGATTTCCATATTGTCGAACTGATAATAGCAGCCTATCGTCATGAGATCGTCAAGAGCGTCCCTGTTGCGCGCGAGTGCCTGGGGTTATATAATAGATAGTGGGTCCCTCGTTTGGGCATTGATGCCGCGCTGCAACACAGGCCCATCGTCTATAGTAGACGAGGCTTCAATATGTCACAGCTACGAACATACTTCCTCGGCCCTTTCCGGGTCATGCGCGATGACAAGGTTATCAATGCCTTTGAGTCGGATAAAATGCGCGCGCTCCTTGCCTACCTGGTCATCGAGGCGGATCGTCCGCACCGCCGCGAAGCATTAGCCGGTCTTCTCTGGCCCGACCAGGCCGAGCCCGCAGCGCGCCAGAGCCTCAGACAAGCCCTCTACGTGCTCCGCCAGACCCTGAGCCTGAGCCCTGATCCAGGCAATGGCGATAGTTCGCGGTCAGTTCGCACCCAAAAGGCACCCGATCATACCCTCTCCTTCACCCGGGAAAACGCCGAAAAATCTACCGGTGTCACGGAGACCGGACTTCTACTGATCACTCGGCAGACGGTGCAGCTCAATCCGGCCGGTGATACGGCCTGTGATGTCCGGCTGTTCGACGAGTTATTGGCTGCTTGCAAGGCGCATAAGCATCCCCCATCCGAATACCCGGACCCGACCCGGTGTATCGAATGTATCGAACGCTTGCAAAGAGCCACCGATCTGTACGCAGGAGATTTCCTGCAGGGTTTTGCTGTCAACGATTGCCGGGACTTCGAGGAGTGGATGTTGCTGGAGAGAGAGGCCCACCACCGCCAGGTGATGCACTCGCTTGGGCTTCTTGCTGACTACTACGAGGGTGTTGGTGAGCACGATCGAGCGCTGCAGTTTGCCCTTCGGCAATTGAGATTGGAGTCATGGCGCGAGGAGGCCCATCGCCAGGCTATGCGGCTGCTCTCTCGCACAGGGCAGCGTAGCGCGGCTCTTGCCCAGTATGAAGCTTGCCGCCGGGCCCTGGCGCAAGAGCTGGGTATCGAGCCTGCCCGCGAAACCACGGCTCTTTACGAGCGTATCAGAGACTCAGAAACAGAACATCACGTTGAGCACCATCTGGTGGGCAACTTGTTCCTGCCGGCTACCTCTACTCCTCTCATTGGTCGTGAGGCCGAGGTGACGGCTGTGGTCGAGCAGTTGTTACGGGATGGCGTGAGATTGCTGACTGTCACAGGGCCTGGCGGCGTGGGCAAGACTTGCATCGCGTTGCAGGCGGCCACCGACTTGCAGGGGAATTTCTCTGATGGGGTATATTTTGTAAACCTCGCACCACTGACCGACCCCGACCTGGTAGCTGCCGAGGTCGCCCGCGTGCTTGGCGTCAGGGAGATGCCCGGTAAGACGGCGATCGAAGGCCTCGTGTCCCATCTGCAAGGTAAAAGCCTGCTCTTGCTGCTCGATAACTTCGAGCAGATAGCGGAGGCTGCGCCCCTTGTAGCCCAACTGGTACTGTCGACATCCGGCGTGAAGGCGTTGGTGACCAGCCGTACAGCTCTGGGGTTGCGAGGCACGCGCCAGTTTCCGGTCCCACCCATGTCGCTGCCTGACCGCAAACAATTACCTGCCCTGGAGCGGCTGACCGGATATGAGGCAATACGCTTGTTCGTGGAGCGAGCGGCAGCTCTCAAGCCGGGCTTCGAAATCAATAAGGAGAATGCGCCGGCAATAGTTGAGATCTGCCATCGTCTGGATGGATTGCCCCTGGCAATAGAATTGGCTGCGGCTCGCATCAAGGTGCTCTCGCCTCAATCGATGCTAGATCGCTTGCAAAGCAGGTTGCAACTGGTTGCCGGGAAAGACCGGGACGTGCCTGCGCGCCAACAAACATTACGCAACACGATCGACTGGAGCTATAACCTGCTGGATGGCGCAGAGAGAACTCTGTTCCAGCGTATGGCGACATTCCACGGTGGAAGGACGCTACAAGCTATACAGTGGGTGTGCGGAATCCCAGGTAACGGCGATCGTTCGCGGCCCAGTGAGGCCCTCCCCAAAGGGGCCCCGTACCCCACTCATCGAAGGACCAAGGACGAAGGAAGAGCCGGGCAGGACTTCGCAATCCGCAATCCGCAATCCGTAGTCCGCAATTCGGTTGATTTGCTGGATGGCGTGGAGTTGCTTATCAGCAAGAGCCTATTGCAGCAGATGGAGGGCCACGATGAAGAGCCGCGATTTTGGATGTTGGAGACGATACACGAGTACGCCAGAGAGAAGCTATGGGAGAGTGGCGAAGAGGAGGAGCTACGCAGAAGACATGCCCGGTACTTTTTGGAGATCGTTGAGAAAGCCGCGCCTCACCTCAAACAAGAAAACCAGGCTAGATGGCTGGAACAGTTAGAAGATGAATACGACAATATAAGAGCGGCATTTCGCTGGGCAAGAGAGTATGGAGAGGCGGGAGACATCGAGGCGGCGGAGATAGGCCTGCGCCTGGCAATAGGCCTGGAGCGATTCTGGCAAGTTCGCGTCTATCTACGCGAGGGTCTGGAGCAGACCGCAGGGGCGCTGTCAATTGGCCGGCCCGGAGGAGCAATAAGAGCCAGCGCTCTCACGGTAGCGGGGACGCTCGCTGATATTTGTGGAGATCCTGACACGGCTCGCTCCATGCATGGTGAAAGCATCGAGATGTGGCGAGAGTTAGGAGACAAGAGGAGCCTAATTGGTGCTCTGAGCGCATTGGGGCAGGACTATTTTACCGTGGGAGATTTCGGAAAAGCTCGTGCTCTTTTCGAAGAAGGTTTGCACCTCGAGGAAGAGCTTGGTGAAAGGACGGACGCCCTGCACAACGTGGGGATTGTATTCTATGAGCTCGGCGACTATGCATCTGCGACCACATTCCTTGAAAAAGACCTGGCGATACAACGCGAAATTGGAGATACCAGGCGTGCTGCTCTTGCTCTGGCAAACCTGGGCCTCGTTGCGTTCGAGGAAGGCGACTACAAGTTGGCGCTTGCCAGGCACAAAGAAAGCCTCTCCATAAGGCGGACGCTGGTTGCGAAACGAGGGTTCGTCTACAGCCTGGAAGGTATGGCAATGGTGTACAGGGCTCTAGGCAACGCGGCGCTGGCGGCGCATTTGTGGGGGGCGGCTCAGGCATTGCGTGACGCGATGGGCGCGCCGGTACCGCCGAACGAACGGGCCCGGTACAAGCGGGAGATGGAACTGGTGCGTACTCAGCTAGGTGATAACGGCTTTGAGCATGCTTACGCCGAAGGCCACTCTATGACGATCGAGCAGGCAGTGGCCGACGCATTAGGAGAGACGGAGTGCTAATGCAAGGTCAAGACACCTTATAGAAAAAGAGAGGTGTGCAGGGGCGCTCCCATGACGGAGGTTTGGGTGCCCCCATAAGTATCGCGCCCCATAAAGAGGGGGTGCAGGGGCGCTCCCCTGCCGGGGGTTTGGGGGTGTCCCCCATAATCCCTCTATTCTCTAACAGATGGGCTGAATCAGCACTGGGGTCTGCTTTATGGGGCGATCCGGCCCTGGGCGGGCTGTCCTTCGATAACAGCTTTGAGCTTGCCCAGGTTCACCTTGATCTGATGCTGTGCAAAGGGCTGGAGTAGGGGCTGCAGATAACGCAGCAAGCCTGATACCTGCGATTGGTCCACCGAGGTGAACCGCGTGCCGCTGCCGGTAGGGGCGAATGTGTAGTGCCCGGCGAAGCGGATCGGCCCTGCCGTAGTAATGTATTCATAGCGCCGGGGCGGATCATGGGTGACGACGCGCATCTCGCTGACAAAGCGGCGGCCCATAAGCATATTTACCTGGGTGAAAGTGGTACCCGCCCCTACCGGACCTGCGGAAGTCTGGCGCGACTTTTTGACCAGCGCTCCGGCCCAGCGAGGAAAGTTGGCCGGGTCGGCCACGAAAGCAAAGACTTCGTCCGCAGGGCGGTCAATGTCCACGGTAACGCGAGTGGTAATCATGGGCGGCTCAGTCCTTCCTGGAGCGATCTATTTCCGGCACTCCACCATAAATCAGCTCTCTGAAATAGCCGTTCAGAAAGCGCCCACCCGGGTCCTGTCGCTCGCGCAAGGCCACGAACTGCTCCCAGGGGCTTCCCAGGCTACGGTAAACACTGTCGCGGCTCAGATATTTCGTCTATGTGAACAATGGTCTGCCGCCGAAGCCCGACGCGAAGTCATTTATCAGTTGGCCGGCGAGTGTGCTCCCTACAGAGATGGTCAACTCAAAGGGAATAGGGCGGATCTAATAGTGCAGCAACATAATGATCCGCCTTCTATAGAAGGCCGGCCTTCAATTCCGGGGCATGGCTGCTCCTCATTCGGGTTGTCCCTATTATGCTGCATTTGTCTACACTCGCACAACCGTGGATACAGGCCCTATAGACGCCCCGACGGACGTATCGATAACCAGCAGGCGGCCCGCAATAGTAGCTTACGCCTGTGCCCTTCATAGGCGTCGAGCCTGCCGCCCGCATTCAGGGAGTTACGCAATCCACATTGAGGGCCCTGGCCAGTATCTTCGCTAGCTGCCCCCTGGTGGCGGAGCCGCCCGGGCGATAGTATGGTCTGCCCGAGGGAGGTATGCAAGGTTCGGGACTGCCGCACGCGTAGCCCGATATGATATTACGAATTGCCAGCCTCTGCACATCTGTATAGAAAGAGCTGCCGGGCGGCACGTCCTCAAACATCTGCCCGGCGGGCGGCTCAGCGAAGCCGGCTGTCCTGTCCACGATCTTGGCTATTTGCCCGCGGGTGGCAGGGCCGTTGGGTCGGAAGTAGGGGCGGCCCGTAGAATTGCACGGCTCACCGGGGCTTGCACCGCACCGGTAGCCCGAGACGAGGCCGGAACCATAGGCACGTTCGACGTATAGCCAGAACGTGCTGCCGGGTGGTATGTCCGCGAACGTCTGTCGGTCCTGAGGCACAGGCAAGGTGATCCCTGCAGCCAGAATATCGATCTTGCAGACCTGGCCCCTTGTGGTTAGATTGTTGGGTCGGAAAGTACCGTCTGCGTAGCCACTCACGATCCCTCTGCACGCCAGGCAGAGGACATAATCAAAGTATGTGCTGCCCGTCGGCACGTCGCGGAATTGCACGGTGCAGGCTGTCGGGGTTGGCGTGTGCGATGGATAGCCTGTCGCGGAGGGAGCGGGCGTAGCCACAGTCGTGGTCGTAATCGAAGCAGTTGCCGTGGCAGGCGCGACCGAGAGGGTGGGAGCGGCTGTGCTGCTGGGGCTGGGGCTGGGAGGCATAGCCGTGGCTGTCGGCGCAGGGGTAGGCGTGCCGGTGGCCGGCGCTATGGTGCGCGATGGCTGATGGCGATGGTGTTGGCGAGGGAGTGCGTGTGGAAGTAGGCGTGCCGGTGCGTTGGGCTTCCGTGGGCATAGAGGTGGGTGTGTCCATGGATGGGGTTATGGTAGGTGTAGGGGAGCCGCTGCATGGATTATATCTCTCCACCAGCGTTTGGAAAGTGGGAGTAACCAGCGAGTAACCCACGGCCAATATGTTGTTACTTGATATTGCGGCTACATCGTATAGATTGTCGTACAAGGGTAAATTGGGACTTGGCACCACGTTCCAGTTGCGCCGTCCCAGTGCTCGATCAAAGTCTGCTGGCCGTTGCCGTTGCCATAGTAACCCACGGCCCATATGTCGCTACTCGATAGGGCGGCCACCCCGTTAAGCTGGTTATCGGCCGTTCCCACGTCGAGGCTCGGCACGATATTCCACTGGGCACCGTCCCATCTCTCTACCAGGGTGGATATAGGGCCGTTACGGCTATAGCCCACTGCCCACACGTCGCCGGCAGATAGGGCGGATACCCCGTTGAGGAGGCTGGCTGTGGCCCCGCCCGGACTTGGCACCACACTCCACTGGGTGCCGTCCCAGTGCTCGATCAGAGTTTGGAATGCCGAGGCCTGGCGGTGGCCTCCCACAGCCCAGACATCGTTGCTCGAAATGGCCGCTACGCCGAAGAGGTTGTTGTAAATGTCGGCATTCGGGCTCTGAACAACGCTCCAGACTGAGCCATCCCAGTGCTCGACCAGCGTATGGAAAATGGGGGAGTTGGAACTACCCACGGCCCATATATCGCTTGCCGACAGCGCCGACACAGCGTTGAGCTGGTTGCCGTTCGTGCCCACGTTGGGACTTGGCACTACGCTCCACTGGGTGCCGTCCCAGTGCTCAACCAGTGTCTGGAGTACAGAGCCGTTGTCGTAATAACCGGCGGCCCACACGTTGCTACTTGATAGCGCCGCTATCCCGTTGAGCTGGTTGCCGTTCGTGCCCACGTTGGGACTTGGCACTACGCTCCAGGCCGATCCGTCCCAGTGCTCAACCAGAGACTGGTAAACTGAGCCGGACTCGTAGTAACCCACCGACCACACGTCGCTGCTCGAAACGGCAGCTATCCCGTCGAGAACACTGTTCGCACCGGCGTCCGGGCTTGCAACTATTGTCCAATCGGGAGCGCAACCCATAGTCTCGACAGGTGAGAAAGACGCAAGAGCAAGAGCATACGCAACCCCCATACCGGTGCCCAACCCAAGGCAGGCAATAACGATAACAAATATCCTCACGGCTTTGCTTGTCACGGTTTAGACCTCCGAGCTCCACCTTAGGGCGATACGAGCTTGCAGGGAAGGAGGGCTGCCTGGGCGCACCCGTATGCAGTGGGAAAAGCTACCGGTGGATCGGCACGGATGTGAGATTACGATCCTGCTAACGTGTAAGACCGTGGGAGGAATTGGTCCTTTGTAATTCGATAATACATCCCGGGCTGCAATGGGTCAAGAGTGAGCTGTAGGCGTTCAGATTTGGGACAGATGAAAAGCAGTCTTCCTTATATAATAACTCTGGATATAACAACTCTGGCGCAAGACATCGCGGGGTGGTGATTTCCTGAGAAGCAAGCTGGCGTCTTGGGGCTTGCCGAACTGCATAATTGAGTTGCCACACTGGGGCCGGGGTAAACATCGCACGAATGCTGCAGACCGAAGGTGTGCCTGGGCTCGTGGCAGACTACCCACGAGCCCTATTTCCTCTGTTGCAGCCGTGAACTCCTGCTGAAAATAGGTAACGAGAATGACGCTTCTCGGAACCTGAGACCAAATTGGGCATCGCCTGCTTCCCCTGGAGATAAGCCGGCGATGCAATATATGAGATGCAAACATTAGACGCAGGATGTGCAGTGCTTTGCTATAATGGGTGAGGCGTGCAGGTACAACCTCGTATGTCGTCCTTCAAATGGTTGCCGGACATGCGGTCTCAGGAGCTATGTATGGGTGCAGAGATAACCCCTGCCACCGGTCAGGAGTTCATGGAGACAGTGGCGAAACCTAAGGTCACTTTAATGGTGGCTGTTTTTATACTATTCGCATTGTTGCCTCTCCTGGCAGCGGCCGGCCAGAACAGCACAGCCTCCTCTGCCGATCAATTAAACTATCCTTGCTATCTGCTGCCTCAGAACAGTCAGGAGCTGGATAACTTGAGCTCCGACCTTGGCAGCTACTCAGGATTAAGCGAGGCCGAATTCGCAAGCGGAGGAAGCGCGCCGGTTGGCCGCTTACAATTGGGTCCGGTATTGCGAGCAAAAGAGCACACCTGTATGGACTGTGGAAAACTTCGGCGCATACGAATTTGAGTTCCCCGACGGTGGTGGAACCGGCCAGCAACCGTGGGCTACCTGGCGCCCTGATCTGCTAAGTTCCGCAAGCCTCCGCTCACTACGACGCGAGCGGGAATCCCCGGCCCGGAGGTCCGTGTGAGGATCGTGCAGGGTAGGAAGTCGATAAGCTCAAATCCTGCCAGGGGCACGCTCGAAGGCACCAGCTTTGGGGTTGGATATTCCACGGCGGGTCCGGCGATAGTCCGCTTTGCAGCCAGTTTGTTCTATATAGTATGATCCCATTGAGGTCAGCTTCGATGTCAGATGCGCAGGTACAGCACAGTCGAGGAGACAAGAGGATGCGCGCTCCAAATATGAAGTACCACATAATCTTCGGCCTGGTCCTCGCCATCTTCGGCATAGTGCCTCTGGCGGTCCTTATAATCAAATACACTTCCGTGGAACCTATTTCCTCATTGCCCCTCGATTACTGGCTCTGGCTCGGTGCAGATGCTGCTGGCTGGCTACTGATAATCGTTATGTTGCGCTTTTTCCCCAATTCAATCGCAGATGCCTTCGTCCGCATCTCTCGCTCCAGCACTGTGTGGATTTTCTGCGCCGTAATCTTTGCTGCCTCGGCCGTCGAAGGTATCTTCAGCGGAAGCTTCCTTACCTCTGCCCCGGCTATAGTGATCGCCAGCATCGGCAGTGTCGCTCTGGCCACCGCCGGCTTCCAGCACCGACCAAAAGGATGAGTCGCGCAGCGCATAGCGACGTACTACGCTTGAGTTGCAGTCTGCTGCATGAGAATCGGGGAGACGCTCATGTTCACCAGTGAGCAACGCGACAATGTGCGTGATCACGTGCTGAATATGGCGAGGGCCGATCCTCGGGTCACAGCGGGCGCGCTTACCGGCTCGAGAGCGGTGGGCGCCGAGGACGAGTGGTCCGATATCGACCTCGCCTTCGGGATCGTCGATGGCATCAGCCTCGAAGGCGTTCTGGATGACTGGACGGCGGCGCTGAGTCGCGACCTGGGCGCCCTTCACTATTGGGACCTCAGGTCTGGCCCCAGTATCTACCGCGTGTTCCTCCTGCCTACCGGCATCGAGGTTGATGCGGCTGTGACGCCCCAGCAGGAATTCGGAGCCCGCGGCCCAAGCTTCCGCTCTCTCTTCGGCAATTTCCGTCCACTGGAGCCCTCAAAGCAACCGGGCGCGCAGTCGCAGTCGCAGTACCGGTACCTGGTCGGGCTCGGTTGGCACCATGTTCTGCACGCCCGCGCTGCGATCGAGCGTGCCAAGCCGTGGCGGGCCGAATACTGGATAAGCGCACTTCGCGATCACACCCTCGCCCTGGCGTGCCTCCGGTTAGGAGAGGAGCACAGCGAAGGGCGCGGCATCGACCGCCTACCCACTGCAGTGACGAACCCGCTGGCAGATGCGCTGGTGCAGTCGCTCGATGAAGCGGAGCTGCGACGTGCCCTGGCCGCGGCGACAGAATGTTTTATACGCGAGCTGGACGCATGTGACCCCACGTTATGCTCACGGCTCATGCCGGTACTCCGTCGATTCGGCGCGACTCAACAAGCGGAGGGCGTCCGCGCCGAGGGCGAGCATTCTCCCGCACGACAGGATCATCCAATAGAATCGACGTAGTGAGACAACCAAATGATAGATGTCACTGAAATAACCAACTTTCAGGATGGGCCACTCTGAGTGGTACGTCAAAGGCTGGGATATTGCCCGCCTCCAGAGTTGCTGGTAGGCGAGTAGCTGAGAAACCACAAGAAACCACAGGATAGAAGGGGCAAAGAAAGATGAATCCTATCATTGTCCTCGATTGCGCGAACTTGTTCTTCGCCGGTCTCTTAGCAGGCACAGAGTTCGTGATCCACTACGGTTTACGTGCGCCCGCCGAGGTTCTAGACGACCGATCGCAGCTCCAGCTCCGCCAAGCACTCGTCCTGAGGCTGCGTGTGCTGGTCCCCGCCTTCTTTCTCCCGGCGGCAGTGTCGGGCATTGCCCTTACGGTTCTTAATAATGGTGCTGATGGTGGTGCTGGCGCACCTGGCTTTTGGCTCCGGTGCGCAGGAATGCTAGCCATGCTGATCTGGGTTGCGATCAGGATTATCGGCACCGTCCCTATAAACAGTGCCACGCTTACCTGGCAGCTTAGCGCACCACCCAAGGATTGGAAAGCACTAGTCAACCGTGCGGAGCGGTTCCATATTGTTGGCGTTTGGGCAGTGATACTGGCCTTTGCCCTCTTCATAACGGCCCTGGCACTCCAACTCCAACTGGCAGCTTCTTGACCCTGACAACCCGCGAGGAAGCAGCCTCCATTCATCAAAGGGCTGTTTCACGATTGAGGCTGATCTATGCTCTATTCCTTTCCTTCGGGGCAAAAGAAACTCTCCAATCTAAATATGAAAGGAACCTTACTTAGAGGAAGGAATAAGGAATATTGTGTGACCAGATCTTTACATGATCTGGTCACACGCACATTTGCCACAGTTGAAGCAAAAGATCGGGACCCGATGATGAGGTTCTTTGCCTATGATGCAGTTCTCGTCGACCCCCACTTTCCGGCGTCGCAGATGCAAGGGAAACCCGCCATTACTGAAGAACTTCCGGGAAGCGATGGCTGGAATCAAATCAGATCTGCTTGCTGAGAATAGATTAGCGGACATGATTTACACATGGTTGTATGGGCTGATGTCCGCTAATATGACTTATCGGTGATGAGCAAGATCAGCGATCTCGGTGTCTAGAGCTATGCACCTCACTCTATCAGCTCGATTTTGGACTGGATCGAGCTGATAGAGTGAGACAACATATACCTGGCGCCTTTATGTGGGAAACGTGGCTTCTCTACACTGTCCTCGAGTGCACGAGACGAGATTATCGTTTAGCGAGAGTTTGACAGTTAGGGTAGAACGTGTTAGACACGATCTTCGAAGTTTGTCCTCTGGTTGCATTGTTTCCAGGTCTGAAGTAGGGACGGTTGGCGGGAGGATTGCAAGGCTCTCCCTGCCCACCGCATGCGTAACCGGCCATTACCCTCCGGCTCGCGAGCCGTTGCACGTAGTTGTAGAAGGTTGAGGTGAGAGAGACGTCCTCGAATATCTGTGCACCTGCCGGGTCCTGGAAGCCTGCTGCATTGGCGACTATCTTTGATATCTGACCTCTCGAAGCGTTGGCATTGGGACGGAAGTAGGGCAGATTGCCCGCCTCACAAGGCTCCCCAGTCCCACCGCACTGATAGCCTCCGATGTAGCCTCGATCCGCCAGCCTCCAAACGTAGTCGAAGAAGGTTGAACCCACAGCTACATCCTGGAACTGCTGTGCGCCCGGCGTCTCGGTGAAGCCCGCTGCATTGGAGACGATCTTGGCAAGCTGGCCCCTGGTGACGTTGTTGTTAGGTCTGAAGCACGGGTTGCCGCTTGCGCACCCCGATGAGTAGCCGTTGATGATGCCTCGGCAAGCCATGCAGCGGACAAATGAGTAGAAGGTGCTACCCTGGGGCACATCGCTGAACTCTATGGCGCATTCGCCCGGTGTTGCGGTAGCAATAACAGTAGGAGTGGGCGTGGGAGTGGGTGATGCCGGCTCGTGCCAGATGGCAAAATAGTCGGACGGCTTTCCACCTGCGCTAGTAAAGTCGCCCACTGCAAAAATATATCCATCGTCGCTCGGTACTGCATTAAAGACAGTACCATTCAGGCCGCTACCCAGAGCAGACCATGCGCTGCCGTTCCATCTGGCTATATAGTTGGCGCTCACCCCACCTGCCATATTGAAGGTGCCGCTTGCGTAGACGTTACCATTGCCATTCACTGCTACTCCTTCGACTAAGCCATTCACGCCACTGCCCAGAGCAGACCATGCGCTGCCGTTCCATCTGGCTATATAGTTGGCGCTCACTCCTCCCGCTGTGGTGAAAAATCCGCCTGCGTATATGTCCCCTGTGCCGCTTACTCCCACTGCAAAGACAGTACCATTCAGGCCGCTACCCAGAGCAGACCATGAGTTGCCATCCCACCTGGCTATATAGTTGGCGCTCACGTCTCCCGCGAGGGTAAATTCCCCACCTACATATATATCGCCCGTGCCGTTCGCCGCTATATCTTGGACAGCGCTGTTTACGCTGCTGCCCAGAGCGGACCATGTGCTACCGTTCCATCTGGCTATGTAGTTGGCGTTTGTCCCTCCGGCCGTGGTGAAGAGCCCTCCTGCATATACATCACCATTGCCACTTATTGCTATTGCGCGAACAGCGTTGTTCAGGCCACCGTCCAGGGCGGACCATGTGCTGCCGTTCCATCTGGCTATGTAGTAGGCGTTTGTCCCTCCGGCCGTGGTGAAGAGCCCTCCTGCATATACATCACCATTGCCACTTATTGCTATTGCGCGAACAGCGTTGTTCAGGCCGCTACCCAGGGCGGACCATGTGCTACCGTTCCATCTGGCTATGTAGTTGGCGCTTACTCCTCCTGCTGTGGTGAAGTTGCCGCCAACGTATACATCGCCTGTAATACTGCTCACTGCTATGGCGGCGGTAAAGTTGTCCATGCCTCTGCCAATGGCAGTCCATGCACTGCCCTCCCAAACAGCTATGTAGCTGGCGCTTGCTTCTCCTGCCGTTGTGAAAATACCGCCTGTATACACATCGCCGTTGCCGCTCACCCCTATTGCGTAGACGAAGCTGTTCGTACCACTGCCCAGAGCGGACCACGTGCTGCCGTCCCAACCGGCTATGTAGTTGGCGCTTACTCCTCCTGCTGTGGTGAAGACCCCACCCGCATACACAGCCCCTGTGCTACTTACCGCGACACTATGCACATCGTTGTTCAGACCGCTTCCAAGCACGGACCACACGCTGCCGTTCCATTTGGCTATGCGGTTGGCACCTGACCCACCGGCCGTGGTGAAGAGGCCTCCTGCATACACTTCATCTGCGGTACTAATTGCTATAGCCAGCACGTTGTTGTCCATACCACTACCAAGGGCCGACCATGAAGCGCCGTCCCATTCAGCAATACGTAGCGCGCTCGCTCCACCCGCTGTGGTGAAGCCTCCGCCTGCGTATACATCCCCTGTGCTGCTTATTCCCAATGCAAAGACGTAGCTGTTCATGCCGCTGCCCAGGGCCGACCATGTGCTGCCGTCCCAACTGGCTATGTAGTTGGCGCTTACTCCTCCTGCCGTTGTGAAATGGCCGCCAGCATATACATTCCCGATACTACTTATCGCAATTGCATTGACATCGTTGTTCAGGCCGCTGCCTAGGGGAGACCACGCGCTGCCATCCCATTTAGCCATGCGACTGACACTCACCCCTCCGGCTATTGTGAAGCGACCACCCACGTACACAGCACCGTCACCACCCACAGCGATAGCGAACACAGTGTCGTTCGTGCCACTACCTAGCGACGACCACCCATCACGGTTCCATCGAACTATGTAGTTGGCTGCTGAACCTCCAGCCGTGGTAAATGCCCCGCCGACGTACAGGTCGCCTGTAGCGCCGTCGACAGCAATAGCATTGACAACATCGCTTACAGACAGGCTTACGAACCTGCCATCCCAGTTCTCATCGCCAGGCGCCTGTGGCGATTGGGTTTTCGTAGAGGGCAGTTGCGAGGCACGGCTGGATGAAGTATCAGGTGCTCCACCTTTTGCGCTTGAGCGCACAAAGCGTGGAGGGCTCCCCGGACCGGACAGCATCTCCCAACCTCGTGGGTCGAGGCTGCCATTGAAGCCGCTGTTCATGTTGAGCGTGCCGTCCGGGTTGAGCATACTCTCAAGGGAAGTTGTAGCCTGCCCCAATCCTACAGGCGCGGCCTGCGCCCGTGCCTGTGCTTGCGCGGGTTGGCCTCCGATGAGCCAGCCATTGTCGAGGCCCGATATCGACAATAGAGTAATAACCAACAGAATTGTGAATTTGAACTGCTTTTTCATCCTGGCTCCCCTTTGTTGAATGTTGTGCGCTGCGCTTACCTATATCTGAGCTACTCGCACTTCGGTTATGTTGCCGGGTCCTCGTCATTAGGAATGGGCGATGGATGATCAAGCCTCTTACCGGACAGCATGTCCGCCAGCAGGTCCAGCAACCCCTGCCAGTCGGCAAAGTCGTGGGACTCCCCGTCCACCACCCGCCTCAGCCTGCCATGCCACTGCGCTTTGTTTCTTCCATCTCCATCTCTTAGGTCTTCAGCCCATAGTCGTAATAGAAAGAGGTTATTTCGCTTGAAATCTCGGTTTTCATGAGTACCCAATGTCCGACTCCTTCTTTTCGCCTTGCTTATATTATTCATGCGATTAGGCCAAGATGAGGCATACAAGACGCATACAAAATCTGCTATACTCCGGTGGAGGATCTGCGTTGGAAGCCGGCTTTTAGAAGCCGGTGGTACGATATACGTCCAGAAGTGTTAGCATGAGCGAAGGAATCACATTCGGCGGTTGGCTTAAGCAGCGGCGCAGGGAGTCGGGGGTTACACTGGAGGATTTCGCCGAGAGCATCGGCTGCTCCCGTGTCGCCCTGCAGAAAATCGAGCTTGGAGAGCGACGACCTTCCGGCCAGCTAGCTCAACTGCTGGCTGTCCGCCTGAACATCTCCCAGGACGAGCACGAGGCATTCATCGCCTTTGCTCGCGCCGGTCGGGCAGCACTCGTCCCCCTAGAAACAGCTCCAGGCGAGGCCGGCATGCGCGCCCCCTGGCGTAACTCCTATTTGCACCAGACCAACCTGCCAGCCGTGCTCACCCCTCTCGTCGGACGCGAACAGGACGTGGCGACAGCTTGTGCCTACCTTGCCAATCCCAAAGTGCGCATGCTGACGCTCACCGGCGCACCCGGCATCGGCAAAACCCGCCTGTCATTGCAGGTAGCGGCGTACATGGTAGAACGCTTCGAGGATGGCGTATTCTTCGTCGACCTGGCTGCTATCGTGGACCCCGATATGGTCCTCCCAACGGTGGCGCGGACGCTTGGGCTTAAAGAGGCAGCAACGCCCGCAGAGAGCGTGCTCCTCGATTACGTGCACGAGCGCAAAATGCTGCTCATCCTGGACAACTTTGAGCAGGTGCTGGATGCTGCCGGGGCTATCGTGAGGCTGATGGAGGCCAGCCCCTGGCTCAAGGTATTGGTAACCAGCCGTGAGGCGCTGCGCGTTCGCGGCGAGCGACGGCTCCCTGTGCCGCCACTCGCAGTGCCGGATCCTTCCCTGTATAAGAAGCCGGGCTCGTTCCCTGGAACGTCTGCTTCTCTGTCACTGGCAATACTGGCAGCTTACCCATCAGTGGAATTGTTCGTTGAGCGGGCGCAGGCCGTTTCTCCCGAGTTCGAGCTAACAGTAGAGAATGCCAGAGATGTGGCAGCGATTTGTTCAGCCCTGGGAGGGCTGCCATTGGCCATTGAACTGGCTGCCGGTCGCTCAGATCACTTCTCTCCAGGTAACATCCACGTAGCAATAAAGAGCAACCATGATTTGTTGCTTGCTGGAGCCAGAGACGTACCTGTCAGGCAGCGCACCTTGAGAAGCACCTTTGAGTGGAGCTACGGATTGCTGGATCCTGTGGAGCAGAGGTTATTCCGGCAACTATCAGTCTTTGTGCAAGGCTGCTCGCTGGAAGCGGCCGAGGCAGTATGCACTACTGACGCACTTGAGGGTGTAACTGTCATGGAAGCGCTGATGTCACTGGTTGACAAGAGCTTGCTGCAGCGCGAAAACATAGGAACTACGGACGCAAAACCGAGATTTTGGATGTTGGAGGCTATACACCGCTACGCCGAGGACAAACTCAGAGAAAGTGGGGAAAGAGGAGAAGGAGAGGAGTTCCAGAAGGAGGCCCAGGCAACAGAGAGAGCACACGCCTTCTACTTCATGAAGCTAGCGGAGAGTGCAGAACCTCATCTGACAGGAGCAGAAGGAGCTGAATGGCTTCGTTTACTGGAGATGGAGAACTCTAACCTGCAAGCGGCCCTACGTTGGGCTAAGCGTTCGGCCTTGAACCTGAGTGAAATGAGCGCCGAAGACAATTGCAATAGCGAGTTGGAAAGCTCACCCGCACAGATGCCTGGAGCGGTCGAGGTGTGGCTGCGTTTGTCTACGGCTTTGTGGTTCTTTTGGGATTTACATGGCTACTTGAGCGAGGGGCGAGAGCAGTTGGCAGTTTGGGTGCCTCCTATGCTGCCGAGCCTGGTACGATTCCTGGGGCATTTGCAGCCGTTATGGGCGAAGGCCATACACGGGGCGGGCGTGCTTGCTATGCACCAGGGAGACTACCCATACGCCCGCCTTGCGCTTCTGGAAGCTCTTGCGCTCCGGCGAAGAGTTGGCGACAACGTTGGTGTAGCCTCATCGCTCAACAACCTGGCGGTGTTAGCCTATATTCAAGGAGATTATGGGGAGGCATTTACGCTGTTCAGCGAGAGCCTGGTTGTTTGCCGTGAAATCGGTGACAAAGAAGGTGTTTCCACTGCGCTCAATAATCTGGGCGGTGTAGCATATGTAAGCGGCAATTACGCGGAGGCGTCGGTGCTGCATCGAGAAAGCCTGGCGATCCACCGGGAGCTCGGTCACAAAAGTGGGGTAGCAATGTCGCTCAACAATCTGGCGAACCTTGCCTGCAAGCAGCTTGACTTCGCACTGGCACGCACTCTACAGGCCGAGAGCCTGGCAATCAAGCGAGAGATGGGAGACAAACGAGGCATTGCTATGTCGCTAAGTAACCTCGGTTATATAGCTAAACAGCAAGAGACATATTCAGAGGCACTTACTCTTTATACAGAGAGCCTGGTTATTCGACAGGCGATAGGTGACAAGTTTGGCTCCTGTCTGAGCTTGATAGGGATAGGGAGTGTGCTGGTGGAAGAGGAGACCCTGCTGATCGGAGTCACCTTGCTTGGGGCTGTGACTGCTCTATTGGAGACAATGAACGCACATCCAGAGATAGAGAGCAGCTCTATTTTGGAGCATGGCATAAAGTCTGCTCGCCTGCAATTGGGCGAAGAGGCATTCGACGCAGCCTGGACTAAGGGGCACTCAATGGCTCTGGGACAAACTATCGACTACGCGCTTGCGATACCGTTGGGTGAGCGCCGGTCGACAGGTTAGAACAATTGGAGGAGTGAGCAGCTCTGGCCGATCATCGCGCACTAATGGGTATTCACAACCGCATAACACTCATAAGTGAAGCAGCAGAGGTAGAAGGTAACGATACGCAAAGCCACCAGCACGCCAGGATCGTAGGCATGCCCATGTGGGCATCCACCTACGCGTGAATAATAATTGGATCTCCACTGCTGTACGGTGTTGGCGACGTTTGAGTGCGACGAATCTTGTCTGTTCAGATTTCAGACAGGCGCAACCTATAGCCTAGTGACCCGCTGCCATCCGGGCCAGGGCGATAGCGCCGAGCACGCCCGCCTGACTGCCGAGGCCCGGAGGTACAATGTAACCCTCGATCTTGTCCACTATCGAAGGCGAACGGATATATCCGTTGAGCAGTTGTTGGACCTCCTGCCGCAACAAGGGGAAAAGCTGCCCCTGCTGCATAATGCCGCCACCCATGATGATACGCTGGGGTGAAAGGACGCAGATCAGGTTAGTCAGAGCGAGGGCAAGATAGTGAGCCTCCAGCCGCCACGCCGGGTGGCCAGGGGGCAGGGTGTCAGCCGGTTGTCGCCAGCGAGCGGCCACGGCCGGGCCGCATGCCAACCCCTCGAAGCAATCGCCATGAAACGGGCAGATGCCTGGAAACGGGTCGGCGCTAAGGTCATGCGGGATACGCATATGCCCGACTTCAGGATGCAACTGCCCATGCACCAACCGGCCTTCTGCCATCAAGCCACCGCCTATCCCTGTGCCCACTGTTAGATAGACGAAGGTTTGCAGCCCCTGCGCTGCACCCCAGTGATGCTCTCCAAGCGCGGCCCCGTTCACATCAGTGTCGAATCCTACGGGCACGTCGAAGGCCCTTGAGATAGGGCCCGCAAGGTCGAAGTTGGCCCACCCTGGCTTCGGGGTGGAAGTTATGTAGCCGAAAGTAGGCGATGCTCGGTTCGGGTCTATTGGTCCGAACGATGCCACCCCAATAGCTGCCAGTCTCTGCTGCTCATTTTGTTCGCGGAAAAAGTCGAGCAACCGCGCTATCGTCTCGGCGGGTGTGGTCGTTGGAAAGCGGGTTTCGGCGCGGATCTCGTCAGGTCCGGTGCCCACGACGCAAACTATCTTGGTTCCACCGGCTTCCACTCCACCATAGAGCGGCCCGCCGGTATTCGAGTCAGTTGTCATTGTCTATCCTCTCAAGGCCGGGCCAGGTATATTTGCATATATGCTCGTGATCTTCCGTATGGCTCATGCCGTCCCTTCGTCCTTCGTCCTCGGGAGCTGCGCTCTTTCGGGAGAGCTGAGCCCGTATTCTATTGCGAAGCTTCATCCGGCACCAGGACTAACCCTTCCAGGGCGCGTTGCGACGCAAATACCAGCAGAAAAGCCGGTGCTAACGACACGACCAGGGCAGCTGCCACCGTAGGCCACTCCAGCTCCCGCTCGAAAGCAAAGAAATCGCGCATCGTCACGGTCAGCAAATGCGGCGAGCCCTCTGAAAGCAGCGTAGGCAGCAGAAATAGGTTCCAGTCAAGCACAAAAACCAGAACCGCAGTCGCGATCACGCCACCCGCGGCCACAGGCAAAATTACTCCTACCACCACTCTCCACCAGGATGCCCCATCCAACCTTGCTGCCTCATCAAGGAGTGGAGGCACCCGCACTACATACCCACGCAGGAGCCATACTGCCAGGGGCAGTTGCGCACCTGTGAATGTGAGCACGAGGCCGGGGAAGGTGCCATACAGACCGATTTGCCGGATCATAGCGGCAAGGGGGAGCGCATAAGCAATAATCGGACTGATAGCGAGCACCAGCAAAGCGGGCATCAGTCTATCGACCCAGGCCAGGTTCGCCCGTGCCAGCCGGTATGCGGCCGGGAAGCCGAGCGCAATCGTTAGCAGGGTCGCGGTGACTGTCACGGCCACCGTGTAAGCGAACTCGGCGCCGAACTCGGGCTCGAAGGTGGTCACGCCAAGGATGTTGTCCAGGGTAAGCGATCCTCGCCACCCACGGCCATCGGGTTCCAACCCAAGCGCTGCCAGGATTGTCCACACCAGCGGTAGCAAGCAGACTATCAGACCTGCAGCCAGGACCAACACTCGCCCGGCCGCTCTCCCTCTAGTACGCCAACTATACATCTTGGTCATTCCTTGATTACAATTACGAATTACGAATGAACCTAGGTGACCTAATTCGTAATTCGTAATTCGTAAGCATCGTCACAGGGCCTCTGTTTGTGCCTTGTGCCGCGCTCTAGTCAGGCTGCCCAGGTAGACGAAGCCGACGAAAAGCACAAGCACGAGGAGTAGCCAGGAAACGGTTGTGGCCTGCGGCCAGTTGTGCCCAGCAACTACCTGGTCAAAGCTGTAAAGGGCAGGGGTCATTGTATCGCTGCCCGGCCCGCCACCGGTGAGCACCAGAATGCTGTCGAACACGGTTAGAGCCTCACCCACCAGCAGCAAAAGCACCGTCAGCAGCAGCACGCTCAGGTGCGGCACTATTACTACGCGCAGGGTAGTCCACGGTGGGCTTCCGGCGAGGGTGGCGTAGTCAAGCTCGTCCTGCGGCACAGCCAGCACGCCCGGCAATAGCAGGAACGCCGCAAGGGGCATCATCCGCCACGCGTCAACAGCAGCCACCGCTACGAGCGCCCAATGCGGGTCGGCCAGAGGGCTTGAGCTACTCGCGCCCAGCCATGCAGCTACCCAGCCAGGCAACCCCACCTGCGAATCGAATAGGAAGTGCCACATTACTCCCGCCGCCATCGGACTGACCAACCAGGGTACCAGCAGCAGTGAGCGCACCAGGCTGCGACCTGGAAATGGGCGGCGCAAGGCCAGGGCCAGAGCGAGGCCCAGCGCAATCTCGAGAGGTACCGCTAACGCCGTGAAGATGAGAGCATTTCCGAAGGCGCTCCCCAGGCTACGATCGGAAAGCACAGCTTGATAGTTAGCGAGACCCACAATATGCCACACCGTACCGAAAGGGTCGTAGTTGGTGAATGTGCTCAACAACCCCAGCGCGGCGGGCAGTAACATGAAAGCGATCAGTATGGCTGCGGCAGGGGCAATGGCGAGCCAGGTCCAGTCCCCATGCCTGGGCCTCGCCCGAACCGAAGAAACCAAAGTCTTGTTCAACGTTTCTCCACCCCACATCTTCCTTCACTAACAGGTGTCCATGTATGGCGGGCTTGCCACCAGCTTTCGTGCCTCCATTGTACCGCTTCTCCAATCCATTCATCGCTACCAATCCCTGTCATCTTGAACGTGGTAAAGAATGACAAAGACAAGTGGACGCTCTCAGACACAACAACTAGGTTGGCAGCGCACCGAGCAAAAATCCGAGTCTACCCCCTTGACTGCCAGCTCACATCTATGTTATGATCGAACGTGAGCGATACTTAGTATCAGATCCACGGACATCTAAGCACCCCAAGCATATACTTGCTGCTTAATACCACGGTAGAGGAAGAAAGAGAACGGAACATATGCCTGACTTAGAAGCCATACTAGAGCGATTGGACCAGGAGGGCTACCATCTCACCAGCCCGCGTCGAGCGGTGCTCAGTGAAATTATTGGCCGCACTACTCCTTTCACTTCAGCCGATCTGCTGGAGCAGATAGAGCGCAAGGCACCCACTATCGGACGGGCCACAGTCTTTCGCACCATCGATCTTCTTTGCCGCCTGGGTGTCGTGCAGAGGATACACGAGGACGCCGCCGGGGGCCGCTGTCATGCGTACCTGGCCTGCGACGAGCATCATCATCATCACCTGATCTGCCAGAGTTGCGGCAAGGTAACAGATTTTAGAGAGGATGCCGCGCTGGATGCCCTGGTGCGCACCGTCGAGCAGCGCACAGCCTTCCGGGTGGAGGCTCACAGGCTGGAGCTCATCGGCATCTGCCCTGATTGCCAGACACCCAAATCGCTTTCCGGCGACCCTGGCGGACGTTGCGATTAGAGAAACTCAAGGCATAGGAGAGGTACTTTTAGTGCTCGCTGATGATACTAAGTATCTCGCAAAATCGGTTCATGGTATTATTCCGGAGGAGAATAGAGATTCAGGCATGAGATTATTCAATAAAGGCAGCCAGGTGCATGCCCTGACTTCACTGCTGGTACTCTCGTTAGTGTCGGGCCTGCTGGCGGCTTGCAATTCGGGAGCGACGCCAACGACCGCGCAACCCTCAATTACGTCTACAATTACCTCAGGCGCGCCCTCGGCCACCCCTACCGGCGCATCAAGCGGCCCTAGCTCTACTGTGATAAGAGTGGTGGCGGCGGAGAACTTCTGGGGAGATATCGTGAAGCAAATCGGTGGGGATCATGTTTCGGTGACCAGCATCCTATCCGATCCTAATATCGACCCGCACGAGTATGAGGCCAACGTCCAGAACGGTGTAGACGTAACCAAAGCTCAGATGGTCATCGAGAACGGGGGCGGCTACGACGACTGGATGGGCAAGCTCCTGTCGGCATCTCCCAACCCCAACCGCGTATTGCTGATAGCCTTCGACATGGCCCCCACCAAACTGCCTGACAACGAGCACGTTTTCTACAGCATCGACGACGCCAGGGCAATCGCACAGTCAATCGCGGATGCCTCGAAGAAGCAGGACAGCGCCGACGCGAGCTCGTTCGACAGCAATCTCAAGACGTTCGATGCGGCCCTCGCGGAGATCAGCAAAAAGATAGACGAGATCAAAGCCGGTTACTCAGGCACAAATGTAGGTCTTACGGAGACTATCTTCCTCTACCAGACCGGACCTCTGGGTCTCAACGTGCTAACGCCGCTCGAATTCGAGAAGGCGGTAGCCGAGGGGAACGACCCACCAGCCGATGCGGTAATTGCCGCCAACGACCAGATAACCGGGAAGCAGATCAAGGTGCTGGTATACAACTCGCAGACAGTCACCCCAATCACCGACAATCTCAAGAGCGCAGCCAGCTCGCGCGGTATCCCGCTTGTGCCCGTCACAGAGATGATGCCGCCCAGTAAGAACTATCAGACCTGGATGCTCGACCAGTTGGACGCCCTTGAGCGGGCTCTCGGTGAGAAGTGAGAAGTGAGAAATGAGAAATGAGAAATGAGAGGTGAGAGGTGAGCCCCAGGGGACGTAACCTGCGCTCTCACTTCTCACTCTATTCTCATTTCTCGTAAAAGCAGGTGAAGATTTGACAGAAGAACCGGTTGTGCAACTGGAGCATGTACGTATCCAGCTTGGCGGGCGTGTGATCCTGGAGGACACGACCCTCACGGTCAACGAAGGCGAGTTCATGGTGGTGCTTGGCCCGAACGGGGCAGGAAAGAGCACGCTACTCAAGCTCTTGCTGGGGCTGATCAGGCCGAGCGGCGGCATGGTGCGAGTGCTGGGTAGCCCTCCGCGCCGAGGCAACAACGCTATCGGCTATGCGCCTCAGCATCGCGAGCTTGAGGCAGACCTGGCGTTGCGCGCCCGCGATGTAGTTGGTTTCGGCCTGGACGGTCACCGCTGGGGGATTGGCCTGCCCAACCCGGCACGCCGCGCCACCATCGACCGGGCTCTTCAGGAGGTAGACGCGACTTCCTTTGCTGATGCGCCCGTGGGGCAGCTATCCGGCGGCGAGCAGCAGCGCTTGCTGATCGCCCAGGCTCTCCTGACCAATCCTCGGTTGCTCTTGCTCGATGAGCCTCTGGCCAACCTGGACCTGAGCCACCAGCAGGAGATCGTTGACCTGGTGGCCCAGGTCTCGCAAGCGCGCAATATAGCCGTCATGCTGGTGACACACGATGTCAATCCCCTTTTACCTGTGGTAGACAGGGTCATCTACATGGCAAACGGCCACACCGCCGTAGGCACGCCGGACGAAGTTGTCACCACCGCCACTCTCAGCCGCCTGTACGGTTCGCCCGTTGAGGTGATACATGCTCTGGACCGGCTGTTCGTAGTCGGCGCGGAAACGTAGGGGACGTAGTTGTCAGTTGTCAGTTGTCAGTTGTCAGTAGACCGACGAAGGACGAAGGATCACTGGTCACTCGTCTACTGACAACTGACAACTGACAACTGACAACTACGTCAAGATAGGAACACGCCTTGTTCGATAGATTGCAATATGAATTCATACAGAACGCCTTCCTGGCAGGCTCGTTTGTTGCGGTGGCTGCAGCTGTTGTGGGCTATTTTCTGGTTGTGCGGGGGCTGACGTTCGCTGGGCACGCGCTTTCGCATATCGGTTTCGCCGGGGCTGCCGGGGCGGTGCTCCTGGGCGTTGATCCTCTCTTTGGCCTTCTGACTTTCACAATAGGCGCAGGGGTAGGCATCGGGGTTCTGGGCAAGGAGATACGGGAGCGCGACGTGGCGATCGGCATCATCATGACCCTCACGCTCGGCTTCGGTATCCTTTTCCTCTCACTTTACCATGGCTATGCCGAGCGCGCATACAGCATCCTTTTCGGTACCATCCTTGGCATCGACAAGACGGCTGTTATCATAACAGCCGTGTTCAGTATTATCGCCCTGGGTGTAGTGCTGGCTCTATTCCGGCCTCTATTGTTCAGCTCTTTTGACCCTGAAGTGGCCGAAGCGCGGGGCGTGCCTGTGCGAGCGCTCGCAATAGCTTTTCTAATCCTGGTGGCCATCACCGTGTCGATATCGGTGCAGGTAGTGGGCGTTTTGCTGATTTTCACCCTACTTGTTGGGCCGCCTGCCACCGCTGTACGCCTGGCCCATCGCCCGCCGGCAACTATTTTGCTGTCGGTGGCGCTTGGACTTTCATACACATGGCTTGGCATCCTGTTTGCGGCCAATAGTAGCTGGCCTGTCAGCTTCTTCATTGCAGCCCTCTCTTTCGGCGTGTACCTGCCCGTTCGCCTCCTTTCACCGCTCCTACCGAAGCGGCGCGGCGCACCCCAGGATATGAGAAATGAGACCTAGGGGCTAGGGGCTAGGGGCTAGAAAACCGAGTAGCCCCTAGCCCGAGCCTTCTTAGCCCCTAGCCCCTAGCCCCTAGGCGACGATGATCTCAGGCAGGACCGGCCGCACCAATGTCACGGGCCTGACCTTTCAGGTTATGAAACCGGCACCGGCCATACGGCTAAAAACCGTGGCAAGGTACTTGATGTATGATATGCTATAATCTGCCATTAGCCATGGTAGCAGCTTCCGGTTGCACCCTGTTGCGCAATCTTAAGTGGCGCCGGTTCGTCGCAGATTTGGCTTGTAGAGATGAAATGGCGATCCAAGTGAGTAGCTGGCTTTATGCAGCGGGTGTACGGCGGCACCATTTGTCTGGTTCTGGTGTAGGAGTTTCAATGACCCACTATGGGCCCTGCTCTCCAGAATGGCACTTGCCGCCGAGGACGAAGCCGAGGACGAAGGACGAAGGGACGGCATGAGCCTGACGGGAGATCACGAACATATGACTATAAGAGAAACCAGGTCCTGGCCCGAAGCCAATCCAAGGCGCGACATACCAATAGCTGCGGATCCTGACATGAGCCAGCCGGCTGATGTGGAGACGCTGAAATCGCATACCCGGTTGCTGGATGGCATGCTGGAGGGCGTCTGCCTGTCCGACGAGAGTGGTACCATACGCTATACAAACCCCGCCGAAGAGAGGCTGTTCGGCTACCAGCGTGGGGAGCTTCTCGGGCGGCATTTGAGCGTGCAGAGCGCGTACCCTCCCGAAGAAGATGAGGTGATGTCAAGCCAGGTCACCGAGCAACTGAAGACCGTTGGATCCTGGTCCGGAGAATGGAGCAACCGAAAGAAGGACGGCACTCCTTTTACGACCTATGTGCGCGTCACAGACGTTGAGCTGGATGGTTGCAACTACAGGATGTCTGTGAGGGAGGATGTCACCGAGCGGAAGAAGGTGGAGGAGAAGCTAAAGAACAGCGAACACAGATACCGCAGCATTTTTGAAGCGGCCGCTGTTTCTATCTGGGAGGAAGACTTCACGCAGGTAAAGGCGGCCATCGACGAGCTAAAGGCGCAGGGCATCACCGATTTCCCCCGATATTTTGCAGAGCACCCCGAGTTCGTGCGGAGCGCCATACGCATGGTGCGGATCCTCGATGTGAACGATGCGAGTGTGCAGATGTTCCGCGCGAAGAGCAAGGATGAGCTGCTTGTATCGCTGGAGAGGATATTCTTGCCGGAGACTGAGCAGGCTTTCGCCGGCGAGCTCGTCATGCTGGCACAGGGGGAAGGTCCTTTCGTTTCCGAGACCGTGGTGAAGACCCTTGACGGCGAGCCTATGGACGTACTCTTCACGGTCGCTTTCCCCCACGATGAGCCGGGTAGTTCCGAGTTCGGAGCCGTTCAAGAGTGTGCTCATAAGCCGAATGAATATCACCAAGCGCAAGCAGGTCGAAGAGCAGTTGCGCCAGTCGCGCGACCAACTGCAGGTTATCCTGGGGGGCGTGGTGGACGGGATCACGGCCATGGATCGCAACGGAGCGCTAATTTATACAAATGATGCATCGGTGCGCTTGATGGGCTATTCTTCACAAGCCGAACTCCTTGCCTCGCCGCAATCGGAGATCATGCGCAAGTTCAGGTTGCTAGACGAGACGGGAGCTCCGATGGATTGGGGTGAATTGCCGGGACGTTCTGCACTGCAGGGTCTCCCCTCAGAAGAAAAAACAGTCGGCTGGCAGATGGTTGGCACGGAGGACACCCGCTGGTCTGTAGTCAAAGCTACTCCGGTCAAGGACGAAAATGGGCGGGTCGAATTCGTGATAAGCATCTTTAGGGACATCACCGAGCAGAGGCGCGCCGACCAGGCGCTGAGGCGGAGCGAGCAGGAGCTAAGCGATTTCTTCGAGAACGCGGCGATAGGCTTGCACTGGGTGGGGCCGGATGGGATCGTTCAGCGCGTCAACCAGGCCGAATTGGATATGCTGGGCTATACCAGGGAAGAGTATGTAGGACAAAATATCGAGCGCTTCCACGATGACCAGGAAGTGATAACAGATATATTGGAGCGGCTGAAATTAGGCGAGACTGTGC
Organism: uncultured Chloroflexia bacterium; assembly: GCA_963837315.1. GTDB lineage: Bacteria > Chloroflexota > Chloroflexia > QHBQ01 > JADMIH01 > JADMIH01. The sequence continues at coordinate 341,221 of CAWINE010000010.1, forward strand.
ACGAATACGAGGCCCGCCTCCGCTGCAAGGACGGTTCCATCAAGCATGTGCTTATCAACTCAAATGTGCTTTGGGAGAATGGCAACTTCATCCATACCCGCTGCTTTACCCGGGACATCACAGATCGCAAGCAGGCTGAAGCCGCTTTACGAGAGAGCGAAGCGCGATTCAGGACAATGGCTGACACCGTGCCCGTTATGGTGTGGGTGTCGGACACCGACAAGCAGCGCACTTACTTCAACAGGTGCTGGTTCGAGTTCACCGGACGCAAGCTTGAGGACGACCTTGGTTACGGTTGGACCGAAGACTTGCACCCGGACGACGTGAAGCAATACCTGGCCCTCTACGAATCGTCTTTTGACGCACGTGAGGAATTCCGGATTGACTACAGGTTGAGGCGCTTCGACGGTGAATACCGGTGGGTGCTGAGCCATGGCGTTCCACTCTTTTCGCCCGACGGTACCTTCTCAGGGTTCATAGGATCGAGTGTTGACATCACCGAGCGTGTTGAACTGGAAGAGCGGAAGGACGCTTTCATCGCGCTCGCCAGCCATGAATTGAAGACGCCTATAACCAGCCTTAAAATATTCACGCAACTCCTCATGAGGCGCTTCGAAAGAGCAGGCGAAGGTGAAGTCGTGAAGCAGTTTGTCCGCATGGATACGCAACTGGACAAGCTTACAGACCTGGTACGAAGCTTGCTAGACGTTTCCAAGATCCAGGCGGGCAAACTAGATTACAATATGGAGGCGGTTGCCATCAGCGATATCGTGGCTGAAGTAGTGGACGATATGCGGAAACTCTCCAGCAGCCACATGATTGACCTGGACCTTCGGTCGGGAGTGGAGCTCGTCGCCGACCGGGACCGTATCAGGCAAGTTCTGACTAACCTCATTATGAACGCGACCAAATTCTCCCCGAACTCCGACAGGGTAATTGTGCGCAGCCGTGTGGACGAAACAGAACGAGACGTGATAATAAGCGTGCAAGACTTCGGCATAGGCATCCCCAGGAGTGAGCAGGATAAGATCTTCGATCGCTTCTACCAGGTAAACCGGACGAGCGATACGATTAGTCAGAGCAGCAATACCGGTCAGGCGCATGAAAGTGGTGAGAGCAACCGGCAGGTGGCTACATTCCCCGGCCTGGGATTGGGGCTATATATATGCTCGCAGATAATTGCCCGCCACGGCGGACGCATCTGGGTAGAAAGCGAGGAGGGACGCGGCACAACCTTCTATTTCACCCTGCCGCAGGGAGTTCCGAGTTCCGAGTTCTGAGCCCCGTCGCTGTCGACTCAGAACTCCCAATAACTGAGGGTAGTAATCGATGAAAAGAATACTGGTTATCGATGACGATGTCTCGATCCTGGAGGCCCTCAACATGATGCTGCAGGACGCGGGCTACGATACCGAGACATCAACCAAGAACGGGGAGTACGTTGAGCGATCTCTGAAAAGACAACTGCCCGACCTGATCGTGCTGGATATTCTGCTTTCCGGGCACGACGGTCGAACGATATGCAAAAAGCTGAAGAGCCAGGACGCAACGAAGAAAATCCCCATTATCCTGATATCAGCGCACCCCGATGCACAGAAGACCGCTTTCGAGGCAGGCGCAGACGATTTCCTCGAGAAGCCATTCAATATTGATGACCTGCTGGCCAAGGTAGAGAGATTGACCGGAAGTGTTTGAGTTATTCCAGCACGAGTTTGTGCAGAACGCCTTTCTAGCAGGAACCATAATCGCTATCGTCGCGCCTATCATGGGCTACTTCGTGGTGCTGCGCGCGCAGGCCTTCGCGGGGCACGCGCTCTCGCACATCGGGTTCGCGGGTGCGACAGGGGCAGCCTTGCTTGGCCTGAATTCGCTGTTCGGCATGTTCGGCCTTACGGTGCTGGCGGCACTGGGCATCGGAGCGCTCGGTCAGCGCTTGAAAGGACGCGACATCGAGATTGGCATGGTGCTTTCGTTCGCGCTTGGCCTCGGAGTGCTATTCCTCAGCCTTTATACCCAGTATGCAACTGAGACGGTAGGAGTGCTCTTCGGCTCCATTCTGAGCGTGTCCCGAGATAATGTGCTGATCACGCTTGTGTGCGGCCTCGCGATGCTCGTTTTGATTATCTTCATCTTTCGCCCTCTGCTCTTTGCGTCTATAGACCCCGAGGTAGCAGAGACGCGTGGTGTGCCTGTACGTCTGCTGTCCATACTATTCCTGCTGCTGGTGGCCATCACTGTGTCAGTCACCGTGCAGGTGGTGGGTGTGCTGTTGGTATTTGCTCTGCTTGTCGCGCCCGCGGCGACCGCCGAGCGGCTGACCAACCGGCCCGCTGCCGCTATCGCCCTTGCCGTGGCGCTGGGCCTCGCCTTCACCTGGGGAGGGTTGGCGCTGGCCTTCCTGGGCCGCTGGCCGGTCAGTTTCTATATCGCAGCGTTAGCAGCTGCTTCCTATTTAATAGCAGTGCAAATTAGCACGGCGCACCGGCCCCGCCGCTATAGGGCTTTGCCGCACCCGAGCCGCGAGCACCACTAGCGGCGGACCGAGTTGTCAGTTGTCAGTTGTCAGTTGTCAGTTGTCAGTAGACCTGTGGGCAGTGGCTAACAAGCAGTAAGCCGTAACCAGTCGCCCGTCTACTGACAACTGACAACTGACAACTGACAACTCGGTCCAGATATTACGGCTGCAACGAGCAATGGGCAGTTGTACCACTTGCCCGGATGATCCAGTTACCAGGCAGCCCGAGGCTGTCTATAGTGCCAACGATGTTGTTGTTGCTCAGCGTGTTATAGTCTGGATCGGTAACACTGTTCATTCCCGCAACCCAGCTTCGGGCGTAGGTACTCGTTGTGTCCTCCGGCGCCGGGTAATTGCGTGGGGAAACGCCTCCGCTGTTGTAGGTGTCCGAGAAACCTATGTAGATGTCGCCAGGGCCGGGTACGGTGATGTTTACCGGATAGTTGCTGAAGGTTGAACCGTTCGCAGCCAACACGGTTGTATGTATCTGTGCCAACTTGGTGGCATTGCCGGGGTTGTTGTCCCCGTCAGTGTCTAGATATACCAGCAGATCGATTGACTTGCCTGTGAGATTGATACCCGCAGAAGTGGGGTCCGGGAACTGGATGCTGATCTGGTTGAGTGTAACAGGATACGAACCGGCAGCCGGCGTGAAGCGATTGAGCCAGATAGCCGGGTAACTTATGGAGACGCCATCATTCAGGCCGATGCTCGTCTCCTGGGAGCCATCATCGAGAACAAAACTCGTAGGCGATGGGACACAGGTAGGCGTGGCCGTAGGCCCACCCACGGTTGGAGTGCGAGTGGGCGTACTGGTAGAGCCGGGAGGTGGAGTGCTGGTGCGAGTGGGCGTATGGGCGCGGGTTGGCGAAGCCGGTGGCCGTGTGTTTGTGGGCAAGGGAGCGCCCTGCGTCGGTGTTGCAGTAGGGCGCGACTGGCAGTTGGGATAGAAGGTATTGGCGACTATCTTCGAAGTCTGCCCGCGTGTGACGTTGCTGCCTGGGCGGTAGTATGTGCCGGGGCAAGGCTCGCCTGAGCCGCCGCACTGGTATCCGTTTATAACGCCGTGCAGGTAGACACGCTCCACATAAACCCAGAAAGCGTTGCTATGAGGCACATCTCGGAATGTTTGCTGAGCGGAGGGGATACTGTCGGTGTACCCGGCTGCGTTCGCATCGATCTTGGCTAGCTGCCCTCTCGTCAGGTCGTTGCCGGGGCGGAAGTAAGTGCCCGGACAGGGCTCGCCGGAGCCACCGCAGGGGTACCCTGAGATAGCCCCGTGAAGGGCCACCCGCTCCACATAAACCCAGAATGTGCTGCTGGGCGGCACGTCATTGAAGGTCTGCCGGCCGGAGGGGATATTGTCGCTATATCCGGCTGCGTTGGCGATGATCTTGGCCGCCTGGCCTCGCGTAACGTTGTTATTGGGACGGAAGGTGCAATCAGAGTAACCGTTGATAATATTCAGGCCTGACAGGCAGGTTACGTAGGTATAGAAGGTGCTGCCAGGCTGCACATCCCTGAAGCCGGTGCATGCCGTGGGGGAAGCCTGCGGTGTTGGAGTGGCGTGGTGCGCGGGCACCAGATCGCGGGCAAAATTGTACAGATCGGGCGAACCCAGGCCCGTCACAGCGTCCCAGCCCGGACCGGCGTTGTATGCTCCGTTCGTGCCATTCGTAATATCGTGATAGGGCGGGTAAGTTTGCGCGGAGTTTACCAACTGATAGACAGCCGGGTTGACGAAGCCCAGGTGAGCGCCGCCATTGGCCACCACATACTGGTCGGTAATATCCATCATGGCAGCCCACAGAGGCGAAGCAAGGCTGGTGCCGCCGATCTGCCCGCACCCACTGAAATCACCGCATACGAACATACCGGTTTCAGGATCGGCCTCGGCGGATATGTCCGGTTCGCCTCTATGAGTCTGGCCTGATGGGAAGCCGGGGGCTACCTGCCAGGAGGGCCTATTCGCCAAAATTGAGAAGCCCCCACCGCTGCCCTCAGGAGGCGAGCCGGGAGCATAAAGCCAGGTGTCTTCTCCCGGCCAGTTGCCGTTAATATCTCCATTAACCGTGTTCCACCGATGGAGGTCACGTATACGCTGGAGGTGGGGTACTGAGGAAGAGGATCCTGGCCGCCGGCCTCCGAGCCGTTGTCGCCGCTGGAGAAGAGGTAATCGTGCCCGGTGGCGCTGTTCGCCATGAGTATGGGCTCCATCGCAGCGCGCCCGCTGGAATTGTCGGGCTCACCCCACGAGTTGGTGATGAAGCGGTTGTTGGACGGGTCGGTTCCGGCCACGTTGAGCGCGTGCGCCAAATTGGAGTTATTGGGCTGCATGGCTTCGTAATAGCGGATGTGCGCCCCGGTCGCGACGCCGCCGGACGACTCGATGTCCATAGAGGCCTCACCGTCGTCCTGGTCGGTGCTTGGGCTTCCATCGGTCAATATGATCGAGAGACGGCCATTAGCGCGACTGGCAACGGGCGACCCCGTCTGGCTTGACCAGTTGTTGAGAGCGGTATCGCTCGGAGGAAGACTCCAAAGGGTGATGGCGATATTGGTGCCGTTGCCGGTGAAACCTGCGCCGGTTAGGGGATTCACGTCGTAGGCTGCGGCGTAATCCTGGGGCACATAAGGAGGCGAATTACTGGGGCTGTTCGAGCCTTGCGGCGAAGTCGAAGCGCCCTTCGACCTGGAGCCGATTTCGCTCATCTTCTGAATAAGGTCAATGTTGGACAGGCCCACTATCCCATTCACATCACCGCTTACGCTTGAGGGAAGCGTAGGGGTGCTGCCAGGTGCATAGAAGGTGTGGCCGTTTAGCGTGTAGTCGTTGATCTGTACGCCCAGGAGCTTGCTGAAAGTGGCGGCGCTCGCTTTGACGTAGACGTAAAGGTGGTTCGGCACTTGCTGCGCACCGCTAACTCCTGAGCTTTGCAGCCATGAGCTGACGTTTTGCTCGTGCGAAACGTCGGGGTTGTATCGCGCATTCTCCTCGTCCAGAGTGAGATAATGCTGATAGTTAGAGCTGGTAGGATTGCTTACATCGGCAAGGAAAGCCTCTAGCCCAGGCTGGTCCTTGAAGGGCAGCATAAAAAGCACCACGAGCGTGTCGTTGTCTGCATGCTTGCCTACCAGTTTTGCCGAACCGTCACGTACCTGCTGAGGTACAGTATCGGCCAGGCCAGGCGAGGCTTCGTGGCTCGCTGAACCGGCAGTTGTGGCTGGGGCCGCGGGCAAGGCCGCAAAAGCCATTCCCACCGATAAACCGAGAGCTAGTATGAAAGATAATAGAACGAGACTCTTCCACCAATTACTAAGTTTGGGGTTCTTGCGCATTGCCATAGTCCTTTCACTACTTCCTTGCTATATTACACCGCCGTCTGTGGCGTCGCGGTCACCATTTCTCAGATACGCCACGACGAGTACGTCAAAGTGCCGGGCGACACAGTGTTTTTAGCACAGCCGTCCGCCACGCACGCGTAAAGATGAACACGCGATCAGAGACGAACTTCAACGAAACTAGGACGGCAGTCTTCTGTTCAGGTCTTTAGATTATACCAAAGACCTGGTGGCTTACGTCAAGCCCTTGCAGCAATATAATGGCTCAGATTTTGGGTGGAAAATACCTGGGTAGGGGTACCCGTCTGTAATTGACTCCAACAAATGTGGAGGGAACGCGGCGACACGGGCAACGCACGGCGGTTTCAATCGCAGTGCGTTGCCCACCACCTAGAGTTAGCTGGGGTCAATGCCCATGTGAGCATAACTGACAGGGAAAGCCGCTACTATTCTATTGTAACAACTTTGGTGAGAACTGCGATGGCCATAGTTTCGACCTCGTCGACGCAGGCGCAGGGTGCCCGTCGTTCGCAGGATCGCTCCGGGCTGAAAATGCTGGGGATTGCCCATGGCGACACGCGTCTCGCTGCTCCAGCGGAAGCGAAGTTTGTGCTCAGTCCGGCGGTATGAGCTCCAATCACCCTCCGCGGCGGGTCCCGCAAAGACGCCCTCAAGCAAATGCTCATCTAGAACGGCTGTGACCTCCATGGTCACGTCCACCAGCCGGCCCAGCGGGGTAGCGGTGAATTCTTCCCAACTGGCTGCGCGGGGCGGAGCAACCGGCTTGGATGGGGATTCCGAAGCACTCTCCTCTTCGGGAAGGGTGTCGCGGCGGAGCGGGCGGTCTTGCTCGTATCGCACGCGCAGTCCCAGGCGCAGCGCCGACTCAGCTTTGGCGAGCTCGCCACCCAGATATCCGGCGTGGCTCAACTGCGAGACCAGGCCCTCGCGAATCAGTCCAAGCATCATCAATTCTGCGGTGCGCCCGCGCATTTCGTGGACAGGCGTGTGATCGGGAAGATAATGTCGCAAGATTATCTGGTTTGTTGAGCGGTCCAGGGTAATCACAAAGTAGCCCTTAGGGTCGTAAATGAGCGGCTCGCGATGCCCGCCTGGCCTGATCGGCGTGAAATTGGCCTGGGCGCTGGGCAAGGTCGACAGCGTGCCTTCCTCCCCTTCGCTCGCGCTCTCAAACCGGCCGGGGCTGCGCATGGCCAGGCTGGAGATGCGCTCGCGGAGGATCTCCAGGTCTTGTTCGCCCGACCAGTCTACAAGCTCAACCTGGCGGCGAAAAGTGGCGACCTGCTGGGGCGTAACAGTGCGTAGCACCGGCTCGTAGCCCTCCGCTCCAACAATGTGCTTCGCATCGTCGGTGCCGTTCTCGACCAGCGCACTGAGCGATTGGCCTGGGCGGAAAAGCCGCGATTCCTTGCCGCATAAGAGGAGGAAGCGGATGGCCGGGTTCGCTGTGACGTTCATAATGATCCGCTCTATACCCTGGTTGGCCGTCTGCACCTCGCCGGCAATGGCGACCCCCGGAATCCCGGCGAGTGGGGCGAGTAGCTCGTCGCTTGTAAGGGCGCACACGGCTACGGGCGCTGCCGGGTCGCCGATGCGATAGCTGCCATCGATGACAGGCCAGGCAGGCTGTGACTTGCGCTGCACTTCCGAGTTGGGGATCTCCGTACTTCGTTCGTCGGGTTGCATATTATTTTCCTTCCGCTTATCTATCGTCCTCCGGCACCTCTCAAGTATGTCTTGAGGACGCGATTGCCGCCAGCCATATTCCGTAAAATCACCCGTATGATCGCCCGGAACTTCTTGCCTGGCTGCTGACCTTGTAGTATGATCACAATGGTGTTCCGGGATCCGGCGCTACGGTCCAACATTCCAGTGCCGGTGCAGTAGGAGTACTATCATGAGCATGTTGCCTTTTACCCCCTTCGGAGTGCTGCTACGGCGCGACCGCCGCGCAGCGGGGTTGACCCAGGCAGAATTGGCCGCCCGAGCGGGTATGAGCGAAGATACTATCAGCGTTCTTGAGCGTGGGCGGACCCGTGCTCCGCACAAGGAGACTCTTCACCTGCTGGCCGAGGCGCTCGACCTGACACCGTCGGCGCGGGCCAGGTGGGGAATCCGCTACATGGGGAACGCGGTTACCCGGCTCCGTTTCACCTCTCGACATGCCAGCGCCGTCGCGAAACGGCGCGCTCTCGCTTGACGACCATCTGTGCGATCCGGTCGTGCCTGGGCTGCCCGAAATGCCGGGCGACGCAGGCGAGCGGCCTGAGAGCGTGCCGCAGGCTCTCGCATATCAGCCGCCTATCGCCAGGCATCATCTCCCCATACCGGCGACCCCGCTGATCGGACGAGAGCAAGAGGTCGGCGCAATATGTACGCTCATGCAATGCTCCGCGCTGCGCTTGCTCACCGTGACCGGAAGCGCGGGGGTGGGCAAGAACTCGCCTGGCGCTCCAGGTGGCGGCAGAGCTCACCGAAGAATTTGAGAGCGTGCACTTTGTCTCCCTGGCCGCGCTTGGTGACCAGAACCTGGTGTTGCCGGCCATTGCACAGGCGTTAGGGGTGCGCGAAGCGGGCACCGCGCCGGCCCTCGCCCTTCTGGTGGCCGCACTGCAAGACCAGCGGACCTTGCTGGTGCTGGATAACTTCGAGCAAGTAGTGGCAGCGGCCCCTGACCTTGCAGCCCTGCTTGAAGCATGCCCTGGGGTGAAAGTGTTGGTCACGAGCCGCGAGGTGCTACACCTGCGTGCCGAGCAGCAGTTTGTAGCGCGACCCCTTCCGGTGCCCGCTACTCATGTGCTTCAACAGCTCGGGGCGCTTCAGCGGGCCGAGAGCAGAAAGCTGGACGAGCTGGAAGAGAATCCCGCCGTGCAACTGTTTATGCAACGGGCGCAGGCCGCGCAGCCGGAGTTTCATTTGACCCTGGACAACGCGGCTACTATCGCTGAAATCTGCCGGCGGCTGGAGGGCATTCCGCTGGCAATCGAACTGGCCGCTCCGCGCCTCAAGCTACTCTCTCCGCAGAGCCTGCTAGCGCGCCTGATGTCCAGCTTGAGTGTGCTCACGCAGGGTGCTCGCGATCTACCGGAGCGGCAGCGCACCATGCGCGCCACCATCTTATGGAGCTACGATCTGCTTACGCCTGCCGAGCGGGCGCTCTTTCGACGGTTGGCGGTGTTCGCAGGAGGCTGGACTCTCGACGCAGCCATGCAGGTCTGCGTGGAAGTCGGAGCCGGGGTACCCACTGTGTCCCTGGAGCTGGACATGCTGGAGGGGTTAGGCTCGTTGCTGGACAAGAGTCTGCTGAGCCGGGAACAAGATGTCAGCGGAGAGCCTCGCTTCAAGATGCTGTACGTGTTGCGCGAGTTCGGGCTCGAGCAACTGGACGCGGAGGGGGAGGAAACGATCACGCGCGAGGCTCACGCCACCTATTATCTCAGGCTGGCCGAGGAGACAAACGCCCGGTTGCAGGGGAGCGAGCCGAATGGCGGGCGGGACCGGCTGGCGCAGGAGCACGACAACCTGCGGGAAGCCCTCAACTGGTGGCTGGAGTATGCTGAGAGGGCGAACGCCCCTGAGGCAGCCGAGCGTGCCTTGCGCCTCTGGTGGTCGTTTTCGCAGTCCCTTTTCAGACAATCTTGCTACCGCGACGGGTACGCGAACGTGGAACGTATCATGGCCGTGCGGGCACGAATGGAGCTAGCACCGGCGGTGCAAGTCAAAGCGCTCCTTTACTCTGCAACCGTGGTGCGGTCGCTGGGCCAGGTGGAGCGAGCCGAATTGCTGGTTCAAGAAGCGCTGGCCCTGGCCAGGGAGACGGGCGATCTGCCCGGCATTTCGTTCGCATTGAAGAGGCTGACGAGTCCTGAGCTCTGAGTTCTGAAAACGCCGGTGGGTTATTCATCGCTGATCTCCTGTAGCGTGTACCCTATAGCCTGCTCCATGGTTATGGCGCGGCCCTTTGCCCATGGTGTTGCAAACGTCTTCTCGCCAGGCCGGGCTCGGGATCTGGTTGGCCCACAGGAACTGGAGCTACGGCTGCGGTCCTATTGTGATATACTCGGCTTGACTATCGCTGCGTTACACGTTCTCAGCAATAAAGGCATTGTGGTACGTTGGTAGGCGAACATCGACGAACGAAGCGAGGGCGAAATGGCGCTTGCGCCTGCTGTGGACGAGGGCGATGGAGATGATGGCATTAGATCGAATGGTTCCGCCTTTGAGGCACGTACGGGGTAACAGGCGGAAACTTTCCGCCCACTACATGTTGCGCAGATGCAAGCAGGACGGGTGCAGCCTTTGATCCTTCCGAAAGAGAGAGACCCACGCTTCATCACGGTTCGCCGTGGCGGAACGCTTGTGGATTCGGACCATCAGCTACTTGCCCTGTGGGCAGCCGCGTGTGCGGAGCACGTCCTTCATCTCTTCGAGGCGGTGCGGCCCGATGATCCACGGCCCCGCTATGCCATCGACCAGGCCCGGGCGTGGGTGCGCGGTGAGGTCAAGATGACCGAGGCTCGCGCTTCGGCGGGCCACGCCAATGCAGCGGCCCGAGATCTCACCGGGGCCGCGCGCCATGCCGCCTATGCCGCAGGTCAGGCCGCCGCCGTCGCCCACGTCGCCGCACATGAACTCGGTGCTGCCGCGTACGCGATCAAGGCTGCACGGGCTGCCGCACCGGAGGGCCAGGGTGAAGAGGCCGGTCGGCACGAGTGCGCGTGGCAGCGTGAGCAGTTGCCGGAGGCGGTTCGCGAGCTGGTTCTGGATGACCAGCGTCTACGCAACGACATCTGCTGGTCGGTGTTCGACTGCTGAGCGATTGTCATCACGTCCGCACTGCCCAACAAGCGCTTCCGGCCGACGCCGCTACGCTGCCCCATCAGCAAATACCGCCTTCCTGTCTTAGCGCCATGCGACGAAATACCGCACTACAACCATTTTGGAAGGCATTTTGGAAAGCGGCCCGGGACGAGACGCCCGGATATTGAGGAGTCGTGCAATGCCAACACCTGGAGCTATCTCGCTGGACGATGTACGGGCAGCGCGCGAGCGGACAATGGGGACCGGCGCGGCCATTCGCACTCCCCTGGTCCGGTTGAACGTGGATGACGCTCCGGCTGGCATATTTCTTAAGCTGGAGAATCTCCAACCTATAGGTTCCTTCAAGATACGCGGCGCATCGAGCGCGATGAGCCTGGCCGGAAGGGCACAGCTGGATAAAGGCGTATGGACAGCAAGCGCGGGCAACATGGCACAGGGGGTGGCCTGGTACGCTCGCAGCCTGGGGGTGCCATGCACTGCGGTTGTGCCTGAAACTGCACCGGAGACGAAGCTGGCAGCTATCGAGCGCCTTGGTGCGGCGATTATCAAAGTACCCTTTGCCGACTGGCTGGAGATATATAACACGCATACCTACGACGGAATGGCGGGTCTCTTCGTGCACGCCTTCAGCGATCCGGCGGTGATGGCCGGCAACGGCGTGATCGGGCTGGAGATATTGGAGGACCTGCCGGATGTTGACGCAGTGATAATTCCGTACGGGGGCGGAGGCCTGAGCTGTGGTATCGCCACGGCAATCAGAGCCATCAAACCGGACGTGCGGGTATACGCTTGCGAGGTGGAGACGGCAGCTCCGCTGGCGGCATCGCTGGCTGCGGGCAAACCTGTGGAAGTTGAATACACGCCCAGCTTCGTGGATGGTATAGGCTCACCATCCGTCTTCGCCGATATGTGGGAACATGCGAACCGGCTGTTGGATGGCTCGCTCGTGGTAACATTGGAAGAGATCGCGGCTTCGATAAAGCTGCTGGCCGAACGCAACCGGGTTATTGCGGAAGGTGCAGGGAGCAGCGCCGGTGGCAGCCGCTCTGGCGTGGATTGGCGGGGTGCACTCGGGGCTGTCAACTGCGAAAGAGGAAGGACGCAGATCCGGAAATGTGGTGTGTGTTGTTTCCGGCGGAAACATCGATCTGAGCAAAGTCGCCAAGATATTCGAGGGCACTTTGCCCTGAGGTAACCCTTTACGGATTACGGATTGTACGGATATCACCGCAGAGGGAGTTCGCGGCCCAGAGGGCACCCCGCTCATGGACGCGGAGGTTCGCTGAGATTATTTAAGGTTTCGGAGTACTGAAACTATAAGAATCTCTGCGTAACTCTGCGCTCTCTGCGCCTTCTGCGGTGAAATACCGTAAATCCGCAATCCGTAATCTGCAATGCGCCGCCCTCGGACAGGTAAGCACGAGTTGACCATGGAAGTGATTCACCAACCGGAAGAGGTGCTGGGCGAGCGGCCCGCTGCCCAGACGACAGTAGCCAGCATCGCAGACCGCTCCTTGCGACGAGGGATCATAAATCGCGGGCTGTTGGTGGTTTTCCTGTCCAGCCTCGGCACGACGCTCAGCTTCTATTTGCTCCTCTCGGTGGTGCCTTTGTACGCCACGTCGGTGGGCGCGGATGGGATCGGGGCTGGGCTGACAACCGGCGCGCTGATGTTGTCCACTGTAATCACCGAGCTTGCCACTCCGCGCCTGATAAACAGGTTCGGGTACCGGCTGGTCTTCGCGGCGGGCATTCTGCTGCTGGGGGCTCCGGCCCTGGCGTTGACCGCCTCGGCGGACATGCTCTCCATCCTGGCGGCCTGTATAGTGCGTGGCGTAGGTTTCGCGATCAGCGTGGTCGCGGGCAGCGCGCTGGTGGCCGAGTTCGTCCCACAAGAGCGCCGTGGCGAAGGGCTGGGTCTCTATGGCGTCGTTGTCGGGGTGCCTGCGATAGTGGCGCTGCCGCTGGGGGTATGGCTCACCGGGCAGATCGGCTACCCGCCCGTGTTCGTAGCTGGAGCAGTGGCCGCGCTGCTCGGCCTGGCAGCGGTGTGGGGCTTGCCGGGTCGAGGGCCGCAAGATGAGCAATCGGTCGGGGTGCTGGCGGGGCTGCGCATGCCTGCCCTGGTGCGGCCTGCGATCATATTCTCGGCCACAACGATAGCAGCCGGAATCATCGTCACCTTCATACCTCTGGTGGTTACGCAGGCGTCCGGCGGCCTCGCCGCTCTCGCATTGTTAGTGCAGGCCGCTACGTTCACACTCACTCGATGGTGGGCGGGCCGGTACGGCGACCGTCACGGCTCTTCCCGCCTGCTCATTCCAGGGGTACTCGCCTCATCTGTCGGGATGCTCACCCTGGTCCTGACCGACAACCCGGTTGCTGTGGTTGCCGCCATGGTGATTTTCGGGGCGGGCTTCGGCGTCACGCAGAATGCCAGCCTGACGCTGATGTTTGAGCGGGTACCGGCATCGGGGTACGGTACCGCCAGCGCCCTCTGGAACCTCGCCTACGATGCCGGGCTGGGAGCGGGTGCCACAGGGTTCGGCGTGCTCGCCGCACAGACCGGCTATTCTCCCGCGTTCGCGCTCACCGCCCTGCTGATGCTCACCGTGCTGGTGCCTGCATGGTACGACCGTAGGACCTGAAATGGATATACCAGCCAGGAACAGTTCGCCCGCCTTGATCGGCGCACGCATCAGGGACTTGCGCCAACAAAAAGGGTTTACGCAGGAGGAGCTTGCCGCACCGGAGTTCACCACAGGTTATGTAAGCGCCCTCGAAAGAAACTTGCTCCAGCCGTCCGTCAAAGCCCTGGAGGTGCTCGCGCGCCGGCTCGGAGTTCCAACCGCCGAGTTTGTTGCCGGTTTGCACGAGCCTCTCCAATCTCTGCATACTCGCCAAACGGTTGAACCGGGTGCTGAACTCGATCCGGAGGCACTGCAGGCGATACAGGAAGACCTGGTTTATCAGGCCAACTACGCCAAGATGCTAATGCGCACAGGGCAGGTGAAAGAAGCGCTCGATTTCATTGCCGACCTCGAGATAAACGCCGAACCATGCCGATCGTATCTGCCAGCGAGCGTGGCATACCTGGTACCGTTTCTACGTGGGAGGGCTTACCTCCAGATGCTAGCTCCCGACCGGGCCCGCCCAGAACTGGAAGCGGCGCTTGAAATCGCCGGAGCCGAACCTGAAGCCTGCGCACGAGTGCGTAATCTCCTGGGTGTCGTCTACTTCGAGTTGTCCCTTCCGCATCTTGCCCTGGAACAGCATTCGCTCTGCCTGAAAAGCATCAAAGCGCACGAAATCAACGATCTCAATTTTCGAATGAGTGTATACGGTAATCTGGCTAACGACTACTGGGCCCTGAACGAGCCGAGGCTCGCTATCGGCGTATACAAGGAAATGCTGCCCGTGCTTGAAGACCTCGACAACATGCAGTATCAAGCTCACGTCTACTGGGGGATGGCGAGTGCGTACAATTTGTCTCAGGACCCGTCTCACGCTCGACTTTACGCGACAAAAGCACTGCAAATTTATGAAGCAGGTGACAACCGGGCCGAAGCTGCTTCTATTTGTTTGAGCCTGGCGGAGAGCCTGATCTACGACCAAAGATTTGACCAGGCCACCGATATGCTTGAGCGGGCGGGCCGCCTTCTTTCCGGAACAGGCAATCAAGCCATAAGCAGTTGTTTGCACCGGGATTACGCAGATCTCGCTCGCGTCCAGGGCCAGCATGAAAAAGCAGCAGAGCACGCCCGGCAAAGTGTTCGGCTTGCCCAAACCTACTACGAGGCCACTCGATCCGGCCAGGGACAATCAGGAGACCCTTTCTGGCAAGACCCCACGCGCGTCTACGCCCAGGCACTCGAAATGGAGGGGCTTGTCGAAGAAGACTGCGGGAACCGAGAGGCCGCTGACCGCCTCTTCGAGCAAGCTCTGAATCTGATCGGGCCGGCAGGCTTCGAGGAGACCAAATATGCACTCAACTTGAGTTATGCTAAGGTATTGCAGGCCCGAGGAGAGTTCGAGAAGGCTGTGGAGTACTACCAGATTGTTTCTGAGATACACCCTCCAAACGCACGTGGCCGTTTTTGACCGGCCTGGGTTCGGAACCTCTCGTGAACCCGCACGCTAAGCTTGCGAAGTCAAACATGGGAGCGCGTTGTAACGCGCTCCCATGTTTGACTTTTTGTTGCTACTCTAATTTGTTGCCTCACGGACTTTGCAACGCGAACGTGCCCGTCTGGACCAAATGCGAGTCGACGTAGAGGGACACCGTATAGTCACCGGGGTCCGCCAGCACCAGGGAAATCGGCTTCAGCGCCGTCCCACTCGCGCCTAGCGACCAGGTTTCATTGCGGCGGAACGAGTCGTCGTCCTGACCGTCCACCGACACTTTCCAGAGTATATTCTGCCCATTGCTCATCCCTGAGTAGTTAAAGAATACGTCCACGGTGTCGGTGTCGGAGGGGAATGTATCCGCCACCGTATACGCTCCCAAGTCCAGCCCCGCGGTTGGGTTACTCGTCTGATCGGGGTGGCTGAGATCGGGAGCGGCGACGGGAGTGGGTGTTCCTTCGTCCACCTGCGCCGCAGTGGCGAATTTGAACGTAGTGATTTGCGCGCTCGCGGTGCCGGAGGCAGGCTTGCCTGTATCTTCCAGTGCCACGCTCAGATTGGCCAATTGCCCCGCCAGGCCCTGCGCGGTGGTCTTCACGGCGTCGGCGTTGGTGATAAATTCTTTTGGCGGCACTTCCTGCCAACTGTTTGTCCGGCCGGATAGAAGGTCTACCAGGGAGTTGAGGTCCTGCGTGCCGCTATCCAGGTCGTCAAAGAAGGACGAAGCTACAGCCTGTCCTCCCGCGGTTGCCGCCACCACCTGGCTTGTTGCCATGTCCATGGTGGCCGAGTACTCCCTGGTGGCCTCGTCGGTATGGCCTCCCGCCAGCAAGGCGAGCGCCAGATCAAAATGTACCGGAATCAGGTCGTTGTTCAGGGCCAGGGCGTGGCGGTCGGTGCTCACAGCATCATCGAAGTGCCCAAGCACGTAGTCGGCCCAGCCCATGTTCCATGCAACGTTAGCGTTGTCCAGCCCCGACTTCACTGTCTCCTTATACGCGTCCACGGCGGCTTCATATTTTCCAAGCGACAGTTGCTCGTTGCCCAGCTCGTAATGGGCGCGTCCGTACTCGGGGGCCGCTGCTACAGCCTGCTCGTAGGCCTTGATAGCATCTTCGTGCTTCCCCTGGTAAGATAGGCCCTGCCCCTGCGCATACGCCTTGATAGCCGCATCGGGGGTCTGTTCCACAGACGAGAAATAAGTTGCACCCATCCAGGCCAGCACCACAATGACAATGCCCGCGCCCGTAGTAATCAGGATGCGGCGGCCCAGGTTGGTAACGGTGGTGGCGAGGCCGAACATCGCCAGCGACACGGCAAGCAGCGTTAGTTGCAATATATAGGTATGGCTCTTGCCCTCCCACGCCTCGTACAATTCCTGGTCAACCGCGGACTGCTCTTGCAGCTCGGTTGTTTTGACAAGATAGGTATCCGACGTGTATAGCGACAGGTCGTCGCTATACGGCGCGCTGGCGGCGGGGCTGAGGGCGGCAATACGGTCGCTGAGAGCCGTATAGTCCTGGGCGGTCGCGCTGTCGCCGCTCTTATCGGCCGAGGCTGACAGGATGCCGAGCTCTGTCCTTATCTGGTCGTTGTAAAGGGCATAATTGACCTGCGCCTGGCCGGTGGTGTTTGCTCCTGTGGCCTCGATGGATAGTTGCTGTGCTACGCGCCGGTAATTGGCTGAACGCACGCTCGCATCGTTCTGCAATACGGCAGCAAAGCCTGAGAGGAGGGTAAGCAGCGCCACCAGCACTCCGATCCAACGGATGAAGAAAGGCGCAGGCGTGCCGCCATGCTCACCGTGCCCACCATGCGCGCCATGTTCAATCTCGTGCTCGACCGCGTGGTGGTGCACCTCTGCCAGCCTCTCTATTTGCTCTCGTACTTCCATGTACCTTACCTCCTTTTGGACGCAGTTGTCAGTTGTCAGTTGTCAGTTGTCAGTAGGAGGCCGGTGGATCAGTGGCTAGTGGCCGGTAAGCAGTAAGCCAGTACCCGGTCGTCCTTGTCGTACTGAAATGAACTGACAACTGCGTCTACCTTTCGTCCGCGCCATCAACTCAGGAACTCAACTCGTACTGCATCGACCAGGGCAATCACCGTCAATAGCACGCCAACTCCTACGATCGGGAAGCGGAAGCGCTGAGCCGGGCCGGACGCCAGGGTATAGCAGACAAGGGCCGCGCCCAATATCAGCAGCGGCAGCAAGAGATCGCTGGACTTTGCACGCATCTTCAAGGCTTCTTCGAAATGCTTTTCCGGGGCCAGGTCTGTGCTCTTGGCTTCATCGGCCAGGGCTGAGGCAATCTCTCCGTTCAGGTTGTAAGTCCCGTCGGCCTTGATGTACCGGGACTGGAAGTACTTTCGGGTCGCGTTGGCGACATCGTTAGCGTCAGTCCTGCTCTGCTGCAATGACGCGATCTGCGCCTGAGTATCAGGGGTGCCGGCATCAGGCCCTTTGGACAAGGTCTGAATCTCCTGGCCGAGCAGGTTGCCTACCGCCTGGTTGCGAACGTAGCTGGTAAATGACTGGTAGTCCTGGTAGGCGTTGACGCTGCTCTGCACCTCCGCGCCCTGCGCCTGCACATCCGCTGTGATACCCACAGTGTCCTCGCGCGTGGCCTCTTCGGCGTCAAGCGTTGACCGCCAGGTGATTAGCGCTCCGGTGACGACGACGAGCGCCATCAGCAGGGACAGGATTGTCTTAAAGCGATCACGAGGGTGTGCGGCAGCGCCTCCATGTGCTTGACCATGCTCGTCCGGCGCAGCACCACCCTCATGTGCTTGACCATGCCCATTCGGTACCGGTGCATGCGGGTGAGGCTCGTCCATCAAGGGGGGTGGTGAGACGAGTGCAGTCTGCGGGCTGTGCCCTGCCGCTTGCATCTCGGTTGCCATTGCCTTCGCGATCTCCAGAGATGAGTTTTGCTCGTCGTCCGTGTCTCGCCCACCGTTGGGTACCGCGTCGCCCAGCTTAAATTCCATACCGTGTTACCTCCTACAATCACGGATTGTGAATTTTTAATTTCGAATTAAATAGTTATTTCCAATTAAGAATCCTAAATGCCACCCACCCGACTGATCAGATCCAGCGAAACCCTGAAGGCACACAGTGCTCATCTTCGAGTTCGACATACTTGTACGTTGGGCGCCCGGATATCAGGCGGATCAATGCGGGCGGCTACAAAGCTTTCCGCCAACGATAAATGATGCCCCGGAGTGTCGATAATAGACGGCAGACCGGCACCGCCCAACGAAGGACGAAGGCAAATCTATAGCCTTGTAGGCTATCGCACAATCCAAAAGCTGCACAGGACGACAGATGAGCGAAGCGAAGTAATTCGCTTATCGGAGATCAGTCGGATCGCCCCGTGCAGCTAGATTATATCATAGACGACCGGCTATTGAACTGTAAAAGTGAGAGTGCGGTCCAGCTTATCGTTGAGGTAGATGTCAGACTTGTAAGAGCCGGTGGGCCAGCCGGTGGCGGGTGCGGTAAATGTTACATTTACGGTGCTATCCGATGAAAGCGTTTTCGTGACCTCGTTGAGCTTGGTATCTTTAGTCTCAGTTCCATTCACATCTGTGATATCAACACCGGTCAAGACGGTGCGAAGTGTAGTGCCGTCTGGCGCATTCGCTACTGCTGTCACAACGTGAATCTCGGGTGCAGCTTTGTCAAACGTAGTCGCCACACCGGTGGCTTTACTGCTGCCGCTATCGTAGCCTGTGCCCAATTCAGAACTCGTGATATTTGCCGTGCTGGCGCTACAGGCGGCCAGCAGAGAGCCCAATACCAGTACCAGGAATAGTGCATAGAACTTTTTCATCGGAAATCGCCTCCTCATATTCTAATTGTCGGTTTGTGACCATAGTTGTCAGTTGTCAGTAGACCGTGGCCAGTGGTTAGCGGTTGATCGGATGGGCTCAGCGACCTATCATGGCGGGTGCAACTCAATACTCCTGGTTAGTGGCTAGTGTCAAATATCTATTGTCAGGCAAGCGCTCAGAGTTGAGGTGGAGCAACCTTTGTAGGGGCAGACCCGAGTGTCTGCCCTGCTTGGAGAACCACCAATATCTTCGTTGGTCAAGAGGGCAGACACTCGGGTCTGCCCCTACAACCTAAATCTGAACGCTGACATTATCAGTTGTGATCTGTCAGCCGCCGGTGGTCGATCGTCCGCCTACTGACAACTGACAACTACGTCACCGCACTACCGGACGTCGGTAAGCTGTGTCGTTTCGTCGATTGTGCCGTCGCTCCCGTGGTCGATGCCGAGGGACAGTGACGTATCGTTGGTCTTCCACTGCGCGTAGTCGAGGTAAGCCGTATCGCCGGCCTGAAGCTGGATATTGTCGTGCCCGAAGACCTGCTCTCCCTGGCTATCGATGCGGTCCATCAGCAGGCTGTAGGTGCCCGCTTCCTGGTTGTCCTTGGCGTCCAGCGCTAACTGGCCCTTATCGGTGTCAAGGTGCACGGTTATAGTCCCATCGTTGCCGAGGTCCACACCCGCCAGGGTAAAAGAGTAGTCGGCATCAGGGCCATCGGTGCCAAGCACGATGTCGGGCGACTCGCTGTACGGGGTCTTGTAGACCAGGGTCTTGCCGTCAGCCGAGAAGGTGATGGTGTCGGTGGTTTTCGGCTCAAGCACGATGTCTTCCACGCTCAGGTCGTAGCCGGGGCCGATCATCGTCACCGTAGAGAGGGTGTTGGTGGTAGGGTTGGTGCTTTGCACAGCGACAGTGAATTCGATGCCGGTAGGCACCATATAGAGCGGCTCGGCGCTGTCCTCCCACAGATTGGCGCTGGTCAGGGGCTTGATCTCAACGCCCGGTATCTCGTTGACGAACTGGTCGTCGGTAACGAAACCGGTGCGATGCCCCTGGCTGTCTGTGATCAGGAGGTGCGCGTCGCCGTCAAGAGAAACCTGGTTGTACTGAGTGTCGGGTGCGTAAAGCTGACTTCCCGCTTTGCCGCCCTTGGTCGCGGGGC
The DNA here is from genome assembly GCA_963837315.1 of uncultured Chloroflexia bacterium. Lineage (GTDB taxonomy): Bacteria > Chloroflexota > Chloroflexia > QHBQ01 > JADMIH01 > JADMIH01. The sequence goes on from CAWINE010000010.1 coordinate 361,041, forward strand.
AAAAGTCGCAAATCTGCTTTGTATAGCGCGAATTGTCGGGCGTTATAAAGAGGGTCATTGTGGTTGCATCGCCCTGGTAGAGGCTTGCCTGTGTGCTGGGGTTGGTGGAAGCCTCGTACGACCAGGTGTTCGCGTTGCGGTCGATGAGCACCGCTCGCTCGGTGTCGGGTATGTTGTTATCGTAAACACGCACCGCGAACTTCCCACCGCCCAGGTCTTCAACGGCGTACGGGCTGACCGCGTGTCCTTCCTTGTAGCCAGGCTTGAAGAACTCCATCGTGTAGGTCTTGGGGGCGCTCGATCCTGCTTTGAAAGCATCGATCAAGATATCCAGGATCTGGGATGGGGTCTTGTCAGTGATTTTGTTGTCGGCCACGGGGCGGGTGGTCTGGGTGGCCCAGAAGTAGGTAAGCTCGCGCTGGAGAGTAACATTATTGTCGATGGTGAGATCGTGGGTCTTTGCCGCGCCGAACGTGGTGGGGTCTTCTTTGTGCTGGAACATAGCCAGGCTGAGGGCTGCGAAGCCTTCGCAATGGCCGCCGCCCGCGCCTTTATTGGTCCTGTCCAACCACTGTTGCGCTTCCGGGGTCAGAATGCAGCCGTTAGCGAGGCTTGCACAAGCCTGGTCGCCGAACATCCGGCGCACGTCGTCGGCTGTCATCTCCTGGCGGTCCGGCTCCGCGCCGTAGTTGGGGAACGCAAAACCATCGGTCTGTGGGCGGAAACCGAGGTCAGCTACCAACTGGCCCTGGCCTACGCCCTGGGACGGAGCGGGAGGAGGGGGAGGATCGCCCTGCGCCATCGTAAGCTGCGGCAGTTGCGCAGCGGGGACACCCTGAGTGGCGTTGATCTGGTCGAGGGCGCTTTGCGCCTGCTTACCGAGATCGGAGGCCGGGCTGAGCTTGACCACCTGTGTGTAATCGTCAACCGCCGAGTTCGGGTCCTTTAATCCGATGCTGGCATTGGCTCGCCAGAAATAGCCTGTGGGATCGGATGGCGGATACTTTAATCTGGAGTCCGAAGATCTCCTTCGCCTTGGCAAAATCGCCTTGTCTGAAATAGATGAGGCCATAGATCCAGACAGGGTATGGGTCCTGGGGTTGTATACCGTGGGCCTGGTTCAAGTCGGCGCGCGCGTTGTTATCATCACTCTTGGCGAAGTACGCGATTGCGCGGTCCAGGTAAGCTGTGCCGAACTGCGGGCTGACCTTGATCGCCTGGCCGAAGGCTGTGATTGCCCCATCGTAATCGGAGCTTGTATAGGCGGCGATCCCCTGGGCAAGAGCGGCAGCGGCGTCCGCAGAGCCGGAGCCAGCCGGGGCCTGGGTAGAAGTTCCGGACGCTGTAACCTGCGTTCCAGAGGCCGCGACCACTGTGTCGGTGGCAGGGGCGGCGGGCGTGGGGTTGGCTTCCGAGACCGTAGCCGGGATCCCGGGTGCTGTAGCGGGGGTGTCGGTAGCAGAAACGGAGATAGCCGTTGGTGCGGTGGGTGCCACGGCAGTGGGCGTGGCAGTCTGACTATCGCAGGCGGCCAGCAAGGCTGCCAACGCGAGCAATAATACGAACGTAACGATCAGTTTCGAATAGAAGCCCGGGTGCCTGTTTTTGCCATTCATTTCCTTTCCTCCTGTGACCAAGTTATCTACCAAGTTGTCAGTTGTCAGTTGTCAGTTGTCAGTTGTCGATGACGAACGACAACTGACAACTGACAACTGACAACTACGAACGTCATTCGTCATTTGCCGGTGCGGTCGCCGCCGCGCCTGGCCCCTCATCACCGGCTATATTCTGCAGGTACGCCAGCAGGGCGGACAGGTCAGCGAATCCGTGGTAGCGGCCGGTATGGGTATCTTCCAAATGGAACCGCCAGCCAAGTCTCTCTTTGCCATCGCCGGTCCGCTCCTCCCAAATGCGCAGCAGGTATGCAAAGTAGCGAGGTGGTTGGTCCGGAATTGGCATAGTTTGGTTGGCCTTTGCCTGATTTGGCGCAAACAGTAGTCAGCCGCCGGTAAGCAGAATAGTGGCAACCGGCAACCGGCAACTGGAAATGACGAACATATTCTGTTAGAATAAGGTCATTCTACTTGGCGATCGTGAATAGATCGTGATTATTTCCTGCCCCGGATCGTGATTTTTCCACTCTGCTGTCAAAAGCAGGAATAAGATAGAGCCGGGAGACTTGGCGAGTTGCTGAGTTCTGCGTCCCCAGAACCGCCGCGGTCAACTCGTAACTCATAACTCATAACTGGAGCGCTGCTATGCTATTAGCAGGCGAACTGCGCCTGGAATTACTTGGGGGCCTGCGTATAACTCGGGGAGGGGCCACCTTGCCCGGCCTGGCTTCCCATAAAGGTCAGGCTCTGATCGCTTACCTGGCTCTTACACGTAAAGCCCACAGTCGCGATGCTCTCGCCGGCCTCTTCTGGGGCGACTTCTCTCAGGAGGAGGCTCGCACCAGCCTGCGCGCTGTCCTTTCCCTGTTGCGCAAAGTCGCTGCTCCCCACCTTATCATCACACGCGACAATGTCGCCTTCAATTTCGATAGCCCGTACCGGCTCGACGTCGAAGAGTTCCTGACTGCGTTGCGTGGAGACTCCTTATCGCGACGGAAGGCCGAGGAGACCTTGCGCAAGGCGATGGACCTCTACGCTGGAGAGTTCCTGGATGGCTTTTACGTTCTACAGGCCCCTGCATTTGACGAGTGGATGGTCGGGCAGCGGCAGTGGTTGCATGGCCTGGCGGTCGATGCACTTCATCGCCTCGCGGCTCAACCTGTGCTTGAAGACGACGGGTCCTTCGCAGGCTCAGGAGCCGCCAGGGGCTACCTTGGCCGGTTACTGGTGCTGGAGCCGTGGAGGGAAGAGGCCCACCGGGAGATGATGAAGCTAATGGCTCAGAGCGGCCAACGGAGCGCAGCCCTGGCACAGTACGCAAGCTGCAGGCGTATCCTCCTCTCCGAGCTAGGTGTCGAGCCGTCCGAAGAGACCAAATCGCTTTATGAGCAGATTTCTGAGCAGGAAAATACCTGGCTACCAAGCGCCAGGTACCAGGTTCTGAGTTCCGAGCCCCGCTCCCAGTACCGTCGCAGTCAACTCAGAACTCAACACCCGCAAGCGGGTACCCGAGAACTCAGAACTCCGTACCGGCCCGTCCTGTTGTATCTCACAACCTGCCGGCCCCTCTCACCCCACTGATCGGACGCGATGTGGAGCTTTCCCAGCTAACAGACCGCCTCAACCGGTCCGGCTTGCGCCTGATGACCCTGGTGGGCACAGCCGGCATAGGTAAAACGCGCCTGGCGCTTGAGTTGGCCTCTCGCTTGCGACCCGGTTTCCCAGATGGTGTGTTTCTCGTTTCGCTTGCCTACCTACGTCCATCTCCGCTGAGGACGAATGGTCCTGAGCCTGCGAAGGAACCGGGTGTGCGCTCCGGGCTCAAGAGCCTCCGCGAAGGCTCAGAGACCCAGGCTCAGCATGTGTCCCTCCCGAGCACAGCGCAGAGGGTCCTGACAGCGCGAAGGATACGTCTCCGCCCTTCGTCCTCCGGTCAGTTCGCATCCAGGTTCCGCAGGAACGGAACACCGGCCAATCGGACAGCACGTGCCGGGTTGGCGGCCCGCAGGGCACCCCGCCGATTCCCGTCTGCGAGTTCGCGGTCAGTTCGCACCCAGGTGGTACACGCTCATGCCATTCGGGGGACAGGGAGCGCGTACCCGCTCATGCCGGGCGGCCAACTCCGGGGCGGCACTCCGCTCATCGGAGACCCCTCCGTGCGACCTGACCTGGTGCCTGCAGCCATTGCGCAAGTTCTCGGCATCCGCGAAGGGAGTGGTCGTTCTTACCTGGATGGGCTGAAGCAATGGCTGGCCGGCCGGAGTACCCTTCTGGTGCTCGACAACTTTGAGCATCTGCTTGATGAGACCGGCGCAGTGTCGGCGCTCCTGGAGGCAGCGCCTGACTTGAAGGTGCTGGTGACCAGCCGGGAGCCACTCGGTCTTTACGGTGAACACCAGTATCCCGTGCTTCCACTGGCTGTGCCCGATCCGGAGCCACCTCCCGCCCCTGGCCAGCTTGAAAGAATTCCCCTCGATAGCCCTCTTTTCTGCTCGTGCCGAAGCGGTCAAACCAGATTTTGAGCTAACCGAGGGGAATGCAGACAGCGTCGTGGAAATCTGCCATCGGCTCGACGGGAGCCCGCTTGGTATAGAGCTTGCGGCGGCCCAGGTGAAAGGATTGGGAGTAGAAGAAATAGCAATGCGGCTTGACGAGCGGTTCCGGCTGCTCAGGGTGGGAAGTCGTAATATGCCTGAGCGGCACCAGACGTTGAGAGCCTCCATCGATTGGAGCTATGACCTGCTTGTGGCTGAGCACAGGAGACTGTTGCGATATTTGTCGATCTTCGCAGGTGGCTGGACGATGGAGGCAGCGGAATCTGTCTGCGCGCATGAAGGCTACCCCCGGGAGGAGGTGCCGGAAGGCATGTTGAGGCTGGTGGACAAGTCCCTGGTGGTGCCCACTCCCAACTCGAACATACGGGGTCCCCTTTGGGGTATGCGCTATGGAATGCACGAGACTATCCGGGAATACGCACGTGAGAAGCTTGAAGAAGCGCGAGAGGCGGGCGACCTTCGTGCACGTCATCTGCAATACTTTACGGCGCTGGCCGAGGCTGCGGAGCCACAGCTCAGAGGGCCTGACCAGCTCCAATGGCTCGAGCAGTTAGACGCAGAACACGACAATATTAGAGCTGCGCTCGACCGTGCACTGAACGGAATGGGGAATGAGGAATTCGGACTTCGGAATAACGACGAGCCGATTAAGGACGATCAGAGTAACATTCCCAATTCCACACTCCACATCCCCCATTCCGTCGAGCAGGCCTTGAGGCTAAGCGGGGCACTGTGGCGCTTCTGGCTGACTCGCGGCTACCTGGCAGAAGGTCTGCGGAGGTTGGAGGCTGCGCTCAGAGGAATTGCGGATTACGATGAGCCGAATCACGATGATCAAATCAATCACCTGACCCGCAATCCGCAATCCGCAATCCGCAATACGTATGCTAAGGCATTAGGGGGGGCGGGAGTGCTGGCTCATGGGAGCGGAAATTACCCTGCTTCCCTCAGCTATCTGGAACAGAACCTGGCTGTGCGTCGCGCCCTGGGGGATAGACAAGCAATCGCCTCGGCGCTCCAAAATCTCGGTGCGGTCACGAAATTCCAGGACCTTACGCGAGCCCGCACGCTCATTGAAGAGAGCCTGGCCCTGAAGCGAGAGCTGGGGGATAAGAGGGGTACCGCCAACTCTTTGGCCACCCTTGGAGCCATTACTTGCGAGCAGGGGGACTACGCTGCTGCACGCAGCCTGTACGATGAAGCCATGGCGCTCCACCGTGAAACCGGCGATCTGCAAGGGCTGGCCACGGGCCTCAATAACCTCGGAAGTCTGCTCCTGGACACCGGCGACCATTCGGGTGCGCGCACGCTCTACCAGGAGAGCCTGTCTATCGCCCGAAAGGTAGGGGACAAGTCGGGACTTGCTGCGGCTCTGGGTAATTTGGGCCGGGTGGCGGCCGATCAAGGAGATTATGCCGGCGCGCTCTCATTGCAAAAGGAAAGCCTTGAAGAATACAGGCGCGCAGGGTTCCTCAAAGATGTCTGTGAGAACCTTCACGATATGGCGATGATCCTCGGCGCGAGCATGCAAGGTCAGGAAGCAGTACGCCTGTTGGGCGCGGCGGAAGCGGCGCGCCTGGCTACCGACTACAGACTGACACCTGTCGAGCAAGCGCGCAACGATCGTGGTATCGCGAGGCTGCGCTCCCAAATAAGAATGGAGCCGCATGTTTGGGAGGCCGCATACGCCCAGGGGCTTGCCATGAGCATGGAGCAAGCAATCGAATATGCGACGCAAGTTGCGCCCGCTGTCGGTGCAGCTTAGTTCTGAGTAAACATGGCCCTGAGGGCCACCACCGGCAATGAAAATGAAGGATGGAGTATTGGGGACGCCCCAAGCCCCGGCAGGGTTAGCCGCCTCTGCACCCCTATTCAGGACTACATATCCCATAAGCGACAGCTTAATGTCGTTCTGAGACCTTTCTGACCGACCTAACGAGCCTTCGGCCTGACTTCCGGCGTAAGCTCGAGGAAGTCATCAACATGCACCAGACCGAGGATCAGACGTGCCGGGGCAGGCATGGAAAGTCGACGCTCGTCGTGGAAGAGGCGCGGGCGCGAGAGCCGAAGCGTACGTCCTCGCGTTTCCAACGTGCAGCCGCCGCTTGCAAGCACGTTGCGCACCCAGTCTGAATCGGGTCCGTATGTGAGTGCAATGATATATTTGCCGGAGCGAGGGAAGACGTTTACCGGTGTGCGGTACTGCCGGTGCGTCTTCCGCCCGGTATGCACGACCACACCGAAACCGGGCAGGCGTGGCGCCAGCCGGCCGGTGATGCGGTTCGTTACCCGTCGATTGAAGCGTGCCACCCGGTGCGATATGGGCATGGGAAACCCCTTTCCGGAATCTTAGGCCGGTTCAGACCACCTACCAGGGAGTTGAAAAAGAGTTTTTTGGCTAATGGGATATGTCTACTGCTATCGCTATGAAACAGTTGTTTCGGCGCTACGCCCGGTCGATACTGACAGTCCAGTTGATGCCGAATTTGTCTGTGAGCCAGCCGGCGTCGGCACCCGAGGGCTGTTTGGTAAGCGGCATCTTGAGATTACCACCCTGGGCCAGGGCGTTGAAGATTTCGGTGAGCCGGCCTTTGTCTGTGCCGTCCAGGGCCAGGGCCATGTTCTCACCGACTTTGGCCGGGTAGTCAGGATGGCCGTCCACGCCGATTAGGACCGCGCCATCAGCCTCGAGCCGCGAGTAGGCGATGCTATCGCCAGGGCCGGCAGGTCTGTAGGCTCCCTGCTCGTTCAAAGTTTGCAAGACGAGATTACCGCCCAGCAGTGTGTGATAGAATTCCATCGCCTCGCGGGCCCGACCTGCGAAGTTGATATAATTGCCTAATTGAACCTTGCTCATGAAAATTGCTCCTGCATGTGCCTTGATGAACCGGAATGCTGACCATTCCGGTATCGCTACTATAACTGACTGCCAACTTGACCGAGCCGCCCACTTGCGCTCGATGGAGCCGCTCTCCACGCCACACCGGTTGGGTTTCGCTCGTCACTATTATGACGGAACGCAACAAGAGAATGTGACGGAGCTGTGACGAGCAAAATCTGAACGCTTACAACGCCAGGCGCTGTTGCAAGAAAGCGCTCAGTCTGCTACAGTGGTCAGGCGGCAGGAACGAGAAGGGCGGAGGTGGCGCGCAGTTTGCTCAGCATCTACCTGTTTGGACAGATCCGTCTCGAGTACGACGGTGAATTGCTCAAGTTTTCCGCGTTGCCGAAGGTGTCGCCCCTGTGGGCATATTTGCTTCTGCACCGCAACGAACCGGTGGAGCGCCTCATGCTCGCATCCACCCTCTGGCCCGACGAGAGCGAGCCGGCCGCCCTCGCCAACCTGCGCCGCCACCTGCACGAATTGCGCCGCGTCCTGCCTCACGCCACCGCCGGACGGCCCTGGCTGCTGACCGATGGCGACACGCTTCAATGGAACCCTGACGCCGATTACTGGCTTGATGTGGCCGAGTTCGAGCGGCTTAGCGCTGCCGACGAGACATTACCCCAGGCCTTGCCACTTTACAAGGCCGATCTACTTGCAAGCGCTTACGACGACTGGCTGCTCTACGAGCGGGAGCGCCTGCGCAACCTTTATTTCTCAAACCTGAACCGCCTCATTCAACATAGCCGCAGCCATGCCGACCTTGGGCAGGCGCTCGGCTATGCACAGATGCTGTTCAGTGGCGACCCTCTCCATGAAGATGCACTGCGCCAGCTTATGACTTTGCGCTACGAAGTCGGCGACCGCAGCGGCGCGATCCGTGAATACGAGCGCTTCGTGCGCCAGTTGCACCGCGAGCTGGACATAGATCCGATGCCCGAGACGGTAGCACTCTACGAAGCAATAGCCCGCAACGCCCGGCTGCCCGGCGTCATGCCTCCGACCGAGCGGTCACCGGACTGGACGCGGAGAGACGCCGCGCAGTGCTTTGCCATTCGTCGGGCGCGAAGCCGAGCTGGACGCTTCTGCGTGACCGCTGGAGCCGGGCCACACGCGGCGATGGCGGGTTGTTGTTGATTAGCGGTGAGAGCGGTATAGGCAAGACGCGCCTGGTTACCGAGCTAATACAGCAGGCTGAGCGTACAGGCACCCGAGTGATGCTGGGCAGCAGTACGTTTGGCGAGCCTCTGCCCTATCAGGCGCTCACCGAAGCGCTACGCGCGGCTCTGCCTCTGCTGGTCGCACTGGACATTGATCCCCTCTGGCTGGCCGCCGTGTCGGCGCTGATCCCTGAGCTACGCACTCGTCGGGCGCGCACGAACACGACGCTACCCGCACTGGCGCTCGCTCGATCCGGAGCGGGAAAAGGTGCGGCTTTTCGAGGGGATCGCTCGCTGCTTGCGGGCTATGGCCGAGCCGCGCCCCGTCCTGCTGATCCTGGAAGACCTGCATTGGGCCGGGGCCGCAACAGCTGATTTGCTGGAGTTCCTCGCCCGTGCGGTCGCCCAGGACCCGCGTGCTCATAGTGGGCACTTATCGCGATGAGGAAACCGTGCGCGCACACCCGTTGCGTGAGCTTCGCCGCCGCTTGCAGCGCGAAGAGCCGATGGCACACCTGGGTCTCGGGCGCATGTCGGCGGACGCTGTCTCCGCGCTTGTACCGAAGATAGAAGGGCTGGCCGGGATAGCTGGAAGCCGAGACGATACCCTGGCCGAGCGTCTCTACCGGGAAAGTGAGGGCAATCCTTTCTTCCTGGGAGAGTTGATCCGCGAGCAGTTAGAACAATCTACATGGCTGGATGCGGGTGGGACGGACGATGAAGAGCGCCTGCCAGGTCTCCGTCCTTCCTTCGCGGGCTCAGGGCCCTTCGCTCCGCTCATCGACGGGACACTACAACTACCGGGGGTACGCGCTCTCATCGAAGGCCGCGATTGCCCGCGTATCGCCAACAAGCCGGGACCTGGCCGAGATCGCCGCGGTGGCAGGTCAGGAGTTCGATGTAGAGCTGCTGCGCGAGGTCAGCGGCTGGGACGAGCGCCAGGTGCTCGACGCTCTGAATGAGCTGCTGGATCGCCAGCTTATCCGCGAGGCGGGCAGCCGCAGCCTGATCGACTACGCCTTTTCGCACCACCTGATCCAGGTGAGCGATCTACGCCGGGGTTGCGCCGGCACGCAGGGAGCGGCGTCACCGCGCGTATCGCTCAGGTACTTGAAGAGATCGCCGGAGAGCGGCGTGACCAACTGGCCGCCGACCTTGCGCGGCACTTCGACCTGGGCGGGGAAGCGCAGATTGCGGCAGGCTACTATCTCGAGGCCGCAGCCATGGCCTTGCAAGTCTACGCCGACGCAGAGGCGACACAGTATCTGAGCCGGGCACTCGACCTGAGCCATGACGCATCACTGCGCTTCCGATTGCTGGCCTTGCGCGAGGCAATCCACCGGCGGCGAGGTGAGCGCAACGAGCAAGCGTCCGACCTGGAGGAGCTAAAAGCGCTTGCCCTAGCCGTCGGGCGACGAGGACGCTATTTGTGAGACAGTGCACCGCGAGATCCTGCTGCAACGAGCATTAGGAGAGAGGCAGATCGAGGCCGGCCTGATCACCGCGCTAAAGGTACGGGCCGACGCGTCCGGCTCGTCGCGCTGGCAAGCGCAGGCCCTGGAGCTCGAAGGGGAGCATCTCGTGCTGTTGAGCCAGTATGAAGCGGCCCGCCTCCCGCTTGAGCACTCCCTGGAGTTTTGGACGATGCTCCAGGATGCTGAGGGCCAGGCCAGGTGCTACGGGCTGCTGGCCGAGGCAGCGGTGCTGCAGGGTAAGTTCGACGAAACGGAGCAGCTATTGCAGCGCGGCGCTCTGCTCGTCGGAACGCAGGTCAACCAGTCGGTGCCGATAGCGACATTGCGCTCGGTAGTGCGTGCCGCCCTGGTGCGCCAGGACTTCGAGACGGTCTATACCCTCGGCGGGCGGCTGCTCGAGCTCTGCCACAGGACGGGGGACCGGGCGGGCGAGGCGGAAGCGCATACGCGGCTGGCGGCGGCGGCTTCGCGGCGTTTTCTCGTGACCGAGGCGCGGCAGCACTACGCACAGGCCGAGGCGCTCTTTACCAGCCTGGGCGACCGCAAAGGTCAAGCGGCAGTGCTTGTGAATTCCGGTATGCTGGCAGGCAACCTGGGATTTTTCGCGGAAGCGATAAGCGCAGCAGAGCGCGCCGAGCATATATTTGCTGCCCTGGACGACCTGCACGGTCAGACGGTGAGCGCGCTAAATATCGCGTGGAACGCCTGGCAATTGCCCGATTACACCGAGGCGAAAAGCGCTGCCGAGCGCGCTCTTAACCTGGCGCGTACCATGCAAAGCCCCCTGTTCGAGGCCTTCGCTCTCGCAAACCTGGGCGCGGTCGAACGCGAGCAGGGCAATCTGCCGCAAGCTATCGAGCATATGCAGGAAGGCCTTGCGATCAGGCGGCAGATCGGGCAGCCGATCGAAATCGCCGGAGATTTGTGCGACCTGGCCGTCGCCTATCTGCGTGCAGGCGACCTCTCCTCCGCGCAGCAAGCCGTTCGCGAAATGCGGGAGATCGAGACTGCCCACCCCGGGCAAATGGCCTATCCGCAGTACATTCTCTGGGCTGCCGCTCAGACGGGCCGGGCTGCAGGCAACCAGGAGCAAGCCTCCCAGCTTCTCGCCGAAGCTGCGGATCTGGTGAGCGAGAAAGCAGCCGCCATCGCCGACGCTGCAAGCCGCGATGCCTATCTGCAAATGTCATTCAACCGAGAGATCCTCGAGGCCCGGCATCGCGATATGTGGCCTGCCTGACAATTACGAATTACAAATCCCTTCAGCCCTCATCCAGTGCGTATTCTATAACCTGCTCCAAACTAATGACTTTCTTGTTCGCCCCCGGCCCAGGCGTGGGGCTCAAGCGCTCCTCAGATATTGAAGCCACAGGGGGTGCTCCTGACCCAGAGATACCGGTCGCTCGCTCGGCCTCAGCGCCAGCAGCCCCCACATATAAGGCATCCGCTGCTCGATATAACAGCTCCGCTCGATCAGTTTGACCCTGTGCAAGGGCAAGGGCACCGAACTCTCTAAGTAAGTCGCACACCAGTTCAGGCTCTTTGGCTGGCCGAAGCGTGTTGAGGCTTTCACTGAGCCACAACCTTGCAGCTCCGTAGTTCCCTTGTATTCGGGCCATATGCCCCAGGTTGTGCAGATCGTTAGCCGCCTCGCGGGCTATCCCCAAATCGCGCCACAAAGATATGGCTTGCTGCCACAGCCAGGCTGCGCGCGCATGATCTCTATCTGCGTTTTCTACAGTGGCCGCGTCGTCCAGCGTGGCTGCAAGTTCATGCTTCGTTTCCAACTCTGAGAATAAGAATATACTCTCTTCGAGCGGCGGCCTCGCCAGGGCATACTCATTACGAAGGGCAGCCATGCGCCCGAGCTCTCTGAGGGCCAACGCCAAAACCCATTTGTCTGCAGTTTCTCTGCAGATATCAACACACTTCCCGAGCAAACGGGCGGCGGCGTCGGGTTCACCCGACTCCCTTGCCGACACAGCCAGGCAGAGCATGGCAAGGCTTTCTCCCTGCCTATCGCCTGCTGCCCTGAACAGCGCCAGGCTCTCCAACTCCAGCGAGCGCATCTTCTCCAGATCTCCCCGCGTTTGGGCAACCAGTCCCAGATGTTGTAGCGAATAGGCAAGACCCCGCTGGTCTCCTATGGATCGCCATATCTCGGCGCTCTCCTCCAGCAACCTAGCAGCAGTCTCATCCCCGCGCAACCAGGCCAATACACCGGCACACCACAGGGCTTTAGCCCATACCGGACCGGCTGAAGATGTAGAAGGCTTGCCAGGCATCTCCAGTGCAGCCGTGGCCCACTCGTAGCCCTCATTGACATAGCTGCGTTGGGTCCAGAACCATCTCAATGCGCCCACCAGCCGGAGGGCTGTTTCATGCATGTGGTTGTCGAGGGCCCAACTCAAGGCTGCCCGTACATTGTCGTATTCGATGTCCAGCTCAGCCAGATATGCCATCTGGTTCGGTCCCTGCAACTCAGGTTCTGCTGTTTCCACCATCCGAAGGAAGAATTTGGCGTGGCTCTTGTGTGCAGACGGCGCTTCTCCACTTCCACTGAGTTGCTCCGAAGCGTACTCGCGAATCGTTTCCAGCATTCCGATCCGCAACTCTCCATTCTCTGCTTGTCTGCGCCACAACAGATTCTTATCAATGAGCGACTCAAGCTCCACTGTAGACGCAGCGGTAGGCGCAGTTTTGAGCGCAGGTTTGCTGCCCACTTCCTCTTGGGTGTAGCACACGGCTTCAGCGGCCCGCAGTGTGCATCCGCCCACGAACACAGCCAATCGCCTGAAGAGGCGCTGCTCTGAGGTAGCCAGCAAGTCGTAGCTCCAGGCTAGGGTATCCCGTAACGTTCGCTGCCGAGCAGGCAGATCCCGAGCACCGCCCACAAGCAAATCGAGCCTGCTGCTGAGACGTTCCACGAGATCACGCGGCGTGAAGAGCCTCATACGCGCCGCCGCTAATTCGATGGCCAATGGTATCCCCTCCAGGCGAGCGCAAATATCGACAACCTGCGCGGCGTTATCTGCTGACAGCACAAAGTGGGGCTGGACAGCCGCCGCCCGTCTGACGAACAATTCGATGGCCGGATACTGTAGTAGCTCTTCAAATTCCCCAGATTCCTCACCTGCATGGTGATCGGCGCTCGGCCCTCTTATTACATCGGCCAGACTGGTCAAATCAGCCAGGCTGGTGGGAGTGGCAAGAGGAGGTACTCGGAACTCATGCTCACCCCTTAGTCTGAGGACTTCTCGGCTCGTTACCAGAATATTGAGACCCGGTGCCGCTGAGAGGAGTTGGGCCACGAGCGGAGCGGCGGAAATGGCCTGCTCGAAATTGTCTAAGAGCAGTAACAGTTCCTTGTGCTGAAGATACTCTTGAAGCATGACAAGAAGGGGAGCACTCGCCGTCTCCTGAACACCAAGAGCAGCAGCTATAGCGTGTGTAACCAGGTGAACGGCTCTTATGGGGGCAAGGTCCACGAAGCAAACTCTGTTGGAGAAATGATCCGAAAGCCCCGCGGCGATTCCCAGAGCCAGGCGTGTCTTCCCCACCCCGCCGCTTCCTGTCAGCGTCACCAGTCGTGCGCCCCCGTTCAACAGGAGATGTCGAACTTCAGCAACCTCCTGCCGGCGCCCTATCATCATGGTCGGGGGCACCGGTAGCCTTAAGGGACGGTGCTCGGAAAGAGCAGGCGTGTACCATCTATCGGGTAGAGCGCTTTTCGTGATTTCCCCTATTCGTGCACTGGTGACACCGTCCCCGCGGGCAAAGCGGACGAATGCTGCGTGGTCTTCAGCAGTGATCCCAAGTTGTTCGGCCAGCCTTTCTGTGATCTGCAGCGAAGGACGCAGCTCTTCCGACTCGATCTTGCGAATCGTTACTACAGAGTAACTCACACGCCGTGCAAGCTCAGCCTGCGTCAGCCGCAATTCCACTCTCCTGCGCTTTAGCCAACGCCCGAATGGGAGGTCCACGTCCATACCATGTCCTTCTTGCCATCTACAACGAAGCTCAGTTTCTACCACCAAAGTATATCACTTGTGATATAGCGTGGCGTCAGTGGGCTGCTTATGATGAAGGCAATGCAAGGCAACACAGGCAGCCTGAGGAATGAAACTCAGGCGTCTATCGAAAGGAGTTTGAGATGAGAAAAGCAGTAGTAATTGGTGTCGTCGCAATGGCGCTTCTGGTGATGTCGCCTGCGCGCATATTTGCTCAGGCAAGCGATCCTGCTTCAGTAGCGGACGCGTTCAATAAAGCTGCCCTGGATCCCCAGGCCGAAATAGGCATGGTCACCGACGATGTAATGATAACAGTTGTGCCTCCTCCTCCCGGCACGCAGGGAGTGTGGTCAGGTAAAGCTCAAGCTCAAGCTTTCTTTGAGTTCGTCAAAGGCCAGAACGTCCATCGGGAGCTGGTAAGTAGCTGGCAGGTGACTGGCGACAAAGTTACCGGGACGGTCATGGTTACCAATAATGACTTCGCAAATTGGGGAGTGGGCGCGGTTCAGCACCAGCTAGCGTTCGTCGTGCAGGACGGCAAGATAAAGTCGTTCACATCGATAATGGCGCCATCCGAGCGGGCGAGGGTGATGGCTGCTGCGCAAGCTTACCAGGCTGCCCACCCAGTTCAAGCGCCCGCGGGCATGCCCAAGACAGGCGCAGGCGACCAGGCGGGACGTTTCCAGCTCTGGATGCTGTTGACTGCCTTGTTCCTTATGACCATTGGTATCGTTGTTCGAAAGCTCCAGAAGGCGAACCGCCCGTCGTTTCATACAAACCGATAACATACCCATCGGTGGTCGATAGTCAGAGAGGGAAAAGGGTGCAAAGAAGGTAAGCAGAAACCCAATCCAAACAACTTAATGTTTGATAAGGGGTACGGGCCACTGAACCATGGCTCGCACCCCCTCAGTTGAGGTGAACCACTTTATCGTGCGCATCTGGAGCGAGACCACAACCTCATTCCCGGCCGGTGGCGCGGCGCAGGAGGGCATGTGCCATCACACCAGCAATTCTACTTTGCAATCTTGAGTGAGCTCAACGACTTTATCACGCTTCGGCTGAACAGCAAACGTCCACAACCAGATGACGAAATACACTTCTGAGCGTTAGCCCTGGAGCGCCGTGCCCGCAAACGTTCTTCACAACTCTACACAGATCAAAACAAAGAAACCTGAAGCATGTAGGAAACTAGAAAGGAAATTTGCAATGAAGACCGTTCCGTCCAAGATATTGTTCAGGTCGGCCCTTTTCAGTCCCGCTCTGGTATTGCTGTTGATACTGGCGGGATGCAACGTCTCGGGAGTTCCCTCTTCGAGTTCGAACACTTCTACAGGCAGTCCAAACTCAACCTCGCCAAGTGTCGCGCCCACCCGTAACGACCCCAGCAACCTCAATAACACCAATAACACCAATAATCCAGGCAATCCTTCCCCAACTGATGCGCCTGGGGCCGGGGTCGCGAAAATCGAGCGCGCATTGAGCAGTAATCCGGCTGTTACATTCCGGTATGCAGGAGTTGATTTCACCGTGAAGAAGGCACTGATCACGAATGAACTGCCCCACTTCCAGGGGCACTACAGTGACACAGATGCCACAATCTATCTTACTCTTTCAGGTTCCAACGAGAGCAAAGACTATGCTCGTATCACATCAGGCTTGCTCGTCTTGACCCTGGACGGCAACCAGTACAAGCAACCTCTAGGGACAGGTATACAATCCAGGGATACTCAGTCAGCAGACTTTGAATGGGATAACGTGCCTCTGGCCACTGATTGGAAAGGTGCCACGCTGAACATTAATGAGGAGGATAAAGAACCTGTTACGGTAGCTCTCGATAACCCCCAGCCCTCCAAGTACCCCATCAAGCTGACGCCGGGCGCCGATGCGGTAGCGGGGTCAATACCTATTACTTATTCAGTCTCTCTTGCTCAAATGAGCCTTGATGGAATCGGGGCCGACTCTCAAATGGGGCAAGTAGCGACTGACATGCGCTTTGTCATTGTCAACTTTACCGCCACCAATCAAAGTTCCAATAGAGATGCCTACCTTGGGCCTGAGGATGTGGCCTTGCTCGCAGACAACAAGCCGGTAAGGTCTGACTGGATGGCACCCCGCAGCTGACGCTATCAAGCCTATGTTGGCCGATAAGCTCACCGTCTGGTTTGAGGTACCCGCCGACACGAAAAACCTGGTGTTTGAAGTTGGGCCGGCAGATGCTCCATCGCAAATACCGCTGGCGATGCCCTGAGTCAGTGGGCTGATGCTTCTCTCACTGAAGTCAAAGCGACGGTTGCCGACTGCGGACAATACAAAACATAGAGAAAGGACCAAACCAATGCTTAGGCGCACATTCCTAACCACAACGAGTTGCAAGGTTCGCATTATTTTCATGGCAGCTTTGTTACTCGTCGGAACTCTAGCGATATGGGCCGAAGCAACCGCTGGCCGGGTAAGTGTTGCGGCCGATATGTCAGCAGGCGCGGCTGGGACGGAGCAGGGGACGAAGCCGCTGGGCAGCCTGCTCAACGTGGACGGCACACTCAATAGACAAGGTGAACGACGAAACACATACCCCCAGGAAGACGCCCGCCGCCCAAGCCGTGTAGCAGAGTGGTAGTAGGGTGCTGGAATGAAAGCGGAGATCGCCGACATTCTCAAAACACAAAGAAAGGACAAATTTTGGGCCTTCATTCTCCAAACTGATTTTCCCCTCACGCTCAACCTCGGACTCGTTTCGGACGCCTGCCCCTTTACAATCGTTCCAACGTGCATACAGCACAACAGGGGGACGATTTGATGGGCAAAGACCAGACTACAGGCGATCCGGCAGCACAAGAGCAAACCCAGCATCTTTTCATAGTACGCATCTGGAACGAGTTCGCAGCAACCCGTCGCCGGACAGTGGCGTGGCTCTGTGGAGCACGTGCCTTCGCGCCAGCAGCTCTACTTCGCCGCCCTCAGCGACCTCAACGATTTCATCACGCTACGGCTTAATGGCAAACCGCTTACGAGAAATGAGAAATGAGAAATGAGATCTCACCTGTAATAAGCTCTCATTTCTCATCTTCTCATTTCTCATTTCTCGTTTGTATAGAAAGGAAAAGCAATGAATACCATTCGCTTCACAAGAATGTTCAGGTTGGCCCTTCTCAGCCTTTCATTGGTAGCAGCGCTCGCGTTGGCAGGCTGCAACGTTTCGGGAGTACCTTCTTCCGGCTCGAACACTTCTACCAGCAATCCTACGACCGCGTCATCAAATGACCCTGGCAACCCTATCGATACTTCAGGCGACCCCGGCAACGCTTCCACGACTGATACCTCCGGGGCCGGAACCACAAAAATTGCGCGCACGTTGAGCACCAATCCCCCTGTTACATTCAGGTACGCAAGTATCGACTTCACCATAAAGAAGGCACTGATCACCAATGAGCTGCCCCACTTCCAGGGGCACTACAGCGACACCGACGCCACAATCTACCTGACCCTGTCAGCCACAAACGATAACGTCTACGACACCCGTATTTCGTCGGGCCTGCTGGACCTGAAACTGGGCAGTGTAGATTACAAGAAGCCGGTCGATACGGGGGTACAGAGCAGGGATACCCAGTCAATAGATTTCGAGTGGGATAATGTGCCCCTTACCACTACCTGGGAGAGCGCGCAGTTGAATATAAATCAAGAGGGTAAAGAGCCGGTTACGGTGTCCCTTGATAAGCCGCAGCCCGCGCAGTACCCTATCACGCTCACGCCTGGTGCCGATGTAAGTGCTGGGTCGCCTCCTATCACCTATTCAGTTACGCTCGCTCAGATCGGGCTTGATGGGGTCGACTCATCTCAGCTGCAGCAGGCGGACCAAGGTTCCCGCTTTGTCACGATCAAGTTCTCGACTACCAACCAGAGCTCTACGGGTAACGCTTATATGGCGTCCGACTATGTGACTTTACGAGCAGACGGTAAGCCGGTGAAACCGAACTATCTGGACCCTGCCGCCGAAGCAATTCAACCGCTCAAGACTACAAAGTTTACCGCCTGGTTTGTGATACCTGCCGATACTAAGAGCCTCGTACTTGAGGTCGGAAACGGGGACCAGACAGCCCAGATACCGCTCGCAATGCCATTGACTCCCTGATTGTTCCTCGCACTGAAGTCAAAGCGACGATTGCCGACACTATAAAGACAGAAAGAAAGGACCGAACCAATGCCTGAGCACATGCACCCAACCTCAACAAGCCGTAAAGTCCGCATGGTATGTATGACAGCCCTGTTACTTGCAGGTAGTCTATCGATATGGGCCGAAGCAACCGCAAGCCAAGCCGGCGCTACGCCCGCCACCATTACCGCTTCCTCTATCAGAGCGCAAGCAGATGTAGCAGGAACAGGCCAGACGGCGAAGCCTCTGGGCAGCATGCTGAACGAGGATGGCACCCTCAATCCTCGGCTCAGGATTCAGCGGCAGCCTCGATCCTTCGGGTTGGCAGATGGTATCTTCTGCGGGCGAGCCTCCACGCTTCGTACCTTCCGATACCAAGGTACATCGCAACCCCAGGAAAAGCCCAACCCGACGGATCCCAAGTTAGCCTGATTCAGCAGGCGACGAGAACTGGGATGGCAGGATTTGGGATCTGGCACAAATGCGTTGTGGATGCCCTGGCTGTCAGTGGTAACGACTTGTACGTGGGCGGGCTTTTACGCAGGCAGGTGGGATAGGTGCCAACAACGTGGCCATGTGGGACGTGACTACCGGCACATGGTCTGCGCTTGGCAGCTCAACGGCAAATGGCACAAGCGGCCTGGTGAATGCCCTGGCGGTCAGTGGGAGCGACTTGTACGTAGGTGGCTACTTCGCGCAGGCCGGCGGGATTAATGTTAACCATATTGCTATGTGGAACAGTGGCTCACGCATGGTCTGCACTTGGCAGTGGCACAACCGATCACGGTATGGGCTTTGGCCTCCAGTGGGAGTGATTTGTACGTGGGCGGCAATTTCACACAGGCGGGTGGAATAACTGCCAACAATGTAGCTAGGTGGGATGGCTCTGCATGGTTCTCTCTGGGCAGCGGCCCAGCCAATGGCACCAAGTTTCAGTGTAGTGGCCCTTGCTGCATCATGGTAACACCGTTTACGTTGGAGGCCTCTTCTCAACGGCGGGCGGAATAAGCTGCCAACTAATGTAGCTCGATGGGACAGTGCCTCCAATACTTGGTCTTCTCTGGGCAGCGGCTCGGCAACGGTACGGACGATGTCAGTGAGGGCCTGGTTTTTAGTGGGATATTTGTATATGTGGGCGGTGACTTCACAGGCGCGGGTGGAATGAGTGCCAACGATATAGCCCGATGGAACGGTGTCACATGGGAGTCGTTAGGCAGCGGCACAGCCAACGGCACAAGCAATGTGCATCACCCTGGTCAGCCAGCGGGAACAATGTATATGTGGGCGGTGACTTCCCCAGGCAGGCGGAGTAACCGCCAACTATGTAGCCAAGTGGAACGGCTCTGCTTGGTCACAGTTATGCCGGCGGCACAAGCGGCCGCGTGTAGGGCACTGGTTTTCAGCGGGAACCTCCGTGTATGTAGGCGGTGAATTCAGTCAGGCAGGTGGCGGTAACCGTCAACTATGTAGCCAAGTGGGATGGCACTGCATGGTTTGCACTTGACGCTGGGACGAACTAGCCGTGTATGGGCACTCGCCATCAGTGGGAGCAACGTATACTGTGGGTGGCTACTTCACGCAGACTGGTGGGATAAGTGCCAACTATGTAGCCAATGTGGAACGGCTCAGCGCTGGTCGTCTCTTGGGGCGGTGCAGCCAATGGCACAGATGGTCTTGTGTATGCCCTGGCCGTGAGCGGGAGCGATGTGTACGTGGGTGGCGCTTCACACAGGCTGGTGGGCAAGTGCTAACAATATAGCCAAATGGGACGGCAATCAGCTGGTCTCTCTTGGGGCCGGAGCAGCTAATGGCACAGATGGTCTTGTGTATGCTCTGGCCGTGAGCGGGAGCGATGTGTATGTGGGTGGTGAGTTCACACAGGCAGGTGGGCAGAGTGCTAACAATGTAGCTATGTGGAATAGCCAGTGCATGGTCGTCTCTTGGGAGCGGAGCAGCCAACGGCACAGACCAGCAGTGTGAATGCCCTGGCTGTCAGCGGGAGCGATTTGTATGTGGGTGGCGATTTCACACAGGCAGGTGGGCAAGTGCTAACTATGTAGCCAAGTGGAACAGCACATGCATGGTCGTCTCTTGGGAGCTGGACAGCCAACGGCACAAGATGACTATAGTGTCTGCCCTGGCCGTGAGCGGGAGCGATGTGTACGTGGGCGGTGAGTTCACACAGGCTGGTGGGCAGAGTGCTAACTATATGGCCATGTGGAATGGCTCAGCGCTGGTCTTCTCTTGGGACCGGAGCAGCCAATGGCACAGGCTAACGTGTGCATGCACCTTGCCGTCAGCGGGAACTATGTATATGTGGGTGGTGACTTCAGACGGCGGGTGGGGCGAGTGCTAACTATGTAGCTAAATGGAGATGGCTCAGCGTGGTCTTCTCTTGGCAGTGGTACAGACAACACTGTGCTAGCTTTGGCATGAGTGGGAATGGGAGCGATGTGCACGTAGGCGGTAACTTTTCACAAGCAGGTGCAAAGCCTTCTCAATATTTTGCCATCTGGCATTCGCCGGTTTTGCCCACGCCCACTCCCATACACCCTCCAGCACGCCTGCTCCCTACAGCCCCCTCACCCACACCCACCCAATGCACCCTCCAATTCGAGGACGTGCCCAACCCCTCCACCTTCTACGCTTACGTCCAGTGCCTCGCCTGCAAAGGCATCATCAACGGCTATGCTTGTGGTGGCGCAGGCGAGCCATGCAACTCCCAACCACGACCCATACTTCAGGCCATCCCATAACGTCACCAGGGGCCAGATTGCCAAGATTATCGCTCTCTCAGCCAATATCCATACCCCTGTGAGCGGCCAGACCTTCGAGGATGTGCCTCCCGGCTCTACTTTCTACACTTACACCGAGCAGCTTTATGCCCTGCAAGTGATGAGCGGCTATCCATTGCGGTAGGGCCAGGCGAGCCATGCAACCCACCTAACAACAGGCCGTACTTCCGCCCCAACGCCAACGCCACCAGAGGGCAGCTAGCCAAGATAGACTCCAACGCTGCCGGGTACAACAACCCTCCATCGGGGCAGACCTTCCAGGACGTGGCGGTTGCCAGCACCTTCTACACCTACACGCAAAGGCTGACCAGCCGAGGAGTGATGAGCGGCTATGCGTGTGGTGGGGCGGGAGAGCCATGCGTACCGCCCTCCAACCTGCCATATTTCAGGCCGAATGCCGATGTGACACGAGGGCAAACATCCAAGATAGTGGGCAACACCTTCTTTCCCAATTGCAGATGAGCGCAGTAGTTCGCCGTTCGCTTCTATCAGGGCTTAGGCTCGATTCGCTCATCGCTGCGCTATGCCACCGAGTAACAAGTGAAACCCCGCAGACGATCTTGACCAGGCAACCCGTGGAAAGTATTATTCACATCGGAACGCCTCAAGTAAGAGATAGGAGAATAATCAGATGTCAGGCTTAGATGAATTTGCTCTCGGAATACTCAGTGGCAGGCATATTGCCACGCTGGCAACCCAAGGCCATGATGGACTAATCCATCTTACTGCCGTGTGGTACATGTACAAAGATGGCAACCTGTTTGTACCCACAAGTTCGAACAGCCGAAAATTCCACAACGTCGAGTCTCGCCCTACTGCATCTTTGATGATCGATACACGAAAACCGGGGTTTGAGTACGGCCTGACTGCATCAGGAACAGCCGACGCCATCAGAGGCGATGAGGCTCAGCTGCTGAGCCTCCAAATCCACGGGCGCTACCTCACCGAAAAAGCACTTAGCGACCCTGAGATTGGTGGCTTTTTCGCGTCGTATGACGACGTTGTGATCCGTCTGTCGCCACGCTCATGGGTATCATGGGATATGGGACAGCCCAATATCCAATTCTTTGGCGGGAAACTAAGCACCGAAACGGGTTATCTATTTCCTTTGGACGATGCCTGAGAAGTATTATTCTTGGCGAGAGCAGTAGCAGTTGGGAGCACAAAAATCAGGCGTTTAGTGTCGGGACACATGCTACAACCTGCCATATTTCGGGCCGAATGCCGCTGTGACACTAGGGCAGACCTCCAAGATAGTAGGTAATACCGTCTTCCCCGATTGCCGGACGCCGAGCAGGTGACGGCCTTCGTATGCCACTCCCGACCTCCGTTACGAATAGAGTATCTGTGGACGATGCTTGAGCCGTCGTCCACAGAAAAGGAGGCGGAAATTGAGCGGCGCGCCTGGCGAATAACAAAGCGACGTGTTCAAGTGAGTTAGGTTGATGCTAGTGCTGAAGGGATATGTACCTTAATAGTAGGTGTGCTACCTCACCGATCTGCTCGAATTAGCCTCCCAGAAACCCTGACACTCCAATATGAAGTGGCACTCAAGCCGCTCATCGGTTATCCTTGCCTGGTTGCATAGGCCTGGTTGCATGGGATCGAAGTCCTGACAGCTAACATTGCAGCCGAAGTAACTACCCAACTGCCTGAGAGGACGCCTATGGCGGAGATCCTTTCCGCACGTGGCGGTTGACCGGAGGTCCCGAACGATACGGAACTCCTGCCGTTGGGACTACAGCAGCCGTCAGCCGGTCAGCAGCCGCCCGAAGGGCAGGGAGCGTGTATTGGAGCACATACTATTGCAAGCCACGACGCGGGCCGGAGGGGATCTTAACCCGGTCGTGGCTCTTGCCATTGGGTTACTCGCAGCAGACTTCAAGCTTACAGCGTTATGCGATCCCCCTTCCAGGCAGCTATTTGCGCGGTTCGGTATCCAGACCAGGGTATCGGGCCAAGAGTTTGAGGTGGGCGGGACGGTCAAGACGGCTCTACAGGCCACGCAGGGCAAGCCATCCGACGAGCGCTTTAGTGTGGTGGGCGCTGCCATTGCGGCCTGGGGGGAAGCGCTGGCCCCTTCCGCACGCAAGCTGCTCGCTGAGGTTATGCCGGACGTGATCGTGACATCGTTCTTTGGAACTTGTATAGGCTCTCAATTGAGCGGGATGTCGGGCACGCCCTGGGTCGCGCTCAATTCGACCTTCTATATTGGCCCCGACCCGCCTCGGCCCCTTGAGCGCGATTTCTCTGCGCGTGCGGCCGACATATTCAAGTATTCGGTGGTGCCCTATCTGGGTGCCGCTTCGCTGGTGCTTCACGCGACCGATCAAAAATTCGATTATGACCATCGCAGCATGCCGCCTAACCACCGGTACACCGGACCGCTCTTCTGGGAGGCTCCCGGTATAGTTCCCGGCTACATCGAGGAGCCGGGCGACCCGTGGATTTTGTGCACCCTTTCTTCTCTGGCACAGGACGATTTGCCTATCGCCCGTACCGCAATGTCTGCATTGGCGCACAGCCGGAGGCGCGTGGTCATAACTGTGGGGCCGGGTCACGCCGTAGGAGAGGTTGGCGCGATCCCGGCGAACGCTCACGTCGAGCAATACATCCCCCATTCGGCAATCCTCGGCAATGCAAGCTTGCTGATAAGCCATGCGGGTCATGGCTCGGTGATGAAATCTTTGCGATACGGGGTACCCATGGTGCTCGTGCCCTGGTCTCGTGATCAGTTTGGCGTGGCCGCCCGCGCTGAGGCCCTGGGTGCCGCCCTGGTCGTGCCGAAGGAATCGCTGAGCATCCACTCAATGGCTGAAGCCGTCGATAAGGTCTTGCACCAACCCGAGTACCGGTGGGCAGCAGAGTCTGAGGCTCGCCGTCTTGGGGAAGAGAGGCCCATCGCAACTGCAGTGGGCTTTGTTCGCGACTGTTTCCGACCGGAGATGAGATATGAGATATGAGTGATGAAGCGAAGCCGGGAGCGTTGGCTCTCGTAGGCTCGGGCGAGTTTACTCCGGCGATGCGCGATACCGATACCCTTCTGCTAAACACGCTGGGAGGAGCGGCAAAGGCGCGGGTGGTCGTGCTGCCGACGGCGGCCGGGCTTGAAGAGCCATCCAGCCCGGAGCGCTGGGCGCGCATGGGCGTGGAGCATTTCAGCGCACTGAGTGCGCCTGTGCGGGCGGCTATGATCCTGA
The DNA here is from genome assembly GCA_963837315.1 of uncultured Chloroflexia bacterium. Lineage (GTDB taxonomy): Bacteria > Chloroflexota > Chloroflexia > QHBQ01 > JADMIH01 > JADMIH01. The sequence goes on from CAWINE010000010.1 coordinate 384,886, forward strand.
ATCGCGCCGGTGCGGAAGACCGGGATGAGCACTGGCGGTCGATGCTCGAAGAGGCCGATTTCTATTATTTCTCTGGAGGCGACCCCCAGTATCTGATCGACACCATGGCCGATACACCTGCCTGGGAGATCATATTGCGAAGGCACCTGGCCGGGGCGGTGCTTGCCGGGTGCAGCGCCGGGGCTATGGCGTTTGGCGGTTGGACTCCCCACCTGGGCAGCCTGCGCGCGGGACGTGCGGTGACCCTCTCAGTGGCCCTGGGCGTTGTGCCCGCTCTGGTTGTGCTGCCTCACTTCGACAAGATGGGGCGGTTCGTCCCCGCGGGCGCGTTTAGTTTGATGCTGAGGTCGGCACCCGAGGGCGCTCTGGTGGTGGGTATAGACGAGGATACAGCCCTACTACGACAATCGGCTGATCTGGACGAAGGCGGTCTCGCTCGCTGGCAGGTGTCGGGCAGGCGGAGCGTCACACTGTTTGACCGCACGGCTAACGGAGGCAAGCGCGTCTATCGTGTGGGCGAGAGCGTCAGTTTGCCCGCGACGGTTTAGGTCACATCGTCCCTCATCGACGCTCTGCCAGGTGACCGGTGACCAGAGGCTAGGGCTAGGGGCTAGTGTTAGTAAGCACTGCTTCGTAGGAGTTTGCACCGAATCATGTTCCCTATCGTGCTATAATTGCGACTGATGAGCGCGAATAGTCCGATCGAACATGCCGAGCGGGGGAGGGAAACAACCCGCGTGGAGGCATTCAGTGATGGGGTGTTTGCTATAGCGGTCACCTTGCTCGTGCTCAACCTCAAGGTACCTACCAAGATCTGATGCAGGTGGCGGCCACGGTGGTCTCGCCCAGACTCTCTTCAACCAGTGGCCTGTATATGCCGCCTATATATTCAGCTTCGCCACGATTCTGCTCATGTGGATTGCCCACCATAATTTCTTCAACTACCTGGCCGGAATGGATACGGCAGTAATGCTCACCAACGGCTTTCAGCTAATGGGCATTACGGTTGTCCCGTTCACCACGGCATTGTTATCGCAATGGGCCACGAATCCTCAGGAGAGCGGGTTGGTAGCTGCGATTTACAGCGGCACCTTTGCCTTCATAACATTGATGGTGTTCTTGCAATTCGTATATGTGGCAAATCGTAAAGGGTTGCTGCGAGCGGATCTGCGACCCGGACTGGTGAATGGCATCCGGCTTCGTAATCTGATAGGTCCGTCCTTTTACACTCTAGCCTCGTTGCTTGGTATATTCGTCAGCGCCTGGGCGTGCCTGATAGTGTGCGCGTTATTGCTTCTCTATTACGCGGTATTAATTCTCTATCTTGCCAGGCGCTGGTTCGAAGGCTGATATTAATGTGTGAACCCACAACGGGATCGCAAAATCGCACCGGATCTACTCGTTGCGCTTGTTTGATGGCGTAGTAGCTTGTATGGTGCTTGCGGGATATGTCCCCTCATGGCGGCGACTGTCGTAGTGGCCCCTTGCGCCCTGCTTGCTTTCACTGGCCGGTTTGCCGTACGCTCTTATATACTTGTTCCGATAGAGTAATCACTGCCCGACAGAACGACGCCAGGCAGATATCTGCCTGAGGAGGAAATCTTTATGGTTGGAAGCACCGGCAGCAACCGGCGTGTCCGCAGAGTGTCTGCCCAGACCCAGGCAGACGCCCCAATCGCAAGTGAGGAAGCAGAAGCCACGCTAGACGCAGCCCCTCAAAACGACCAGGATCTATATATACAGCGGCCCGTCCCCGCTCGCAGCGTGCAAAAGCGCCCGGTTGCGCCTGAACCGCCGCCGGCTCGGGCCCGCTCGGCTCCCCGCCCACGCCCGTACCCTTATGAGGATCGGGTCATTCCGCGCCGGCCGGTAAATCGATACGTGGCGAGCGCAATCGCGCTCGCACTTGCGCTTGTCCTCATACTGCTGATCTTCCTGCTCGTCAGCTCGCGACAACCACCTATCGTGGCTTCCGTTCCCAACCTGGTCCCAGGGAACAACGTGGCGAGCGCAACAAATACTCCCGTACCGGCGGGCATCGTTCCCGACCTCACAGCCACCCCGGTGAACCTCTTCACGCCGGCAGCCGGCCCGGGCGGCGCCAACCGGGGCCAGCTAAATTTGCCGAGAGGTATTGCCCTGGATTCTAAGGGCGATTTCTATGTCGCTGATACTCAAAACTTACGCATACAAGAGTTCGATAAGAGCGGCAAGTTTATCACTATGTTCGGCAGCAAAGGGCTTGGCGAGGGACAGTTCAACAGTTATGGCGACACAGGCGTGGGCACCGGGCCGGGGGGCGTGGCCGTCGACAAGGACGGTAACGTATATGTGGCCGACACCTGGAACCATAGAATGCAGAAATTCAGCAGCGACGGTAAAGTTCTCACCGTCTGGGGAGGGGTAATCAACCTTGCCGAGGCCCCGGCAGGCGCTGATCCTGAGAATAACAGCAGGTTCTACGGCCCGCGCGGCGTGGCAATCGGCCCTGATGGTAACATTTATGTGACCGACACAGGCAATAAGCGAGTGCTCATCTTCGACCCGAGCGGCAAGTTCGTGCGCAAGATCGACAGCGGTGTGACTGTCGCCAAGGCCCAGGCTAATTACCCGTTCAATAAGCCTGGCGAGTTAAACGAGCCTATCGGCATCGCGGTGGACAAGACAGGCAACGTCTACGTGGCCGACACAAGGAATCTGCGCATCCAAAAATTCGGCCCTGACGGCGCGCCCCTGGCACAGTGGCCCGTGCCCACCGGCGCGTGGGCTCCAGGTCCCTACCTGGAACCGTTCATGGCCCTGGACAGCGCGGGTAACCTTTATACCACCGCGCCCACAACCGGCAGCGTCATCAAGTTCAACCCACAGGGGCAAGTGTTAGGCCAGAAGAAAACAGAAGGCAGCGTCACGCTCCAGACACCCACAGGCATAGCCATCGCGCCCGACGACACCGTCTATGTGGTCGACACAAACGCAAACGCCGTCGTGAACCTGGGCAAGATGCCCTGACGAGTGGTTAACGGTTAGTGGTTAGTGGAACCGGCCCGGAGGTTTGCCCTCTCGCAGCTCTCAAAAATCACATGTGCGGCAAGAGCATGCTCCTCGTGCTGGATAACTTCGAGCAGGTTATGCAGGCCGGGTGAGCGGTAGCGGACCTTCTCGCTGTCTGCCTCGATTGCTGTATCGGAGTGATCGCCGTGACCGGCGGTCTATGACAGGGCTTCATTGATTTTGACCCGGTTGTGATGTAAAGTATGAAGTGGTCGGGCTTCCTGGCACGCATAATCAGCACCCCTCTTCTTTGTCCACGCTGCCAGGCATTAAGGGCGCAACGGTTCGCTCCGGTCTACTCGTTTGCAAGCGGTAGCTCGCTGTGGCCCATCCTTCGTCCTTCACTCTCATGCAAGGAGGCATTTGATATGTTTTCACCCGGTTCCTGGCGCACCCAGTCCACTCCAAACAGCACTATTGACAGCCCCGGACGGCGCAATTTGAGGGCCATATACTACGCCGGATTTGCCCTTGTTGCATTGGTGCTCTTGCTTCTGACATCGGGAATCTGGTCGCCGCTCAGAGGCGCATCAGCCGCTCTGCCTGCCGCCAACACACAGGCGCCGGCCGGCACATTCACCCGAATGCAGGCCCTCACCAACCCTCAGGTTGACAGGCCGCACCATTGGAACGAGCCGGCAAACCCGTTGCAGGCCCCTCCTATAGCGCCCAGCGACGTTATCACCAACAACTGGGACAATGTCTTCCCCATCCTCTATGCTATCGATACCCTCACGACCACCGAGGCATGGGCTGTGGGTGAATACGGTCACGTCGTGCATTATACGGGCGGCGCATGGACCAACGTGGACCCTCCGAGTATGAGGGGCCTATCGCTCAATGACGTCAAGTTCCTCTCTCCCAACGACGGCTATATCCCTGGCGGGGCAAAGGTCTTCCATTACGATGGTACCAACTGGAACGACATGAGCAACGGCCTTGGGTCCGGCCTCTTTGTCGGCCGGGTCTTCCCACTCAGCGATACCAACATATGGGGCGTGGGAACAAATTGTCGCGGACAATGCTTCGACACTGTAGTGCACTGGGACGGCACTATCTGGAGCGCCGTCGGGCCCCACCTTCACCTTCTCCACCTACTTCACCGGCATCGCCATGGCGAGCCCCACTGATGGCTGGGTGGTCGCCTCCGACATAAACAGCGACACTCCCTACGTGCTGCACTACGATGGCACAAGCTGGACCCAGTTCGCCAGCCCTCCCGGCGCGACCACCCTGCTAAAGGTGGTCGCCACAGGAGTAGGCGATGTCTGGATGATTTCGGGCTACAATAACACCCAGCACCACATCTACCACTACAACGGCACCTGGACAACCTATGGCACTCCCGACAACTACGAGCCATACGGTATCTCCATGCTCAGCGACACCCAGGGCTTCATCGCCACGGGCTTTACCGTGGCCTCGTGGGACGGCACCAACTGGACCACCGAGAACTCCGGCAGGTGGCTCTATGACGTGTCGGCTGTGCCCGGACGGGTTTGGGCGGCAGGTCGCGCCGAGACCATCCTGGTGCGAGACCAGGGGCCGTGAGCGGATTGCGGATTGCGGATTGCGATTGCGGGTCGGGCGTCCGGTCCCGGCCCTAGCCCCCGAGGCTACATGGACCATGCAGCGCGGCGGGCCAACGCCCCAATTCCTCTTTGGGGTATCAACCCTGCCGAGTGGAGAAACCTGGGGCGTGGGGTATGCCGGCGCTGTTATTCGGTATACGAACGGCGCATGGTCCCCGTTCACTACCACCCTCACAGCTAACCTGTGGGCGGTGCAGGCGCTCTCGTCTAACGAAGTCTATATCGCAGGCGACCACCTGATCGCACGCTGCGATAGCTCGTAACTGCACGCAGGAGGCCACTCCTACCGCCCTGCTCGATGGCATCTACATGACCGGCAGCGACCAGGGGTGGGCCGTCGGCCAGGATGGCTCGATCTGGCAGGACGTAGGAGGCACCTGGTCGAGCGTCACAAGCCCCACCACTCTCCCACTCTATTTCGTGACCATGGACTCGCCGTCGCACGGCTGGGCGGGAGGGGGAACGTCCTCGCCGGGCTTCCAAACGGTGCTCCTTGAGTATAACGGCACAAGCTGGGTGGACCGCACCTCTACCCTGCCCACCGGCGCCCCGGTGCTGTACAGCCTTGCCCTCGATCCGGGCGGTGCGACCGGCTGGGCATCGGGCTACCGCGATTTCAGTAACCAGCAAAGCAACGCCTTCATGCGCTACAGCAACAATACATGGACCATTGACCACACCAGCCCCGCCGGTTCGGTGTTCAGCGTAAAGCTCGATTCCAACGGGCAGGCGGTGGCCATAGCTGGCGAGATCGTGGGTGGAGGCGTGGGCGTGGTAGCCTACCATCTATATGGGGGCGTATGGCACCAGGAGTCGATACCGACCGAATGGTGCTGCCAGGGTGGGTTGTCGCTCATACCGGGCGTTGGAGGCTGGTCGGTCGGCCCGCTCGGCAACATCATGAGCTACACCTCCACAGCCGGACCCCCGAATACCCCCACCCCAACCCTCACGACCACGCCCGCTCCGGCCACGGACACTCCCACGAGCGCCCCCACCGGCACGGCCACTAGCGTTCCAACCGGCACGGCAACTAATGTACCAGTCGAAACCCCGACCGGTATACCAACCGGTCCGCCGCCAACAGCGACTGCAACTATCCCTTCCACCGGCACGCCGGAAAGCTCTCCCATACCCACTGCGTGCACAATCACCTTCACAGATGTGCCTGTGGGCAGTACCTTCTACCCCTATATACACTGCCTTGCCTGCCTGGGCCTTATCAACGGCTATCCCGATGGCACCTTCAAACCCAATAACGACGTCACCAGGGGCCAGCTATCAAAGATAGTGTCCAATTCGGCTGGCTTCTCTGACAACCAGACCACCCAGATGTTCCAGGATGTGCCCGTAGGCTCTACCTTCTACCAGTACATCGGCAGGCTGGCTTCTCGTGGGTTCATCAATGGATACCCGTGTGGTGCCCCACCTGCTGGCCAGTGCGTACCACCCAACAATCTGCCCTACTTCCTGCCCAACGCTAACTCCACAAGGGGACAGATCTCGAAGATAGTCTCTAACGCTAGAGGCTTCAATGAGACACCCAGTGGCCAGCAGTTCCAGGACGTAAGCCCGAACAGCCCATTCTACGCATACATCTACCGGCTTGGTGCTGCACCAGGTGATGTCGGGGTACCCATGCGGCACACCACCGGCAGGGCAGTGTGTACCACCCTCCAACCGGCCATACTTCCTACCCAACAACAACGCCACGAGGGGACAGACATCAAAGATTGTGTCCAACACTTTCTTCCCTGACTGCCAGGCAGGGGACGCTCTCGAAAGATAGCTCGTAAAGTTGCCATGCAGGGCACGCTATAGCGTGCCCTGCATGGTCATCTCCACCTCATGTCTCCATCCCGATACCTAATCTCACAAAAGGGCTTGACAGCGCATTTCAACTATGTTATATTATTACTAGAGAATAGTAATAATAAGGACTCCGAAATGGCAAACACCGATACAAGTGCAAATAAGTCGTACGAAGAGTACGGGCATCAGGGTAAGGAAACTACTTCCTTGCGCCCGAACGCGGTGCTAGCCGTGGACGTGGTGGTATTTACTGTGCGGGATGCACCGGAGCTTGAGGACCGCTGGCAGGTGCTGCTGGTACGGTCTGGAAAACCGGTGTTCGGCGGCAAACGGGCCTTGCCGGGCGTGCTGGTAGAGAGGCGTGAGCCTTTTGCACAGGCCGCCCGCCGCGCTCTGCGCGACAAATGCGGCCTCGACGCTTCGGACTGGTACCTGGACCAACTAGCCACGCACGGCGACCCCGACCGCGACGACCGAGGCCGTGTGGCTTCGGTGGCGCATGTCGCCCTGGTGCGCTCCGACGAGCTAACCCCGGTGCCGGGTGGGTCGATCACCGAGGCCGAGTGGGTGCCGGTAAGGCAGGCGCTCCGCGAGGAACTGGCCTTCGACCACGCCGAGATGCTGAGAGAGGCAGTCCGGCGGTTGCGCTCTAAGCTCCGTTATTCCTGGGTGGCGTTTCAGCTCATGCCCGACCGGTTCAGCCTGACCGAGCTGCGCTCGGTGTACGCGGCGATTCTCGACCCGAAGGTAGCGCGGCTGAACACCACAAACTTCCGGTACGCGTTCCGCGACCTCTTCGACTCTGGGAGTGATCGAGCCTACTGGCGAGCGGGCCGAGGCGCAGGGCAAGGGCCGGCCTGGCGAGTTATATAGCTTCGGTGGGGTGCTTGGGGGCACGCGGGAGCGCGAGTTGCCCTGGCACGCAGGCTAGGCCCAAAGGGCCAAGCGCAAGCGAAGTCGAGTTAGTGGCCGGCGGCAAATATCGCCGGCCATATAGAAGGCAATATTTGTACTAAGAAATAGTATAAATGTTGACCGAGGGAATCGCACGAAAGCGAAAGGGAAGGATGAGACGATGGCGGACCTGGACACCAGATTCGAATTAGCGGCGGGCACCGTCATGGGCCGGGACCACTATCATGCCCGCCAGAACCGGCAGGATGGATGGTGGGTTGAAGCACGCCGCCCCGTCCATCGTCCTCCGATCCTTCCTTCACTTGGTCAGGGCCCTCCGCCATAGCGGCCATCGTCTGCGACGGTTGCGGGGATCCGGGGAGCCCCTGCTCCGAGGTTGGAGCGGCGCTGGGCTCGCGGCTGCTGGCCCACCGTCTGTGCGAGCTTGCGGGGGCTGACCTGACTTTGGAGGACGCGCTTGAGACGGCACGGCTCGACTTACTGGCCCAGCTGGGTGCATTGGCTGCCGGCATGGGCGATGTGGAGGACGCGGTGCGCCGTTACTTCCTCTTCACGGTGGTCGGCGCGTTGATTACGGAGCGGGAGGCAGTCTTCTTTTCCATAGGCGACGGACTTATCTCGGCAAACGACAGGCTGGTAACTATCGGGCCTTACCCCGACAACGCACCTCCATATTTAGCTTACTCGTTAATTCCTTTCCACCACTGCGCCGACGCCAGTCGCTTTACCGTACATCTGCGCGTGCCCACGCCGGAGCTCGACCGGTTCGTGCTCGGCACCGACGGGGCAACCCCGCTGCTCGACGGGAGCTTGACCCTGCCCGGTAAGTACGAAGCGTCCTGCTTAGGCGACCGCTGGTGGGAGGAAGACCTCTATTATACAAACCCCGCTGCACTCACCAAGCGCCTCCGAGTGCTTGCGACGGACTTCGCAGAAGATCGACTGGGAGGCCAGGCGCCGGGTCACCGATTGGGGCCGCCTGCAAGACGATGCTACCCTGGTGCTGGGCCGCCGGGCCGCCCAGGAGGAGGCCGCAGATGGCAACGCGTAAGGTATACGTGGCCGGTCGCTCTGTATCTCCTCGGCGGGAGCGGCGATAGGCACGGGCGGGGAGGCCGACGTTTATTCGATTGGCGGCGGGCTGGCCCTCAAAGTCTACAAAGGCCCTGACCACCCTGATCTTCAATCGCCCAACCTGCTGGAGCGACGGGCCTTGCTGGCTGCCGCACTGGAGCGGCTCGACACGGCGCAGCGTAAGCTCCGCGCGTTCCCCCGCAACCTCCCAGGCTCGGTGCTCGGACCGGTCGACCTTGCCTACGACGCGCCGGGGAAAAACGCCAGGGTAACCGGCTATACGATGCCTTACCTTGCCGGCGCGGACCTGCTGTACCAGTACGGCAAGCGCAAATTTCGCGAGGATGCCCTCGCACAGGGGCTCACGCCCGACCGGGTGCGCGATCTGCTGCTCGACCTGCACCGGACGGTAGAAGCGGTGCATGCGGCCGGGGTGGTGATAGGGGATTTCAACGACCTCAACGTGCTGGTCAAGGAGGGGCGGACCTACCTGGTGGACGCGGATAGCTTCCAGTACGGAGGGTTCCTATGCCGCACCTTCCAGTATCGCTTCGTCGACCCCCTCATTTGCGAACCGCGCCTGGACCACCTTGAGCTTTGCAGGCCGCACACGGACGACTCCGACTGGTATGCCTACTCGGTGATGGCCCTCCAATGCCTTCTTTACGTCGATCCATACTCCGGGCTGTACAAGCCGAAGGACAAAGGTAAGAGCAAGATCTCCGAGCCCGCTCGCCCCCTCCACCGCATCACGATCTTCTCCCCAGACGTGCAGTACCCCCGCCCGGCCATCTCATATGAAGCCTTGCCGGACGATTTGCTGCACTACTTCCGAGAGACATTCGAGCGGGACCGCAGAGGCGGGTTTCCTGCGTGTCTGCTGGAGGGGCTGCGCTGGACTCGATGCCCCCAGTGTGGGGCCGAACATGCTCGGGCGGCGTGCCCCTGGTGCAGATCGCTCGTTGCCGTCCCGTTGCCGCTCCACCCGCAGTCTTTGCGCAGGGACCTGTCAGCCACCCTGATATTCAGTACGGACGGGCAGATAGTGACCGCTGCGGTCCACGACGGGCAGCTTGCCTGGCTGTACCTGGAGGGCGGTGGGATACACCGTGAGGACGGCCATATTGTACTGAGCGGGGGACTATCGCCGGGTATGGAGGTGCGCTTGTCATCGGGTGCCACGCATATTGCCTCGGGCCCGAACCTGGTTACCCTGCGAGTGGGGCAGGCTCCTGAGCGCCGAGCAATCGAGACGATAGCGGGAGCGGGCGCAACAGCTATACCTGCCTTTGCGGCAAATTCCAATCATGTCTACTGGATAGAGAGCGGGCGCCTTTACAGAGACTTCGGCCTTCGGGCCTTACCTGATCGGTGACGTGCTCTCGCACACCACCAGGATATGGGCAGGTGAGGGCTTCGGGCTTGGCTACTACCGGGCGGGCGGACTGGAGGGCGCCATGCTGTTCGACGCGGAGCGCGCCGGGCTCAACGACCGTGTGGAATTCGCGCTCCCGCCGGGGCAATTGCTCGACGCCACTTGCGCCTTCGGCTCGGACCGCTGCTGGTTCCTTGCCGCTATCAAGGAGCCAAGGGGCGTCGTGAACCACTGTGTGCTGGTAGCACGAGATGGGCGTGTGCTCGCCCGCCACTCAGCCCCCGAGGGCAACGGCTCCTGGCTCGGCGCCTTGCACGGCAAATGCGTAGCCGGCACCGCGCTTCTATGCCCCACCGACGATGGGGTGGTCCGCGTTGAGGCGTCCGGGGGTGTCATCGCGCAGACTTACACTTTCCCTGATACGGTCCCATACGTCGACTCGGCTACCCATCTGTTCGCGGGACGCGACGGCCTGTACGCAATAACCGCCCGCACTATCTATTTGCTGAGGCTGGAAAGCCCGGCATTGACCCCATAGAGGAGTTTTGACCTATGCAACACGACGGATGTAATTACGAATTACGAATTACGAATTACGTTCGGGCAATTCGTAATTTTCCAGATAACCAATCACACAAGGAGAACAAGATAATGTTTACGCAATCAACCCAAACCGCTCAACCGAGCACACTGCTTCCAATCCCACCTCATTTCGATCCGTCGAGGGCCGACAAGGTGTGGCCTGTCGACTACCTGGCGATAGAGCGCAACGCCGAGGAGTGGGCCGCCCGCTACGGCGTAGAGCCCGCGGCCTCAGACCGCGTACGAGTGGCACTACTCGTGATCGATGCGCAGATCACCTTCTGCATCCCCGGCTACGAGCTGTACGTCGGCGGCAAGACGGGCCGGGGCGCCGTGGACGATAATGTAAGGCTGTGCCAGTTCATCTACCGCAATATGAGCTCGATAACCCGCATCTTCCCTACAATGGACACTCACACGCAGTTCCAGATTTTCCACCCGCTGTTCTGGGTGAACGATGCGGGCCGCCACCCCGACCCCTACACAATTATCAGCCACGACGATATCGTGCGAGGCATATGGAAGGTAAACCCCCGCGCCACCTACTCGCTGGGAGGCAACTACCTGGCCTTGCAGAGGCACGTCGAGCACTATACTCAGCAGCTTGAAATATCGAACAAGTACGCCCTGTGCGTCTGGCCGCCTCACGCCATGCTCGGCGGCATCGGGCATGCCCTCGCCCCGGTCGTGCACGAAGCAGTGGAGTTCCATAACGCCTGCAGGTCGTCGCAGACCGGGTTCGAGATCAAGGGAGGTCACCCTCTCACCGAGAACTATTCGGTACTGGCTCCTGAGGTGCTCACCACCACAGGCGCAGCCCCTCTGCCCAACGCGGGGCGGAACTACAAGTTCCTGGAGAAGCTCATCGAACTCGACCATGGGATTCGACGTGATCGGCATCACGGGCCAGGCGCTCTCGCACTGCGTGGCCTGGACGATCGACGACCTTCTACGCGACATCCTCTCAAAGGACCCGGCAGCCGCACGCAAAGTACACATCATACGCGATTGCTCCTCGCCGGTGGTCACGCCCGCCTACGACTTCACCCCGGACGCCGAGGCCGCCCTTCGGCGGTTTGAGGCAGCAGGGATGCACATCGTTACATCGGACCAGCCCGTCACCGAGTGGCCCGGCTATCGAGAAATGAGAAATGAGAAATGAGAAATGCAGAAATGCCGCCATTGGGTGTCTCATTTCTCATTTCTCATTTCTTGCCACAAAAGGAGAAAACGGTGAACACAAACTCTAATAACGGCCATTTGAATGGCCAGGGCCAAAACCAGGCACCATCGGTGCTCAGTTTGTTCGCGGGCGCTCACGACGAGGGGGACCTGTCGAAGGCGTCATTCCAGATACTCTCGGTAGCAGACCTGGGTGCACAGATCCAGGCAGCGATGGGCGTGCCCGCCCTTAACGTGCCATCCACGCGGGCGGTGCTCCTCACGCTGCTGCTTGACGACTCCGGGTCGATAGCCTACAAGGGGAACGAACAGGCTGTGCGCGACGGGCACAACGAGATAGTTAAGGCCCTGCGCGCATCGAAGCAGTCGGACGACATCCTGGCGCAGTGCAGCTACCTCAACGGGGGCATACTCTACCCTTACCAGTTCATAGCCCAGGTGCCTACCCTCGACAGTCGCAACTTCAATGCGTCCGGGGGCACGCCCCTCTATGACTGCTCGATAGTCACTCTGGGTTCGGTGCTCGCCAAGTCCCGCGAGTTCACCTCGAGCGGAGTGCCCATAAATACGGTTACGCTGATAGTCACGGATGGTCACGACGAGGGCTCCCATCACAGGGCGCGGGACGTCTATCCCATCGTGCAGGACATGCTGGCGCAAGAGTTGCACATCGTGGCGGGGATGGGCATCGACGACGGCGACACCGACTTCCAGGCGATCTTTCGCTCCATGGGTATCCCGGACAACTGGATCCTCACGCCGCAATCGGACCCACACGACATACGGAGGGCGTTCCAGCTCTTTTCGCGGTCGGCCATATCGGCGTCGAGCAACCAGGCCACTTTCTCGCAGACCGCCACGTCGGGTCTGTCTGTAGGCGGCTTCGGGATTTGAAGTGCGTAAGTCCCACAAAGATTGGACCCGGTTCCTTAGTTGGGAGCCGGCGTCCAGGACTAACTACGTTCTTTCGTCCTTTTTCAGTTCAAGATCAGATTACGGCTGCGTTGAACCGGGGCCGCCCCTCTGGGGACCGGCGTCCGTGCCGGCTGCTTCTGTAGTGATGACGGCGCCTGTTAGCGCGTTCACCTGAACACCGCCGCCGTTAGAAAAGTCGACATCCCAGTAGATTGTGCCGTTGTTATCGCCCAACCTGCTGTGATCGACCGTGTTGCCGGGACTGGCGGCGAGGGCTGCCTGCTCGGCTTGCTGCTGTGTTACTGTGGCCTTTGCCGCGAGAGCTGCCTGGTCGGCACCACCGGGACCTCCACCGTGACCACCAGGGCCTCCGTTTCCGCCTTTGTCAGTGCCTGCAGCTTCGCTGGTTATGACAGCACCTGTCTGCCCGTTCACCTGAGCACCGCCGCCATTCGTGAAGTCTACGTCGTATACCGGGTTGCCGCTGGCATCGGTGCTAAGGCGGGTGTGGTCCACTGTGCTACCCGGGTTAGCTGCGATTGCTGCCTGCTCGGCTTGCTGCTGTGTTATGGCAGCTGTAACTGACGGTGCTGCGGGTGCGGTGCGGGCGCTGCGGGCGCTGCAGGTGCAGATTTGGCAGCGGAGGGTGTGGCGGTGGCCAGGGCGGTCTGCGCAACGGGGGCAGAATAGCTGGCGGCGTAACTGTTGCTGGACACAGCAGCAACCGCTGCCGGCACCTGGGCGGAGGCGTTACTTGCGTGCAGGGTGCTACCTGCAAGTACTCCCAGCCCCATGAGGGCCGCAGCCATCGAAGAGCCGAATATTACCTTCATTTTCATTGATATTTCTCCTTTCATTTCTTGCTAAGTAGTTGCTTGTTGCAAATCCTCTTCGGGAGCAGCGCGCGGCTTCGCGCTACCTTATCAGCTTAGCGTGCCAGAGTTAAGGAATGGGGTGCGAATAGTTAGAGAATGATGAGATTTGGGATTATGACGAGGGCAATCCCTTCAACTTAGCTCCATCGAGTGAGGAACGAAGCTCTAGGGAAGATTGCGCACACACGGTCGGGCGCTTGCGGTCGATAAATATGGTTATGTGGACGTCCGAAGTTGCACCTACGGTGCAACTTCGGACGTCTTTCTCTCACGTTCCAGGTTAGTCTATCGTAAAGTGTGTAGGGACAGCATCTAGTGCTGCCTCAGCGCGTCAGGTCGAGCTTCATCACTGTGCTGCCAGCATTATCGCCTACCCATAGCGTGCTCCCAATAGCAAGTAGTCCCGCAGGGTTGGAAACAACCTTGACCTTTTCCACTATCGTGCTGGATTGTGGGTCTACCCCCAATAGCATCCCATCGGCTCCAAGGACCCAAACTGATCCATTACTGATGGCAAGGCTGAATTGCAAATTTGTGGAATAGGTAATTGTAGCGACAACAGCATTGGTTTGTGGGTCAATTCGCGATATGGCATCGTGATCCGTATCGCGATTCCAGCTTGCGACCCATACCGCGCTATCGGTGTAGAGAATGGCGCCTGACCCCAGTTGGTCGCCAAGGTCGATCCTGGCAGTAATAGCGTTAGTATTCGAATCAATCCGCAGGATCAGAATCTTTGTTGTGGGCGTGGTGGTTGCAGACCCACACAGAACCACCGCCCGCCGCAAGGCAAAGAGGCCCACTGGCAGGGATTGTGGCGACAATGCTGTTTGTCTGCGTGCTGATCTTCAAGATTCTATTGGTGATGAAGCTGGCGAGCCAGATAGCACCATCGGTGGCGGCTATGCCTGTACAACAATCCCCAACGTAGTCCCCAAGGGCTATCGTAGCCTCCACCTTGCCGCTGGCGGGGTCAAGCTTCTTAAGAACGGCTGCGTCGGTGTCACCTATATTAGGATCATGGTTATCAACAACCCAGACGGCTCCATCGCTCACTATATTTGGACCCGGCTTATTCACCGTTGTGATCGTGGTGACCTGGCTCGTTACAGGATCAATCTTCTGAAAGCCGTCATTCGTGTCTAGCCAGATCATTCCCGCCCCTTCTGCCATGGACGTGTTGTTAGTGCCGACAGGGATAGTGGCTACTTTCCAGCGATCCAAAGGCACAGGAGTCAGCATTGGGGCAGGTGCGGGCGCATTGCTGATCGTATGTGCCTGTGTTGGCGCCAGTGCTGTGTTGGTTGGCGCTGCTGCTGCGGATGCAGCAGTCGTGGCGGTCGGTACAGGAGCGGTGGTTGGTGTGGCCGCACCTCCACATGCGGTGAGGATGATGGAGAGGACGACAAACAGCGGGACAAACATGCGTAACTTAGAGCCATTTTTCAAGCGGATCGAGTTCATTTATTCTTTTCCTCCTGGATACTAGGGCGAAAATCGCCTGACAAACGATCGTGTGAGCCTATAGTAGCACTCGCCCTCTTGCCAGACTTGCCATTTCTTGCCAGAAATCTCCAAAGCGCGGTTTTGTGCCGTATACTGGTTTTCAGTACACGTCATCTCCAGCGCTTATTCTTGTACGCCGGGCCGGTGAACGAAGGACGAAGCACGGAGGATCTATGACTGTTCAACCTTCTGCATTGGCACTCGATAACTTCACAACGTTCGGCGACCTGCTCAAATACCTGCGGCGGCGCGCCGGCCTTACTCAGCGCGAGCTATCTATCGCCGTCGGCTACAGCGATGCGCAAATCAGCCGTCTTGAGCAAAACCAGCGCCTGCCCGATCTGCCAACGATCGCCGCGCGCTTCGTGCCCGCGCTCGATATACACCATGACCCCGAGACCGCCATGCGCTTGATGGAGCTTGCCGCGACAGTGCGCAAGGAGGACGCTCCTGCTCTCGGGCTTCCTCCTTTCAAGGGTTTGCTCTACTTCGATGAAGCCGATGCCGATCTCTTCTTTGGGCGCGAGACACTGGCAGAGCGCCTGGCAGAGCGCCTGCAGGCCGGTGTCAGGGCCGGGAACAGGTTTCTGGCCGTGGTGGGAGCCTCCGGCAGCGGCAAATCTTCCGTGGTGAGAGCAGGTCTGATTCCCGCGCTGCGCTGGCACTCATCATCGGCTAACTGGCCGATCTATGTACTGACGCCTTCAGCTCATCCACTGGAAGCACTCGCGGACTGCCTCACCCGGGAGGTCGAATCGGTGGCGGCGGCGGCTATGCTTGCGGATGACCTGGCAATTGACCCGCGTAGCTTGCACCTGATAACCAGGCGGGTTACACATAGGGTTCGGGCCTCGCACGCCCTGATAGTAGTTGACCAATTGGAAGAAATGTTCACTCTCTGTCGCAGCCAGCCGGAGCAGATCGCTTTTGTAGACAACCTGCTCACTGCAGCCTTCGAGCCGGATGGGTCATCTATCGTAGTGGTTGCGCTGCGGGCGGACTTCTATGCACACTGCGCCGATTTCAGCAACCTGCGTCAGGCGCTCGCCCAGCACCAGGAATATATCGGCCCAATGTCGTCTGAGGAGATGCGCCAGTCGATTGAAGAACCGGCGCGGCGCGGTCAGTGGGAGCTCGAGCCGGGGCTGGCCGACCTGCTGCTGCGCGACGTTGGAGACGAGCCTGGCGCCTTGCCTCTGTTGTCGCACGCCTTGTTAGAGACATGGCAGCGGCGGCGCGGGCGGACGCTCACGATAAGCGGATACCTGACGGCGGGCGGCGTACGAGGGGCTATCGCCGAGACGGCTGAGGCTGTGTTCAAGGACCGACTCGACCGGCACCAACAGACGATTGCCCGCGATATATTTGCGGCTGACCGAATTGGGTGAAGGTACGCAGGATACCCGACGCCGGGCGGCGCTGGCCGAACTGGTACCGCGCCCGGAAGAAGCTGTAGCGGTCGCAGATGTGCTGAAAACTCTTGCAGATGCGCGTCTGGTTACGACGGGTGCGGAGATGGTGGAAGTGGCCCACGAAGCGCTGATCCGGGAGTGGCCCACGCTACGGGAATGGCTGACCGAGGACCGCGACGGCTTGCGATTGCACCGCCACCTGACCGAAGCAACCCAGGAATGGGATTCGCTCAACCGGGACCAGGACGCCCTCTACCGAGGCGCCAGGCTGGTGCAGGCACAAGAGTGGGTAGCCGGCCACCCGGGTGAGTTGAACAGCCGGGAGCGCGAATTCTTGGAGGCTTCCACACAATGGGCCGAGCGCGAAGTCGCCGAGCGTGAGGCACACCGCCAACTCGAACTCGACAGCGCGCATCGCCTCGCCGAGACGGAACGGCGCGAGTTAGAAGCCGCCCGTCAATTGGCAGAAACTCAGCAGCGGACCGCAACTGAGCTACGCCGCCGCGCCCTTTTTCTTGCCGGGGCTTTGCTCCTCGCACTGGTGCTGGCCGGTGTTGCTTTTATTTCGGTGACCAGGCTCGTGCTCGGGCAGTAGACGAGCAAGCCGCCGTCCTCAAAGCAGAGCAGGAAAGCCGCCTATCATCGTCACGCGAGCTCGCCGCTGCAGCTCTCAACAACTTGAATGTGGACCCGGAGCGGAGTATCTTGCTCGCGCTTCAGGCTATCTCGACCACCTACAGCGTGGACAAAACGTGGACTTCCGAGGCAGAAAACGCTCTGCACCGATCCGTGCTCGCCTCCCATGTGCTCCTTACCGTGCAGGCGCATAATGCCCAGGTCTGGAGTGTAGCATTCAGCCCTGACGGCACGCGTCTAGCTACTGCCAGCCAGGACGGCACGGCAAAGATCTGGGACGCCGCAACAGGCAAGCCACTGCTCACTTTACAGGTCTTCTCCAGCACCACCGGCCTCAAGGGTGGGGCAAATAGCGTGGTGTTTAGCCCCGATGGCAAGCTCCTGGCGACGGCTAGCGATGATAAACAAGTCAGATTATGGGATCCGGTCACAGGGCAGCTTATGCGTACGTTGAGCGGCCACACAGATCAAGTGGATACGGTGAGATTTAGCCCTGATGGCACGCTTCTTGGCTCGGCAAGCGCGGACAAGACCGCCAAAGTCTGGGACGTCGCAACAGGGCGCGAGTTGCTGACACTGCGAGGCCACACTGAGGGTGTGATAAGTATTACTTTCAGTCCCGACAATAAACGGATCTCGACAGGCAGCCTCGACGGAACTATGAAGATATGGGACGGTACGACGGGCAAGGAATTGCTCAGCGATTGAATGACCAGGGGCTGGGCATCTTAAGCCCCGACGGCACCAAAATCGCATCGACCACCAATGTGTATGATGCCCTCACGGGCAAACCACTGGTGAGCTTCATCGGGCATACCAACCTTATTTACAACGAAGCGTACAGCCCGGACGGCACTCGGCTTGCCACTGTCAGCCGCGACCGAACAGCGAAAGTCTCTGGGATGCCGCCACCGGCAAGGACCTGCTCACGCTGTGGGGGCACACGGCGGCGATCCGTGGGGTCGCTTTCAGCCCTGATGGCGCACGCCTCGCCACGGGCGACGAAAATGGAACGGTGAAGAATCTGGGACATGGGTCCCGACCGGGAGCTTCTTTCGGTGCAACCCGACAAGGCTCTGGCTCAAGACGTCCCACAGAACGTCGGAGTGGGAGGCTTCAGTCCCGACGGCTCGCGCCTCATCTCGACTTTCGGATATGACGATGGCCATGGTAACAGTGAAAACGAGGTCGAAGTGCTGGAACGCCGCCACCGGTCGTGCAGCGCTTACCATTCCTGTGGGATCTGATGATTTGGGATTCGGCTCTTAGCCCAGATGGCAAAGTGATTGCGACCGGCGTTGAAGGCGGGCCAACGCAAGTGTGGGACGCAGCCACAGGGCATGAATTGTTTCCGCTGAACGTCCCGAACAATACCACTTTCGGTGTCACATTTAGTCGGGACGGAAAACAAATCGCCACGGGTGATGCAGACTATCAAGCGAGGGTTTGGGACGCCTCAACAGGCGCACTGCTGCTCACCCTCAAAGGTCACACAGGCGAGGTCAATGACGTTGCGTTCAGTCCGGACGGAAAACGGCTGGCTAGCGCCAGCTATGACGGTACTGCCAGAGTCTGGGACTTATCCACAGGTCAAACCGTGCTTACTCTGACCAATCACACGGACGCCGTGTATGGGATCGCGTATAGTCCGGACGGTACCCGCCTGGCTACCGCAAGCCGCGATGGAACGGCCAAGATTTGGGATGCTAGCACAGGGAAGGAGCTATTGACGCTAAAAGGGCATACCAGCACGCTCACCCGAGTTGCCTTTTCTCCTGACGGCAAGCGTCTGGTGAGCGCCAGTCAAGATACAACCATCAAGCTCTGGGATGTGACTACCGGCGAAGAATTGCTTACATTGCCCGGTATCGGGTCAGTGGCCTTCAGCCCGGACGGCACGCGGCTTGCCACCGTCGATGCAGACAGCAACAGCGTGAATATCTATACCCTAAAGATTGAAGACCTCGTTGCCCTGGCGCAGTCGCGGCTGACACGCACCTGGACACTCGATGAGTGCCGGAAATTCCTGCACATGGACCAGTGCCCGCAGTAGGTCCGGAAGTGTTAGAATTCAGGTCAGCACATGGCTTGCGCATTGATAGGACCGAACAGCTTCAATTTGCCTGGACGTCGAAGCTTCATTTTCACCTGACGACCCCAACTTCCTCGATCGGGCGGACTGCCTCTTCAAGGGCCATCATGGCATTGATCTCGTGCTGTATGAGACGGGCAGACGTCCTGTAAGATGGTCCATGGAGTAAGGCCAGAACGCTCGAGCGCACCGCAGAGGGAGTGACCTGCTGAGGGGTAAGGAGGAGGCCGGCACCGGACGCGACGAGAGAGCTGATAACATACTGGTCGGCCCCTTGTGGGAGAACCAGCAGCGGCAAGCCAAGAGCAAGTGAGTTGAGAGTTGTACCCGCGCCCCCATGGCAGATCACCGCAGAGCAGTGCGGCAGCAGCAGCGATTGGGGCACATAGCTCTCTATGCGCACGTTGCGCACGTTTGCATTGCCCAATCGGATCGAGGCAAGGTCACTACCGAACCCGGTCGTAATGAGCACATCTATGTCGAGGCCCCCAAGCCAATCGATCACGCTCTGAAAGATCGAAAGGTCAGTGTTAGTGAGCGTGCCCAGCGTCATATAGACGAGAGGCATCTCCGGCATCCCGGGCACCAAGCAACGGGTCTCTACCCACCGAGGCAGCGCCTCCCCCGGAAGTGGCGGCGCTGCGACGGGCCGCACTGAATAGACAACATCTTCGAGGCGCTGTCTGCTGTTGAGAAGGCTGGAGACCGGGCGGCGTGATATCCAGGCAGCGGTATCGGTAGAGGCCCGCACCAGGATCGGGGTCCAGGCCCCGCTGCCGCCAATATGGAGCGACAGCAGCCGCTATTGCCATCACTATACGATCCGGGAAACGTGGTCCAAGCGTATGGCTGATGCTGGGGATGCCTCTTTCGCTGCCACGATTGGACCGGCGAACTCATATGTGTCGTGCATTACGACATCCGGTTGCCAGCTATCTGCCAGCGGTTGCAAGTCGTCCAGCATGGCAGGCACCAGCACTAGACCGAACAGGTGGGGCAGATACCAGGCGAGTATCTCGTCTGGGGTAAGCCGATTGTACTCCCCGTCCGGGAAGCGCGCTGCCAGCTTGTCGAAAGCCTCCTTCATTCCCAGCCCCGCTCGCCAGGCCGTAAAGCCTGCGCTCAGCGCCCTGGAGAGCAAATCGGGGCCGGTAACAATGGCCACGTCATGGTCCGCTTGCTTTAGAGCCTGCGCGACGGGCAGGAGCGGGTGGAGGTGCCCGTACCCACCCACACAGGTGATCATTATGCGCATTGCTTCGAGCTCCATCAGAGATAGTACAGGTGATTTGGACGCCCCTCCCTGGCGGGCGTTATGACGGCGAATAGGTCGCACTTAGATATATGATTTTGCTAATGTGGGCGCGCGTAGCGTCGTTGTCAGGTAGGAAGTAGCGCCTGCTTTCCGGCGGAACGCACGGTCCGGCTGGCGGCAGACTGCATTGATAGCCCAACAGGCCGGTAGATGATCATCTACCAAGCCTGAGAAGCGAGAAACTTGATTTCTCGCTTCTCAACAGGCCTCTTACACCGTGGGGCGAATATTCTGGTTCAGGCGGAAGAAGTTGGTCGGGTCGTACTTGTTTTTGAGAGCAAGCAGGCGGTCGTAATTGACGCCATAGGCAGCCTTTACGCGCTCCTGGCTTTCATCACCCATGAAGTTGATGTAGCTTCCGCCTGTGAAGTAGGGTTGAAGCGCGGAGTAGAAGTCCCGAGCCCAGGCGATATGTTGCTCGTTCCCGGCGGGCGATAGCCGCCAGGTTCTCGAAATCCTCGATGTCAATCCATAGAGACCCGTTCGGGCAAAGGCTGAGTAGATCGTCCTGGAGAAGAAGATATCCCCTGTTTTTTTCACCGCCCGTCTGCAGAGCGCGGCGAGCCACATGTAGCGCCTGGTGCAGGCTGTTGGTGGCGGCATCCGGCTCAAGCTCCGGCCACAGGAATATCCAGGACCTGATCGCGATGCAGCTTGTGGCCCGGCGCCAAAGCCAGCAGTTTGACCAGGCTCTTAGCTTTGCGGAGCCGCCATGCGCCAACGTCAACCGCCCGGCCTCCAACGTACACGCGGAAGTCTCCCAGCAGATAAATGCGAAGTTGCTCGGGTTCACCAGGCATTTGCAGCTCGATATTACAGGGTCTAATCGGAAGGATACGAGTAAGGGGGTGTTGTGTCAAGGCTACTGCCACGGTGCAGGCGTTCACAGTTGAGCGGGAGGTGTCCGCGGCATATACATCGCCTGCGCCCTCACCGACCATTGGGGCATGTGGCATTGTGGCATGGCACGACAATTGAAGGAGATGTTGTCAGGTGTAATCTACAGTTGTGGATAAGCGAGCATCATAGCTCGTGCATGTAGGGGCCAAAGCCAATATGTACGCATGGCAATTGAAGATACCGAAGCCTGTCGAACAGCGCCCATTATCACTGGTCGACATACCCATCCCCTCGTTACTCGAGGGCGATTTGCTGATCAAAGTCCGCAACTGCGCCGCGTGCCACACGGACTTGCATATCGTCGAAGGCGAGATTGACCTGCCGAGGCTACCTGTTGTGCCGGGCCATCAGATCGTGGGTATAGTCGAGCAAACGGGGCCAGGTGTGACCCTGCATAAAATTGGAGACCGCGTAGGTGTGGCCTGGCTCAATTGGGCCTGCGGGCACTGCCCGTACTGTAAGCGCGACCAGGAGAACCTGTGCGATAACGCCCGCTTTACCGGCTACCACGTTGACGGTGGGTATGCTGAGTACCAGGTAACAAACGAGCGATTCGTCTACTCCATCCCTGAGGGATATTCCGACGCACAGGCCGCCCCGCTTCTTTGCGGAGGAGTTATCGGCTACCGCGCTCTGCGCCTGGCGAACGCAAAAGGGGTGCAGCGGCTGGGACTTTACGGGTTCGGCTCGTCGGCCCATATCGCGCTGCAAATCGCGAGCCACTGGGGTGTGCAAGCGTACGTCTTCACCCGCAGCCCTGAGCACCGCAAGCTGGCGGAGTCGCTTGGCGCTGTGTGGACCGGCACTTCCGAAGACGACCCAGGCGTGCAAATGGACTCTTCCGTCATCTTTGCACCGGTAGGCAGCCTGGTTCCAACCGCGCTGGCAAAGCTCCGCAAAGGCGGGACGCTCACCCTCGCCGGCATATATATGTCACCCATCCCCCAGTTTGACTATTCGCTGATCTGGGGCGAGCGGGTCATACGCAGCGTGGCGAACGCCACTCGCCAGGACGCCCAGGAATTGCTTGCAGCCGCCGCGGAGGTACCAATTCACGTTGAAATCGAGACCTACGATCTGGACCAGATCAACGACGTGCTCGTGAAATTGAAGCAAAGTCAGATCAGGGGCGCAGCAGTGCTTGTCAATCGGTGAGCAGCGGCGAAAGACGACTGCTTACTGCTTACTCCTGGTAGCTAATAACTGATTGCCCGCCATGTGGCATGATCAAAAGGCCCGGCTTGTATTTTTTTCGTGCTGTCACCCGTGGCCCGCCTGTAGGGGACGAGGAGAGGGTCGCGCCGTCCATGCGGGCGCAAAGGATATGTGAAACCGATGCAACAATCTAACAATCAGAACAGCCAAATCCGAATTATGAAACCGTTAATGCTTGCTCTTTTAGCCTTGTTGATAGGCGCTATCGCTGGAGTGTGGCTCGATGAGTCGGTTCTACATGGCGGCGCCAGTCCAGGTTCAGTGGGCTCTGTGGGCATACCCCCTGTAAACACCACTGCGACTACGGCCACTACTACAATCACAGGGGTGGCCAGCATCGACCTCCAGCAACTGGAGAAGGCGCAGGCTCTTATCAACGAGCACTATGTGGACCGTAACGCGATCCAGTCCCAACCGCTGACATACGGTGCTATCAGCGGCATGGTGGATGCGCTCGGGCGACACCGGGCATAGCCGCTTTCTCAGCCCGAGCGAGGTGAAGTCCGAGCAGAAGTCTGACCACAGGCTCATACGAGGGCGTCGGCCTCGAAGTCGAGATGAAGGATGGCAACGTAGTTGTGGTCGCACCCCTGGACGGTAGCCCGGCGCAAAAGGCGGGAGTGCGAGCGGGAGATGAGATCGTACAGGTCAACGGTCAGAGCGTGCAAGGACTTTCTCTGGAGGCCGTGGTGAACCAGGTGCTTGGTCCGGCGGGCACAAGCGTACGCCTGACACTTCTGCGCCCAGCCACAAACCAGACGCTCGACTTGACCCTGGTCCGAGCCAAACTCGCGTTGCAAAGCGTTACCTGGCAACGTTTACCCGGCACATCCCTTGCACACCTCAGGATCGCGCAGTTTAGCGCGGGTGTGGGCCGCGACCTCGGAAATGCATTGCAGCAGATAGAGGCGCAGCACCTTGCAGGCATAGTGCTCGACGTGCGCGACGACCCGGGCGGCATTCTAGACGAGGCGACAGTCAGCGCCAGCTACTTCCTGACCGGCGGCAACGTGCTCCTTGAGAAGGACGCCCAGGGGCACACTTCGCCTGTACCTGTGATGCCGCAGTCATTTGTCGTCAGCATGCCGGTTGTGGTGCTGACGAACGAAGGCACGGCCAGCGCCTCGGAGATCCTGGCGGGTGCCCTGCAAGACGCGCACAGGGCGCAGCTACTGGGGGCCACCACTTTCGGCACCGGCACGGTGCTCAATGAGTTCCCTCTTTCGGATGGGTCAGCATTGCTTTTGGCTACGCAAGAGTGGCTCACGCCGGCTGGACGCGTAATTTGGCACAAGGGTATCGCGCCCGACTTGCCGGTTGCTCTACCCACAAACGCCACACCGCTGGTGCCCGAAGAGGAGCAGAGTATGTCCGCGAGCCAACTGCAGAGCAGTGGCGATAGTCAACTCTTGCGGGCCATCAGCATACTCTCCACTGCGGGTAAGTAAGAAGGTAGCTCTGGTGCAACATGAAAGATAAAGCTGACAGGCCTCTGGCACATATTGTGCAGGAATGGACTGCTGCCGGTGCCGCCGGATGTGAGATTTGACACCTTACCGGCGCGATACCAGCTCAGGATAGTGCATCTACGACCAAACGTCGTATGCATTCAAACCTGAACTTCGTGTTCTTTGTGCTCTTCGTGGTTCAGCGCTGCCAGCGTCTCACTGACAACCGCAGCGAAAGGAGATTACCATGCCGACACAATCTAAGTTACGGATTCCCGCCATCTGTCTTACCCTTGTCCTGCTGTCTATGACCGCAGCAGGGTCCGCGCTGGCCGGGCCGACAGCCGCAAGCTCGACAGTTGCGGAGCCAAGCGGGCAGGGACAGGGACAGGCAAGCCTGACGGCTCAACAGCAGAGCATGCTGCAAAGCATCGCCCAGGACACCTGGAATTTCTACGCCGCTGACGTAGACGCCAATACCAGCTTGCCCCGCGATAATATCGGCTTCGATGGCGCTCCGGCGCAGGGCAACTATACCTCGCCCACCAATATCGGCGTCTATATGTGGGGCATCGTGGCAGCCCAGGACCTCCACCTGATTAATCGCATCAAACGGCCAGGACACTGATCGCAAACCTTGTCACCACGGTGGAGCGCCTGCGAAAATGGAACGGCTTTCTGCTGAGCTGGTACGACACCACCAACGGCCACTGCATTACCGGGCCTGGCGGCACCGACTGCGAAAACAGCCCGCTCGACCGGCCAGCTTATCTCGACTGTAGATAACGGCTGGTATGGCGCCGGGCTTGGTCATCGCGCGGGAGTGCCTGAGCAGGACGACGCAAGCGAACTCGCGCAGCCTGGTGCATCGCCTGACGGCACTGTTGAATGCCATGAACTATGGCGTCTTCTACGACGCGGGCAACCAGTGCACCGACATCACCGCCGGCCAGATGTACGGCGGCTACATCGTCGATCAAGGCCCGGCCAGGTTCCACTACGGACATCCTGAACACCGAGACGCGCATCGCAGCCTATATGGGCATCGGCACTCACACAATGCCCGGCGATGTCTGGTGGCGCACCTGGCGCGATGCTGCCGCTCGACCAATCCGCCCCCGCCGCCCACAGGCTGCGCTATGGACACGGCCAACTTCGACTGGCAGGGCCAGTACCCACCACACGGCTACTAGACGATCATACAACGACCCGCAATCGGGCCATCCCTTCAATGTCCTGGAGGGGCATTACGTCTACACGGGGACCACTGCCTTCGGCAACATCGACTTTGTGCCAAGCTGGGGTGGCAGCATGTTCGAGGGACTGATGCCCGAACCTGGTCGTGCCGGAAACCACCTGGGGTCCGCATAGCTTCGGTCTGAACGACCTGCGCTACACCCAGATGGAGGTCGCCTGGCCGCACCGAGGGGCTGGGCTATCCGGTCTGGGGCCTATCGCCGTCCAGCACACCCGACGACACCGGCGGCTATGACGCCTTCGGCGCGGTCGGCCCGGCCTACCCGAACGCTCTGGCGTCCAACGCGAATTGCTGCCCCTACTCGCAGTATGCGGTCACGCCTCACGCCTCGTTCCTGGCGCTGCCGGTGGTCCCGCAGCAGGCGCTGGCGAATATCCAGGCACCTGCGCCGGCTCTACCCCGGCATCTACGGCCCATACGGCTTCTTCGACGCCGTCAACCCGACGACCGGCAGCATCGGCCATCGCTACCTCGTGCTCGACCAGTCGATGATCATGGCCGCGCTGGACAACGTGCTGGACGACGGCGCCATGCAGCAACTACTTCGCCACCGATCCGGTCGGCCAGGCGGTGCGGCCCATACCTGCAGATCGAGCAGTTCTCGATAAACCCCTAAACAGGCTTATGGCCCTCTGGCAGCAACGGGAGAGAAAACCGAAATAGGGAAGCTGGCTTCGTGATCGAGACCAAACCGCCATCATGCTCTACGCTGCAAACTCCTGCTCATTGGGATGGAAGTGTCAGAATTTAGGTCAGCGCTTGGCGTTGGGGTTCGTCAAGGGGGCCGCGGACGTAGTTGGCCATAAGCCAACACGTGTAACCACAGATGGACACTATTCTTATCCTCGGGCCATCCGCCGGATATTGGGTCGAAAGGTGGAGCACCGGACAGGCAAGTATCTCGACAATCGGCTTGAGCAAGACCACCGAGGTATCAAGCAGCGATACTATCCAATGCGAGGATTTCGTTCGTTTGAGTCAGCCTCACCGGGGAGACCACATGACCTCAGTTCTGACGCTTCCGCTTTGATTAGCTGACCTCCAGGGCGTATTGGATAGCCTGCTCCATGCTCATGGCATGGCCTTCCTGCCATGCCTTGTCGAACTCCTCCTCGCTCAGTTGAGAGCGAGCCTGCTGCAAACTCCGCTCGTATGGCAGACGGTCCGAGCGGTCCAGCACAGCGCCTATGCTCTGCAGCAACCCCTCTACTGCTCCCAGCAGCTTCGCTCCCCTCTCCACCTGTCCCACTCCTACTGCCACGCCTCCCAGCCCAACCAGGCATGCGGCTATGCCCCACTTGTCCCCAAGCTCCCAGCGCAGGGCAAGGCTCTCCTTATACAGAGCGCGTGCTCCTGAGTAGTCCCCCTGCTCTTTGGCCACGTTCCCAAGGGCGTTCAGGGAAGCCGTTATGGCCCCTTTAGCTCTAATCTCCTTGAACAGCGACAGGCTCTCCTCGTGCAGAGCGCGTGCTGCTGTGTAGTCTCCCTGCTCTTTGGCAATCAGCCCAAGGGAGTTCAGGCATGCGGCTATGCCCCACTTGTCCCCAAGCTCCCGGCACAGAGCCAGGCTCTCCTCGTACAGAGCGCGTGCTGCTGTGTAGTCCCCCTGCTCTTTGGCCACGCTCCCAAAGTTGTGCAGGGACTGAGCCATGCCCCCCTCATCCCCAATCTCCTTGAACAACGGCAGGCTCTCCTCGTGTAGAGCGCGTGCTGCTGTGTAGTCCCCCTGCTCTTTGGCAATCAGCCCAAGGTTATTCAGGGAAGCCGCTATGCCCCACTTGTCCCCAAGCTCCCGGCGCAGGGCCAGGCTCTCCTCATACAGAGCGCGTGCTGCTGTGTAGTCCCCCTGGTCGTGGGCCACGTTCCCAAGGGCATTCAGAGCGAGGGACATGCTCTGCTTGTCTCCAGCCTCGCTGCCCAGCACAAGAGCGGCTTCCAGTAGAGGGCGTGCTGACGAGTAGTCCCCTTGCCTCCATGCCAGGTAACCTGCTCCATTCAGCGCTTTGGCTCTGCCTCTCAATGTGCTCGATGATCGCCCTTGGCCTGCTGCTTCAGGTGTCGAGATGGCTCTCTCCAGTCTCTCCAGGTGCTCTCTTCCCTCTGTGAACAGGCCCCTCACCATCCAGAAGCGCCAGATGGCTCCCGCGGTGCGCAGCCCGGTGTCCGCACCTTCTTTGTTGCCTCCCTCTGCTTCTGCTTGCTCTTCTGCCCATGCTAGAGCAATCCTTACGTTGTCATACTCGTCCTCCAGTCTATCCAGCCACTCTCGCTGCTTCTTGCCCGTGAGGTGCGGCTCGATCGCCTCCCCCAGTCTCATGAAGTAGAGAGCGTGCTCTCTCTGTAGAGGCTCAGCCTCGCCCGACTCCTTCAGCTTCTCTCTGGCGTACTCGTGTATCGTCTCCAACATCCATAAGCGCGGCTCTCCGTCTCTCCCTTCCCGCTGCTCCAGCAGGCTCTTCTGCATAATCGACCCCACACAGTCCACAACATCTATCTGGAGCGAGCCGTCATGGTTGCACACCTCCTCCAGTGCCTCAAGCGTGCCCCCTCCCTGGAACACTGCCATCCTCCAGAATAGCTGCTTCTCTCCTTCGGGGAGGAGATCATAGCTCCACTCTATCGTCCCTCTCAACGTCTGCTGCCTCTTCGGGAGGTTGCTCGCCCCTCCCGTCAGCATCTTCAGCCTACTCGACAGCCTGGAGAGGAGCGCCTGCGGCGAGAAGAGGCGCGTGCGGGCGGCGGCAAGCTCTATCGCCAGAGGAAGGCCGTCCAACCTCACGCATATCTCCGCCACGGCGTGCGCATTGTCGTTGGTCACAACAAAGTCGGGTTTGACCGCCTGGGCTCGCTCGATGAAGAGGCGCACCGCTTCGTACTGGCTCGTCATTCTCTCCACAGGCGGCAGGTGTTTCATGTCGGGGAGAGAGAGTGGCGGCACCGGGAAGGTGTGCTCTCCATAGAGGTTGAGGCCCACCCGGCTGGTCACCAGTATCTTCAGGTGCGTGGCGCTCCTCATCAGGGCGTCCACCGTGGGCGCGGCCTCCGCCACCTGCTCGAAGTTGTCGAGCACCAGCAGCAAGCGCTTGTCGTGCAGGTACTCTTTCACCACCTCCAGTATCGGCTTGCCCGCGCTCTCCGCGACGCCGAGCGTGCGGCCGATAGTAGAGGGGACGAGAGAAGGGTCGTTGAGAGGGGCAAGCTCCACGGAGATAACCCCGTCCGCCAGCTCGTCAAGCATCTCCACCCCGATTTGCAGTGCCAGCCGGGTCTTGCCCGTCCCTCCCGGCCCTGTGAGGGACACCAGCCGCACATCAGCGCGGCGCAGCATACCCATGACCGCTCCGACCTCTTTCTCCGGCCGATGAACGGTGTAGGCTGAATGGGGAGGTTGTTGGGCCGGTTCTCAAGCGTCTTGAGGAGAGGGAACTCCGACGGCAGGCCGGGGGCATGGGCATGGGCATGGGCATGGGCACGGACTGATACAGGCACCGACATAAAGGAAGAGGCTGGCAGCGACTGTGGAGGTAGAGGTAGAGGTAGAGGTAGTGAGGATAACGACGACGTTCGCACTTTGTCTGCACCCTCGGCGCTCCTTGCAAAGCGCATAAAGTCTACATGCTCTTCGGCTGTGATCTCCAGACAATCGGCCATTAGTTCGGCCACCTGCTTGGAGGGGCGACGCAGGCCTTGTTCCATCTTGCGGATGGTAGAGACGGAGCAGCTTGCTATATCGGCAAGCTCTCGCTGAGTGAGGTCCAATGCTTCACGCCGTTGCTTGAGCCATCTGCCGAATTGCGCTAGATCAATTGTGTCCATGCCGGCTCCAATCCGTCGTTGTCTAGTCCGTCGTTGTCTAGTCCGTCGTTGTCTAGGTGGACTTAGCTCCAGGCGGCTTGTGTCGCTTTTTGTGTCACTTCCTGTCATA
Organism: uncultured Chloroflexia bacterium; assembly: GCA_963837315.1. GTDB lineage: Bacteria > Chloroflexota > Chloroflexia > QHBQ01 > JADMIH01 > JADMIH01. The sequence goes on from CAWINE010000010.1 coordinate 413,966, forward strand.
CCGAGTATATCACTTTCCCATTCCATTCCAGGGTGCCTTCTGCTTTAATCGTAAGGCAAACGCACGTAATGCCGGCCCAATTGATGGCCGGGGTAATGCGCCTGGCGATCAAAGTCGCCAGGACGCTAGAAGCGGTGTCCCAGGTGAGCCTGCTCCAAAGTGGATTGCAATGAATGAGCAAAAAGTGAATCACGACGGGGAAGATTGTGCTTAGAATCCAAGCATTGTGCCGCCCATAGTGATGCCTCCCCTTCGTCCCTCGAGGCTTCGGCTTGTTGCGCTCGGAACGACAAAGGCGAAGAGCGCGCCTTTGCCTCAGCTTTCCGTGCTCATTTTAGATATGGAGCACTACGCAAGACCACGGGCCCAACATCTTGCCATAGAGTTCGAGAGCACCGACCCGCTGCTGTGGTTTTCCATAGCTTCAACAAGTGGTACCGGCAATGGTGGCAACTAATCGCAGGAGCGGACGTGAGATTAACTGAGGCAATTGCTGCCTCCAATGCATTTCTGCTGGGCCAAATCGAGTACACCAAGTTTGCTATTGTAAAGCACCCAGTAACAATGGGGCTTACCAGCGAGTACTTTCACCAAATGGGCAGAGCAATCCGGTCGAGTTAGGCTGAGGCTCAGGTCGTCAGGCTATGCGAAATGAAGTGACATGTCCCTGTGCGCGGCTTTCGTTGTCCCTGGTTCACATTAAAGCCCCATAGTTCGCGCTCCGCTCTATGAGCCAGAACCATGCCTCACCTCCCGAGCGTCAGAAGTAAACCAGGGGCCACCTGGGTGATAGATGCCGTATTCTGCACATCGGATGGCAAAACGATACAGGTGTGTATCACTCCAGCCAAAGGCAATATGGATTGCATAATGGAGATCAGCCAGCGCACTGTCTTCCCACACGAGCAGGCGACGCCAAATCATGGGGCTAATCTTACGTAGCCAGCTACGGAATTGACAAGGCTCGCCGCCCGGCGAGCACTCACGTGTCTTCTCAATCAAGTTACCCTGATATTCCTTGTTCTATTCGTGTAGAGGGCTGTCCGTCATGATGGTCGGCATCGCCACGCACCAAGCCCGAGGCAAAGGTGTATCACAGAATTGGCAGAAGTCAACATGGTCCTTTGGTTACAACTGTCGTGGCCATTTTCCTGTTGTTTAGCCCCCGTTTTGGACCGCTCTCCATAAAGTAATCATCTTACTTGTTCGAAGAGAGATGCCTGCAGGCATGTGCGCTATCGCGCATACAGCCACGTTGGTGGGCGTGGCTGTATGCGCGACGCGAACTATTGTGTGTGCCATATAGCGAAGGCGTTGGATAACTTGCCACCTGCTGTCGTGAAAATACCGACTGCGTATACATCACCTGTGCTACTTACTGTCGTGGCATAAACGTAGGAGTTCATGCCGCTGCCAAGGGGAGACCATGTACTGCCGTTCCACTTTGCTATGTGAAGGGCACTCACTCCTCCGGCCATGGTGAATGCACCGCCCGCATAGATGGCCCCTGTGCTACTTACCGCTATAGTGTAAATATAGCCGTTCGCCCCGCTGCCCAGGGCAGACCATGCACTACCATCCCATTTTGCTATTCTGTTGGCGCTTACCCCACCGGCTGTCGTGAAGTAGCCACCGGCGTATACGTCACCTGTACTGCTTACAGCTATGGCTATGGCGTCACTGTTCATGCCCGTACTCAGGCCGGACCATGCACTACCATCCCATTTTGCTATATGATTAGCACTCAGGCCACCTGCTGTCGTGAATGCACCACCGGCATACACATCTCCATCAGTGCTTACCGCTATGGCTTCAACTTGGCCACCCACGCCGCTACCAAGGGCAGACCAGGCGCTACCGTTCCACTTTGCTATACAGTTGGCATACACCCCACCCGCTATTGTGAAGTAGCCACCGGCGTATACGTCACCTGTGCTGCTTACAGCTAAAGCGGAAGAGGGGGCTGCCCGTGCCCGTACCAAGGGCAGACCAGCCACTACCGTTCCATTTTGCGATATTGTTGACATTAACATCGCCTGCCATGTTGAAACTGCCACCGGCATACACATCTCCGTTACCGCTTACCGCTAATGCATATACCCCAACCGTCAAGATGTTATCGCTTATACCTGAGCCGAGCGGGGACCATGTGCTGCCGTTCCACTTTGCTATATTGTTGGCACTCACACCGCCTACCGTCGTGAATTGCCCAGCCATATACACATCCCCTGTGACGCCGCTTATTGCCATGGCATAGATTGCTGGATAAAGGCTGTTCACACCTGAGCCGAGTGGGGACCATGCGCTACCATCCCATCTGGCCATATAGCTAGCAGCCAACCCGCCTGCTGTGGTGAAATATCCCCCTGTGTACAGGTCGCCATTGCTAGTTATGGCCAGGCCTGTAACAGTGCTGCTCATGCCTGTGCCAAGAGGGGACCAGGTGCTGCCGTTCCACTTCGCTATTCGGTTGGCAGCCATTCCTCCCGCTATAGTGAACGACCCGCCCGCATACACATCCCCTGTGCTGCTCACTGCTACAGCATAAACACTATTGTCCATGCCTGTGCCCAGGGCCGACCAGGATGTGCCGTCCCACTTTGCTATGTTACTGACAGCTACGCCACCCACCGTTGTGATATACCCACCGACATACACATCCCCTGAGTTACTTACTGCTATTGCATATATACTGGTATTGGAACTGCCGCCTATAGCAGACCAGGACGTGCCGTCCCACTTCGCTATGGAATATGCAGTTACGCCTCCGGCTACAGTAAACCCACCACCCGCATACACGTCCCCTGTGCTACTCACTGCTATTGCGCGCACAGCACCGTTGACACCGCTACCCAGGGCAGACCATGTGCTACCGTTCCACTTTGCTATCCGAAGGGCACTGACTCCTCCCGCTGCACCGAACTGCCCACCAATATACACATCCCCTGTGCTGCTTACTGCTATGGCGTATACGGCAAGACTGACACCGCTGCTCAAGGCAGACCAGGAAGTGCCGTTCCATTTAGCTATTCGGTTAGCAGCTACTCCACCCACTACGGTAAAGTTGCCGCCGGCATAGACATCTCCTGTGCTGCTTACCGCTATGGCGCTGACAGTGCTGTTGGTGCCACTGCCCAGGGGGGTCCAACCATTACGGTTCCATTTGACTATATAGTTGGCAGCCGACCCCCCAGCCGTTGTAAAAGAGCCACCTATGTATACGTCGTCCGCGCCGCTTACGGCCACAGCGGTGACATAATTGCTTAGACCGGATGTGCCGAACCTGCCGTCCCAGTTCTCATCTCCTGGGGCCATTGGCATAGGTTGAGCACCCTTGGAGAGCTGAGACGCCCCTCCTGTGCCTTTCCCTGCTCCTGCCGGGTCGGCGACAAAGCGCGGAGGCATGCCAGGGTCGGACGCCAGTTGCCAGCCACGGGCGTCGAGACTGCCACTAAAACCGGTGTTGAGGTTGAGAGTGCCGTCGGGGTTGAGCACGTTCCCGAGCGGGGTGGTTGGTGCTGACATGGTAGACCGTGAGGTATCTGATGTCCCAGTTGGCACTATATGTTGCAGAGTAGCTGCACGTGCATACCCACTCGGCGCACCCACTCCGCCGGAGAAAGTGAATAAGAGAGCCGAGATCACAACGAAAAGAAAAATGCGATTACTTGTCCGACGGTTTAGAGTAACGATTGTACGGTTCATGGTATTAGGTCTCCTTGATAAAGTCTGTTTTACTTAGTTGCGAGTTGAGTACGGCCTTTCCGACACCGCCCTGCGTTTGAGAGTGGGTAGACTACCAATGCAGGGGTGCCGGCGTGTTTGGGCGCATATAAAGTGTGCCTGTTATTACCGTACTGGGGTTTGGCAATCCGGGAAGAAAGTGTTGCTCACTATTTTCGAAGTCTGCCCCCTGGTGGCGTTATTGGCGGGACGGAAGTAAGGCAGATTGCCTGGCTGGCATGGCTCACCCATGCCACCGCATGTGTAACCGGCCATTACCCTCCGGCTCGCGAGCCGTTGCACGTAGTTGTAGAAGGTTGAGGTGGGAGAGACGTCCTCGAATATCTGTGCACCTGCCGGGTCCTGGAAGCCTGCTGCATTGGAGACTATCTTGCTGATCTGACCTCTGGAAGCGTTGGCATTGGGACGGAAGTAGGGCAGATTGCCCGCCTCACAAGGCTCCCCTGTCCCACCGCACTGATAGCCCCCTATGTAGCCTCGATCAGCCAGCCTCCATACATAGTCGAAGAAGGTCGAACCCACAGCTACATCCTGGAACTTCTGCGCGCCTGGCATCTCGGTGAAGCCCGCTGCATTGGACACGATCTTGGCAAGCTGGCCCCTGGTGACATCGTTGTTAGGTCTAAAGCAGGGGTTGCCGCTTGGGCAGCCCGAGGTATATCCGTTGATGATGCCACGGCAAGCCATGCACTGGACGAATGAGTAGAAGGTGCTACCCGCCGGCACATCGCTGAACTGTATTGAGCATTCTCCAGGTGTTGCGGTGGCACTAACCGAAGTTGCAGTTGCCGCTACCGAGGTTGCAGTTGCCGCTACCGAGGTCGGAGTATGGGAAGGTGCGGAAGTAGCAGTGGGGCCACCTGGTGTCTGGGTAGGCAGAGGTGTGTTCGTATGGGTTGGCGTATTGGTAGATGTATTGGAAGGCACCGGTGTTGCGCTCGGGCCACCTGGGGTTTGGGTCGGCAGAGGTGTGTTCGTATGGGTTGGCGTATTGGTTGGCGTATTGGTTGGCGTATTGGTTGGCGTATTGGTTGGCGTATTGGTAGGTGTATTGGTAGGTGTATTGGTAGGTGTATTCGTCGGCAAGGGTTGCGGCTCATGCCACAAGCCAAAGTAGCTTGATGGCTTGCCACCTGCTGTGCTAAAGTAGCCTCCCACGTACACTTCACCCACGCTCCTCACTGCTAAAGCAGCGGCAATGTCGCTTGTGCCGCTGCCCAGGGCAGACCAGGTGCTACCATCCCATCTTGCTATATAATTGACATTTACCCCTCCTGCTGTAGTGAACTGTCCACCTGCGTACACATCCCCTGTACTACTTGCTGCCATACCGTAAACGTAGAGGTTCATACCGCTGCCCAGGGCAGACCAGGCAGTGCCGTTCCACTTCGCTATATAGTTGGCACTCACTCCACCTGCTGTGGTGAACCGTCCACCTGCGTACACATCCCCTGTGCTAGTCACTGCTACAGCATTGACCCTATCGTCCATGCCGCTGCCCAGGGCAGACCAGGTGCTACCATTCCACTTGGCTATGTTATTGGCACTCACCCCTCCTGCTATGGTGAAACCACCACCTGCATAAACGTCCCCTGTACTGCTCACTGCTACAGCATTGACATAGCTATTCATGCCGCTGCCGAGGGCAGACCAGGCACTGCCGTTCCACTTTGCTATATAATTGACATTCACCCCTCCTGCTGTAGTGAAAAAACCACCTGCATACACGTCCCCTGTGCTGCTCACTGCTACAGCATAAACACTATTGTCCATGCCGCTGCCAAGGGCAGACCAGGCACTGCCGTCCCACTTCGCTATGTAGGAGGCACTCACTCCACCTGCTATGGTGAAATCTCCACCTGCGTACACATCCCCTGTGCTAGTCACTGCTACAGCATTGACCGTATCGTCCATGCCGCTGCCGAGGGCAGACCAGGCACTGCCGTTCCATCTTGCTATATAATTGACATTCACCCCTCCTGCTGTAGTGAAAACACCACCTGCGTACACGTCCCCTGTGCTACTCACTGCTACAGCATCGACACTATCGTCCATGCCGCTGCCGAGGGCAGACCAGGCACTGCCGTCCCACTTCGCTATGTAGGAGGCACTCACCCCTCCTGCTGTAGTGAAAGCACCACCTGCGTAGAGGTCTCCATTGCTGCTCATTGCTAGAGCTATGACAGAGGCGCTCGTGCCGCTGCCCAGGGCAGACCAGGCGCTGCCGTTCCACTTCGCTATGTAGTTGGCACTCACCCCTCCTGCCGTGCTGAAACCACCACCTGCGTACACATCCCCTGTGCTGTTGACTGCTACAGCAAAAACAGAGTAGTTCATGCCGCTGCCCAGGGCAGACCAGGCACTGCCGTTCCACTTCGCTATGTAGTTGGCACTCACCCCTCCTGCTGTGGTGAACTCTCCACCTGCATACACATCCCCTGTACTACTCACTGCTACAGCATCGACACTACTGTCCATGCCGCTCCCAAGGGCAGACCAGGTGCTACCATTCCATTTAGCTATATTATTGGCGCTCACTCCTCCTGCCGTGGTGAAATAACCACCTGCATACACATCCCCTGTGCTGCTCACTGCTAGAGTATTGACATAGCTATTCATACCGCTGCCAAGGGCGGACCAGGTGCTGCCGTTCCACTTTGCTATGTAGTTGGCACTCGCTCCACCTGCTGTGGTGAAAAAACCGCCTGCGTACATATCTCCTGTACTACTCACTGCTACAGCAAAAACAAAATTGTTCAAACCGCTGCCAAGGGCAGACCAGGCACTGCCGTTCCACTTCGCTATGTAGGGGGCACTCACCCCTCCTGCTGTGGTGAACTCTCCACCTGCATACACATCCCCTGTACTACTCACTGCTAGAGTACGAACAGTATTGTCCATGCCGCTGCCAAGGGCAGACCACCCATCGCGGTTCCATCTTGCAATATGATTTGCACTCACCGCTCCTACCGTGGTGAAGTAGCCTCCCAGGAATAGATCGCCCGTAGTGCCGTCGAAGGCCAGGGCATCGACCGAAGTCGCTTAGAGACTGGACACCAAACCTCCCGTCCCAGTTCTCATCGCCCGGGGCCAATGGTCCGGACTGACCGGCGGAGTCTTGTGCTTGCCTGTTGTACAAAACGGGGAGGCGCGCCGGGCGCTGATGCCAACTGCCATCCCCTGGCGTCAAGGCTGCCGCTGAAGTCGCTAGCAAGGTTGAGCGTGCCATCACGATTAGAGCACGCTGCCGAGGGGTGTTGTTGGGGCCGATAGCTTGGCCGCATCTGACGGTGACTGCGGTGCCTGTGATGGCTTTTGAGGTGTGGGTGCCTGGGCGTAGCCGCTCTGCGTAGCCGCTCCCACGGAAAGAGTGAGCAACATAGTCGCGATGACTACCTGCAGCAAGATACGTGTGGTTGCCTTGCGGCTTAGAGAAACGAGTTTAGAGTTCATGGTAATAGATCTCCTCGATTGAATGCGCTTTAATAGCCAATGCTGCCTGGTCGAGTGCGGTTTGAGCTGCCCTTCGTTGTTCCTGCTGCTAAGAGCATCACTGCCATCTCCTGGCGTCAAGGCTGCCACTGAAGCCGGTAGCAACATTGAGTTGAGCACGCTGCCGAGGGGTGTTGTGGGAGCCGACAGCGTAGCCGCTCTGCGAAGCTCCAGGGCGTCGTGAGCTATTGTTACTTACAGACGCCCTTGGCCCATGTCAGAATGGGAGCTTCACATTACTCTGGCCGACGAGTGGAATATGACACCTCTCCAGCCATCCGATATCAGATAAGGAACATCATCAGCTCTGTTGGTAGCGACATCGTACCTGTTGTACTGGTTTCCGCTGAAGAAGTAGGCTTTGCCGTTGTTCCACAGCACACCAGCGTCTATGGGTTTCGAATTAGACGGAGGAGTAGCAGTATCAAGGGGAACAGTGGGGGTTGTGGTGGGAGTGGCAGTGGGGAAAAGGTCGAACAGTGGGAGTGGGGGTGGGAGTGTTAGTGGAACCAGGTGGGACGGTGGGAGTGGGGGTGGGGGTATTACTGGGACCAGGCGTGGGGGTGGGGGTGTCAGTGGAACCAAATGGCACAGTGGGCGTGGGGGTGGGAGTGTTAGTGGAACCAGGTGGGACGGTGGGAGTGTTGGAAGGTGGGACAGTGGGAGTGGGGGTGGGAGTGTTAGTGGAACCAGGTGGGACGGTGGGAGTGGGGGTGGGAGTATTACTGGGACCAGGTGGGAGGGTGGGGGTGTCAGTGGAACCAAATGGCACAGTGGGCGTGGGGGTGGGGGTGTTAGTGGAACCAGGTGGGACGGTGGGAGTGGGGGTGGGAGTATTACTGGGACCAGGCGTGGGGGTGGGGGTGTTAGTGGAACCAGGTGGGACGGTGGGAGTGTTAAAAGGTGGGACAGTGGGAATGGACGCAAATGGGCTTAGGGAGGTAGGTCCACCGACCCCATGTTTATTGGAAACATAGTCGACACCTAGCAGGGACAAGAGTATTCTGTAATTCGGGTCAGCTTGTTCAAGGTGGTACTCGAACACGGCACGCTGGAAGTACTGCACCATATACGTCTTCCCGTCTGTCTCGTTCTGTTCCTGCAGCTCCTCGGTGATCGGGTAGCCTTGCTCGGCCAAGCTGCCATGGTTATTCCAGTAGGTCAGGAAACGACTTTTGATGGTCTGCCCCGTCTCAGGTAAGGTACGTGTGTCCTTAGCATGAGTGGTGGTCATGCCCAGGCCCAGGAGGGCGAAAACTCCAAGTAGGAATGCTACTGCCGGTAGCAAAAAGAACCGTTTGTGTGTCTTATGTTCAGCCATTTTGTTGCTCCTTCATTTGCTCGTAAGAGATAAGCTCATGTTCATGGGATTACACCGATTACAGATTGCTCCGAAGGTTACTAAGCTGCGCTATGGTTTGTTCCTGCTGTTGAGAGCATCGCTGCCGTCGCCCTCTCCAGCAGCGTCAACAGGGGTGATAGAACGCTGTGCCCACACATTATCCGGGGATTCACATCAAGTAAGGCGCTACAAAAGCGCCACAAAAAATGCTGTGCCTGGCCCGCGGTCTCTCTTACTTGCCGCATGGGCCCTCAACTCGACTGCCCAACTCACCGGAAAGAGAGGAATAACCCCCACCTCGCCAATGCCTCTATTCAAGCAGACAGGCACAACAAAAGCTATAGAAAAGTGATATACTGTGTGACACTACAGGTGTCACAAAAGGTGATACGTGCCTGGTAGCTATGCGTCTACTCAGAGAGCGCCTCTTATTGTTTATTGAACGATAGGTAAGCTGAATTGGGAGCGGAAAGAGGTACCCAGATAAACTCGAACGATCCCGCTCAATTCGGCAAGTGGTTGAAGCAGCGGCGCGAGGCCCTGGATCTCACTCAAAGAGAGCTTGGCGAGGCGACAGGCTGCTCCCTCTCGACGATCCGCAAGATGGAGATGGGCCAACGTCGTCCATCCAAACAGGTGGCCGCACTCCTGGTGGTCTGTCTTGAAATCGCGCCTGAAGAGCAAACAACCTTCATGCAGTTCGCCCGCGATAGCGGGTACAAAACCCACCTGACCGAGACGCGTGACCAAGACCTACCCCACCTAATCGCACATGTACGAACCTGTCCAGGGGCCGACGATGACAGTACAGCGCTGCCCATCATACATACCGATGCTGCTCTGGCTCCTGTGTAACCCCAATCCGCCAACAACATCAACATCAACTGAGGTCGGAATGTCCTACTTCACTGAGGGCGCAGCGGTAGACGATGCCAGCACGTTGATACAACCTGCCCCTGAAGTAGGGATAGACCCGGGCGAAGCGCATAGCGTGCTGTGCGGCGATAGGTACGCAGACGAAGTACGCGCAGGCGAGCGAAAGGCGCGAACATTGGGCATCAAAGCCGTTCCGTTCTTTGCCGTAGACGAATAGTACGGCGTTTCCGGAGCGCAATCATCGGCTGTTTTAGGACTAGCGCTCGATCAAGCCTGGATAGTCACGCATCCACTGTCAAGATCAACTCCGGACCGCAGGCCATCATCCGAGACGACATTGCCTGCGAGGGCGATTGTACGCAATCTAAGCAGGCAAAGCTTCTGGCGTCCCGGCGATGCTGGTCGCGGCAGAGTTGCGAGTTCTAAAATCTATATGGTGATACCCTTATTCCGGTTGTCTGTTCCATTGCTACCAGAGGGCTAGGTCTGACAGTTCGGGAAGAATGTGTTGCTCACGATCTTGGATGTCTGTCCTCTGGTGGCGTTGTTCCCGGGTCTGAAGTAGGGACGGTTGGCAGGAGGCTGGCATGGCTCTCCCGCTCCACCGCATGCGTAACCGGCCATTACCCCTCGGCTCGCCAGCCGTTGCACGTAGTCGTAGAAGGTTGAGGTGGGAGAGACGTCCTCGAATATCTGTGCACCTGCCGGGTCCTGGAAGCCTGCTGCATTGGAGACGATCTTTGATATCTGGCCTCTGGAAGCGTTGGCATTGGGACGGAAGTAGGGCAGATTGCCCGCTCCGCAAGGCTCCCCTGTCCCACCGCACTGATAGCCCCCGATGTAGCCTCGATCAGCCAGCCGCCACACATAGTCGAAGAAGGTTGAACCCACAGCTACATCCTGGAACTGCTGTGCACCTGGCGTCTCGGTGAAGCCCGCAGCATTGGACACGATCTTGGCAAGCTGGCCCCTGGTGACGTTGTTGTTAGGTCTGAAGCACGGATTGCCGCTTGAGCAGCCTGAGGTATATCCGTTGATGATGCCCCGGCAAGCCATGCACTGGACGAACGAGTAGAAAGTGCTGCCCGCCGGCACATCGCTGAACTGTATTGAGCATTCTCCAGGTGTTGCGGTGGCACTAACCGAAGTTGCAGTAGCGGCTATAGAGGTTGGAGTATGGGAAGGCGCTGGAGTAGCGGTCGGTCCACCTGGTGTCTGGGTAGGCAGAGGTGTATTTGTATGGGTTGGCGTGTCAGTAGACGTGTTGGAAGGCACCGGTGTTGCGCTCGGTCCACCTGGCGTTTGGGTAGGTAGTGGAGTGGGCGTGCTTGTGTCCACGGGAGAAGGAGTATTGGTTGGTGTGATAGTTGGGGTATTAGTTGGAGTATCTGACGGCACAGGAGTAGCACTCGGTCCACCTGGCGTTTGAGTTGGCAAAGGTGTGTTCGTATCGGTTGGCGTATTGGTGGGAGTGTCAGTCGCCGTGTCGGTCGGCGTGTCAGTCGGCGTGTCCGTAGGTGTATTGGTAGGTGTGTCAGTCGGCGTGTCAGTAGTGTGTCGGTGGGTGTATTCGTCGGCAGGGGCTGCGGTTCATGCCAGAAGCCAAAGTAGTGAGATGACTTGCCACCTGCTACATTAAAGTCGCCACCTACATACACATCACTTGTGTTACTTATTGCTATAGCTTCGACTGAATAGTCCATGCCGGAGCCAAGGGCAGACCATGTGCTGCCGTCCCACTTTGCTATGTAGTTGGCACTTACTCCACCTGCTATGGTGATAGTCGCCACCTGCATATACGGCACCATTGCCGCTGATCGCAACAGGGACGACTATGACCGTTCATGCCGGAGCCGAGGGCAGACCATGCGCTGCCGTCCCACTTTGCTATGAAGTTGGCACTTACTCCACCTGCTGCAGTAAAGGCGCCACCCGCATATACATCGCCTATTGCTGTTTATTGCTAAAGCGTCGACTATATAGCTCATGCCGCTACCCATGGCGGACCATGTACTGCCATTCCACTTTGCTATGTAGTTAGCACTCACTTCTCCTGCTAGGGTAAAGTCGCCACCCGCATATACATCCCCATTACCGCTGATTGCAATAGATCGGACTGAATAGTTCATGCCGGAGCCGAGGGCAGACCATGTAGTGCCATTCCACTTTGCTATGTAGTAGGCAGTTACGCTGCCTGCTACAGTAAAGTCGCCACCCGCATATACATCCCCATTACTGCTTATTGCTATAGTAGAGACGGTACTGTCCACGCCAGAGGCCGAGAGCAGCCCAATTGGCTCCATTCCATTTTGCGATGTGGTTAACGTTAAGACCACCGTCAGTATAAGTGAAGTTGCCACCGGCGTACAGTACTCCATTCTGATCCACTGCTAATGCGTAAACAGTATCGTCAAATCCTTGAATATCGGACCATGCACGCCCGTTCCATTCTGCGATCCTCAGCGCATATATGCCTCCGGCAAAAGAAACTCGCCGCCAACGTACACATCTCCTGTGATACCGTCCACGGCTATGGCGTAGACAAAATTATCCATACCGCTACCCAGAGGAGACCAGACGCTCCCTTCCCACATGGCTATGTCAGTAGCGTATGCTAAGCCAGCCGGCGCAAATAGACCCCCCACATATACTTCCCCGGTTGGCACGATCCCAATGGCGTTGACTGTAGGCGCATCGCCTAGCTCCAGGCCATAACTGAGAGCAGACCACGCACTGCCGTTCCATTCAGCTATATGGTTGGCGTTCATACCGCCTGCGGTAGTAAAGTCGCCACCGGCGTATACCTCGCCCGTACTGCTCACTGCTACAGCCGATACATCGTTGTTCAATCCAGTCCCGAGGGCAGACCAGGCACTGCCGTTCCATTTGGCTATGCGATTAACGCTTATGCTGCCTGTTGTGGTGAAATCCCCACCGGCGTATATGTCGCCTGTACCGCTCACTGCTATGGTGCGTACGATATTATCGACGCCGGCGCCGAGGGCAGACCACGCACTGCCGTCCCACTTTGCTATTCCGTTAGCATTTACTCCGCCCGCTACGCTGAACAAGCCACCGGCGTATACGTCGCCTGTACTGCTTACTGCTACAGCCTTGACGTAGCTGTTCATGCCGCTACCCAGGGGCGACCATGTGCTCCCGTCCCACATGGCTATGCGGACAGCGCTAGCCCCGCCTGCGTGTGTGAAAAGGCCGCCCGCATACAGATCGCCTGTGCCGTTGTTGATTGCTATGCTGAATACAGAGCTGTCTGTGCCGGAGCCAAGGGCAGACCACGCGCTGCCGTTCCACTTCGCGATATTGTTCGCGCTCACCCCGCCCGCAATTGTAAAACCACCTCCCGCATATACATCGCCTGCGCTGCTAACTGCTATTGTGTAGACAGAGTTGTTCATGCCGCTGCCCAGAGATGACCAGCCGTCGCGGTTGTACTTCGCGATATAATTCGCGGTCGAACCACCTGCTGTTGTGAAATTCCCACCGATATACACATCGCCTGTGATGCTCACTGCCACCGCATTGACAACGTCGTTCACATCCGGCGTGCCGAATTTGCCGTCCCAGTTCTCATCGCCAGGGTCCAGAGGCTGGGATGTCTCTCTTTCTTTTCTTTCAGATGCAGAAGGCGCAAAGCGTGGAGGCGCGCCTGGGGCGGAGTCGAGCTTCCAGCCTCGTGCATCCAGGCTGCCACTGAAGCCGCTCTCAAGGTTGAGCGTGCCGTCGGGATTGAGCATGCTCCCGAGGGGTGTTGTAGGTGCCGACAGCGTGGTCGCCTCTGCCGGTGACTGCGGTGACTGTTGAGGTGTGGGTGCCTGGGCGTAGCCGCTCTGCGTAGCCACTCCCGCGGAAAGACTGAGCAACATAGTCGCGATGACGACCTGCAGCAAGATACGAGTAGTTGCCTTGCGGCTTAGAGAAACGAGTTTAGAGTTCATGGTATTAGATCTCCTCAATTGAATGTGCTTTAATAGCCATTGCTGCCTGGTCGAGTGGGGTTTGTGCATATCCCCTCTGTGCACTCGTCCCTACGGATAAGGTAACTATGATCGAGGATATGACGAGCAAGAGGAAGAAATGGCTGCTGGACCGGTCATTTCTGGAAATGAATAAAGAATTCATGATAACAGTGCTCCTTGAAAGGATGTCTCTTTTTGCTTCAGGTTGGGTGCAATCTGGTAGCCGGGCACCTAACAATTGAGAGCACAACGGCTATCGTTGTTAGGTACCTTGCCCGTTGGCGTGGGGGAGAGGTGTACTATTACCTTGTGGTGTCTGGCAGTCGGGGAAGAAGGTGTTGCCCACTATCTTCGAGGTCTACCCCTGGTGAGGGAGCTAGCAGGGCGGAAACAGGGGCGGTTCGGCGAGCCAACAGGATAGCCTTGCTAGTTATCCTGTTGGCTGCTGTTGGCTCGCCGAACCGCACTACGGGGTGTGCCAGATGCCAAAGTTAGATGAGGGTTTGCCGCCTGCTGTTGTGAACTGACCACCTACGTATACATCGCCGTTTGCGGCTGTTGCCAGTGCATTTCCCCATTCGAAGTCGGGGGCTTGTAGGCCGCTGCCCAGTGGTGACCATGTGCTGCCGTCCCACTTTGCTATGTTATTTTCACTCATGCCCTCACCGCCATAGAAACGGCCAGTCACAAATAAGTCCCCCGTAATACTGATTCCTGCGGCCGCAACAGTGCCATCGAGGCCGTTAGCCAGGGACGACCATGAGGTGCCGTTCCACTTTGCAATGTGATTGGCGGTTACGCTCTCCGCCTGGGTGAAGTCTCCGCCCACATAGATCTCACCGGTGGTCTTATTTATGGCTATGGCCCTGACCTTGTCGTTTACTCCTCCGCCGAGGTTCGACCAACTGCTGCCGTTCCATTTTGCTATTCGGAGGGCACTCCCTCCACCCGCTGTGGTGAACAGGCCGCCTGCATATACATCGCCGTTGTCACTAATTGCTATCGCAACGACTGGGCCGTTCAGCCCACTGCCAAGAGAAGACCAGGCGCTGCCATTCCATTTTGCTATGTAGTTGGCACTCACTCCACCGGCTATAGTGAAGGAGCCTCCGGCGTACACATCACCATTCCCACTAAATGCTATCGCACCGACATAGCTGTTCGTGCCGCTACCCAGAGCAGACCATGTACTGCCATTCCATTTTGCTATGTAGTTGGCATTCACTCCACCGGCTATAGTGAACTGGCCGCCTGCATAGACGTCGCCGTTGCCACTAATTGCTATGTTTATAAAAGGGCTATTCATGCCGCTACCCAGGGCAGACCATGTACTGCCATTCCATTTTGCTATGTAGTTGGCATTCACTTCACCCGCCGTCTTGAACTCGCCTGCTACATACACATCTCCTGTTATCCCGCTTACTGCTATAGAATAGGCTGGGCCGCTCAAGCCGCTGCCGAGGGTAGACCATGAATTACCGCTCCAAATAGCTATATAGTTGGCGGGTACCCCGCCCGCCGCAGTGAAGAGACCACCTGCATAGACGTCACCCGTGCTGCTTATAGCCAGCGCCTCCCCATAGTAGTTCAACCCGGAGCCGAGGGCAGACCAGGTGCTGCCATTCCATTTCGCAATACGGCTCACTAGCAATCCATTTGCCGTTGTGAAGAAACCGGCTGCGTATACGTCCCCGGTGCTGCTTACAGCCATGGCAAGAACAGTGTCATTCATGCCGGTGCCGAGGGCAGACCATGTGCTGCCATTCCATTTCGCAATACGGCTGGCACTTACGCCTCCTGCTGTTGTAAAGGAGCCTGCGGCATAGAGGTCACCGGTGCTGCTGACCGCCAAAGCTTGGACCGTAGCGTTCGTGCCGCCGCCGAGGGGTGACCAGGACGTGCCATCCCATTTGGCGATGCGGCTGGCACTTATTCCTCCTGCTGCTGTGAATGCCCCACCAGCATAGACAACATCGCTGTTGTTTAGTGCGATGGCATTGACAAGACCATTCAAACCGCTACCGAGGGCGGACCAGGAAGTGCCGCTCCACTTTGCTATGTAGTTGGCACTCACTCCACCGGCTATAGTGAAGGAGCCTCCGGCATAGAGGTCGCCTGTGCTGCTAACTGCTAGAGCACGGACTGAATTGTTCGTGCCGCCGCCGAAGGGCTGACCAGGACGCGCCGTTCACTTTGCTATGTAGTTGGCACTGACTCCGTCGGCCGACGGTAAAGAGGCCACCCGCGTAGACATCCCTGTGCTGCTCACCGCTATGGTGGTGATCCTGTTGTTCATGCCTGCGCCTAGAGGGGTCCAGCCGTCGCGGTTTACTTAACGATGTAGTTGGCATTCACTTCACCGGCTGTCGTGAAGTTGCCACCTATGTATGTATCTTCGGTGTTACTTACCGCCACAGCGTAGACATAGTTGTTTACGCTGTTGTTTACGCTTGTTGTGCCGAACCTGCCGTCCAGTTTTCGTCGCCGGGTTCATTGGGCTTGGTCGTGGGTGGGATAGCAATGATCGGAGAGATCACTACCGGCGCCTTTCAGTGTCGGCTACGAAGCGGGGCTGCATGCCGGAGGCTGAAGCTAGCCGCTAGCCTCGCGCATCGAGGCTGCCACTGAAACCGCTCTCAAGATTGAGTGTGCCGTCGGGATTGAGCATGCTTCGAGAGGTGTAGCGGCTGTTGCGAGGGCTGTTTGATGTGCCTGGTTTGCTGTTTGGATTTGCCGTAAATAAGGCACCTGAGCATAGGTGCTCCGCGCCCAACCCGACCGAGGCGGAAAGCAGCAGAGCCGAGATAACAAGAAGCATAAAAACGCGGGTGCCTGCGCGGCGGTTCTAGAATTGACTTTAGAATTCATTGCGATTAGCCTCCTTGAATAAGATGCCCAACTGGATTCAGGGACTGGTTGCTCCCTGATCTGGCTTACTGGCCGCATGGGCCTTCAACTCGACTGCCCGACTCACCGGAAAGAGAGGGATAACCCCCACCTCGCCAATGCCTCTATTCAAGCAGATAGGCACAACAAAAGCTATAGAAAAGTGATATACTGTGTAACACAACAGGTGTCACAAGAGGTGACACATGCCTGTCTGGTATGCGTCTACTCAGAGAGCGCCTCTTATTGTTTATTGAACGATAGGTAAGCTGAAGTGGAGAGCGGAAAGAGGTACCCCGATGAACTCCAACGATCCCGTTCACTTCGGCAAGTGGTTGAAGCAGCGGCGCGAGGCTTTGGACCTCACTCAAAGAGAGCTTGGCGAGGCGACAGGCTGCTCCCTCTCGACGATCCGCAAGATGGAGATGGGCCAGCGCCGTCCATCCAAACAGGTGGCCGCGCTACTGGTGGTCTGTCTTGAAATCGCGCCTGAAGAGCAAGCTACCTTCATGCAGTTCGCCCGCGATAGCGGGAGTGATAGACACAACAGCCCACCCCAGCCTCTTCCTCCTGTGCCTCCGCTCACCAGGCGGCCCGTATCTCCCTCAACTTCCACAACTCCGCCATCGCCCGGCGACGAGAAGTCGCCTACTATACCTGTCCCTGCGGTGGGTGTTAACGGCTCTCTGACAGGCACCCCACATGCGCCAATCTTCGCCAACCTGCCGGCCTATCCCACCTCGTTCATTGGGCGCGAGAAAATAGTGGAGCAGGTGCAAGGGCTGCTGTGGCGGTCTGACATACGCCTGCTAACGTTGGTTGGACCACCCGGCATCGGCAAGACCCGCCTCGCCGTCGAAGTCGCTGCGGGACTCGCGGACGACTTTGCAGATGGCGTCTTCTTTGTAGCCCTGGCTCCCATATCGGAGCATGAATGGGTGCTACCCGCAATTGCCCAGACGCTCGGTGTGCGCGATACACCTGACGGTATACTACTGAACATGGTAGGCGAGCAGATACGGAATAAGAATGTGCTTTTGCTGCTCGACAATTTTGAGCATGTGGTTGAGGCGGGTTCTGTAGTTGCCGACCTACTGAGAATGACCCCTCGGCTGAAGGTGTTGGTCACAAGCCGCACAAGGCTGGACCTTTACGGTGAGCATGAGTTCGCCGTGCCCGCCCTCAGCGTGCCGGACTCCTCCCCAGGTCTCTCCAACGTGCCCGGGATAGTTGAGGGTGAGGGACAGGGATTCAAATATCCCAGGGGCCAGGAGGAGGAGAAGCCTACAGGTGACCGTCTACGCGTTGATCCTCCAGATTGAAAGCTACGAAGCTGTACAGCTATTCGTCCGGCGAGCGCAGGCGGTACACTCCTCTTTCGGGCTAACCCAGGAGAACGCTCCCGCCGTAGCTGAGACATGCCGGCTGCTGAGTGGGCTGCCCCTGGCTATCGAATTGGCTGCCGCCCGTACCAGGCACATGACACCCCAGGTCCTGGCAGAGCAGTTGGCGAGGCACAGGCAGCTAGAGTTGCTGGCAGGCACGACGCGAGACCTGCCTGCCCGCCACCGCACCTTGAAGAATGCGATAGAGTGGAGCTACGAATTGCTGGATGAGGGGGAGCAGAAAGTGTTCCGTGCGCTCTCCATATTTGTAGGTGGCTGCACGCTGGAGGCGTTAGAGGAAGTGTGCGATTGGCGAAGTGACCCCTCATTTACAAGCTCAGCACCAGGCTCAGAGGTCTCCGATCCGGGTCTGCCCGACGTCGTTGCAAGCCTCATCGCCAAGAGCCTCTTGATCCAACATGGGGAACCTGGCGACGAGCCGAGATTAGAGATGCTCGAGGCCATTCGAGAGTACGCACAACAAAGGCTGGTGGAGAGCGGGGAAGCAAATGAACTTTGCTGGCGCCATGCTCGGTATTACTTATCGCTCGTTGAGGAAGCCGAGCCCGAGCTACTAGGAAGTGGGCAGGGCAAATGGCTAGCGCGCCTGGATCATGACTATAGCAATATACGGGAGGTCCTGGATTGGGCCGCAGAAGGCGTCGCGAACGAGGCTAGCGGGTCGCGCGAGTATAGCGAGAATAGTACCGACCTCACGCGTTCCTCTTTAGGCTTGCGGATGACTGCTGCCCTCTGGCGGTACTGGCTCATACATGGCTACTTCGGTGAAGGGCTGGAATACCTCGCAAAGATGCTCTCAAGCACCGAATCCCCGGCTGCGGCAGCCGAGGCCGGGACCGGGGCCGGGACCGGGGAATCGCCGGTGCCCGGCTACGAACGGACCGGCGTGCCGGTGCAGGGAGCGGTCATGGCGCTCGCAAGGGCAAAATCGCTCCTTGGTATGGGCCATATGACTTTCGTTCGCGGAGACTATGAGAAGGCGCATCTTTTGCTCGAACAGAGCCTCGCATTGTACAGAGAGCTGGCATACAAGCCCGGTATTGCGCAAACGCTGGGTAATTTATCACTAGTAGCACGAGAAGAGGGCCACCTTGAAGATGCACAGACGTATATGGAGCAGGCGCTCCTGATCCTCCAGGAGACCGGGAACAGGTGGGGCATTGCGAACGCATTACGTGAGCTGGGTGTAGTGGAGTTGTACCAGGGGCATAATGCACACGCCACCACACTCTTTGAGCAGAGTCTGGAGCTGCTTCGGGAGTTGGGGCAAAAATGGGGGATGGCTTATGCTCTCGTTAGCCTTGGGGTCGTTATGCAACTCGAAGGAGATAGCTCAAAGGCGGAAAGTCTTTTGAGCGAGAGCCTCCTGATAGGGTCGGAGCTGGGCGACCAGCATATAATCGCCCAATGCCTGGAAGGACTGGCGAGTGCTGCTGCCTCAAAAGGCGATACAACGCATGCCGCACAATTATGGGGGGCGGCACAGGCTCTTCGCGAATCTGTGGGGGCTGCCCTGTCAGATTTCGACAGGGCGAACCACGAGCGCGATATTGAGGCTGCACGTACCCAGGTTGTCCCCGGAGCGTGGGAAGCAGCGTGGACAGAAGGATATTCCCAGCCACTGGAGTATGCAAGACAAGAGGGCGCGAAACAGCAGAAATAGGGGCCTGTATGACGACTGTAAGAGCCTCTGTGAGCGGTAAAGTAGCGTTCGCCGGCTGGCTAAAGCAGCGCGTCAATACTGCGGGCATCACTCAGGAGAGTTCGCCCACAGTATTGACTGCTCTGTCGCCCCTTTATAGAAGATAGAAAGGGCGGACGCCGCCCTTCGGGTCAGATAGCTCACCTGCTTGCGGACCTGCTCAGCATGCCGGCTGATGAGCGCGAGGCACCCATCGTGTTTGCCCGCGCCGGTCGCGCTGCCCCCGCTAGCCCACTTGTTTCTCCAAACTGCTTTTCACTTTATTTCCGGACTTTTCCACATAGCAATCGACTTGACACGCTAGAACATAAGTGCTATAGTCGGGGCGATGTGAGGCAAGACGATGCTTTCATCTGGAAAGGAGGCAATCAGGAATGGAAGGCAAGACAGGCAAGGTTAGTGTGCTGGTAGGCACCACAAGAGGCGCGTTCTTTTTTCATTCAGACACAGACCGGCAAAAATGGGAGATGACGGGACCACATCTCGATGGCTGGGAGATCTACAGCCTTTGCGGCCTGAGCGGTTCGGGCAGCAACGGACATGGGAGCAACGCCGATAACGGGGACCGGGTGTTCGCTGGCACATCCCACTTCGTTTATGGTCCGACAATCCGGGTAAGTCATGACCAGGGAGAGACCTGGACGCAAGTCGAGGCCAGCCCTCAATATACCCAGGAGAGCGGCTTCAAGCTCAACCGCATCTGGCAGATCGTGCCGGGCCACCCCAGCCAGCCTGGCACACTCTACGCGGGTGTGGACCAGGCGGGCCTCTTTGTCAGCCGGGACGACGGCACGACCTGGGAAGAAGTGACCGGCCTGACCCATCACGCCACTCGCCCCGAGTGGGGACCGGGCAATGGGGGCCTTTGCCTGCACACGATCCTGGTTGACCCCACCAACGCAGAGCGCATGTGGGTCGGCATCTCAGCGGTGGGCGTTTTCCGAACCGACGATGGCGGGAAGAGTTGGAAGGTATGCAACTGGGGTCTGCCGCAGGTAGCCACCGAGGAGCGTACTAACGAAGTGGGCCGCTGCGTGCACAAGATAGTGCTCGATCCCAAAGATCCCAACACCCTCTACTGCCAGTTCCATGGTGGGGTGTTCAAGTCGACCGACGCTGCCGACTCCTGGCAGCCGATCGAGAGCGGTCTGCCGGGCAACTTCGGCTTCCCTATGGGCGTCACCGCTGCCGGCGATCTCTTCGTGATTCCGCTGGAGAGCGACATGCAGCGCCACGTGAAGGAAGGCCAGCTCCGGGTCTACCGGTCTCGGGACGGCGGCGCAAGCTGGGCAGCCTCCGGCCAGGGCCTGCCTGACCAGCCGCATTACGTGGGCGTGCTGCGCAACTCGCTGGCTGTGGATACCCTGGAGCCTGCAGGCGTCTATTTTGGCACGAGCATGGGCGAGGTGTTCTACTCCCCGGATGCCGGCGAGAACTGGAGCCGCCTGCCCGGCCAGTTCCCACGCATTACCTCGATCAAGACCTGGGTACGCTCGCCGGGCAAGTGAATAGCACCAAAAGAACTGCGGGCAGCACCAAACACGCAGCCACGCACAGGAAATAATGCACGATGCGGAGACTGAGGGGAAACAGGAGGCTTAATATGGGTAGAACAGGTGGTAAGGCCATCGGGAACGTTGAGATTGAGGTCAATGTGCCCACAATCTTGCGCGACTGCACAGGGGGCCGCAACCAGGTAACCATCGAGGCCGCCACCCTCGCGCAGGCTCTAGAGCGCCTGCGCGAGGCTTATCCTCTGCTGCGCATCCATCTCTTCGACGAGACCGGGCGGCTGCGCCCCCACGTGCTGATTTTCTACAACGAAGAAAGCACCCACTGGCTGGAACGATTGGACGTGCCGCTCCGCCCCGGCGACCGTCTGACGATCCTCCAGGCCGTCTCGGGTGGGTAGAACGAATGGGGAGAGCCATATACGCCTCGTGGCCTACAATGTCAGGCAGGGTGGGCCGCGAGACCCCGCCGTCTGGACGCGTATGCTCTCGGTCCTTGCACCCGATCTCTTCTTCGTTCAGGAGTCTCGCGACCCCGTAGTCTCCTGGCTTGCCGCGCGCTCGCCCGATCCTGACGCTTCCGGTACGCATGAGGTGCGGATGTCCTGGCTCTGGGCAGCGGTGCCCAATGGCATGGGCCGGTGGGGAAGCGGATTATGGGTGCGTGGTGGGCAATTGACGCCGCTGCCCGTGCCGGAAGACTTCACGGGGAGGGTGGTTGCAGCGGTAGTGGAGGGCCACGAATGGCCCGGCATAGGCGTCGCGCCTGTGGTGGCGCTGAGCATTCACGGTCCCACACGCAAAGGCAGCTCTTATATTAAGGAAGTGGGGCGCATCCTCGACTTCGCAGGCGCGCTGGCCGGCGGGCTTCCCATGATTCTGGCAGGCG
This sequence comes from uncultured Chloroflexia bacterium, assembly GCA_963837315.1. Lineage (GTDB taxonomy): Bacteria > Chloroflexota > Chloroflexia > QHBQ01 > JADMIH01 > JADMIH01. The sequence goes on from CAWINE010000010.1 coordinate 435,791, forward strand.
ACTTCAACGTAGTCGTGGGCCTGCGCCAGCCGGAGCACAGCCCGTCGGTCAGCCGGGGCGAGATTACCCTGCTGCAGCGGCTCCGTGATGAGCTTGGCCTCATACCGTGCTGGCAGACGGCGCATCCCGGCGAGCCATTGGCCCGTACATTGCGCTGGATGCATCGCATCAACTCCCCGCCATACCACTGCGATGGCATTTTCATACCCAACTCGTGGGCCCCGGCGCTCAAGGATTGTACGATTTTGGAAGGAGAGGACTGGTACGGTCTCAGCGACCATAACCCGGTTGTTGCCACGCTTACCTGCGGTCCTCGTTAAACGAGTACGAAGTACCAAGTGCCGGAGCATAACCCATACTTCGTACTTGTTATGACGTGGTGAGTCTCGAATTACAATATGGTTGCCATGTATAATGGAAATGCAGAATATGGAGACCAACGACAAACAGCTGGTAACTGCCCTTGATTTCGCACGCCTACGAGGGTAGCTAGAGAACAGAAGCACATAGCATGATTAACGCCTCCTCACAACCGAGCGCACATGTTCCCGCTACGCCTTTGACGGTAATTATGCAAGCAATCGCTGCCGGGCTGGACGTCCCAAGAATCTTCAACATCGTCGCCCAACAGGCTGAGCATATTCTGGCACATGATGCCCTGGTCGTGCTGTTACGGCCGGACGCGAGCGTTGCCGAGGACGCCCGAGACGCAGACGATGCACGTGAACTCGCCATCGCTTTCTCCAATCCCCCCATCGTGGAGGCAGGCCGGTCGTGGCCGTTCACCGACTTCTCATTCGGCCCGTCTCTGCTCGCCAATCAGCCGGCCATAGTCACAGACTTCGCGACCACAGCTAACCGATACGCGGGTGATATGCTCCTTTTGGAGCAGGCCGGGCGCACGGGCGTGATTGTCCCAATTGCAGCGGCTCCGCACGTCCTTGGGGGGCTGGCTGTTATCAGCGGCACGCCAGGTCTCCATGGCCCTGAGGATGTACTTCTGGCGGAGCCTATCGCCAATCTGCTCGCTGTGGCATTGGAACATAGACGCCTGGATGAGCGCGCACGCGCCCTGGCCGTCGCGGAGGAGCGCAATCGCATGGCGAGGGAGATCCACGATACACTGGCTCAGTCGCTGGCGGGCATTATCATCAATCTCGAATCCCTCAAACCCTACAAGACCAGACGAAGCAGGGTCGATGCCGACGTGTTGGCCGAAACTGAGATGCTGGCGCGCGGCGCATTAGAAGAGGCCCGGCGCTCCGTCCTGGGCCTGCACCCAACACCCCTGGAGCATCAGTCGCTACGTGAAGCCCTGACTCTGGAGCTATCAGCGCTTGCGAAACGGGCTGCTCTAACAACGCAGTTTTACGTCAACGGCGAGAACGACGAGCGAAGCGAACGATTGACGCCTGAGCTGGCAACGGCCCTCTTCCGCATAGCCCAGGAAGCTTTTCAGAATATCTACAAGCATGCGGTCGCACGCCACGTCATCCTCGGGCTGGCGTTCGAGGAGCGGAGCGTCGTCCTAACGGTCGAAGACGATGGGGTCGGCTTTGTCCCGGACGCTCAAGGTACAACGAACACAACGAGCGCTACCTCACCCAAAGATGGAGGCTTTGGCCTACTTAGCATGGCGGCGCGGGCACGTATTCTGGGTGGTGAGTTACTTGTCACCAGCCATCCCGGCCATGGCACTGGTGTACGCAGCACCATACCGTACGTCCGCTCCACTATTGCCACGGCCGCTGTTATGTTGCCGGTGCCGGATACCCACACTCCGGCTCTTCAGGAGCCTTCCCTTGATCTTCCAGCCGGCAATCACCTCATCCGTGTCCTGCTCGTCGACGATCACCCCATAGTAAGGCAAGGCATCCGTCACATCCTTGAGGGGCAGCCGCACATAGAGGTTGTGGGGGAGGCGGAGGATGGCCTGGCGGCAGTTGAGCAGGCGGGTATGCTACATCCTGATGTGGTCCTCCTGGATTTGCAGCTACCTGGGCTGTCGGGCATCGAAGCCCTTCCCCGGTTGCAGACAGTGCACCCGCCGGTTGAAGTAATCATACTGACCGTGTTCGACCAGAGCGAAGAGGTCTTTGCCGCTCTCAAGGCGGGGGCGCGGGGCTACTTGCTCAAGGACGCAACGCCTGCAGCGGTGATAGCCGCAGTGCGGGCCGCCGGTCGCGGAGAGGCGTCACTCGCTCCCGCGCTGGCCACCAGGGTGATGGACCGCTTTGCCGTGCTGGCCCAGCGAGAAGTGGACCCTGATGCGTTGACCGAGCGCGAGATGGAGATCCTGGGTTGCATAGCTCAAGGCATGCCTTACAAGCAGATAGGCGCCAAGCTAAACATCACAGCCAAGACGGTGCAATACCACGTAAGGAATATCCTGCAAAAGCTCCACGCCGGTAGCCGCGGTGAGGCGGTGGCTGTAGCAACCGAGAGGGGCCTATTGAACCGAGAGTAGTAGCCGGGGAAGCCTGGGACGCGAGCGAGGGCGACGCGGTACAGGCAGACAATATATTCTAAAAGCCATAAATAACACACAAATACCCTGGTCTGAGACCAGGGTATTTGTGTGTCCGCACACTAGGTAGATAGCCGGGGTGTGCCGGCCTCAGCGGAGCCATAATATAGGAGGAAAATACTTATGATTCACAATACTATGAGGCACAATCCCGAGGAGGGACGAAATGAGGATTTGGAACCGAGTTACCGACTTAAGCCAACATTATGAATCAAATGGGCGGAGCCGAACGGTGCGAACGAGCCGACGGATATTGATCATGGCCTTGCTGGGAACCCTTGCACTCATGCTGACAGTACCCAAATCGGGGCTGGCTGTTGCTATCATCCCCGGCCTCGGAACGGCGGGCAGTTTTGGCGTGCTGGCCGGCAGCGCAGTCACAAATACCGGTCCAACCACTGTGGACGGAAACGTTGGAGTAAGCCCAGGGACCGCGGTGACGGGCTTTCCACCAGGAATCCTGAGTGGAACAATCCACGCGGGTGACTCTGTGGCCCTCCAGGCACACAATGACGCGACCACCGCATACGGCGAAGCTGCCGGGGAAGCGTGCGATTTTAATCTAACCGGCCAGGATCTTGGTGGCAAAACGCTCATTCCAGGAGTGTATTGTTTCAACTCGTCAGCCCAATTGACCGGACAACTCATCCTGGACGGCCAGGGTAACCGCAACAGTGTCTACGTTTTCCAGGTAGGGAGCACCCTCACCACAGCGAGTAATGCCACGGTGCAGGTTATCAATAACGCTCAGCCGTGCAACGTCTTCTGGCAGATAGGCAGTTCGGCCACCCTGGGCACGAACACACACTTCGCAGGGAACATCCTGGCACTGACGTCCATCACCCTCAACACCGGCACCACGACAAGCACGGGCCTATATGCTCTCAATGGTGCAGTCACATTAGATTCCAATACCATTCACGCATGTGGCTTTGTGCAAGCCCCCACCGGCACACCAACACCGGTCTCAACTCATACGGCCGTCGCGACCTCGACTGCGGTGCCCTCTACGGCTACTGTTGCGCCAAGAGCTACCAATACCCGCGTGCCCCAGGCTACCAATACGCCCATACCGGCAGCGACCAACACCCCGGCCAACACGCCCACGAACGTACAGACGAGAACGCCTCGTCCCAGAGCTACCAGCGTACCAACACACATCATAAATACGCAGATACCGGCCAGCACCGCGACCCCAGTCCCCGCTGACACTGCCACTCCCGGCAACACTGCTATACCTAACAACACGGCGACAGCACCTGCTTTGGGCACCGGTACGACGGCGCCACCAACCTCGATAACTACCGCAGTGCCATCGACAACAGCGATTGCCACAGAGATAGCATCCGGCACGCCGGCAAGTACGTCCACCAACACAGCTTTCCAAACAGCCATCTCGACGTCAATCGTCGAAACACCGACCACGACCACGAGACCACGGTCACGACCACCGTTGCAGGCTCCGCCACTCCAATATCGACCGTAACCGTACCAGGTGCTACGTCAATCACCACCCAGGTAACGATGTCCCCATCACCCTTCCTGCCCAGGACCGGGAGTGGTGGTGACCCCTGGACCGGCACAGTCGCCTTACTGCTGAGTGTGCTGCTGCTGCTGATAGGCCTGGCCACTCGGATGTTGTTTCAGAAAGTGAAAAGAGATAAAGTTTGGTGATCTGCAAGGCACACATCGAGGCCAGGGTGCCCTCACGCTCATCAGGCCCACTAAGCCCGGTCTTACCCCGCAGGACCCATTCTCGATAATAATGGGAACCGCCGACTGACGGTAGATAACAATACCCTGGTCCGAGACCAGGGTATTTGTGTGTCCGCACTCTACCCGAATCACCAGGGTGGGCTGGACCCAGCGGAGACATAATACAGGGAAGGCTACTATGATCCTAGATCTCGAGGACAGCCATCATAAAGATCATTCATTTTCGGGGCTCGAACACCCGAGGCGCTAAGGTCTATTTGGCTGCTCTCAAGTGCAGCGCCTAGATTTATTCCAAGTTGCCTGTGGCAGAAAGTTGGGTGCTGATGCGCTATTCCGAACCGGCAGCGCGCCATTGGCTCGTAGTGGACGGAAGGCTGCAAGCCTCCGAAAATGAATGGTCCCCATGATGGGATTGTAACCTGCATATACCTGGCGTATACCCTTTCTGAAACCTTAGTGTCCTATGCTGGTAAATGACAAGATAGCGCATGCAGCAACGGAAACCGGGAGCATCTGTCCCGGCTTTCACTGCGCTTCTCCACGGTTAGGCAAAAGAAAGGAGAAAAATGTGATTTACGAACGACCCGGTACTCCCGGCAGCAAAGTAACACTTAATCGGAAATACGATAACTTTATCGGAGGCAAATGGGTGCCCCCAGTGAAGGGCGAGTATAGAGACAACCCAAGCCCTGTCACCGGCTTGCCTTTTACGCAGGTTGCCTACTCCACTCCCGAAGATATCGAGCTGGCACTCGACGCTGCGCATGCAGCCAAAGATAGATGGGGGGCGACCTCCACTACAGAGCGCGCCCGAGTCCTGAACAAGATCGCTGACGCCATCGAAGACAATCTCGAAATGCTGGCGGTGGCCGAAAGCTATGAGAACGGCAAACCGGTGCGCGAGACTCTGGCCGCCGACATCCCTCTGGCCGCCGATCACTTCCGCTATTTCGCCGCAGCGGCCCGCACAATGGAAGGCTCAATCGGCGAAATTGACCATGAACTGATCGCCTATCACTTCCACGAGCCGCTCGGCGTCGTCGGCCAGATTATCCCGTTCAACTTCCCTCTGCTGATGGCAGCCTGGAAGATTGCCCCCGCCCTGGCAGCGGGCAACTGCACGGTGGTCAAACCTGCCACTCCTACACCCTGGTCTGATCCTCAAGTTGATGGAAATAATCCAGGATATTGTGCCCGATGGCGTATTGAACGTCGTGAACGGCCCCGGCGCCGGCATCGGCAAAGCCCTTGCGTCTAACAAGCGTATCGCCAAAGTGTCTTTCACGGGCGAGACAACCACCGGCCGCCTTATCATGCAATATGCAGCCCAGAATATCATCCCTTCCACCGTCGAGCTTGGCGGCAAATCCCCCAACGTCTTCTTCGAGGACATCATGGACAAGGACGACGCTTTCCTCGACAAAGCCATGGAGGGCCTGGTCTTGTATGCGTTCAACAAGGGTGAGGTCTGCACCTGCCCATCGAGGGCACTGATCCAGGAATCGATCTACGACGCTTTCATGCAGAAATGCTTGAACCGAATCCGCAGGATCAAGCAGGGCAACCCGCTCGACACCGCCACAGAGCTCGGCGCGCAAGTATCCACCAACCAGATGGATAAGATCGGCTCCTACGTGGCTATTGGCCGCCAGGAAGGCGCAAAGGTGTTGGTCGGCGGCGAGCTCGCCAAGATGGACGGCGACCTGGCAGGAGGCAACTACTACCAGCCGACCGTGCTGTTTGGCAACAACAAGATGCGCGTCTTCCAGGAAGAAATCTTCGGCCCTGTGCTGGCGGTTACAACATTCAAGAACGAGAAAGACGCGTTTGAGATCGCCAACGACACACTCTACGGCCTGGGAGCAGGCGTGTGGACCCGCGATAATATGAGGGCCTTCCATATGGCTCGGGGTATCCAGGCGGGCCGTGTCTGGGTCAACTGCTACCACCAGTATCCCGCACACGCGGCGTTTGGCGGCTATAAGGCCTCAGGTGTTGGACGCGAGAACCACAAGATGATGCTGGAGCACTACAGCCAGACCAAGTGCATGCTGGTGAGCTACGACCCTAACGCCCTTGGTTTCTTCAACGACAGGTGATTGGTAATGCCCGAGACTGAACAGAATGTCAGCATGGCGGTGAAGCGAGTACTCATTACTCCTGCAGCCCTTGTGGTAATCGAACGTCTCAAGTCCCAGCACGGTCCTCTGATGTTCCACCAGTCGGGCGGTTGTTGCGACGGCAGCGCGCCGATGTGCTTTGAGATTGGCGAATTGCTGGTCGGAGACAACGACGTCCTGCTGGGCGAGATCGGCGGCAGCCCATTCTATATGAGTGCCGCCCAATACAATTACTGGAAGCACACTCAGTTGATAATAGATGTCCGTCCCGGCGCCGCGGAGGGCTTCTCCCTCGAAGGTCTGCTGGACGTGCACTTCCTCACACTCAGCCGGGTGTTCGCCCCGGACGAATATGGCGCATTGGAAGCCGCGGGGCTTCTGTAAGTAAGGTAACGAGCACGATGGCGGCCTGAATTTGCTCTCTTGCTCGTTACCTTGCTCGTTACTGCGATCGCAAGACGCGCACAGGTGGCCTTGAACAATCGAACGCGATGAGCGTCGCTGACGGTCAACCGATGTCGAGCAGCGGTGCGTAAGACACAAAGTATAGGACATAGAACAAAAGGAGGCAGATTTATGGCGGAACAGCAAACATCCAGGGTAACACAAACAACGCCAACACCCCTGGTAGGGCAACAGTGGGAATATTGCGAGTTACGGCTGTACAGCAGTAAGAGCCACCCCGCTAAGAGTCGCCGTGAAAAACAACAATGGAGCTACCAGTGCTCGCTGCGCTACTTCAGCCCTCAGGGAGAGATGCTAAGAGTTCGGTTGACCACGCTCGACGAACCGGTCGACTTTCACCCGTTTGGCCGCGCATTCGGGCTCCTGGGTGCACGAGGGATGGGAGCTTGTATCCACTCAGTTCGGTAGCTCGGTTGGGCCGGACCCTGAGACTCCAGGTTCCGTACGGGAGGGAGGCTATATAAGATGGGATAACCGCGTGGCCTTACTTTAAGCGACCTGTCGTAGAGGGTAGGGCTGTTGATGAGCCGAACCTTGAGTTCTGACGGGCCATGGGCCACCAGATGGCATACACAAAGCAACTCGATAATGCGACCATCCTGTGCGGCAGTCGCGCCGCTGAGGGCTCAGATCTAGACAAGTGGCGTAATGACCAGTGAAATGCCGGCCGCAGGCAATGGGCGACACGCTGCCGGCTGATGATATGATTTATACGAATATGAATACCCTTTACCTTTACCTTAGTCCGAAACCAGGGTATTTCCGTGTCCACAGACTAGCCGTATCACCGGGGTGCGCTGCGCGCAGCGAAGCCAAACTATAGGAGATCGCTAGGAGAAGGCTTCGAATATTCACGATCCCGAGGAGGGACATCGTGAATATCGCGATAGCTTTATCGAAGTACAAACAGGTAACACAGGAAAAACGTAGGAGGGTAACACATTGAACAAGGATATTCGTTGGAGAATCATCACCCTGCAGGTAGTGATGATCGCTGTTTTCGCATTCGGCGCGGGCCTGGCATATTATGCCGGCAACTTCACTCATGACCAGATAACCGCTCAGCTAGCTCCGCAGCAAATAAGCTTCCCGCCTGTTGGGGCAGGGCTCCCCGCTGACCTGAACCAGTACGCCGGCCAGCAAGTGCTGAACGGCGACCAGGCGCACGCCTATGCCGACAAGTTCATCGCCCTCCACCTGAGCGAAATGGGTACGCCTCCAGGGCAGCCGTATTCTTACTGGTCCGGCGTTGCAAGGACTGAGACCGACCCCACCAAAAAGGCTGCGGCAACTGCTCTGGTGGCAACTATCTTCCAGGGTGATACGCTCCGCTCTATGTTGAACCAGGCATGGGCCTTCTCGACGATGGGGGATATAGCAATCTACGCGAGCATAGGCCTTGCGATTTCGGCACTAATCGTCGCCGCCACGCTCGCCTTCGAGCTCTTCTTCGCCCCGAACAGGGCGGCGAAACCGGTGCAAGTAAGCCCGGCGGCCGGTGCCGCGTAAAATAGCAAGCAAGTGTGGCAACAAGACGGGGGAGCGGACATAGCAGGCGCTTGGCTGCGCGGTCTACCGGTCGTGAACGAGGGCGACATCCCTGTCGGCATCATCACTGAAACGGACGTTTTTCGAATGCTCGTGGACGAGTGGGATTTCTTCACGGGCCAGCGCATAGACCCAGGACTCGTTGCCTCGCTGATCGCCAAAGAGGTCAACCCGTAGTCGTGCGAGCATGTCAGCACCATTACGGGGCAGCAGCTATTAGAGTAAGCATTGAGTTCGATCAACCGCCTGGTAAATCCGTATGGTAAGGACGAGCCCGACGCCGACAAGCAATTGGAGTTTGCAATGGAAAACCTACTGGATTCTACAATACAATCTGAGGCCAACCGGGATGCATCAGGGGAGGCGATTCCCCTTCAGCACGGACGTCGCCAGCTCGGCATGGCGAGGACACTGGAAGCTCCTCGCCATGCTCCTGCTGCTCAAGGCGAGCTGGCGGACATGATGTTCCCAGCCCGTGTCCAGGCGATGTCTGAGAGCCTCGCCGGCTGGCCGGACGAGTATGCATATAAATTGACTACGGCCGAGCAGGCGCTGAAGGTGGTGGAATCGGGCTCCCGGGTGTACATAGGAGGTGGGTGCGGCGAACCGCTCGATCTGGCCCAGAGCCTGGTCTGGAGGCATGCCGAATTACGGGACGTCGAGATCGTCCACGTGCTCACCTCCGGGCACGCAGCTTATTCGGCGCCAGGTATGGAAGGGTCGTTCCGCGTGAACTCCCTCTTTATCGGCTCAAACGTGCGTGCAGCTGTGCAGGAAGGGCGCGCCGATTTCACGCCCGTCTCTCTGCACGAGATACCCGCTCTCTTCCGCGATGGGTACCTGCCGATCGATGTGGCTCTCATCTCGGTGTCGCCACCCGACGAGCACGGCTTTTGCAGCTATGGTGTAGAGGTTGGTGTAACTAAGCCGGCCGTCGAGAGTGCTCGCGTGGTGATAGCCGAAATCAACCCCAATATGCCGCGCGTGTGGGGACAGTCTTTCATACACTTGAGCCAGATAACATCCTGCGTGCCCGTTGACTACCCGCTCCCTACCGCTCCCCAGAGCACACCTGACCCTATACACGATCTGATAGGCAGGTATATCAGCGCCTTGATAAGCGACGGCGACACCCTGCAGATGGGCATCGGCGCTATCCCCGATGCCGTGCTCCGCTCCCTGGGCGACAAGCACGACCTTGGAGTGCACAGTGAAATGATCTCGGACGGCATCGTAGATCTGGTGAAGCGCGGCGCGATCACCGGCGCACGTAAGAACTTTCTGCCGGGCAAGATAGTCGCTGCCTTCATGCTCGGCACAGAGCACCTCTACAGGTTCGTGCACGACAACCCGATGATCGAGATGCGCCCGGTCGACTTCACAAACGATCCGTACACGATAAGTCGCAACGACAATATGGTCGCCATCAACTCGGCCCTCCAAATCGACCTGACCGGCCAGGTGTGCGCCGACTAATCGGCTGCAAGTTCTACAGCGGGGTAGGAGGGCAGGCTGACTTCATCAGGGGCGCGGCACACTCTCGGGGCGGCAAGCCTATCATCGCGCTTCCCTCTACTGCGCTGAAGGGATCTATTTCGCGCATCGTTCCAGTGCTCGACCCAGGTGCGGGCGTGACCACCAGCAGAAACGACGTACATTATGTGGTCACGGAGTTCGGTGTGGCGAATCTGTACGGCAAGAGCGTTCGGCAGCGAGCTGCCGCGCTAATAAGTATCGCGCACCCTGACTTCAGAGCCGAACTGCAGGAGGGGGCCTCTACCCGGTGCTTGCTGTAGAGGTATAAGCTGAGGAACACAAGCGGGAAGACGCATATCGTCGGTGCCAGGGCGGTCGAGAGACTTGCGAGGTTGTTCCAGAGGGAGTGGTCTGGCATGGGCCACCGCTCGCTCGACCTCGTACACTACGTGCTTCTCAACCGGGAGGTAAGGATATGAAGCAACACATTTTAGTCCCACTTGATGGCTCTCCCCTGGCGGAATTGGCTTTGCCGCACGCGATTTGCATTGCGCACGCAACCTCACAGGGGATAAACATTTTGCGCGCCGTACCCTCACATTCAATTGATAACCTCATTGACTGGCCGGTAGCGACTTCAAGCGCACGGTTGGAGACCTGGGAATACGAGACGGACGCAGCCAGGGATTACCTGACGAGCCTCGCCCGGCGACTGGAGGCTGCGGGGATCACCGCTCAAATAGAGATATCGGAGGACGACGCGGCCTCGGCAATCGTGTCGTATGCAAAGCAGCACAGCGAGGTGTCGCTGGTCGCCATGGCTACCCATGGGCACAGCGGAGTGAACCGATGGGTCTTCGGAAGCGTTACCGAGAAAGTGCTGCATGCCTCGCCGGTGCCACTCCTACTGGTGAGGGCACAAGACGACCACAGGCTGCGGGCTCTGAACACGCCCGAATACAAGAAAATCCTCGTCCCACTGGACGGCTCGCTCTTTGCCGAGCAGGCCTTAGTAACGGCACGGGCGCTGGCGCCACGCGATGCCAGCGGAGCAGGGCTCGTGCTGGTCTGCGCGGTCTACGAGTTTCCGGAATTCAGGGCCATAGAGGGATCGCATGATGATATAACTCTTTGGCAGGGCGAGGCTGCGCAAATCGTAGCGTACCTGGACCGAACAGCAGAAGCGCTTAGAGCGGAAGGGCTCACGGTGCATACGAGGATCGAATACGGTGCTCCGGCTGACGCCATCCTGCATGCAAGTGAGATGACAGGCGCAGATTTGATCGTGATGTCGAACCACGGCAGGAGCGGGCTGAATCATCCCTGGTTAGGCAGCGTGGCGCTGAAGGTCGTGCAAAGCTCTTTGTGGCCTGTCCTGCTGGTACGTGCAAAGGAACGTGTTGGGCAGCATGCACTCGACCACAGCTCGCACAAGCATGTAGCTAGGGCACCGGGCATCGTGGCTACCATATGAAGCATGACAACACGACCGCGCGCTCTGTGTAACACCTATGGAGCGGTGCGACTTGCCCACCGGCAAAGATCTCTTCATCCTGATCGAACACGGTCAATATGACATGTGCCGGCTACGCGTCTCATAGCGCATCGAATGGCCTCATCCAGGGCAATACAATAAGCGATTTCAGGCCAACATGAGGCAAGGAGCCGGCACAGGCGATTGAGCGCGCTGAGGCATACAGTTCCTACCCTGGTCGCGGACCAGGGTATTTGTGTGCCCAGACACTAGTCGGATCTCCGGGGTGCTCCGGGTGTAATGGAGTCACAATATAGGAGTACTAATATAATTCACGATCCCGAGGAGGGACGCCATGAATATATGGAATTGACTCACCACCATCCTGGGCCCCACAGCTGATTTGTGCCACAACGTCTATCAGAAACTGATAAGCCGGAATGCGGGGCGCGGACAAATTCAAGCCACGTTCGCGCAGGCCGTGCCTGTCCTGGTGGACGATTACAACCGCAGCATATGTTAGGTGTGGGCATCATGAAGAGCGCACCTATTCGCGTCCTGATTGCGGACGGCGATCCTCTGGTCTGCCGGGCCCTCGCACGCTTGCTTAGCACGAGTACGAGCGTGGAAGTTATCGCCACCTCGGCTGATCGAGACGAAGCGCTGGAGCTCGCCGGCCGTCTTCATCCGGCCGTCGCATTGGTAGACGCCCACACGGCCCGACTGGATGGTATGGAGCTCACGAAGAGTCTGTGCCGGCAGACCCCGGCGACGCGGGTTATTGTACTGGGCCTCTATGACGCGCTACGTGACGACGCTCTCAGCGCCGGAGCCAGCCATTTTCTCTTGAAGGATGGCGGTCGTGATACGTTAGTGGCGGCTATCCGGTTGGTGGCCCGCGAAAAGCTCGAGCGCTCCGTCGAAGGACGATAGTTCGCGGCAAACCCAAAGGAGACAAATCCTGTGCCTGGCTTGAATACAAATGATTCCAACGATACTCGTGTTGCAACGGGCAAGCTGAAGGACGGCTGGACCTACGACGTCAGGAGCATTCCGAAAACCAATACCTACTATGCAACCGTCTTGCACCCCTACGGAGATGCAGCATCGGGAGGGACGCCATGGCCTATCGAAGACCCCACCCTGAGCGCAAATTCGGGCCACCCGACGTACCCAACCATTGAGGAGGCGGCCTCCGCTGCTCGTGAGTACGTTGACATCTTGAGTGAGCTGCCGGGCTACCCTGACCCCGATAAGATGAGTACCAGAGGCTTTCGTCCCACGCTCTGGTAGAGAGTAGCTGCCATTCACGTAACAGGCAGGCAAGAACCGCGATACACGATAGTAACCAGGGAGGAATTCAATGAAATTCTCAGAACTGAAGGGCCGGACCGTTATAAACCTTGAAGACGCCAGGAAGATTGGCGATGTCGAGGACTTGATGGTCGAACCTGCAAGCCACCATATAGTGAGCCTTAAGGTAAGGACAGGTATGTTTCAGGCGGCGCAGGTAATACCTGTGGCCGATGTCAAGAATGTGGGCGGCGATGCAGTTACGATCTCCACCGGCGCCGGTACAGAAATTATCTCCAGCGAACCTGGGTCCAACGCAGGAAGCACTACAGGCGCCAGCTCCGTAGCTTCGCAGCAACTCATTGAGATAACCAGCATTCTAGGCAACAAGGTTGTGACAGATGCGGGCACTATGGTTGGCGAGCTTCGCGACGTCATGCTTGACTGGGTTGACCTCACGATTACAGGCTATGAGGTGCACGACGGCGGCATATTCGCCAAAGCCCAGGAGTTTGGGGACACACCGGACGTGCACTATGGCGATAAATTGATCACCATACCGGCCCAACTCCTTAGCCACCCCAACTAGTGGGTTAGCGAGTGCACTTGAGCGCATAACCTGACGTGAAACCATGCCCCCGTCTATTAGGATTGCCGCAAGAGCGGCTGGAGGGTTCAGTATGAAAGATACTCTGGAAGAAGACCGCCTACGGGCACGCCCAAAAGAGCGATTCGGCGCTCCGGAGAATGTGATTAATATACCGAATGCCATTCGAGAACTGCGCGCCGAAGCCACAGCCACTCGGCAGGGCCACCGACAAATAACACTGAATCAGTGTGGACCGGTTACGTTAGTGCTTTTCGCTTTTCAAGAGGGCGGCAGTCTCAATGATCACAAAGCTGCCGGCGTGGTGACGATCCAGGCGCTTCAAGGCGAACTGTCAATTCGCAGTGAGGATGGGGAGTATAAGCTGCTTCCCAATATGATGGTTGTCTTTGCCCCCAACGTCCATCACAGCGTCCTGGCGGTAAAAGCAAGTGCGATGCTGTTGTCCGTGTGTCTTCATAAACAACGCGGCAGAGGCTGTCGGATAAGGGGCGCATGAAGCTACTTGTAGTAGCTGCCGGCATCCATACATTCGAAGGGCACAAATGGCTGAAGTACTCGGGCAGGATCGATTTCGTACGGAGTTACGATCTAAGGAGCGAAAAATAATGTCAACACAAGAGTCGGGTATGTCCCCTGAGCAGATTAGAGTTGAAATGAAGCGCCGCTTTGATGCAGTCAATAAGGCCGCAGAGGCGAGGCATCAGAACCGGCGCGAATTAGACGATATCAAGCAGGCAAGAGCGCATAACCGCCCGCCCAAGGATGCCGGCAGCATTGCAGAACGCAATGGAATGGGCGCGAACGACGCGCTGGGCGTCTAATGCCGTGAACATAAGCCGTCTCAACTCGAATGGATAATCCAGGGAACAATAGAGGGCGATTTAGCAAGATTGGGTGTAGTAACCATATATCGGTTTGGTAGAGTGCCAAAGGCCGAACGCACTGCTGCATTTGCAGCACAAGGGGAAAGGAGAACAAAGATGGGTACGAACTTAAGTGATAACCAGCGTCAGATCGTGCACAACGAGCAAACCGTTCAAGCAGGGCAGCCCGAGCAGACTACCGTCAGCCAGACACAGAGTAGATCTGCCGGCCCGACTGCGGGTGCCGTCCGACCTGTGCCCACGGCAGCGGGACCGGCAGCGAGCGGTGCTAACCAATCTACGGTGCAAACCACGGCTACATCCACTACTCCTACCGACCAATATGAAAACCGAAGCGTGTCGGACAGCGTTATCGACCCCGCCGCCAATAAAGCAGCGACCGTAGAATGGGTATCAAAGGTCGTTTGGTTCATAGTTGGGTTGATGGCTGCGCTGATAGCCATCCGGTTTGTGCTGCTGGCAGTTGGTGCCAACGAGCAGGCGGGCTTCGCAAAATTGATATATGGCCTGACCGGCTGGATGGTGGCTCCATTCGCCGCGCTCTTCGGAAGCAACCTAACCTACCCGGGCGCTGCAGGCACCGGTAGCATTGAAGCCGCGTCGCTGGTGGCAATAGTGGTTTACGCCCTGGTGGGTTTGTTGATAACCAGGCTAGCCCAACTTATGCTCGGAACCAACCGCACTACGAGCACCGTTTATAGCGAGACCAAGCAGAAGACAAGAGTCTAGCTGCATACGCACAGTCACACGAACCGGTGAGCAAAGTCTTTCGCGGCCTGGGGCCCCAGGCCTCCCTGCTAATGCCGGCACGGCTATGCCAGGCTCATGACCGATACGGGTGCTGATCTTCCGAATGGCACGTGCCGGTTGTGCGGTCGACACGAGCCAAACGGAAGACCACGAACATTTATGAAGGGACAGTATGCAAAAGGTGTTTACCAGGTTTGCTAGGTGGGCATCGCACTGGACAGGCCAGCCAATCGCCTTTCTCCTTGCTGCCGGCGTGATTCTTGTGTGGATCCTCTCCGGTCCTATCTTTGGCTTCTCAGATACCTGGCAACTAGTTATCAATACGGGAACAACCATTATTACCTTTCTAATGGTCTTTCTCATCCAAAATACCCAGAACCGAGATACCAAAGCCCTGCAGCTCAAGCTCGATGAACTGATCTTCGTGATTGCCAAGGCCAACAACTCCTTACTCGACCTCGAAGAGATGGATGAGACTGAGCTGGATAAGATCCGAGATCGCTACGAAAAGGTGGCTGCAAAATCCAGGAAAGACGGCCTGGCCCGCAAAAATGCCACCACCGCTAACACCAACGACATCAAGAATGCCTGACAAAAACGAGGTAACACAGGCACAAGCCACCAAAACGACCCAAAGAAACGCTGGCTGGCCAGGCTCGTGTAGAGTGTGGAGAGTGGGAGTCAGAACCGAGGTTGTTCCAGTGATACCCATAAGCAAAGTACCGCAGCAAGATTTTCCCAATTTCGTGGAAAGGGAGACAGTGTTATGAATAACAATGATGAACAGCTACGAGACGAGCAACAGCGAAGCAATTCAGCAACTTCAGCAACAGCAGGAAGATCATGGCCAGTTACGGAGCGAGCGAGAGGCCCGTGGGGAGGTACGCGACACCCACCTGGAAGCTGGACGCGAGCAAGCCCGACGCGACAACGCACGCGCCGGCGAGCACAACCCGGCCGAGGCTCCTGTAGAAGATACCGGTGCTGATGACCACGAAGCCCAACGCAATACCGGGAAGGATACCGATCAGGCTAAAATGAAAGCCAAGGCGCGGAGCCGGTATGAGGGTAGTGACGATGCCTTCGAGCAGGATTGGCCCGAAATCAGAGAGTTCCTGGTAATGGAGAACCTGAAGAACGAACTGAAAGATGTTCGCACAGGACTCTAACCGCGAGGAGAATTAATCGGAAGATTGGTTGTTAATTATTTCGTCGCACGAACTGTTGCATACAGCATCGGCTCTGATGTTGAAGTACGACATAGGCGGGTACTGTATAATGTGGCAACCTGCGGGCGATCCGGCAGGTGTGAATATTAGCAGCGCGCACAAACCAGGTACTGAAGAAGGGGGAGAATAATGTCCATAACGAAAGATATCGGAATGATTGCCCTGGCTATATGGCTGATTCTCTACGGGCTGCTCAATGTATTCAGTATCACCTTTGCACAGGAGGCAATTGTGATGGGAATACTGGCGCTTATAGCAGGCGTACTGATACTGATATCACCTTCGATATCATCCAGGCGATAGAGGCAATATATAGCCTATTTCTGCTTCGAGTGTCATGTCGCAGCATCTGCTCTGGGCGGCGTCGAACTGTGCGCTGGGTACGGCTTAGGCCGTGATCCGGCGTTGACGTGCCACAGGACACGCGCCTCTCCGGCATAAACTGACGGTTGGGCGGGTGGCTGTAATTATTAAGGAGCTACCCATCGTTTATACTTCTCTGCTCTCCGAAAAGGGGGACGACTTTGAACCTTCGTGATACCCCGCAGCCCGCTGAGCAACCGGCCAGGACGAGCTTTCTCGGACTAAATCGCTGGCTACAGATATTCCTCACCATAATTGCAGGTGTGGTGGTCGCAATAATAGCCTGGGACGTAATAATGCGTTTCATGCATATTATCATATTGCTCCTGGGCGGTTTCCTGCTCGCCTATTTACTTGGCCCATTGGTCGACCGTATGGGGCGCGGTGGGCTTGGACGCCTCCCGGCTATCCTGCTGGTCTACCTGGTGTTGCTTGGCTCGTTGGCGACAGGGGTAGTCTTGCTGGTCGGACCACTCAGCTCGCAAATTCAAGGCCTGGTAAGTGCCTTGCCAGGTTGGACAGACCCCACCACAGGGATACCTGCTCAAATAGGCACCTTCCTGAACCAGAATGGCATACCAGTTGATGTAGCCAGCCTGATACGCAACGCCACCGACTATCTCAGTGGGCAGGCCTCGACCTTACTCGGGGGCACGCTCGCTATCGTGGCCGGCCTGGTGGGGTTCGTGACCGATCTCTTCCTGGGGCTGGCGATAGCCTTCTACCTCCTGCTCGATGGCACCTCAATGCGTAATCGCGCCCTGCGTCTCCTTCCGAGCACCATCCGCGAGAAGTGGTTCTTCATTGAGGCTACTCTCAACAAAGTGGTGGGTGGATATATTCGTGGGCAGATTGTGGTGGCACTCACGGTCGGTACAGCGGCGGGTGTCGGCTCCGCCGTGCTCGGGGTGCAGTACCCGTTGGTAATCGGCCTGCTGGCTTTCCTGTTCGAATTTATACCTATGCTTGGGCCCGTGCTCGGCATGATCCCGGCTGTTGTGATCGCCTTCTTCCAATCGCCCACGCTCGCGCTCTGGGTCATTGTCTACTTCATTGTGCTCCAACAGGTCGAATCTAACGTGATTGTGCCGAGGATAAGCGGGCGGGCGGTGGGGTTGCACCCGCTCGCCGCTCTGCTGGCGTTACTTGCAGGATTCGAGCTTGGTGGGATAGGTGGCGCGTTACTCGCTGTGCCTATTGTGGGCGTTCTTTATGTGCTCGGGCTGGCTATCTACGCCGACGTTACGGGCGACACCGCATTACTCATTTCCAGGCCCCCGCGCAGGGCATACGCTGCCCTGCGCAACGTGGTGGCCATGCGGGGCAGTGGGGGACGGGGTAGCAACAGCAAAGAGCAAGCTAAGGTAGCAGCCGCCCCTGCGCGGGTACAAAACGACGCTGCCATGGCAATAGTTCGCAGTCCGGAGGGCACCCCTCTCGAAACCACTGCCGCCCACGGTGGAGCAGATAAATCGAGCAGTGTAAGCGACAGCGCTCCTGGTGAGGATCTGTCGCCGGCAATCGAACGAGTGGGAAATGAGCGACTCGCCACTATAGCGCAGGAACAGGCGGGACTGAAGGCCGAGTTTGAGGCGGTGGAAGCGAAAGAAGCTTCCGAGAAAATAGAGGCTGCGTCAGCAGAGAAGACCCAGACAAGAGAGTGAAGGCCGACTAATGAATGAGCAGACTGTTGCCCAGCCCCGAGCATCCATCATGGATGTGATCAAGAACCGCGACTTCCTGAAGTTGTGGGGAGCGCAGATCACATCGCAGACCGCCCAGCAAATCGTCAATATTGCCCTGGTGCTGCAGGTGAGCGCTATCACCGGCTCGAGCACGGCCACCGCCGGGATCGTTATCTGCTTCACGGTGCCCGCCATCCTCTTCGCTGCTATCGCGGGCGTGTTCGTCGAGCGCCACTCCAAGAAAAAGATACTGGTGCTGACCAACGTAGGACGCGGCCTCATGGTGCTGGGCTATCTACTCACCGGCACATCCTGGGGCGCAGGAGCAGCTCTGCCGATATTCTACATCACGACCTTGCTATTCTCGTCGGTCAGCCAGTTCTTCAACCCTGCTGAAGCCTCGTTGATCCCACTCCTGGTAAAGAAAGAGCAACTGGTGGCAGCCAATTCGCTCTTCAATCTCACCCTGCCTGCCACCCAGCTGGGTGGCTTTGTGCTCCTGGGGCCGCTGCTGCTCGCCACTATTTTCCACAACAATTACGATGGCCTTTACCTGGTAATCGTCGTCCTGTGCCTGATCGCAGCCGCCTTGACCTTCTTTTTGCCACCGGACAGCCCTTCTAAAAGTGCGCCCGCACAAGCCGAAATCGAGGCGACCGCTCGTCCTACAGCGGCAACCGCGCTCAAGAGACTGGGGAGCCTGGTAGACCAGGAAGACAGAAATGGTTTCAAGATCGCGCTGGACGAGCTCGTGGAGGGTGCGCGATTTATACGAAGCGATCCGGTAATCGTAAGTGCTATTATCTACTGGTCTATAGCTATCGCGGTTTTCATGATGCTGGGCACAATCGGGCCTCTCTTTTTACAGAAGGTGCTGAGCGTAGACCAGAGCCGCCTGCTGTATATTCTTGTGCCCGGCGGCGTGGGATTGGTTCTCGGGGTGATCCTGGTCGGGCGTGTCTCTCACCCGGGCAATCGAGAGACTATGATAAATTGGGGGCTGCTAGCGGCAGGCATAACGCTCGTGCTCTTCTCAATCGCCTATCCGATTCTCAGCTGGGCTATACAGGCTTACAAACAACACGCCCCCTGAGAGCGTCGTGTTGGGGTTGATGGGCTTCATTACGCTGCTGCTCGGCCTTTCCAACAGCTTTATCTCGGTCCCGGCACAAACTGCTCTGCAGGAGCGATCTCCCGAGGATATTCGGGCGCGCGTATTCAGCGCCTTCTACACTGTGCAGAACGTCGTACTGATCCTGCCGGTTCTCCTGGCAGGCGTACTGGCCGATACTTTCGGGTATGTGCCGACAGTGGTGGGTATAGGCGCGGTAGTGATTCTGGTCGCGGGCTTCGGCCTATATAGTATGCGTAAACGGCAAAAGGCCGTGCTCGCCCTGGCCGGGCCACCCGCTACCGGAGATCAACAGGCGAGCGCACAAGGTGCCGGTGCTCGCAAGCCTACGCTACAGGAGAAAGCGGCCGGACTCATCGTGGCAGCGCCTACTCCCCTACACATACCTATTGAAAAGCACCCAGCCAAGCCCGTTACACATGAGAACTAGAGCGCTGATTCGTGGTGCTGGACTTATTATGTGCCGGTAAGGCTGAGCACGACGCACAAAGTAGAAGCTTTATGGCTTCTTCTTGATCCTTGCCGCTTGTTGACGACGCCTATCAAGCACACTGGTGGCTTCATCGAGGGTGTAATACGTTCCGGCATCGATGGTCGACAAAGCAGATTTTGCCTCGGCGACCAATTCCTCGAATCGGGTGCTGGCATTATCGATGTCGGACGGCTCAATTAGCTTTTCCAGAAGATGGCGCAAGACGGTTGCGCCCGCCCGCTCCCAGTCGAGCGGGAGGAGACCGAGGTTATCGTCTCCTTGCCCTTCCATATCGAGTGCCCACGCCGGGTAATCCTCTGAAGTTCGCTGACCCAACCCACGGCCCGACAGCTCAACCAGGGGCTGAGCACCCAGCATCTTCGTCAGCCATCTCGCATCCTCGTCGCGAAACGTGCCCATAGAGTCATAGGCGCGAGAATCTTTGTACAGTGTGATACCCTTCAGCGCGTAGTTACCACTCTTTTGCTTGAGCCAGCTAATGGAAACAGTCTTGGGCATATTTGTTCCCTTTCTGCACTACCTGATTACCTGATTAATTGCCAACAACGTACAGCCTGTCAGTACCGGGCCGGAGAGTAATGAAAGGAGGGGCATCACAGGCCGGGGAGCGACCCCTCTTCAGGTTGACGAGCATGGAACGCCATGTCCGGTAGTATTTCAGGCCGCTATTTCAGCGCATCTCAGAACTGAGCAAATGAATCTTCAGCGCACGTCTTCAAAAAAAAGAGCCCGGAGATAATCAGGCTCTCAAGAACGTTTATTGAGTTGGGTGCAATCCATTATCTGCCCACCTATTATAACAGGGGTTGCCGTGAGTTTCAAGTTGCCGCGGTTAGCATTTCATTTCCCCTGACCTGGAGCGCGCTCCAGGTATGATACTTTCCGCATGGAACGCGGACTGACCATCCAACAGGCTACCGGGCGAGCGGACTTGAGCACCGACAGATTGCGCTGATACGAACGCATTGGTGCCCAAAGCGACCTTGCCCCCGGCGAGGTTCGTGTGCCTCGACTGCTGAGCGTGTTCGGCGTCGGGCGCGTGATCAACCCGATGGGCGCCAAAGGGCCTGGCGAGATCGGCATCGTGGGCACGGCCGCGGCGATCGCGAACGCCGTCTACCATGCCACCGGCATCCGCATCAGGGACCTCCCGATCACGCTGAATAAGATCCTGGTGCCAGACATTTGAGATTTGCCTGTGATATAATATCTCGCGTCGCTATTATTCGATCGAAACTATGAAGGCGCTATAGCGGGAATTACGAATTACGGGTTTTTGTATGGCTAGCACATAATTCGTAATTCGTAATTCGTAGTTACAATACGGGGGATACTTGGACAAGCCTGACGAAGCGAGATCGTCGTACTCGCCTCTATTCATACTCGTCACTTGCCTGTTTGTTTCAGCACTCATTTGTGCGAACATAATCTCGGTCAAGCTAATCGCGATAGGCAACTGGTACGTGCCCGCCGGTGTGATTATATTCCCGTTGAGCTACATCTTCGGTGACGTGCTTACTGAGGTTTACGGCTACAAAGCAGCCAGGCGTGTGATCTGGCTGGGCTTCATGTGCAACCTGCTCGTGGTGGCCGCGATCTGGGTTGCGGGCCTTTGGCCCGGCGCGCCCTTCTGGCAGGACCAGTCAGCTTACAACACCATCCTCGGCTTCACTCCGCGCTTGCTGCTGGCTTCCTTCCTCGCCTACCTGGTCGGAGAGTTCGCAAATTCCGTCGTGCTGGCACGCCTCAAAATAGTGACCAACGGCCGCTGGCTCTGGACCCGCACGATAGGCTCCACGCTGGTAGGCGAGGGTCTCAACTCGCTCATATTCATCACTGTGGCGTTCGCCGGTCTGCCTAACTTTGATCTGCCCACCGCAATAGTCACCCAATGGCTGATCAAAGTGATCTACGAGGTAGTCGCCACGCCTTTAACCTACCTGGTAGTAGGTTTCCTCAAGCGCACCGAGGGCATCGACGTCTACGACAGGCACACTCGCTTCAACCCGCTGGCGGTCAACGAGTAAACAATCGGTGGTTACGTTTGTAACCCAGCCGCGACCGCAGAAGGAGTTCTTGCGGTCAGTTACGGTCATGCAACTTGGAGATGGTAGAGAATAAGGTCACAGAGTAGCAGGCACAGGAAGGTTTATTCGGGGCTCACTGCTCGCATGTGCCGTGCGGTCACGATCGTTTTGATCCCGCCACGCACCCCAAAATCGCCCGTTACGGTCATCTCTCTGGGGTCAACGGCGGCAACGAGGTCGTTGAGGATGCGGTTCGTCACGTCTTCGTGGAAGTGGCCTTCGTCGCGGAACGACCAGATGTAGAGCTTCAACGACTTCAACTCCACGCACCTTGGCCCTGGCTTGTAATTAATGTGTATGTTAGCAAAGTCGGGCTGGCCGGTCATAGGGCACAGAGCAGTGAACTCGGGGCAATTAATGTCTATCTCGTAGTCGTTATCGGGGTGGGGGTTGGGGAAAGTATCAAGAGTCTTGGATGGCGTGGTTGGCAATTTTCTCCTCCTGTATCAAACGCGTTAACGTATTGTACCAAGGGTCAGGGAGATTGCGGATTGCGGATTGCGGATTGCGGATTGCGGATTGGCAATGCTGCTTACTCACGTTTCACGTTTCATGCCTTCTTCGGTCTCCTGACCCCTGACCCCTCGTCTCTGCTTCAGTCATGATAGCGTCGATCACTTTCTGCTGGGAGGAGGTGTCGAGGACAAAATCTAGGCGGTTGGTATCGATCCTTAGCACGGGCGCTTCGGTATATGTCTCAAAGAGGGAGTCGTACAGGCGAGCGAGATCGGCTATGTAGGAGCGCTCCATCTTGCGCTCAAATGAGCGGTCGCGCTGGTAGATGCGCGCCATCAGCGTATCAACTGAGGCGGTCAGATAGACCACGAGGTCGGGGGTCGACACCTGGCGGGCTAGCGCCTCGTAAATCTGGTCGAACAGGTCCAGCTCGGCACCCCGCAGGTTCAGGCCTGCGAAGAGACGTGTCTTGGCGAAGAGATAGTCGCCCACCACAAGCGGGCCCGTGTGGTCCGTGGAGGACTCGTGCTCGGTATCAGCCAACGCAGGCTTGACCACCAACTCTTGCTGGCGGTAACGATTGAGCAGAAAGAAGACTTCAGTCTGGAATGCATACTGTTCGCGATTAGCGTAGAAATTGCCGAGAAAGGGATTTTCTTCAAAGCGCTCGAAGAAGGTCTGCACCCCGAACTTCTCACCCAGCAAGCGGGTCAGCGCCGTCTTGCCCACGCCTATCACGCCCTCGATCACTATGTAAGTCATAGCCCATTATATCCTGTTCGAGGATCTCTGCCCCAGTCTCCAGCATGGCTGGCTAGGTGCCATCAGCGTAAAGAGGTCGCCGTAGGGCTGAGCGACGACCTCGACATGCAGATCCCGCTAACAATCAAAGTGTGTATCAAACCATGCAAGTGACTCGCGATTTGGCATATTGATTTTGGCACGAGCCCATGGGACACGTTTTGGGAAGTGATCACGCACAAGCCGGGCTCGAACGAAAAAGATGACGACGCAGTTCCAGGGTCGAAGGTTAACGGCACTCGCGTGATGATACCAGTGGTCCTATCGTTGGCGGTGCCAGATGATATGCCGGGGGCGTCATACACGAATATTACGGGGGTGACAGCCGCGCTGCGATCGATTCGCACTACATCCCGAGTATGCGCTAATCGCCCATGGACTAATGTACGGACGTTATTACTCGAGTAATGAGGAGTCTTAGCAAATCCAAGATCCGCTATCTCGGAAATTCGGCGGTAATCGTGAATACTCAGAAGTTCATCATCTAGAGCGGCCAACTCTTTGCTGGGCTGCGTTGCAACGCAGCCCTCTGCTATACTATAGCTACTCAAGATCATCCAATGGATTCTTCACAAAAAGGTATCTGGAATGATAGACATCACCGAAATAGCCAACCTTCACGATGGGCCTCTAGCGGCCGGGTCCGAAGCCCTGGAGCGTGGAGCCTGGGAAGAAGCAGAGAACCGCTTTCGAGATGCTCTCGCTCTGCAAGACACGCCGGAGGGCTGGGAAGGGCTGGCCATAGCCCTTTGGTGGTTATGTCAGTTTGACGCTGCGTTTGAAGCCCGTGAGCGATCTTATCCCCTGTACCGTAACCGTGGCGACCGGCGCTCAGCAGCTCGGGTAGCACTCTGGCTGGCATGGGACTACCTGGGTATACGAGGCCAGGTGGCGGTAAGCAACGGCTGGCTGGGGCGTGCCCACAGTCTCATCGACGACCTGGAGCCGGGCAGCGAACATGGCTGGCTGGCGTTGCGTGAGGCCGAGAACGCAATTCTGTGGGGGGAAGACCCCGTGACCGCTCGCAAACTGGCCGTACGGGGAGCAGAAATCGGGCGGGCTTTGGGCCTGATTGACATGGAAATGTATGCACTTGCCATCGAGGGCTTCGCAATGGTCAGCGAAGGCCTGGTAAGTGATGGTATGCGCCGGCTGGACGAAGCCACAACGGCTGCCGTCGGGGGCGAGATGAACAACCGCATCGCCATCGGCTCTACCTGCTGCTGCCTGATCTTCGCCTGCGAGCGCGTGTTTGACTATGATAGGGCAATCCAATGGTGCGAGCGCCTGAAAGATTATTGTGAGCGGATTTGCTACGTACCATTGCTGGGTGTATGCCGATCCCACCATGCGGGCGTGTTGCTTTGGGCAGGCGCGTGGGGAGAAGCGGAGTCAGAGTTGACCGAAGCCGCCCGTATCTTGCAAGCGACGTGCACGGCTTACGTGCCCGAGGCGGTCGCTCGGCTTGGGTATCTGCGCTACCGGCAGGGCAGGCTCGATGAAGCGGTCTCGCTCTTCGAACAGGTGCTCTTCTTTCCGCCTGCTCAACTGGGGTTGGGCTGGCTCGCGCTCGACCTGGGCGAGGCCCAGACTGCGCTTGACCATGCCGAGCGTTATCTACGCCGAGTGCCGCGTGAGAACCGCACCGAGCGGGTGAGGGGACTAGAGTTGGTTGCGAGAGCCAACCTCTCCCTGGGCAACCTGACCGAAGCGCAAAGCGCTCTCGATGAGCTAGTTCAGATTGCCCGCCAGATTGGGACCGGCCCTCTGCTCGCGCTCGCCAACTTCAGCGCGGGCGTTGCCTCAGCTGCCATTGGCAATCATGAGGGGGCCCGCAGCTTGCTGGAGGACGCTGTAGACCTGTTCGGGCGTAGCGGCGCGCCGTTTGAGATGGGCCAGGCCCGTATCGCCCTTGCTATGTCACTAGAGGCGCTCGGCCGCCTTCCCTCCGCGGAGCGAGAGGCGCAGGCGGCTTTGACACAGTTCCACGATCTGGGCGCGGAGCGCCAGATGGCTCGCGCCGAAGCGTTACTAGGGCATATTCGGCGTTTGCTCCGTCCTTCGTCCTCCGGCAGCCCCGAGGAGTCAAGCAGCCCGGACCTTCTCTCGCCGCGCCAGAAGGAAGTGCTCAGACTGATTGCTCAGGGACTGGGCGACGCAGAAATAGCTGACAAGCTCATGTTGAGCCGGCACACGGTACACCGTCACGTAACCAATATCCTGACCAGGCTAGACGTCCGCTCTCGTGCAGCGGCGATCGCGTACGCAGCCCGCGAAAGGTTGCTCTGACGAGTGGGCAGTGGGCAGTAGACGACCGACGACTGCTTACTGCTAAGCCCTGACCCCGACCCCTGACCCCTGACCCCTAGCCCCTAGTCACCAGTAAGTCCTGCCATGGCCTAAAAAGGCCATGGCGTCGCCGTGCTCGGAATAGCCCAAACAAGCGAAGTTAAGAACCCCCAGGGCTGCTAATATCTTTTCAAGTTGGAAAGCGCAAAGTGCAAACACTACTTTCCACTTCAGAAGATCCATTAGTAAAGGAGTAATCAGATGATCAAGTCAGAAGTAGCCGCGCTCGCAGCCCCCGTAGTCGCGCACTCCAGGACTGTAACGGCCAGCCGGCTCGCCCTTTATTCCTCTCATGGCACTCTGGACACGGCCTATTCACCGTTGGTTCTTGCCACGGCAGCCGCCGCCATGGAGATGGAAGTCATGATTTTCTTCACCTTTTATGGCCTTGAAATCATCAAGAAGGGCCGCGCCGGTCACCTTCAAGTAGCGCCTATTGCAAACCCCGCCATGCCTGTGCCCGTCCCGAACATCCTAGGTATGCTGCCCGGCATGACACACATGGCCACAGCCATGATGAACAACCGGATGAAGAAAGCCAACCTTACCAGGCTCAACGATCTGTTGGAGTTGGCAGTCAAGTTGGGTGTCAGAATGATCGCTTGCCAGATGACCATGAACGCAATGGGTCTGAAGAAAGAAGACTTGATCGACGGACTCGAATTCGGTGGAGCGACAACGTTCCTTGAGTTCGCAGCAGCTAATGCGATCTCGTTGACTTTCTAGCAACCAGAAAGGCGTTAGCAACGGTTCCAACCACAAATAACATAGAGGAGACGATCATGACGAGTAAAGCAGAGACCATCGCGGCGGACGCAAGTGCCATCCAGCCCGCTGCAACATTAGAGCTTCTTGGCACGGGCAATAGCCTGGGCGTTACCTGTTCAACTCTCACCCTGGCCATCAAAGCCGCACTGCGGGAGCTCCAAATCGGCCAGATATTGTTGGTGCGCGTGGACGACCCTTCCGCCCGCCTCGATGTTCCGGCATGGTGCGCCCTCACAGGCAACGTCCTCCAGGCGGTAACCGAAGAAGAGGGTGGCGTGCTGCGCTTCCTCATCAGAAAAGAACTGAAGAAGTGAACGACTATGGCTACGGTGGTCTAATATGCAAACTATGCTAACTTGAAGGAGGTCAATCAATGGGCGAACAGCTTGCTACGATTGTTATCGGAGGCGGACAGGCGGGATTGGCCGCCAGCTTCTTCCTTACTCAGCGTGGCCGCGAACACCTTGTACTCGAGCAGCACCAGATTGGTGAAGCCTGGCGTAGTGGGCGTTGGGACAGCTTTACACTGGTGACACCTAACTGGACGATCAAGCTGCCGGGCGGTCGCTACAACGGAGACTTCAACGGTAATGACCCCAATGCCTTTATGCCTCGTGCTGATGTGGTGGCTTACCTTGAACAATATGCCGGGTGTATCAAAGCGCCTGTAAAGAGTGGTGTTCGTGTAATCTCCGTCGACCGCAATCCAGGCGGCAGCTACCGGGTTGAGACTTGCGAGGGCGAGTACCAGGCGAACAACGTAATCGTTGCGACGGGTGGGTTCCAGTTGCCAAAGATACCCGCCTTCTCGCAGAACATATCCTCGAAGGTAGAACAACTACACAGCGGCCAGTATCGTAACCCCCAATCGCTGCCGCCGGGTGGGGTGCTGGTGGTGGGGAGCGGGCAGTCGGGCTGCCAGATCGCGGAGGAGTTGCAGCAAAGCGGCAGGCAGGTTTACTTTTCGGCGGGCAGTGCCGGACGAGTGCCCCGGCGATACCGGGGAGAGGACGCCTTCTGGTGGCTGGAAAAGCTTGGCTTCTTCGACCAGACCGTTGATCAGTTGCCCACTCCTCAGGCCAGGTATGCAGCCAACCCACAGGTGTCGGGTAAGAATGGAGGGCACACGCTCAACCTGCACCACTTCGCTCGGGACGGCATGGTATTGCTGGGGCATCTACGGGCTGCTGACGGAAACAAGCTCACGATCGCCCCGGACCTTGCCGAGGACATGGCGAAATCCGATGCACTCTCCGCCAATTTCATGAATAACGCAGATGGTTGGGTAAAGAAGGTGGGGCTGGAAATGCCGGAAGACGAAGAGACACGGGCCATCGAGCTGGGTGAGTGGGAGCGACTGCCCGAGGTGGAGGAGCTCGACCTGGATACAGCGGGCATCAGAACGATAGTGTGGGCGGCAGGCTACCAGGCAGACTACAGCATGGTGCATCTACCCATATTCGGGGAGGACGGGTATCCGGTGCAGAAGGGGGGAGTAACGGAATGCCCGGGGCTATATTTTCTGGGTTTGCCATGGCTCAGCAAGCGTAAATCACCGCTACTGTACGGTGTGGGCGACGATGCGGCTCATATTGTCGAGCATATTGCCGGACGCGTGCCAGTGGGTCGATAGCATTTATTCAGGGGCATCAAGCCTCTGTAGGGAGTAGAGAATTATGAACAGGCGAACTTGGCTGTTACTGTCCACAGCCTTCCTTGTGGCCCTCGCTACCCTCGCTATCATTGGCCTCGGTGGCTCTGTCAATGCAGCCGGCGCTTCCCCTCCAACTGTAACCGCCGCTACGCAGAGCGGACAGCCAATTGACGATCCACACGTCACCAACTTCAACTGTGCAGATATCAACACCTTCCATATTGACAGGCAGACCAACCTTCGAGCCGCCCTCATCCTGCAAAAGTGCGGCTACGGCTCGCAGAGCAGAGGTATGCCCTCGGTAGGTTCCGGGACTCGTGGCGATTCTGCGGGGAGCAGTTCTGCTATAGGAGCATTGAAGCAGTTGGCCAGCTCCCTGTTGGGTGGGACCGACGTCGATGTGATTCTACCTGACGGTACTTACCCCCATGTGACCCAATCCGAGGCCATGGACTGGGTTCACGGCTCGACGGTGGTGATCAACTACAACGAACTCTCGAGGTCTTCCCGGCTGCGCGTCAGGTGTTGCCTACTCCACCGACTCTGGTCTCACTTTCCAGCATTCAGGGCTCCCTTTGTGCTCAGGTCATGGATTCACCTATAGCGACCCCATCGTCGTCTACGATGACGCTCTCTCCACCTGGTACGCAGGTGAGCTGGTCACAGGTTGCGGCAGTCAGGGTATCGGGTTGTGGACTTCTCCTGATGGCATCAACTGGACTGTCGGGGCTTGTGCTCATGGCGGCAACGACGATGATCGTGAGAGCATGTGGGTAGACAACAACCCCGCCTCTCCACATTATGGCCGCATGTATATATCGTTCAACGACCTAAGTCTGAACGGAGCCTTACAGGTCATTTACTCAGACAATGGTACATCATGGAGCACTCCTTACGCAGTCACCACCGAATTCATCCAGGACGTGCAGATAACAGGTGACCTGCAAGGCTCCGGCAAGGTATACCTGGCGGGCGCGGATTTAGGAGGCGGAGGGTTAGCTAATCACACCAACTACATGTTCCGCTCCACCGATGGAGGAGTTACATGGGCATACTCAACAATGGGAGCACCCTTCCAGGGACCAGGGCGAACCGCAAACGGATTCTACGCCCTGGCGTTCTCCTCTCACTGGAGGCAATTTGGGTGGGGAGAGCCTGCAGCTGTGGGCAACGATGTCTATTACGACTGGGCGCAGTGCGGCCAGGACGTAGTCTGCTCAGGTGCCACAGACTATGGAGACATCTACTTCCAGCGGTCTACCAACTCGGGAGTGACGTGGAGCAGCCCGCTCAAGCTGAACACCGATAGCGGCACAGCGATGCAGTGGCAGCCCTCCCTGGCAGCAACCCGCGCAGGAGCTGTGTACGCCGGTTGGTATGACGAGCGAGATGCTAATGCAGGAGCTGACCTGGACTGCACCGCAGGGAGCACCAACCAGGGGTGCTATAAGCGCTACGGTAGAGTATCGCTGGATGGGGGAGTTACGTGGGGTGCAGACACCGCAGTAAGTGATGCTCTGAGCCCCTTGCCAGCGACCGATAGTTCGTTCGCACCCACTTATGAGGGGGACTACGACTACATAACATCGGACGGGGACATAGTGTACGACCACTGGACGGACGGGCGTGTGGCGATCAACAGCATCTCACAGCAAGACGTCTTCCTGGACAGGATCAATGTGGCGGTAGGCACTCCAACTCCCACCGTCACCGGCACCCCTCCTACCAGTACGCCCACCCCTGCCGCTACCAGCACTCCCACCTCTACCCCCACCGTGTGTGGCGCACCAGCATGGCAGGCCGGACCCGCCATGACTCCTGGGCGCTGGGCAATCCAGGGTGCTGTGGGCAGTGACGGCAAAGTGTATGTTGCCTCTGGCCTCGATGCGGCTGGAACACCATTGCCCGAGATGGTTCGCTACGACCCCAACGTTAATAGTTGGTCCGACGTAGCGCCACCTCCTGTCACAGTGACCTTTTATAGCTTAGCTGCTGGGGGTGGCAAGGTCTATATGGCGGGTGGTTACCTGGCAGGAACCAGCATCACCAGCACCCTGCAGATCTACGATATAGCAAGCAATACCTGGACGTTCGGTGCCTCCATGCCTACTTCGGTGGAAGGGGCGGCCGGGGCAGTTCTGAATGGCAAGTTCTATGTCGTAGGTGGCGATGACTATTATCACTCACTTGTCACTACCTACATCTATGATATCGCCTCCAATAGCTGGACAAATGGTCCTGAAATCCCCGACATCAATGGTCGCACTAATACATATGGCACTGCTGCAGGTGGGCGGATATATGTGTGGGGCGGCGTCAACTACGTCAGTTATGCGACCACCGACACACTGATCTCATACGACCCCGGCACAAACAACTGGACCACGCTGGCATCAGCCAACACAGGTGGCCTGGGCAACCTGGGAGGCGCATCTCCATACGGCACAGGCAAACTGCTCGTCACAGATGGGGGTAACATCAATTTCATTCCCGCAGCTACCACTCACATCTATGACATTGCCGCCGATAGCTGGACGAACGGCCCCCCCATGCTGGAGGCACGGCTTGGGCATGCGCAGGTGACACTGCCCGATGGACGGATCTTTGTCTATGGTGGACAAGGCTTCTCTGAAACTAACAGCACCGCGGAGCTCCTGAGTGTGCTGCCCTGCAATACGCCAACGAATACGCCCACACTTGAAGTGCCCACGAGCACGCTTACCACAGGTGCACCCACAAGTACGCAGACAGCAGTCCAGGCCACGGCTACAGTAACGACCACAATAACACCTACAGCTACGGCTTGCACGCTTGCCTTCTCGGATGTCCCGCCAGGCTCGACATTCTACCCCTATATTCACTGCCTGGGCTGCCTGGGCATCATCAACGGCTACTCCGATGGCTCTTTCAAGCCCAACAATGATGTCACCAGAGGGCAGCTATCCAAGATAGTCTCCAACTCCGCAGGCTTCGCTGATAGCCAACCCAATCAGATGTTCCAAGACGTGCCTGTTGGCTCGACGTTCCAGGTTTTCATAGGCAGGTTGGCATCACGCGGCTACATCGGCGGGTACCCGTGCGGCGGTCCCGGCGACTTGTGCCTACCACCTGACAACCTGCCCTACTTCAGGCCTAACAACAACTCTACAAGAGGACAAATCACCAAGATCGACGCCAATGCTGCCGGCTACAATGACACACCCACTGCGCAGCAGTTCGAGGACGTGGCAGTGGGCAGCACGTACTACACCTTCACCTACAGGCTTGTCAGCCGCACCATCATGCAAGGCTACCAATGTGGTGGACCCAACGAGCCGTGTGTGCCACCCGCCAACCTGCCATACTTCCGTCCTAACGCCAACGCCACGAGGGGGCAGACATCGAAGATAGTGGGGAACACTTTCTTCCCAGACTGTCAGTCACCCGACAATCTAAAGAAGTAGCTTGCCTTCTATCCTAGCCTTTATGTGAATAGTAAGGGAGGGCTGTGTAAAGTCGACACAGCCCTCCCTTGCCAAGCTCGCTCTGAATCATGATCCCCTTAGGAGTAAATCAATGAGTGGACATGTGCTTATCTGCAGTTCGCCAGATAGCGGCACGCACACGGCACGCCTGGCGCTTTGCATTGAGTAAAGCTGTTCAGAAAAGGATTTTCTTCAAACTGCTCGAAGAAAGTGCGCACCCCGAACTGCTCTCCCAGCATGCGGGTGAGCGCCGTCTTCCCCACCCCTATCACACCTTCGATCACAATGTAGGTCATGGTTCATTATACCCTGGAACCGCGAGACTATTCTCAGAGAGAACCTCGCCATTCGGCGGCTCGATGCCTTTACTGAAGGGTAGGAGACTGGTTTGCCGCCGAATAGTACGAAAGCCTCTAAAGTTTATATAGCGTGTAAAGGGTCACCTGAATGTATATGTGACAGCGAGATAAGTGATCTTGCTGATCTGGGCTCTGGTGGCGTTGGCGTTCGGCACAAAGTATGGCTTGTTGAATGGGGGCACGCAAGACCCGGCAGGCGCTACGCCGCAGGGATAGCCATTCACCACACCATGTGAGACCGCCGTTTCTATGTAACTGAAGAAGGTGCTCCCTATCTCTACATCCTCGAAGGTATTGCTTGGTGGATTTTCCAGGGTCCAGTGTGCGGGGTCCGCCTGAATAGCTGCATTCACCACTATCTTGGTAATCTGGCCTCTGGTCACGTGGGCGTTCGGCCTGAACGTGCCATCCGGGTATCCTCCCAGGATCCTCAGGTTGTAGCCTGTCTCTACGTAGTTGTAGAAGGTAGAGCCTGGAGCCACATCCGAGAAGTGGGGACCACCCTGTGTATTGATAGGCAGGGTGAAGGCGAGCACCACTATCTTGGCGAGTTGTCCCCTGGTGCTGTTGTTGTACGGCTTGAAGCAGTTTAGTCCGGGCTGGGAGCATGGCGGCGAGGTGTTGTAGCCGCTGACGATCTGGTGGGAGTACATGTACTGCACGTATTCATAGAACCAGTCGCTGGTGTGCACATCCTCGAAGTCGGCAGGGCGTTCCGTGGGCGTCACTGCCGGCGTTCTCGTAGGGCTGGAGGTGTAAAGAGGTGTATTGGTCGAAGCGGGCGTGGTGACCGAGGTGGCGATTAGCGTAGGCGTCCCGCTTGGAATTGGACTGCCGGTAGGTGTCAAAGAGGGCAATTGAGTGGGTGTGGAGGTGGGCAGCGTTCCTGTGGGGGTAATTGTAGGCGTGTTTGTATAGGCCGGCGTGCTTGTGATTGTCGGTGTTGGTGTTGTGGTGGGTATGGTGGTTGAAGTAGGCGCTGGTGTGCTGGTGCCTATTGAGGTGGGCGAGTAACTAGGCGTGGCTGTGGGCACGATGCCGGTGGGGGTAGTCGTGGGCGTGCTCGTGCAAGTCGGCGTGCTTGTGGTTGTCGGTATTGGAGTTAGGGTAGGCGTTGGTGTGCTTGTGCGTGTCGCGGTGGGGGAGTAGGTAGGTGTGGCAGTGGGCACAGTACCGGTTGGGGTAATCGTGGGTGTGTTTGTCTGGGTTGGAGTGCCGGTGTTGGTCGCTGTTGGTGTTGTGGTGGGAGTGGAGGTTGAAGTATGCGTTGGTGTGCTGGTGCCTGTCGAAGTGGGCGAGTAACTGGGCGTGGCAGTGGGTACAGTGCCGGTGGGGGTAATCGTAGGCGTGTTTGTATAAGTCGGCGTGTCGGTGTTGGTCGGAGTTTGCGTGCGCGTTGACGTAACGGTGCGGGTGGGAGTAGATGTGAGCGTGGATGTGGGGGTAGGGGTGGGAGTTTGGTTGCTCGCAGATGCACCCCAGAAGCCGCCGTCCAGGGTGAATTGACCGCCCGACGATGAGCCTGCGCCGGGCTGGCCAATTGTGCCGCCAAGGCTGTAGCTGCCTCCGGTGCTGAAGGTGCCTCCTCCGCCATCGATGGTGGACCATGACAGGTCGAAGCTGCCTCCCACCTGCGCGTACGCGGCACCTGCGGCGAGAACTCATCAGCGCCAGGACGATTATTACTGTGGCAGTTTTACGCTTCACGGCTCTTCCCCCTAACCTCATTCTGCTTGATTGCTTGTCTGCAAGGGCAGAAAACTACATCCGGTGCTACGAACGATGGCCGTTTTGGTTGATCATTTACCGTGGTTTGAATCGGGCTGCTGGGTGGACGTGGGCAATTGCGCCTTTAGCTTCTGCTGCTGCTCGTAGTCGACGCCTTTGCTGTCGGGCTGGCCATAGCCCTTGGGGTAGAGATAAGTGCCCTGCTCGTCGGAAGTCTTAGGCTGCTCCACCTGTAGAGGATGGTCGTTAGCGTACGGGTCCTGCCTCACTCCAGTCACCTGCCAGGAGACCTTCATGCCCGGCTTGCCACCTGCTATCCTGAATTGGTTGCTCTGTATCTCCTGGGCGACATATAGATCGGGACCAGGCGCTCCGATGGCGGTTAGCTGGTATCGGAAGTCACGGTTGAGGGCCTGGAACCAGGTGGGCATAGTTACTGTGGCTCCTCCATCGGCGTCCAGGGTTGCCACGCCGTCGTAAATATCCTTCATCTCATCGCTTTCCACGGCTGCCTGATTGAGATACTTGTTGGCCGGATCGAGGGGATCATCTATCTTGTAAGTGCCTTGCTCTGCCGCACAGCAGGTACCGGTAACGTTCACGTTACCCGAGAAGTAGCCCGCCCAACTCCCCGTGCCGACGCTATTGCCGTATATGGCGGTGCTGTTATTGCCAACTCCGCTGCCGTACACCGCGTAGCCTCCCTGCCCGTACACTCCGATGTTAGACGGGTTGTACCCATATACCCCCGCCCCACCTATGATGTTACTCTCGCCATACACACCATAGCTGCTGCCAGTACCATACACCCCGTAGTCACCTGCGCCCCACACACCATAGCTGCCGGTGCCGTAGGCTTGCCCGCCTATGGCCGTACCGCCCGTGCCATCATTCTCCCCGAACACTCCAACCCCAGTTGAACTGTTCGTCTGGCCAAAGGTCCCGAAGACAGCGCCGGTGCCAAATACCCCACTGCTGGTGCCGGTGCCGTACACTCCGTCGAAGCCATTGCCTGATACCCCGTAGTGGCCGATGCCTGATACCCCGTAGTTGGTGCCGGTGCCGTACACGCCAATATTGCTGCCACTACCGTTCACTCCGAAGTTGCCGGTGCCGTACACTCCGTAGTCGTTGCCGGTGCCGGACACCCCGGCGCTGTCTCCGTTGCCCCTCACCCCAAAGCCGCTGGTGGCGGTGTCAACACCGGATACGCCGACACCACCTACAGCAGCGGAGCCATACACTCCAGTGCCGCCGCCGGTATTCGTAACGCTAATGACCGGAGAGGCAGCGAGAGTGCCTGTGATAACTGCCCCAGGCATGAGGCTCATGGCATAAGGAGCTGCGGTCAGCGGCTGGCGTGGAGAGAGTGTGGTGTAAGTGCCACCTCCTGCCTGCCTGACGGCAATTCCCAGCCATCGTGCGCTACCCTGGTTAGCCGAGGAGCCAAAGTCGAGTTGCACCGTGAACAGCCCATCGGTCACCGTCTGGTTGAGGAGAGTGATGGGGCCACCTGCCGCGTTGCCCCCTGACGCCGCATCGTAGAGAGTGAACTGCAAGTCATACGAGCCGTTGGCAGGGTTGTTGCCATCCTTGAGGCGGCCCTGGTATGTGAACCCGCTCCCCTCAGGAGCTTGAGGGGCTTGGGCAGTTTGAGGTGCAGTGCCAACCAGCCCAGACTGCGACGGTATCGACCGCAGCACGCCTGAAGGCTGTGTGCCGGCACTGACTGCTGCCACGAATGTGGCGAATACCAGAACATTGATCACGATAACCAAATAAAGCTTGCGCTTCATAACGATTCTCCTCTCCATATTGTCCGTACGGGAACTTGGCCGGTGCTTTTTACTTGCCGCCTAGTTGAGTGGGCTGAGTGAGTGGGGTACTTGGAAGTACTATGTTATGGATACTGCCTATGCCCTTACTGGCAGGCTGGCCGTATAGATCAGGGCTAAGGTAATAGCCACGCTCATCTGATGGTTTGTCCTGCTCAGGGGTTAGTGGGTGCGCATTGGCGTAGGGATCGTCCCGCACGCCGGTTATCTGCCATGACACCTCGATAGCCGGCTTGTCGGTCTGGATGCTGAAATGATTGTCCTGTAGCGTGCTCGATACACGCACCTGGGCGAACTGATCGCCAACAATCGTGAGCTGGTATCTAAAATCGCGGTTGGTAGTCTGGAAGTAAGCGGGAAGAGAAATGCTGGCGTTGCCATGGTCATCTGTGGTGACATTGCCGTTGAGGACGTCGAGCATGTCCTGACTCTCAACTGCAGCCTGGTTGAGATATTTGTTGGCTGGATCGAGGGGATCGTCTATCCGATAAGTGCCTTGCTCTGCCGCACAACATGTGCCAGTAACATTCACGTTGCCTGAGAAATAGCCCGCGTAGCTACCGGTGCCCACACTGTTGCCGTAGATGGCGGTGCTGCCGTTGCCAAATCCGCTGCCGTACACGGCGTAGCCTCCCTGGCCGTACACCCCGATGTTAGCCGGGTTGAAGCCGTACACGCCGGCCCCACCTACAGTGTTACTGTCGCCATACACACCATAGCCGCTAGAGCTGCCGTACACCCCGTAGGTGCTACTCTCACCCTGCACCCCGGAACCGGAACCGCTAGAGCCGTACACCCCGGCATGGTTGCCGATGCCGTACACTCCATAACCGGTGGCACTCACACCATTCACTCCAATGGCACCCGAGCCGGTATCGGCTTCCCCTTTCACTCCGACACCGTCAGATGTGTTCGACTGCCCATCTACACCTACACCGCCGTTCCCAGCTACGCCCGTGGCACCGTTCCCATCTACTCCGATGCCGTTAGCGGTGTTGGTGCCATATACGCCGTAACCACTGGCATTGGCGGTATCCCCTTGTACCCCGACGTTGCCGCTTCCGTAGGCGTTGCCAACTACGGCACTGCCGCCGGTAAAGCTAGTAATACCTTCCAATCCCCAGAAACCGGACCCCAATACACCCACGGAACTACCGCTACCCCATACACCGGTGCCGCCGGCGCCGGAGTTCGTAACACTGATAGCTGGAGAAGCAGCCAGGGTCCCGGTGATAACCGAACCGGGCATGAGACTTCATGGCATAAGGAGCAGCGGTCAGCGGCTGGCGTGGAGAGAGTGTGGTGTAAGTGCCTCCCCCTGCCTGCCTCACGGCGATTCCCAGCCACCGGGCACTTCCCTGGATGGCCGAGGAGCCGAAATCCAGCTGCACAGTGAACAGTCCATCTGTCACCGTCTGGTTGAGGAGAGTGATGGGCCCACCTGCCGCGTTGCCCCCTGACGCTGCATCGTAGAGAGTGAACTGCAAATCATACGAGCCGTTGGCAGGGTTGTTGCCGTCTTTGAGGCGGCCCTGATAGGTGAACCCGCTGCCCGCAGGAGCCTCCGGTGCCTGAGGCACAGCTCCCACCCGGCCAGGGAGCGATGGAGTTGACCCTTGCGCAACCGAAAGAGCCTCTTGGGGCGTAGTGCTCTCGCTCCATTCGTGGACGGGCAGCAGATCCGCCCCCGGCCAGCCCCAAGGCTTGGAATCTGCGCTGACTGCTGCCACGAGAAAGGCGAACGCCAGTACATTGAACAGCGCAACCAGGTACATCTTGCGTTTCATATCACTCTCTCCTTCTGTAAGGGAGCAGATGGGGGCATGAGGGTTCCTCGGATTCTATTCCTGGGCGACCTCAGGCGGCGGGCCTTGCGCCTCCCTATCTACATGACCATCGGGCATCATCGAACGCAGGAGGTCAGCCAGCTCTGCTAGATCATGGAATTGATGAATTTCGCCGCCGGTGGCGCGCTGCACATGCCCTTGCCATTCGGTCTTCTCCTCGCCTGCTTCCATGACCCTCAATCGAACCAGGAAGAGATCGGAGCGTTTCATTTGGCGGACGATGCCCACGTATTGCCTCCTGAGGTTTCGGGTTTGAGTGAATTCTAAGAGGGTCTTCTTTGTTTTGGTCGATACAAAACTGGTACAAAACTGGTACAAAATATGTTAAAGTGTTGGAGTAGGTCCGGCTTTCTCGGCGTGGAGGGTGGAGAAGGAATGGCGATCACCTTTGGAAGCTGGCTGAAGCAGCGCCGCAAAGAACTGGGAATCGCCCAGCAGGAGCTAGCTGATCACATAGGCTGCTCTGAGGTCATGCTGCGGAAGCTGGAGTTCGGGCGAGCGGCACCCGTCCGTCCAAATCGCCCGGCTCCTTGCGCAATACCTAGGCATCCCCGAGGACGAGCGCGAGGCATTCGTCGCTTTTGCCCGCACAGGGCAATCGACTACCTCTTTTGAGGCGCCTGCCCTTCCGGGCCAAGCGACCTCGAATCCGCAATCCGCAATCCGCAATCCGCAATGGGATGCCCCCTGGCGCACCGCTTTCCGCCGCCTGACCAACCTCCCGGCCAGTCTCACACCGCTCATCGGGCGAGAAGCACAAATTGCCGCCGCCCGCAGCCACATGCTCAATCCCAGGACCCGCTTGCTCACGCTGACCGGCGCGCCCGGCATCGGCAAGACTTGCCTCGCACTTGAGTTGGCCACCGACTTGCTACCCGATTTCGAGGGCGGAGCCTTCTTTGTTGACCTGGCCCCGATTTCGGAGCCGATGCTTGTGCTGCCTGCTGTAGCGCGTGCGCTAGGATTGGCCGACGAAGGGAAGGGTGGAGTAGCAGTCGAGCAACTCTTGCTCAATTACCTGCGTGACAAGAAGCTCCTCCTGGTGCTGGACAATTTTGAGCAGGTGCTGGACGCCGCGTACCATCTCACCGCCCTGCTGGAAGGAATGCCCGTGGCTCCATGTCCTGGCAACAAGCCGCGAGTCTCTGCGCACTAAAGGTGAAAGGCGATTCCCTGTGCCTCCGCTCAGCTTGCCCGCCCCGCACAATTTGCCGCCTCTGAGGGAGCTGGACCGCTATTCTTCAGTGGAGCTTTTCGTGGAGAGGGTCAGAATGTCCGAGCCTGAGTTCGCTCTGAGCGAACAAAATGCCCTGGCGGTAGCCCGCATCTGCGTCCAACTCGACGGCCTGCCCCTGGCAATCGAGCTTGCAGCCGGTCAGGTGGGCCTACTCTCACCACAGGAGATTGAAGAGCGGCTTACTGCACGCCTGCAATTCCTTAAAGCATCAGAACAGCGCCTGCCGGAGCGCCAGCGTAGCCTCCGAGGGGCTATCGAACTCCAGCCATAACCTCCTCCGGGAGCAAGAGAAGAGGCTCTTCAGGCGATTGGGCATCTTCAGAGGAGGCTTTACACTGGACGCAGTGAAGGCGGTTTGCGGCGAGGCGGCGATCCCGGCCAATGGTGAGCAGCAACGTCATACTGGACCCGCCCGCGATACTACCGAAGTCTTGCAGGCGCTGCTGGACAAAAATCTCGTCAGCCAGATGGAAACTGCTCGCGCAGAGCGACGCTTTGCCATGCTCGAGACTATCCGCGAATACGCCCTGGAGCGGCTGTACGAGTTAGGCGAGGCCGAAACGACGGGCCGGCGTCACGCCGAATACTACCTCTCGGTTGCCCAGGAGGGCTCGGCAAACCTGCACGGCCCCGATCTAGGCCGGTGGCTCAACGCCCTCCAGGCCGAGCACGACAACATGAACGCCGCGCTCGAAATGCTCTTCACACATGAGCTGGGAACCGGGGACGAGGAGGAAAGAAGAATGAAAGAGCTGGAGCGAGTGGAACTGGGCGCTCGGCTCTGCATGGCCCTCTATCCCTTCTGGGAAATGCGCAGCTATCTCAACGAGGGCCATAGGTGGTTCATGGAGGCTATCGATAGGATGGAGGCAACAGTCCGTCCTGCATTAGCGGAATCAGGCGATGCTTCTGCCTCCAGCCGGGCTGACATGCCCCTAACGGGAGGCAAACATTCCGAGCTTTATAGCTTGCTGGGCACGATGCACAGCGGAGCAGGGCTTTTCGCCTATTTACAGAGCAACTTTCGTGAGTCACAGACCCTGCACGCTGCCAGCCTGGCGATCAGGCGGCAGATCGGGGATAAATGGGGTGTCGCCAGCTCACTCAACAACCTGGGCAACGTCGCAATGGACCAGGGAGAATACGCGCTGGCGAGGCGTTACCATTCAGAAAATCTCTCGCTGGCCCGTGAGTTGGGGAATGGCCCCAAAATAAGTAGCGCTTTGGCCAACCTCGGTATCCTGGAGTCCGACGAGGGCAATTTCGCGCAGGCCCGCCTGCTTTATGAAGAGGCTCTCGCGATTGCCGAGAAGTTACGAGACACCGACCAAATCGCCCGTGTGCTGAACAACCTGGGCATTGTCATGCGGTACCAGGGCAACTATGTCGAGGCGCGGAAGGTCCTCGCTCGTGCCCTCGACATGCAAAGCGTGCTCGATATGAAGCGCAACGGCGGGCTT
The DNA here is from genome assembly GCA_963837315.1 of uncultured Chloroflexia bacterium. Lineage (GTDB taxonomy): Bacteria > Chloroflexota > Chloroflexia > QHBQ01 > JADMIH01 > JADMIH01. Next base: position 475,601 of record CAWINE010000010.1, read on the forward strand.
AGCCTGGTCAACCTCGGTTTTGTGGCGAGAGACCAGGGCGAATATGAAGAAGCGCAGCAATATTTTCTGGAGGGGCTTGCCGCAGTGTGGGAAGCTGGAGACAGTAGAGTAGGTGTGGAATGCCTGGAGGGGCTGGCAAGCGTCGAGGGGGCAACAGGGGATGCGCGCCAGGCAGCCTTTCTGTTCGGCTGCGCGGAGGCCCTGCGAGGTGCTATTCAGGCCCCGATAGCTCCCGCCGAAGAGCGATATTACCAGGCAAGTGTGGAGCAGGCTCAAGCTGGCTTGGACCAGACTGCATGGAGCGAGGCATGGAGCAAAGGCCAAGCTACCTCCCTGGATGAGATCGCCGGGCAACTCCTTGGCCGGCTGCCATCAAAGGCCTGATGACCACCTGCCGCTACACCCATTGCGGAGACGCTTGCTAAGAGGCAAGTTGTGTTACTCTGTTTCGAAATGCCTCTGCTCGAATGTCTCCGGGCTTTGGTAGCCGAGGCTTGAGTGGCGGCGCTGGCGATAGGAACATACCTCCATGTGCTCAAAGATTGGGCCTCCTCCTTATACCGGGCCAGAGTTTTCTCTCGTCCGTTTTCTGCACTAATCCCATACCGCCTTGACTTCACTAGAAGCCGCATGATACCATATTGCCGAACACGGCATCACGGGTGATTGCCAGCTCGTTTATGCTGCGCCGTTATGGCACTGCAGATCAGATCGCAGTATGCGGGCGTGATATCACTATGCCTTGGGCTTGGCCCTGCAAGTCGGATGTTTAGACGAAAGCGCCGCACAGGCAAGCGGCACCCATGCGGTGGCGGCGGGCGACGTAACCGCGATGGCAGCCACGATCTGGTGACGGCGAACTAGAGTCCCGCTGCGCGGGAGAGAGGGAAAGGACCTACCGAGATGAAAGGGAAACTGTGGCACACGCTGGCTAGCCGGCGCAGGGGCTTCGTCAAGTTGGGGCTGATCCTGGCGCTGCTCGTGTCCCTCACCGTCCTGGCTCGCCTGGCGCAGGCGGCGGTTGCGCCCCCGCCCGCCGGCAGCGGCGTCTCCAGCGGGGTCTACGTCGGCCACTCGTACAAGAACGACACCTCGCCGCCCCTTCGCGACCTGCCGCCGGCACCACCCCGGGCCGGCCAGGAACGCGAGACGCACGTCAACCCATTCCTGGTAGGGAGCGGACGCAAGGACGCGCCCGATGCCTCGGCAGTGCAACGCTTCCTGGCCCCGCTGGCCATGCCCACGCCAGGCCTCAACTTCGACGGCATTTCGCGCACCAACTACGGTGTGCCCGACACCAACGGCGAAGCCGGCGCGACCCAGTACCTGGAACTCACCAACGGGGCTTTCCAGGTCTTCAACAAGTCCAACGGCGACTCACTCCTTGGCCCCAGCCCGATCGAGACGATCTGGAGCGGCTTCGGGGCGCCTGCGAGACCGGCGGCAACGGCGATCCGGTCGTGCTCTACGACCAATTGGCGAACCGCTGGTTCGTCAGCCAAATAGGCACCTACGCCACCGGCGATGAGTGCATCGCCGTTTCCACCAGCAGCGACGCCACTGGCGCCTGGCATCGCTACGCCTTCCATCTCGGCCCCAACGAATACGACTACCCCAAGTTCAGCGTCTGGCCCGACGCCTATTACCTCAGCGCCAACGTCTTCACCACCGCCAATGGCTTCCTCGGCCCGCAACCCTTCGCCTTCGACCGCAGCGCGATGCTCGCCGGCAACCCGACCACGTTCGTGGCCCCGGTTGCGCCGCTGGGCTCCAGCGCAGATTTTATCACGCCGGCTGACCTCGACGGCTCGATCTTGCCCGCCAGCGGCGCACCGGAAACCTTCGTCAGCTACCCCGGCGCGGGTAACTACAACATCTACCACTTTCACGCCGACTTCATCACGCCCGCCAACAGCACCTGGACCACCTTCGCCAGCCCGCCTGCCGCCGCCTTCACCGCGGTCTGTCCGGGCTCGCGCGACTGCGTGCCCGAATTGAACGGGGAGAACGTGGAAGACATGTCCTCACGCGTTATGTTCAGGGCGGCCTATCGCAAGTTCCCCGACGGACACGAGGCGCTGGTCGGCAACTATGCGGTCAGTTCCGGCGGGGTGGGCGCTATCAGGTGGTTCGAGATCCGCAACGTCAGCTCCGGCCCCGTGCAGGTAGTCCAGGAGAGCACCTACCAACCCGACAGCACCTGGCGCTGGGAGGGTTCAATCGCCATGGACGGTAGCGGCGACCTGGCGCTCGGCTTCAGCGCCTCGAGCGCCAGTATCTACCCGCAGATCCGCTACGCCGGCCGCCTGGTGACCGATCCGATCAACACCCTGGGCCAGGGCGAGGCCACACTCATCGCCGGCACCGGCTCACAGAGCAGCGGCGGTAATCGGTGGGGCGACTACAGCGACCTGACTATTGACCCGGTCGGACAACTGCACTTTCTGGTACACGCAAGAATATTACGCGGTCACCGGCACGACCAACTGGCGGACGCGCATTGGCAACTTCAAGTTCCCCTCCTGCAGCGGAATCCCGCCCACCAGCACGGTCACGCCGACGGGTACCAACACGCCCTCGCCCACGCCGACCTGCGTCGCCGGCAGCACGCTCGGCCCCTGGGCCACCGTCGCGCCCTACCCGGCCGGAGCGGTCATACTCGCAGCGCTGGGCACTGACGGCACATACGCCTACACCGCCGGAGGCTTCGTCGGCGGCGGCGGCACCACCACCGAGGCCTACCGTTACGACCCACCAGCCAACGCCTGGACGACCCTGACCCAACATGCCCGTCGGCGTCAACAGCTCCAGCGGCGTCTACGCGCCCAATACGAACACCTTCTACGTCATGGGCGGCAGGGACAGCAACGGGGCGCCCGTGGCGACCAACTATCGCTACAACGTCGGCACTGGCCTCTGGTCCAGCGGCGCTCCTCTGCCCGCTGCGCACCAGCAGGGCGGCATCGCCTACTACCCGGGCAACGGCCACATCTTCTTCATCGGCGGCCGCGATGCCAACTTCGCTGCGGACAACGAGGTCTATGAGTACGACCCGGCTGCCGACACCTGGAGCACGGGGCGCGCGCCAATCCCAACCGCTTTGTACGGCAGCGGCACGACCATTGTTGGCCAGTACATCTACCTGATGGGCGGCGAAGCAAGCGGTAGCGGCACCACGACGAATTACCGCTACGACATCGTCAACAACACCTGGGCGCAGATGGCCGACCTGCCGCTGCCCGAATACCGGCCAGGCGCCGGCGCCATCGGCGGCAATATCTACATATTTGGCGGCATCGACTCGGGCCTGGACGGACCAGGACCCTCGGCCCCGTCGTACAACACAACCTACGTTTACAACATCGCCGGCAATAGCTGGTCCAGCGGGCCGAACACGAACGTGGATCACACAAACACGATGGGCACGGCCATCGGCAACAGCCTGCTGGTCGTGGGCGGCGGCACTGGCGGCACCGGTACCAACGTCGTCGAGATGGCCAGTCTCGTCTGCGTCCCCACCGCTACCCCGACGATCACGCCCACGCCCCTCCCGGCCTGCGCCCTGGCCTGGCGTGGGGTCAACAGCCCCAACTCCGGCACAGACAGCAACATCCTGCAAAGCGTGGCCGTCGTCACCGCCAACGACGTGTGGGCCGCCGGCGCCTATGTCAACGGCAGCGGTGGCCTCCAGACGCTGACCGAGCATTGGAATGGCAGCATCTGGTCGGTCGTCAGCAGCCCCAACCAGGGCACCGGCAACAACGTCCTCCTGGGCGTAACCGCCGTAAGCAGTACGGATGTCTGGGCCTTGGGCTACTATGCCAACGGCAGCGGTGGCCTCCAGACGCTCACCGAACACTGGAATGGCAGCGCTTGGACGATTGTCGGCAGCCCTAGTCCCGGCACGAACAACAACCAACTTCTCGCTGTGACCGCCGTCAGCAGTACGGATGTCTGGGCCGCCGGCCTCTATGCCAACGGCACCGGCGCCCAGCAGACGCTGACCGAACACTGGAACGGCAGCATCTGGTCGGTCGTCAGCAGCCCCAACCAGGGCACGCTTAACAACAACCTCTACAGCCTAACCGCCGTCGGTACGGGTGATGTCTGGGCGGTCGGCAGCTACCAGACCGTCAGCAACTTCCAGACGTTGACCGAACACTGGAATGGCAGCGCCTGGACGATTGTCGGCAGCCCTAGCCCCGGCACGAAAACAACAATCTCACCGGCGTAACCGCTGTCAGCAGCAGCGATGTCTGGGCCGTCGGCAATTATTTCAACGGTAGCATCAACCAGACGCTCACCGAACACTGGAACGGCAGCACATGGTCTGTCGTCGCTAGCCCCAACGCAGGCAGTGGCAACAACACCCTGCAAAGCGTGGCCGTCGTCAGCAGCACGGACCTCTGGGCGGTCGGCAGCTACTCGAACGGTAGCATCAACCAGACACTCACCGAACACTGGAATGGCAGCGCCTGGACGACTGCCGGCAGCCCTAGCCCCGGCACGGGCAGCAACTACCTCTACGGGGTGGCCGCGGTTGGCAGCGGTGATGTCTGGGCGGTGGGCAGTGACGACAACGGCGGGGCCAGCCAGACGCTCATCGAGCATTACAATTCTCCGTGCGTCACCCCCTCGGCCACGCCGATCGCGACGAACACGGCTACCGCCCGATTACGGCAACAGGCACCAACACGCCGACCGCGACGAACCCGCCAACGGCCACAAACACGCCGGCCATCACGGCGACGAACACGCCCACCAATACACCCACCAACACGCCAACCCTCGATACCCACCAACACGCCTACGAGCACGACGACTAACACCCCCACTAACACACCAACAAACACGCCCACTAACACCCCCACTAACACGCCAACGGGCACCCGGACGCCCACGAATACCAGCACGCCTACCAATACCAATACCCCCACTCACACCCCGACGAATACGCCCACCAACACGCCAACCCTCATACCCACTAACACCCCTACGAGCACGACGACTAACACCCCCACTAGCATCCCCACTGATACCCCAACCAATACGCCGTCTGTGCCGAATACGCCTACCCCTACTAACATCCCGGCCAATTCTCCCACCTCAACTAACACACCCACATTCACGTTCACGCCTATAGCGACGGCGACGGCGACGGCGACGGCAACGGCGTGTGTGATGCGCTTCGTGGATGTCTCTGCCTGCGGACTGGTTCTACAGCTACGTGCAGTGGATGACTGCCACGGTGCGATCAGCGGCTATACCGCCAACCCTCCCTGCATAGCTGGCGTGCCCTGCTTCATGCCGAACAACCACGCCACCAGGAGCCAGACGGCCAAGATCGTGGTACTCGCCTTCGGCTTCCCCATCGACACGCACGGCGGGCCGCACTTCTCCGACGTGCCGCCTTCCAATAACTTCTACCCGTACGTGGAGACCGCAAGGAATCTTGATCTGGTAAGCGGCTACAGTGACGGCACCTTCCACCCATACCATAATGTGACGCGAGGGGCAGATCGCCAAGATCGCGGTGAACGCCGCCATACGTGCCGACCCGGCGCACTGGACCTGCTCAATCCACCCACCAATACGTTCGCGGACATCACCGGTGCCAACCCATTCTTCCAGTTCGTGGAGACAGCGGCAGTGCACAACATCTTGTCAGGTTACAACTGCGGTGGCCCTGGTGAGCCGTGCGACGGACAAAACCGTCCGTACTTCCGTCCTTACGCAAATGCTACGCGAGCGGAGGTGGCCAAGATCGTTTACCTGACAGTGACTCCTCCGCCCACAGGTAAGTGACAAGCTGACGAAAAGAACCCCGACTGACGCAAGAAACGCAGT
>CAWINE010000011.1:0-88543 GCA_963837315.1 uncultured Chloroflexia bacterium
CGCAGCAGCCATTCTTGGCACGATTATCGCGCTGTGGACCATCCCCTACATGGGTCCCAACGCTCGCTTCGTCGATATCCGGCACCGAGCCGACCGTCTTCTGGTATCTGTCGAGAGCCAGCGGCTTCGGTGTCGTTCGCGCTCATTGGCTCTCTATGTCGAGCGGTCTCATCATCACTAACAAGATGGCCCGCGTGTGGCCCGGGGCGTTCACTGCTTTCGATCTCCACCAGTACACCAGTCTGCTTGGGCTGGATTCGCTTTCTCCACGTGCTGATATTGCTGGGCAACCAGTACGTGCCATAGATCTCGTCCGATGCTCGTGCCCAGCTCCTTCATGTGGATGCCCTTATCGCCATCTGGATAGCCTTCGGCCGGATCGGGCTATCCTCTACCATATGCGTCACGTTCCCTTCTAACGTAAGCAGATGGGTACTGCCTCTGGCACATTGTTCACTACCTGGCTATCCTGTCTCGCTCTGGCTCTCCCTCACGGAGTATAGTGGCACTCTGACAGCGGGCGATGTCTGGATACTTGGCATGTACTGGGCCGGCGGCAAGCCCTCTTGGCCCTCACGATGCACAGGCAATCCAGAGCAAGGCTTTCAGCAGGAAGTGAGAGGCGGGTTTTCGGGTACGCCATGTGGCTATAAGAATGGGGAAGAGTGGCGTGGCCACTCTTTCCCCATTTCTGGTCATAGACATTATGTACCTGGCGAGCCAGAATATTTGCCCGGCTCTGACTCCACTTTACGGGTTGGAGATTAAGATAGCTGGCGAGAAAAGTTAGAAATCGGTTAACTCGGTAGTAATAGTAAGCACATTACTGTACTAAGCAAAACTTAATATTTTTCGTAGCCAAGCCTTAACCTGGGTAGGCTACATTGAAAGTATACAGACCGAAGGCCTGTGGCCCATTCGCGCTATTCGAGGGCAGATGCCCTTGGAAAAGGAGCACAAATGCGAATTCGATTGGTAATTGGTGCAGTTGTGGCCGCCATGCTTCTCGGCGTGGGAGTGCTGGTGGGCAGTGTAATGGGGGCGCTAAGCGCATCGGCGCAAGCTCCCACGCAGGTGCCCACCGCCGCCCCAACGACGCCGAGCACCGGCACTACGACCGCGCCCCAGAACAAGCCAGGGCAGTCCGTACCCGGCGGACCAAGGGGTGCGCGCGGGTTTGGTGGACCTGGTGGTTTCGGGCCTGTCGGGGGTAAGCCAGGCTTGAGCCAGGGTTTTGACCCGGGCGGCTTCGGACCGAACGGTCAGGCCACAGCTAATGGAGCTACCAAAACTATTAGCAGCACCACGAGCGAGATCGCCCTGGTCAAGAGTGACCTTGCTTATGCGAACGGGAAAATGGACACGACTGATGTGCAACGCTGGGTCAACGGAGGCAGATTCGCTCCTCGCGACCGCGCAAAGTGCCAACGGCAGCTCCCAGTATGGGCAGGCTATGGCCTACGCACGAGCGGCCAGCCAGCTTGCAGAGGTTGCCGAGCAGCAGATGGCCGATAAGGTTGGTGCTGATAAGCTCCCATCCTACACGCAGCGACCCCAACGGCCAAACAGGCCAGGCTTCCCCAACAAGCCTGCTCCGTCCAGCACGGGCGCGATTACCGTGACCCAGGCGCTCGCGAGCCGCATCCTGCGAAGCACATACAGCCAACTTGTAGCGCAGGGAGCGCTCGTCAAGAACGCCACCAACCCGGGCGACGCAGCAACTTACCTTACCGACGCCCAAAATGCCTATAAGACCGCCTACGCCTCTTACCAGTTGGGCAACTATAGCGAACTCGGTAGCATCCGCGAGGATCGCCGGCCAACTGGCGGGCGTAGCAAGCTCGATCCTTGAGGCGGAAACCGCCACCAACGACCAGAACACACCTGTCACGGTGCCGGCGCCAAACTTCCAGTAAGGCGGCCTCTATCGGAAATACCAATTACGAATTACGGTTGAGCTCGTAATTCGTAATTGGTATTTCCGCGCAGCGGGGCGGAGAGTGCCGGCTCCTCACCAGCACTGGAACTTGCATCAGAACAGGGGGGCAAACGGCGGCGACATTGGGAGAGAAGGTATAGTGAGCGACAAAGAGTACCTCGAAGAGCTGGATCGTGCAGTTCGCGTTCTGGTTGTAGACGACGAGCCATTCATCGTAGAGATGCTGACCATGGGTCTCACCTACGAAGGGTTCGAGGTAAGTGTGGCGCGTACCGGATTTGAAGCTCTTGATCAGGCGCGGAGCGTGCACCCCGACCTGGTCGTGCTCGACGTCATGCTGCCAGGCATAGACGGTGTCGAGGTTTGCAGGCGCTTGCGAGCGCAGGGCAACGTAGGCATCCTCATGCTTACCGCCAAAGGTGAGCTGGAAGACCGAATTGAGGGCCTGGACAGCGGGGCCGACGATTATTTGGTCAAACCATTCAGCTTCAAGGAGCTGATGGCCCGCGTACGAGCCATCCTGCGCCGCAACGGCATCAATCTGCAACAGGTCTTGCGCAGCGGCGATGTCATCATGGACAAGCAGGCTCGCAAAGTGACACGCGGCGGGCGCGCAGTCGAGCTCACCCCGCGCGAGTTCGACATGCTTGAGCTATTCCTTACCCACCCACGACAGATATTCCCACGCGATGTCATCCTCAACCGCGTGTGGGGCTACGACTACATGGGCGACACCAACGTCATAGACGTGCATATTCGCCACCTGCGCGAAAAGCTGGGCGACGAGGAGCGGAACCTTATACGTAGCGTGCGAGGCATAGGCTACGGCCTGGAACCTTCGAACGAAGAGGCGGGAGCCCGGAATACGGAATGAAGCCAGTGGCCAAGAGCATACGAAATTCGATCTGGAACGTACCGATCGGGCTGCAGTTGAGCCTGGTTTATGCTCTGCTGGTAACCGCGACCCTGGCTTTGCTTGGCTGGGCCCTGTACGCCCAACTGAACAATTACCTGGTGCAGGACTACGCCGATCGCCTGCGCCGCATTACCGACCCGATCCTTAACAGACCCCTTCCCCCGCGAACCCCACCCGACCAATTGGCGCCCTACATCGCACAAGAATTGAACGAATTGGGGATCGAGGGGGCAATTCTCGACGCGCAAGGACACGTTGTCAACTCCGACTTGTCTCCGACTAACAGCGAGCTTGCGAGCGCGCCGGCCCTTCCGAGCGGCTGGGCCAGCGGTACTGCATCCGGCGCTCCTCTACAGTGGATTGTACGAGCCTCTGATGGCGAGCGACAACTGGTTGTGCTCCGGGCGGTCGACGTGCATACCTTCCCGGATCGCGCCAACATGCGTCTCTACCTGGAGGAAGTCACCTCGCTTGGCCCCGCCGACGACGTGCTCAACCAGTTGCGCCTTTATATAGCGCTGGGCATAATCGTGGGCACCGTAATAGGTATGATCGCGGGATTGGTACTCACCCGGCTAACGCTGCGACCTCTCGACCGCATGGTTCGCACAGCAGAGGCTATTGCGAGGGGCGACCTCGATCGCCGTATGCGCCTTCCCGCCGGACGCAACGAGGTGGCGCGTCTCGGCTCTGCCTTTGATCACATGGTGGATCGTCTTGCCTCAGCCCTGCAAGCCCAGAGGCGATTCGTGGCCGACGCATCGCATGAGCTTCGCACTCCCCTGACCTCCCTGGAAGGCTTGAGCGAGATGCTGCTGATAGGAGCCGACCGTGGCGATACCTCGGTTATCCAGCGCTCGGTGCGCGCCATGTACAAAGAGTTGGCGCGCCTGGGGCGGCTCGTCTCGGATTTGTTGACCCTCTCGCGGCTGGACAGCACCACGCCAATGACCATATTGCCTCTCGACGTCAGCAAGCTGGCGGCAGAAGTTGTCGATCAAATGCGTCCGCTCGCCGAGGCCAGGCAGATTCGCATGGCGACTGATCTTTCAAAAAGTGTTGTTGTGCACGGAGAGCCGGACAAGCTGAAGCAGGTAATTCTGAATCTGGTAGACAATGCCCTGCGATATACGCCGGACGACGGGGAAATCCTGGTGTCAACCGGCCACGATCCATCCGCACCGGTGGCACGTATTGAGGTTGGGGACACAGGGCCGGGGATAGCTCCCGAAGATCAGGCTCGTATCTTCGACCGCTTCTACCGCGCCGACCCTTCGCGCGCTCGCGCCAATGGCAACACGGGCCTCGGCCTGGCAATCGCACGCGCCATAGTGCAGGCTCATGGTGGAACAATCGGCGTGACTTCCGCACCGGGCGAGGGCGCACATTTCACAATCACCCTACCTGCCGCCACCCTGCGCGAGCAGACGCCGGCCACCGAGTTGCCTGAAGCACAAGCCATCAGCCAGTCCTGGCCCGGCACGCAGCAATGAAATATGCAAGAGAGGAACAGGAATGCCTCGACCGCGTCGTCGAGGCATTCCTGTTCCTCTCTTGCCTAGCTATGCGCTGACTGGGAGCGTGTGCCTCTGATGTAGAGCACCAGTACTGTGATGGTCGCCAAGATGAACAGGATAAGCGCCCCGAAGTCGTCGCCCAGGTCCTCAGCATCGCCAAGCTCGAGGATGAACCCAAGCACCTTGGTGGCAAGCGCCAGCCCCACCAGACCGACAGGTATTGGTGAGCGCATGAACTTGTTTCTGCCGCTCAGATACCAGGCAATTGCTGCTATTCCGAGAAGGAATAGTATGCCCTCGTCCAGTTTGTGCGGCAATTCATCTTCGAGAAAGAATTCGGGTAAGAACGCAAATGCTGAAAATGCTACGACTGCTGTCGCCAGAAGGTTGTTGCCCCTCTGAAATGCCTCGTCAACCGTCATGTTGTCCACCTACGAAAAGACTTCGCGTATTATACTTGATAGCTGGCAGCCTGAGCCAAAACCAAAGGCGCGCTGATGTTGGCGCGTAGGATGCGCGCTGCTTTTGCGGCATAGTCCATGCCGCCTTTATCCGGAAGCACTCGCTAACCTTGAAAAGAAGCGACCCCAGTAGCGAATCGCCAGCTTGAAGTCTGCCAGCCTGATCGATTCGTTCGGCGAGTGGACCCGCGATCCTTTGAACGCGACACCCCCGGTCATCACAGTCGGAATACCCAGCTCATCGTTGACCAGCGACATTGGACCACTGCCCCCAGTTATAGGCGACACAGTCACCTTCTCCTCGCCCAGGTCGTGCCACGCCTGGACGCTCATCTCGACGAGCGGACTGTCTACAGGCGTTTTTGCATAGGACAATTGGCCCAGCTTCACAATCTTTACGTCATCGTAGCCACGTTTGTCGAGATGGGCGCGAAGCAACTCCAGCATTTTCTCGGCGGTCTGGTGGGGCACCAGGCGGAAATCCATTTTGACCATAGCAGTGCTAGGCACAATGGTCTTGGAGCCTTCGCCGCCATAGCCGCTGTGGAAGCCCGCGATATTGGCGGTAGGGTCGAAAAGCTCGGCGCGCAGCACTTCGCGGCCCGAAAGCCCACGCTGCCAGTGGTCCAGACCATGGACGGCAAGAGAGGCCTTCTCGTCAAAAGGCATAGCATCGACAGCAGCGATATCCTGCTTGCTGGGTGCATCGACAAGATCGTCCAGGCCGTCCATGACAAAGTTACCTTTCTCATCCCCTGAGTGTGGCAAGGGCCATCACCAGCCGCCAGGCCGGATTGGGAAGGACACCACCCGCACCTGAATGCGCATCGTGGTCTGGGCCTGTGGCGTGAAGCTCGACGTAGAGCATCCCCTTTACGCCGCACACAACCTTGACCATATCAAGCTGATCCCGGGAGGAGCCTTCCCAAGCGCACCAGTCGGCGTGCAGCTCGTCGGCGTGCTGTTGCACAACTGGCTCGATGTGCGGGCTGCCGATCTCCTCTTCGCCCTCTACAAGCCAGCGAAGCCGCAGCGGCAATTCGCCAATAGTAGCCTTGTACGCGCGCACCGCGAGCACCCTGGAAAGGAAATCGCCACGGTCATCGGCAACGCCGCGTGCATAGAATTTGCCGTCCCGCACGTCGCCAGCGTAGGGTGGTGACTTCCCATAAGTCAAGAGGCTCGGGGGGCTGAACATCGTAGTGGTTATAGAGCAGCAGAGTCGCGCTCCAGAGCCAAGCTCGGCCAGCACCACAGGAGGCGAGCCATCGCCAGTTGATACGACGTTTGTAACCGCGCCAAGTGGCTCAAGCGCCCTGCGCACGGCGAGAACTCCCTCTTCCAGGCCAATTCGCTGCCCGGCAAGGGTCGGCGTGGAACAAAATGTTCGCAGCTCCTGCACCATTTCATCGAAGTGCTCTTCTATGTAGCGGTCGTAGTCGTGGAAATCGGCGGTCGTGGTGGCGCACATCTGCTTTGCTCCTTCAATGTGATAGCCGCAGTTTATCAGACCGGCGCCCTATGCGTCAAAGAGGCCACGTAGTCCAAACTTCAGGAATAGAGGACAGAATAGCCTATCAGGTAGCGAACAGCGAAGACTCCGGCAGTGTGGCGGTTAGGCGAGCCAGCAACCGATCATCGAGAGCGATGCCTGCCTCCTCAAAAGCAAGGAAGAGCGCACCCACCACCGGCTCGAATACGCTGTAGAGCGGCCTCGCGGAAGGCGCATCGCGTTGCACTCGCGCGACCAGTGCCTCTGGGAGCAGGCGCGATGGGTGGCGCAACACGCCACCCGTCAACACAAGAGTGAAAGCCATATCAAGTATGCCAGCCATGCGTGCGGCGGTAAGTGCATAGTCACCCAAGTGCTCGCCGTGCTCTTGAACAATGCGGAACGCCGTAGGGTCGCCATCATGCGCCAAATCGAGGAGCGAGCGCGACAGCCCGCTGATGTTGCTCCTGGGTGGACGCTCGCCCGAGCGGGACGTGAAAACATGCAGCACATCCTCGACGCTTTGCTGCCCGAAATGTCGAAGCACGGCTTCGGTAAGCCGGGTTGGTGGGTCAATGCCTAGTTCTGCGCGATATACCGCGTGCAGCGCCTTCACGCCAAGCTGGTGCCCGCCCTGCGGGTCCTGCCACCAGCTACTGTGCCATACGTGCCCCTCCGCCGAGGACGCCGCTGTGGCCGCCCCCGTACCGCATGCTACCACTACGCCTGCCCCGTCGAACAAGCCCGAGCGCAGAGCGCCAACCGCATCGTTCACCACAACTATCTTCTGTCCGAGGCCTCGCTCCTGCATCGCGGCCCGCAGCAAAGCGAAATCTTCCGGCCAATCGGCCCCAGCCATGCTGAACCCGCCTGCGATGAGCGCGCCGGCCCCTATGCCTGCCATCTGCAGGGCCGCCGATACGGCTGTGTCTACTTCGGAGAGAGGAACATTCGGGTCCGGGTGAGTATAGATGTCCGAGCAGCCGCCGCGCCCCACGCCCACCACGCTTCCATCGCGTGCGGCTACCAGGGCGACAGTCTTGGAGTTCCCCCCGTCTACGCCAAGGATGTACTCAGACCGAGAGGACACGACTAACCGCGTCCCTCATTGTGGCTATAGGTGCAGGTCGACGGTGGAGAATGCATATGTCAGCGCAACAGCCTCTCAGGCAGGTAATGCTTGTGTGCTGCGGACATTTCGTCGTAGAGTGTCTCCGCCATATCGAGCGAGCAGCAGAGGGGATTAGAAGCAAGAGCTTGTATTGCGTCGCGTCTTGTGCCCTCCCACGCTGCCCTGGCTGTAAGCGCCTGATATTCGCCGAGCATTTTGGCGAGGCCCCTCACCTGCGCGGGCAGATGTCCCTCAGCCAGCGGCACGACGCCACTCCGGTCCACGTAGCCGGGTACCTCCACAACCATATCGTCGGGGAAGTCGGAAATCGCGCCATGGTTGGGCACGTTGACCGGCCATACCTCTTTGCGGTCATTGAAGATAGCGTCCATGACATCGATCGCCAGCTCCAGCTCGTTGATACCACCCCTGGAGCGGTTTGGGTTCAGTTCAGGCTCGGCCGCCGCGGCTTGCTCGCGGTAGTGTGCCCAGTAGTCAGGCACATGGCTCATGATGTCCTGCGAGCGTGTGGTTGCTTTGGCCTGTAGCTCGGCCAGAATCTCTTCTTTGAAATAGTAATAAGCATAATAGCTGGCGGGTACGCTTCCCATGACGGCGGCCAGCTTCAGCAGCCTCAGGTCCTCGGTGCCTAAGTGCGGATCGTTTTCCTCGCGCTCGTATGCCTCCCTTACCATGGGGATCATGTCCCGGCCCTCATAAAGGAGCCGCACAGACCAGGAGGCGTGGTTAAGCCCTATCATTGCACTTTCGACTTTGTCGGGATCGAGGCCGGCCACTCGAGCGGCCCACCTGGGATAAACGATTGGCCCATCGCAAAGCGAGATCGTCGGAATAGCCGTGTGGTGTGTCACTGCTTCAGAGACAATATTGACCGGATTGGTGTAGTTGAACAGGATCGCCCCTGAACATACTTTCTCCATGTCTGCCACGATGCCCTTAATAACATGGATGGAGCGAAGCGCCATGAAGAAACCGCCTGGGCCTTGCGTCTCTTGCCCGATGATGCCGTGCTTGAGAGGAATGCTCTCATCGAGATAGCGCGCCTCGAAGCCACCCGGCCGGTAGCTGGTCAGCACAGCGTCGCAACCTCGCAGGCCCGCGAGGCGGTCGGTAGTGGCCGTGATCGCAAGGTCAATGCCTCGTGCCCGTGCCATCTTTTCGGCAATCGCTCTGACAATGTCGAGGCGTTCCCGGTCGAGGTCAATCAAAACAACCTCGGAGCCGTCGAAGTTCTTGCCCTGCGAGACGAACGATGCCATAGTACCCGGCGCTCGCGTGCTTCCCCCGCCTATGTAAGCCATTTTAATTCGAGCCATTTCTGCCTCTACACACAAAATTTGCCAGGGTCTCGGGCTTATGAGCCGACGAGAGTGCACAGGAAATTATACAACACCCGGCGAGGAGATTCGCAGGAGAGGTGCGTGGTCATTTTCGGCAAGTCAGTTATAATGTATGCTGGCTGGAACACTCTCACATGGATGCGAGAGCCGTGCGACGCGGCACATGACTCTTTTCCCCGCATGACGCCAGCATCGTGAGGAGCATATTATGTACAAGTTTGACACGGCCATCTCAAGCGTCGTGAGTGTCGATGATACGGACGTCTCGATACTTCCCCAGGCCGAAGAGCAACATGGCAAGGGTCCACTTTCCGCCGAGTTGCTCGATAAAATGAATCGCTACTGGCAGGCGAGCAATTACCTGACCATCGGGCAGATTTATCTGCAAGACAACCCCCTGCTTCGCTATCCGCTGCGGCCGGACCACATCAAGCCTCGCCTGCTCGGGCACTGGGGCACTTCTCCCGGCCTCAACTTCATTTACGTGCACCTGAACAGGCTCATCAAAGAGCAGGACGCTAACATTATTTACCTGGCTGGCCCGGGGCATGGCGGGCCTGCGCTCCTTGCCAACGTCTACCTCGAAGGCACCTACACGGAAATCTACCCGCAGATTACCCAGGATGTTGAGGGCATACGCCGCTTCTTCCGCCAGTTCTCGACGCCCGGCGGCATGCCCAGCCACGTGAGCGTGCCTACTCCCGGCTCAATCCACGAAGGCGGAGAGCTTGGGTACGTGCTCACCCACGCATTCGGCGCAGCCTTCGACAATCCTGATCTCATAGTGATGGCCGTGGTGGGCGACGGCGAGGCCGAAACAGGTCCTCTAAGCGGCTCCTGGCAGGGTATCAACTTCCTCAATCCGGTCCGCGACGGCGCGGTGCTGCCCATTTTTCATCTGAACGGCTACAAGATCGCCAACCCCACTGTGCTTGCGCGCACGAGCGACGGCGATCGTGCGCGCTCTCTTTCGCGGCCATGGCTACGATGTGCATTTCGTCGAGGGCGACGACCCTATGCGTCTGCACCAGACAATTCGCTGCTATCCTCGACACCTGTTACAAGAAGATTCGTGCCATTCAGGAGCACGCGCGCACCCACGGCATTTCAGATCGCCCGCGCTGGCCGATGATCATCCTGCGCACGCCCAAAGGGTGGACAGGCCCCAAAGAACTGGACGGGGTGCCCGTCGAGGGCACGTTCCGCGCCCACCAGGTGCCACTCGATAGTGTCAGCAGAACCCCGAACAACTTCAGATGCTAGAGGCGTGGATGGATAGCTATAACCCCGATGCGCACTTCGACCGGACAGGCAAGCTGGTAGCCGAGCTTGCAGAGCTTGCTCCGGCAGGGGATCGCCGCATGGGCGCCAACCCCCATGCCAATGGCGGCAAGCTGCGCGTTGACCTCGACATACCCAACTACAAAGACTACGCGGTCGAGGTCAAAGCGCCTGCTGCCGAGCGGCTAAGAGTCCACGCGCGATTTCGGCCAGATGATGCGTGATATCTTACACCCACAATCGCGATGAGGCCAATTTCCGCCTTTTCTGCCCCGACGAGGTAAATTCTAATCGCCTGGGCAGCGTATTTGACGTTGAAAACCGCTGTTTCGTGGGCAAGACGATCTCCATCGATGATCATGTGTCGCCCGATGGGCGGGTGATGGAGGTTCTGAGCGAGCACAATTGCGAAGGCTGGCTGGAGGGATACCTGCTGACGGGACGGCACGGCGTGTTCGCCACGTATGAGGCCTTCGCCATGGTGGCCGCCTCGATGATCGTGCAGCACACAAAGTGGCTGCAAGAGGCCAGCGCAGCTATCGTGGCGCGCAGCCATATCTTCACTCAACATCCTGCTGACTTCTACCTCGTGGCGCAATGACCACAACGGCTTCAGCCACCAGGGCCCCGGACTTATAGATGTCATGCTTTCCAAGCGCGGAACCGTGGCTCGCATATACCTGCCGCCGGACGCCAACTGTCTCCTCTCGGTCGCTGATCATTGCCTGCGCAGCCGTAACTACGTCAATCTGATAGTGCAGGACAAGCAGCCTCAACTTCAATATTTGACCATGGACGAAGCCATCGAGCACTGCGCGAAGGGCGCGTCCCGGTGGGCATGGGCCTGCAACGATGAGGGTTTCGAGCCAGACGTGGTGCTGGCCTGCGCGGGTGACATCCCGACGATGGAGATAGTGGCTGCAGCCTGGTGGCTGCGCAACAAAATCCCTGACCTAAAGGTGCGCGTGGTGAATGTCGTCGATCTGATGACGCTCTTTCCGCCTGACGTTCACCCCCACGGCATGACCGAGCACTCGAATTCGTGGAGCTATTCACCGCTGACAGGCCGGTCATCTTCGCTTTCCACGGCTACCAGCGAGCCATACACGAGATTGTGCATGGGCGTCCTCAATGCCCGAGCGCTTCCACGTGCGCGGCTTCATCGAGCAGGGCACGACCACCACGCCTTTTGACATGGTTGTACTGAATAACATGAGCCGCTACCACCTGGCTATAGAAGCCATGAAATATGCCACCCGTCTCCACGCACGCACCGCACCGTTGATAGCAGAGTGCCATTCTCTCCTGGACGAGGCCGTGGCTTACTCTCGCGAGCACTTCGAAGATATGCCTGAGATCAGCGGCTGGACCTGGACGAAGGGGGAACGGTAGCCGGTTGTCGGTTGTCAGTTGTCAGTAGACCATCGTCCGTCGTCTACTGACAACCGACAACCAACTGCACCAATGGAGTAACCAGTGGATTTAATTGATCGCGCCATCGAGGTGGCCGCCTGGGCGCACAGAAATCAGGTGAGGAAGGGCACCGACATACCATATATCGCCCACCCTTACGCAGTTGGCCTGATGCTATCAAGAGCAGGGTGCGCCGACGACGTTGTAGCCGCGGGCATCCTGCACGATACAATAGAGGATACAGCAACCACCATAGACGATCTCCGCCGCGAGTTTGGCGAGAATGTAGCGAGCATTGTGGCGGGCTGCTCCGAGCCGGACAAATCGCACGGTTGGGAGGAGCGCAAGCAGCATACCCTCGAATTTATGAAAACAGCGACTTGGGAGGTTCGGGCGGTCTCATGCGCCGACAAGCTGCACAACCTGCGGAGCATTCAACACGCCTACGAACAGCTTGGTGAAGAGGTGTGGACACGCTTCAAGCGAGGACGCAAGGACCAGGAATGGTACTACCGGACCATGGCCGAAGTGCTCTGCGCTCCACGCCCCGGCGAGCCGCCTGTGCCTCTCTGCCGGGAGTTCCATGATGAAGTGGAGCTGATGTTTCCTGCAGGATGATGAAGCAGCGCCAGGCGCTGCTTCATCCTACGCTTTATCTACTTCGGACGAGGCAGTCGCGCATGAAAGTGTTAGCTACTATCTTCGAGGTTTGCCCACGACTGGCATAGTTGTTGGGGCGGAAGTAAGGACGGCTCTCGGGATCGCACGGCTCATGCGGGCCACCACAAGTATAACCATTCATGTAGCCGCGAGAGGCGAGCCGTTGCACGTAGTCATAGAAGACGCTGCCCGGTGATACGTCCGCGAATATCTGGTCACCCGGCGGATCGCCAAGCACCGCGGCATTCGCCACTATCTTCGATATTTCTCCCCTGGTGGCCCACTCGTATGGGCGGAAATACGGAAGATTGCCGGGCAGACAAGGTTCTCCCTGGCCACCGCATGGATAGCCGCTCATGTAGCCGCGCAAGCCCAACCGCTGAACATATGGGTAATAGAGGGAGTTAGGCTGCACGTCCGCGAATAACTGGGCGCCCGCCGGGTCGCTCAATCCAGCAGCGTTCGAGACAATCTTGGCAAGCTGCCCTCTTATGACGTTCTTGTTCGGCTTGAATGTTCCATCAGGGTAGCCATTAACGATGCCCACGCAGGCGAGGCACTGCACATAGCTGTAGAAGGTGCTACCCGGAGGTACGTCCGTGAAGTTTACCTCGCAGGCCGCGGGTGTTGCCGTGAGCGCGACAGCGGTCTCTGTGGCAGGCGGAGGCGTGTCAGTCGAGGGAGCAACCGTCTGCGTGTTTAACACGGTCGGAGATGCAGCGGGTGGGGCGGTGCCGAAGACGGTGACGGTTGCCGGTATCGTTGCGCTCGGAACTATGGGCGAGGCCGTCCCGGTGCCGGTGGCAGTGGGCGGCGGATTGGTCGGAACGGGCGTAGGGGTTGTGGTGCACGGACCGACAACCCAGTTGTACTCGGTGCCCGACGGCGGAAAGACATTGTAGCCGACCGATGTGTAGTAGCTGAGGTCCTTTTGCACGCCAACCGTGCCGACATTGGTGTTTGCTCCGTAAACATACTCAAAGTTCGTGGCGTTCTCGTGGAGGCGAAGCTCAAAACTGGCGCCCACTCCTCTCCACTCTATGTTGAAGGTCCGGCCAGGGGCAGTTCCGACGGTCGAGGTGTAGATACCATCGCCGTTGCCTGTCATTTCAAGATCGCGCCAGTAGGGAAAGAGGGAATAGCCGAACCCAGTCCAGGGTAGGGGCCGGTTTATCCAGGCCGAATTGTCGCTGCCGAATTGCAAATTCCCTGTTGAGCCGACAAGCGCGGTGGTGAAAGAGCGCCCATAGAGGCGAACTGGGAATGGCATATCCAGGTTCACGAAGCAGGTCGAGCAATTGGTGTTCGGCACAAGCACCGTGCCGGGGTCAATACTGACACCCGTTGACACTGTGTAGGTGTAGTTGGTGGTCGCCTCACAGCTGACAGGAAGGGGCGAGGGAGTGGCGGAAGGTGTGATCGCGGGAGGGGGCGGCGAGCCTGTCGCGTTGTAGGCCATGCTCGAGTTTGAGCCGTTGTAAACGTTGCCCTGCACGTCGTAGCCTCCCCAGACGTAAAGGAAGCCGTTCAGCTCGGCAGCGGCATAGTTACGCCGTGGCCGAAGGGTGTCGGGGAAAGCGTTCCAACTATTTGTAGTGGGGTTGTAGATCAGGGCGCTCGTGCTCGGTACAGGATATCCGCCACCTGCGATTACGATTCTCCCGGCAATCTCGTAGGGAGACCCCGTGTCGTAGGCCCACGCGCTTGCATCGCCCAAGGCCCAGGGAACGCTCGCTACAGGCTGCCACGTGGGGTTTGCATCGCTGGGATTCATCCGCTCGACCGTGGACACCGACGTTACCGTATTACTCACCACCTGGTCGCCGCCGATAGCGTAGATATAGCCGTCAAGCTCGGCGCCCGCGATATAGGCCCTCGGAATACTCAGGCTAGCCCAGTCGATTTTCGTCCATCGCTGCCCTGAGGGCAAAGTGGGATCGAAGACCCAGGTATCGCTGTACAGGTGACTGGCAGGCAAGATTGCGTGCCCGCCGAATATATAGAGCTTGTTATTGTAGACGGCATAGCCGCCCGGCACTCGCGCCGGGGCTGCGGGCCAGGTGTCCGAGGAGGAAAGGGTATCCGTGTTGGGGTCGTACACTCTTACGTCGCCGGTTGACAGGCCATTGACAGTAGACCCGCCGACGATATAAATGCGCGGGCCTATCGTGCTGGTAAGCACAGCCGCCACCATATTCGCTACATACCGGCTACCCGACTGGTTTTGGTCGAGGAGGGCGTTCTTCTGCGTGAGTGTGTTGTTGGCTGGATTGTATTCCCATATCCAGCGGCTGCCCACGTCGGAGCCATCGGGCATATGCCTGCCGCCGAAAACGTATACCTTCCCGTTAGGAGGGTAACCGGCGGCCGCTGCGCGCTTGAGGTACAAAGGGCCGGTAAACGACTCGCAGCAATCAAAGCCGAGCGTAACCGTGGGGAACGCCACTATGTCGCCCCAGTTGGCGGAGGGCACGTTCGGTCCCTGCTGCCCTTCGATGATGGCGGGCGTATAGCTTCGATTGTTGCCGCTAGCGACAACCCACGCCAGCGCGACCAGCGCCAGTGGAAGCATTATGCTGATTGCTAACGAATAAAAGAGGCGTTTGGACATAGGTTCCTCTCACTATCGCGAAATCGTGAAATCGTGCCGGGTTGTGCGAAAGAGCGTAAAAAGCACAATTGATCGTATCGCGTCCATTGCCATTCAGTCGGGGAAGACGCCTGGGGCAGCGGTATATTGGGCGCAGCCGCAGCTAACGCCACCTGTGCAGTCGCAATCGCAGCAGGTCCAGTAACCGTTGCCGGAGATGGTAGTCCAGCAGCCGGTTATCTGGTAACCATACTGGGGCGTGCACGTCTGCACTGCCCCGTTGGCGAAATGCTGGAAACAGCTTGCCCCTCGGCAGCCATTCGGCTCGTTCTCCCCATCCAGGTTGCAATACGGGCCGGGCGGGACGCAATTGGCCACGTTCGGTACTCGCGCTGCGGCGAGCGCCTTTCGGTCTCGTCCAACCCCACCGAGGGAAGGCCCCGTCGCCAGCGCCACCAGGCCGGTGACGACCGCGCCGCCTGCTTTTCTGAGGAAATCACGCCGGTTCACTTCGCGAGCAAGCGCTTCGCTGGCTACTCTAAGATGTTGTTCTATCATGTGCACCCTCTGAAAATAATTGCGGGATAAGTAAGGATGGCTGGCCCGAGGGCATGAGGACAATGGTTCGTTGCGCCCATCGAATGGGCTAACGGCTAGCGCTGTGCATGAGCCAACGGCATGTCGAGATACCAGAAAGACATCCCAGGCGCTGCAACTATAGCACCGCATAAGGAGTCGAGTCAATAGAAATCGTGGCCCCAGCAAAGTATAATTTCATTGGCGGCGAAAGAATCTTTGTCCTATTACAGGACGGAAAGCAGGAAAGATGATCAAGGCAGTCGTGATGCCCGCACCCGGCGCGCCGCTTCAGATGCGTGAATATGCCGAGCCGTCTATAGAGCCGGGCGCGGTGTTGCTGCGCACGCTTGGCAGCGAAGTATGCGGTACCGACGTGCATCTGTGGCACGGGCGCCTCTCCGGCGTGCCATACCCCGTAATACCGGGGCACGTTAGCGTTGGCGAGGTGGCCGCGACCGGAGGCCACGTGGAAGATGTGGACGGTCGCCCTTTGCGAGCAGGCGACGTAGTAACTTTCCTCGATGTGTACGGCTCATGCGGGCGCTGCTGGTACTGCACAGTTGCTCACGCCACCACACGTTGCCCGCACCGCCGTGTCTATGGCATCACGCTATCGGCGGATGACGGTTTGTTAGGCGGGTGGGCGGAGTATATCTATTTGAGGCCCGGCGTGCACATCGTCACTTTGCCGCCCGGCCTTCCCTGGGAGACTTTCCTTGCCGCAGGCTGCGGACTGCCCACGGCTCTTCATGCGCTTGAGCGTGCCGAGGTGCGCTTCGGCGACACCGTGCTTGTACAGGGTAGTGGGCCGGTCGGCCTGAGCGCGGCTATCCTCGCGCAACTGCGCGGAGCGGCTAAGATAATTGTGGTGGGCGGGCCGCCGCTGCGCCTCGACATGGCAGCCCGGAGTGGGGCTGACGCGGTGATTGATATAGGCACAAACGATGCTCAGGCGAGAATCAGAGGCTGTGCGCTCACTCAGCGGAGGGCGTGGGGTGGACGTCACTATCGAAGCTACGGGAGTGGCCTCAGCAATCCCTAAGGGTATGAGGATGACGCGTGATGCAGGGCGCTATGTGGTGGTAGGCCAGTACACGGATGCCGGGCCTGTCGAGTTCAATCCCCACCTTGATCTCAACCGGAAACATCTGGATGTGCGGGGATGCTGGGGCAGCGATGTAAGCCATCTCTACAGGGCGGTGCAAGTACTGGCGCGCTATCACACCCGGTTCCCCTGGAGAGACTTCGTTAGCGGGCATTACGGCCTGGACCAGGCCCAGCAAGCACTCGAAGATGTCGAGGCCCAGAGGGTAGTCAAGGCGCTGATCTTGCCATCAAGCGCCGGCGACTAGCCTCCCGGTGGTTTCCTATTCGGAGGAATAGTACTCGACGCTGGAATTGAGAAGTCTATCAGCGCGGGGGAAGGAAGGCCGCGCTACGACACGAATTGTGTCGAGAAGCTCATGATTGCGGTCGTCTTTAAGCACGAAACCTCGCGCACCCGCTTGCCGGGCCAGCCGCACTTGGTCCTGGGTGCAAAGCATTGTGATGACGATAACTGCCACGTCCGGGTTACCTCGCAGGATTTGCCCGGTCGCGACGATGCCATCGTTATTCCCCTGGCCGTTGGATAAGCGCATATCCATCAAGATTACATCGGGCTTTAGCTGCCTGGCGGCTACTTCCAGGCTTTGCCAGTTTTCTGCTTCGCCCACCACCTCTATATCGTCTTCCATGTCCAACGTTTGCCGTAGCGCGTTGCTGTACTTCGTGTGACCGTCCGCAATGAGCACTCTGATAGGGTTCGATTTAGTCTTCAACTGCATCACCCCCGCGTTAATAACGGCATATAGGATGATACGTGACGAACACACGAGCGCGGTGGCTAATATTAGTGTCGCGGCTCAAGCGTTAGAAGCTGCCGCGGTGATGAGGAGAAAGATGAAGAGCGCCCAGCAGCAGATGGTCACTCCCACGCAAAAGAGAATCCTCATACTGATTACCCTCGATGGGTCGCGAGCGATCGCCACACAGATTGCCGCGCCGCTTACGCCGAGCAGAAAGGGAATCAGGCCTCCCAGGGCTATCACCGGGATAGCAGCACACACCGCTACGAAGAACCACGTCCACGCGGGAATCGGGTGCACACGCGACGGCGGTGCATCACGCCCCAGCCCTATCGAGCGGCCATCCAGCTGTAGCTCGTAGTTGGCGCTGAAGCCTGTACCCCTGAAGTGAAGGGAAGCATTATGACCAGCTATAGGAAATCGGGGTGTAGTCACTCGGGAGAAAAGCACTATCTGCGACTGGATCAGGCTGCCGTCCACGGTTATAGTGCGTCGCCCAGTCCAGGCATCCTGCTCTAACTGCACGCTATGAGGCCCATCTTCGAGTCCGAAGGCCCAGATTTTAGAGGTCATGGACCGTAATCTACTTTCGCGATTGAAGGAACCCTACCAGATCGTTCAGCTCCTGAGGCGTAAGAATGCTGCCATAAGCAGGCATGTTGTTGCCGCCGTTCAGGATGCGGTATCGTTATCTGGCTGGTGGAAAGGCGCCCTCCCACCGGAGAAAAGATTCGGTCCCGCGCTCTCCTCCGTTGCCCGCTATTGTGTGGCAATATTCGCCCCTTCGGAGAGAAAGAGCTTCGAGCCGTTTATGACCTGCTGGTCGGTACTGCTCACAGCGCTTGCGGGCAAGGCCTGTGCGTTAAAATTGGGTGACCACTGCGCCTGCTCGCCGGCGATCCATAGCGTGCCCACCATAACGAGCACAAGCACCACGAAGCCCATGGCCCAGGGACGGCGCTTGGGGCTTCGCTCTCCTTTGTTCGCCACCAGCGGCAGAATAAAGAGCAAAAAGCCCAGGAAAAGCGGCCCCCCAATAATAATGTAATTCTCAAGTCCGGGCGGGGACCACCGCCAGCACCGCGAAGTACCACAGGAAGTAGAAGTCGGGTCGAGGGTATGCCTGGATGATCGTGGGGTCAGGCGGCTTGTCGAGCGTAGGTGGACCCAGTATGAGAGCGAGCATAGCGATAATGACTACCACGCACACCGCGCCGATAACGTCGCGCCACACCGCATCGGGCCAGAAGGGTACACCCCTCTTTTGCAGCATATCGTGGTACCACGGCCGATAGGTCTTCGGATCAACACCCGCCCGGTCCTGGGAGGCTCCGATATTCCGTTGCGCACCACGAGAAAGAGATGGATGCCGAGGAAGAGGAGATCACCGCCGGGATGAAAAAGACGTGGAAGGCGAAAAAGCGGCTGAGCGTGGCCCCTCCGACTGTGTCGCCCGCCAGTAAGAAATGCGCCAGCCCCTGCCCATAAAAGGCGCGCGGTCCTGCTTGCGATGCCGCCACCACCGTTGACCACACGGCATTCTGGTCCCACCGGAGGAGTTGGCCCGTGAAAGCCATGGCGAGCGTGACGAGCAAGAGCACCGAGCCGGTCAGCCAGTTCATCTCACGCGGGAATTTGTAAGAACCCATCACAAAGGTGCGCGCCATGTGTATTCCGATAAGCACCACCATCGCCGATGCACCCCAGGTAGTGCATTCCGCGCAGCAGGTTGCCGAAGGGCGCATCGTTTGTAATGAACTGGAGGCTATTGTACGCGTGGCAGTAGAAGTCACATAGGAGGTAGAGAGCGCGATCCCGGTGCCTACCTGCACGAGAAAGGCCGTGAGCGTGGCCGTGCCCAAGATATACCACCAGCCCGTGTCGGGAGGCACCGGGTGCTCTAGTATCGGCTTGGCTGCTGCGACCACGCCGGTACGATCGTCCATCCAGTGACCAACGCTCTTAATTGGGTTCATATCGATTTGCTCCAATGACGAATTACGAATTACGAACTCAAACCGCAAGTTCGTAATTCGCAATTCGCGTAGCGAACTAGCTGGACAATGGGATACCGCTCGCCAGGACTTCAACCTGCCCGTTTTGCACTCGCACAGGATAGGTAGGCAGCGGGTTGGGTGGAGGCCTGGCGGCCACGCGCCCGTCTTTGTAATAGACCCCGCCGTGGCAGGGGCACATGAAAAGGTTGCCGTCAGGTATCCAGTTGACCGGGCAGCCCAGGTGCGTGCAATTCACAGAGAACGCGGTGAAGTCTTGCTCGGTATTACGGCGCAGCCAGGCCGCCGTCTGCGCTGTCACGCCTGCCCACGGCAGAGGTGAGGCATCCTGAAACTTCACCTCCACCGTCTCCCCTACCTTGAACTGGTCACAGGGCCGACTGGACGCCACACCTCCGGCGATTGCCGAAAGAGGGGTGCTATAAGAAAGCCGATAACAGGCGCACCTACTATGGCTGCCCGCCACGCCGACAGGCCGATACTCAATTTGTTCAGAAAGGCGCGCCGCGTAAGCAGCTCCTGATCGATTCATTCTTATCCGGTCCCGGAGCTTCGGGGCTCGGGGCATCAGTTCGTCATTCTTCTGGGTTTTCATGGCGTAAGCTCTCCGATCCAACCGGATATAGCCAGAACAAATAGGGCAAGCCCCACAAGCGTTAGATCCAATGTTGTCACAATGCCCCATAAAAGCATGGTGATACCCAGCGCCATGACTACCGGCCAGTAAGTCGGCTCCGACAAATGCTCGGGCTACGGCTGCTCCAACCGGGACGTACTGGTCCGGACGGCACATGCACGGGCGCAGCCAGGTAAAGTTCCTCGTGTGCGTCGTATCCCCCACTCTCTTGCTCGGTACTTGCACCCTGGAGAGGTGTTTTCATATGCGCGATGACTATCCTCGACCATGCTCAACCTTCATCACGATGTCTCCTCCAATGGCAGAGATTGTGCCATTACTATGCGCTCGTCCTCCAATATATGGTCATCTTCTTCGGCGATGAATACCAGCGTGCCAGCACGCCGAAGATTGCTCCCAGGAACACCAGCCCGGCCGGAACCCACATGAACAGCCCGCCTAATTGCTGGTCGGCCTGTGGAGTCAGCCCCCAGGTGTTCCGAAGCAGAGGTAGCAGGACCCAGACAGATCCAGCGGGTGGCGGTAGGCCGGGTAGAGGCCCGCCGGGGCAAAGGTCAGCAAGATGCCCAGCAAGGTGTTTGCCGCTGCCGCTGTCAGCAGATAAGGACCAGGGCGGGTGGATAGCGCCAGCCGCCGCTCGCGCACCGGCGTCAAGCACCGGCCACCAGAAGATCGTGGCCGTGACCAGGAACGATAGATGCTGCCCGACATGCACGCCGGATGCTCCAGCGCGGCCTCGTACAGCGCGGGCAGGTGCCAGAGCCAGAGGATGCCCACGGCGGGCAGCCAGGCCACCAGCGGCCGGCGCAGCACCCGTTCGATCCGATCCGCGCGCCGCCGTGGAACAGGCGCCGCCATAGGTGCGCCGGGATGCCCACGATCAGCAACGGCGGTACGACCAGGATCAGCAGCAGATGCTGGAACATATGGACGCTGAACAGATAGCGGTCGCCCAGCAGATCAATGGGCGAGACCAGGGCCAGCAGCAGGACCAACTACCCCGGCGAAAAAGCGGGGCGCCACCGGGGCCATGTAGCAGCAAAGCGTAGCACCAGCCATATAGCCCGCGACCGGAAGGGCAGCGCCACAGCACGAGCACCGGACGGCTGCCGGGTGCCCAATCCCGGGCTGTGAGAGCAGCGCGGCATGTTCATCGCGCCCTCCGGTCCAGGCCAGCAGGCGGTCCACCACCATCGCCAGGTAGAGCAAGGCCAGGTACATGTTCGAGAACTTGAACAGTCGCCAGGCTCGCGCGGTGACTCCTCGGCCAGTTCGACCGCCCGCCGACGAAACCACGCCCAGGCCGCCCGCGCCAGCAGATACAACCCGCCGAGGGCCTGCGCGGCCACTGGCAGCAGGGTCACCCCACCAGCACCAGGGCATAGCGCAGGATGCTGGCCCGCGTGGCTGCTTCGCCCCGCACCACCGGCAGCATAGGAATGCCGGCCTCCCGGTAATCTTCTTGTCGACCAGCGCCAGCGCCCAGAAGTGGGCCGGCGTCCAAAAAAAGATGATGGCGAAGAAGAGCAGCGCCGGAGGCCCACCCCGCCCGTCACGGCGGCCCAGCCGACCAGCGGCGGCACAGCGCCCGCCGCCCCGCCGATAACGATATTTTGTACGCTGGTGCGCTTCAGCCAGAGGGTATAGACAAACACGTAGAAGAGGTTGCCCCCCACGGCCAGCGCCGCCGCCAAGTTCACCGTCAGCCACAGCTGCAAGAAAGCCACAACTGTCAGCACAATGCCAAAGCCGAGTGCATTACCCGGCGCAATCTGTTCGCGTTACGACGGGACGCCTCTTGGTGCGGCGCATCATGGCGTCAACGTCGCGATCGAGATATTGGTTTATGGAGTGCGCCCCAGCGGTCGCCAGTGTGCCGCCAAGCATCGTTAGGAAAATGAGCGGAATGAGCGGGCGCGTGGTCGGATACTGCACAGCCGCCATCAACATGGCAGCCACAGTGGGCACAAGGAGCAATGGAATTACCCGCGGCTTGATGAGGCTGAAGTAGAGCCGCACCTTCACAGGCACAAAGGCCAACCGCTCTGTCTTGAGCTTTCTGCTGCCCCCACCGGGCGAGCCTGTACTTTCACGCTCTTCTCCCGCATCTACCCACCCAGATGAGAGTGGACAGCACGACCAGCGCGCTCCAGGTGGCCGCTGCCAGACCCAGGTGCGCCCCACGCAACGCCTCAGGCGCGCCCAGCCAGATAGTGAAAGCCCCCAGAAAGACTTGAGACACATAAAGAAGAGCCAGCAAGTGCGACGCGATACGCAACCTTCTCTGACCGCGATAGAATCGCCACACGGCGAGCGTCAGCACCAGCATGAGCACGTCCGACATCCCTACGGCCATCCTGTGCCCGGAATTGATCCAGGCATCATATGTAGTGGGGAGTAGACTACTCGCTGAGCATTGAGGCCAAGATGGGCAGGCCAGGTCGGCATTAGCGCCCACGACGGCCGAGCCGGTCAGCATCGCAAAGAAGGTCGAGACCAGGGTCGCTCCCACGAGCCAGCGGATATGGCGTAAGGCGACTTCGAGTGCCGCTCCTCTGCCAGCAACCGTAGCGGGCACTGAGATCGACCTCACCTCCCCTTGCACCGCGGGCTTAGCGGCCGGAAGGCGCGCAAAGAGCGCGAGAAGCGTGACAGAAGCGAGCAGGATCATCGAGTTGCCCATGTGGGCGGCCACCCAGGTCTGGTCGAGGTGGAGCAGAACGGTGATGCCACCCAGGATCGCCTGGCTCATATAGGTAGCGGCGGCAAGCATTGCCAGCACGACCAGCCTGCGCGACCTACGATACCACAGCAGGGTTGACCCCACAGTCACCACCATGAGCAGGCCCACCAGTGTCGCGAACAGCCTATGGTTCCACTCAACCAGCTCGTGGTAGTCAGGCTGGGCAAAATGCTTCCGTGGCAGAGGGGCCACGTCTCGCCGCAGCCTGTGCCCGACTGCGTGACGCGCACCATCCCGCCGAGGACGATAAGCCCCCACACGCAAAACGCCGTCACCACGGTCAGCCGCCGGTACCATGACAGCGGCAATTGCATGGCCCTCACGCGCAAGGGTCTGGAAAGCGAAATAAGCATGTGCTACCCCCGTTTCCTAATTGCAGAAGCCCTCATAATTTCAAGATCGCTGTGCCGATGTAAACAATGGAAAAGATCACCACCCATACAGCATCAACGAAGTGCCAGTAGAGCGACAGAGCGCTCAACGCACCCGACCTGGGGCCTTTGAAGCGCCCCGTCATAGCTATGCCCGTAAAGGCGGCCAGCATTACCAGCCCGACAAGTACATGGAAGCCGTGAAAGCCCGTCAGCGTGAAAAACGTGGTACCGAACATGTTGCGGCTTACAGTGACGTTGTTCGTCAGCAGCCGCCAGTACTCCAGCCCCTGTCCGACGAGAAAGATCAGCCCGAGCACTATCGTCGCGATCAGCCAGAGGATCATCCCCTTGTGATTCGGCCTTCAATGCTCTTGTCTGCCCGCCAGATAGTAAAGCTGCTGGCAAAGAGAGCCAGGCTGAAGAAGAAGGTGGTCAGCGGGTCGAGGCTGTTGGCGGCCGTAGGGCCGGCTGTCAGCGTGTTGCGATAGGTTATATAGGCGATGATGAGCAGCCCGAAGAATACCGTTTCGTTCACGAGAAAGAGGGCCATGCCCAGCACGCTGCTGTCAATATTCGCCAGCCTGCTCGCTCTGCTACCGGTGCGTACAGCTGTGTTATCGCTCATGGCGTTGCAGGCTCCTGTTCGAGATTATCTTGCTTCCAGTCGGGATTTTCGGGATGCGCCAGGTCCCACAGCGGCCGGCGGCTCCTGACCGGCGGCACTTGGTCGAAGTTGTATACCGGCGGCGGCGAGGTGGTGGCCCATTCCAGCGTCCAGGCGTCCCATGGATTGTCGCCCGCCAGCTTGCCCTGGCGCACAGCTTGACGAAGGCGTTCCAGATGAAGACCAGCACCGAAAGCCCGAGAATGAAGGCGCCGATGGTGGAGATCAGGTTCAACAGGTCCCCCAGCCGGGCAGGTCGGGGTAGGTGAAGACGCGCCGCGGCATGCCGAGCATGCCGAGCACGTGCTGGATGAAGAAGGTCAGGTTGAAGCCGATGAAGGTCAGCCAGAAGTGCCATTTGCCCAGCGTTCTCGGAGAGCATGCCGGCCGGTGATCTTCGGGAACCAGTAGTAGATGCCGGCGAACAGCGCGAAGACGGTGCCGCCGAACAGCACATAGTGCAAATGCGCCACCACGAAATAGGTGTCGGTCATTTGCCAGTCGATCGGCACGACCGCGAAAGCCACGCCGCTGACGTCCGCCGATGGTGAACATCACGAGGAAGCGACAGCGCGAACAGCATCGGCGGTGGTAAAGCGGAGCACCGCCCCACATGGTCGCCGATCCAGTTGAAGATCTTGACGCCGGTGGGCATCGGCGATCAGCATGCTGGCTGCGCCGAAGACCAGGTCGCAGCGATCGATGGCCCAGTCCGACCGCGAACATGTGGTGCGCCCACACCGCGAAGCTGAGAAACGCGATCGCCACGGTCGAGCCGGCCACGAACTCGTAGCCGAAGATCGGCTTGCGCGAGAAGACCGGGATGACTTCGGAAATGATGCCGAAGGCCGGCAGGATCATGATGTAGACCTCGGGATGGCCGAAGACCCAGAAGAAGTGCTGCCACAGCACCGGCGAGCCGCCCGCTGTCGGGTCGAAGAAGTGCGCGCTGCAGCAGGCGGTCGATCAGCAGCATGACCAGCGACGGCGTTGAGCGCGGGCAGCGCGCCAGATAATCAGGACCGAGTTGACCATCGTCATCCAGACGAACAGCGGCAGGCGGCGTCATGCGTCATGCCGGGCGCGCGCAGCGTGAAGATGGTGACGATCAGGTTGATGCCGGCGGCCACGGTGCCGACGCCGACCGCCAGCAAGCCCGAGGCCCAGTAGTCCAGCCCGGCGTGGTGGAGTAGGGCTTCTCACTCAGCGGCGCGTAGCTGAACCAGCCGGCATCCGGCGCGCCGCCCGCCACGAAGCTGAAGTAGAGCAGCAGCCGCCGAAGAGGAGCATCCAGAAGCTCAGCGCGTTGAGCCGGGGAAAGGCCATGTCGCGCGCGCCGATCATCAGCGGCACAAAGTAGGTCGCGAAGCCGAGCAGCATCGGCATCGACGACCAGAAAGATCATCGTCGTGCCGTGCATGGTGAAGATCTGGTTGTAGGCGTCGGCGGTGAGGAAGGTATTGCCCGGCGCGCCGAGCTGGATGCGAATCAGCAGCGCCTCGAACCCGCCGACGCCGAAGAAAGAACAGCGCCGACACGATATACATGATGCCGATCTGCTTGTGGTCGACCGAAGCGACCCAGGCCAGCAGCCCTTCGTTATCGACTGGGCCGGGCAGGGGCTGGGGGACTCGGAACCAGGGTATGTCGCTCATTTCAGGGTCTCCATGTAGGCGACAGATCACTGATCTCGTCATCGCTAAGCTGCACATTGGGCATCAGGTTGCCGGGCTTGACCGCCTGCGGGTTTTTCAGCCATTGCCGCCAGGTTGTCGGGCGTATTTGGTCAGGATGCCCGAGCCGATGGTGTCGCGGCTGCCCAGGTGGGTGAGGTCGGGGCCCACCTTAGCCGTGGCGGCCGTACCGTTTATGGCGTGGCAATTGATACAAGTCTCCTGTTGGAACACCTGCTGGCCCCTGACAGCCAGGTCGGCGGTAGGCGGCTTCGCGGGCTGTGCCTGCGCCTGCGCCCAGGCGTTGAAGTCGCTTTGAGGCTGAGCGATTGCTCTCACGAGCATCCCGGCGTGCTGCGCCCCGCAATATTCGGCGCACGCGCCCGGGTAGACACCCATCGTGCCCGCTTGCAGCCACAGGCTATTCGGCTGACCTGGCACCATGTCCATTTTTCGGCCCACCTGCGGTATCCAGAGGTCGTGTATCACGTCCGCCGATTGCAGCTGGGCCAGCATCGCCTGGCCCACAGGCAGGTGGATCTCGTTTGCCGTAGTCACCCCGAGCTGCGGGTAATGTATCTCCCACCACCACTGGTGAGCTACTATGACAATGTTGGGTTGCGAGCCTGGGCTGATTGCCGGGTCGGCCTGACCCATGCCATTCACGGTAAAGATGAAGAGCACGCCCAGAATCAGCGTTGGCCCGATTGTCCAGCCTATCTCCAGCTTAGGAAAGCCGAAGCTAGGGCGAGGATCAGGCTGGCCGGGCTTGTGCCGGAACCGGATCGCGATATATATCACCAGCCCTGCGACAATCGCAAATATCACCGATGCGATCAGCAGCGTAAGGATGAAAAGGTTGGATATGGCCGAAGCCCCCGGCGAAACTGGATTAAGCATAGCGACTTCCCCGAACCGATTCTGAGATTGACCGGCAAGTCCAGGCCAACAATAAGAATTCAGAAGCTACAGGCTTTGGCCCTCTCACAGCGCTCTCTGTGTTTCTTGGGCTACTCTCCTGCCCTGCGCTGCGTGCTCGTATAATTGGCGGCGCGTCGAAGTCCAGCGTCGATTGCCTCGGTCGGGTCATGGAAAAGCTCGACATGGCGTTCGTTGGGAGCATCGCACCAGGTGTAATAGCGCGTGCCCGACACAGCTTCAACAACGTAGACTGTGCAGTGCTCTCCCTGGAGGCGGACCCAGCTACCCGAAAGTGAAAGCTCGCCGTCCAGACCTAGCGCCTCCACCGCTTCCGCCAGCCGCGTCATTGCCATCCTCCAAAAGAGCGCAGGCATCCGAATACCGTTTACACCCACTCAATCCAATTTAGCAAAGAGTAGTCAACCACCCGGTAAGCGAGGGTAAACAAACCCGTTTACAGATGTAAATATTCGTCACAATTGCATGGAATTAGGCGTGCAGGAGAATGCCCAGAACTCCCTGCCATGCTTTTATTGGCGGTGGCAGACTTGTAGGCCGGCATAGTCTGTGCAACGAAAAAGGTAGTAGAATAAATAGTCGTAGATGCGCACAACGCACCGGCAACGCAACGATACCAGAGGGAGGGGTGCAAAATATGGACAACGGTTCGGGCGGCAAACGAGGGGGCGCTTCAGAGGCCCGCGAGCATACAGGTCTGGCGATATCCGCATGGGACGCATCAGTCGCCCTGTCAAACATCCTGGCCGCGAGGCCGCCGGCGTGCGGCAGGTGTGGTCAACGCAGATACTGGGCGCACCTGATGCTCTCACTGTCTTCGCGGCAGGCGCTGTACAAACGGCAAGCATGCGCCTGGGCATGGCGATTGTGCCAACGTACCCGCGCCACCCTCTTGCCCTGGCGCAGCAGGCCCTGGCTCTACATGACCTCGCGCCCGGCAGGCTCAGGCTAGGCGTCGGGCCTAGCCACCGCTCGGCGATCGAAGGAGCGTACGGCATACCGATGGTCAGCCCAATGGAACACCTGCGAGAGTACGTGGCTGTTTTGCGCGCGTTGCTGTGGGAGGGCAAGGTTAGCTACGAAGGGCGCTTCTTCAAGGTCAACGCCCAGATGCCGCGCATAACGCAGACTCCTATCCTGATTTCGGCGCTCAGGCCGGGTGCTTTTCGGCTGGCAGGAGAGATCTCCGACGGGGCCATCTCGTGGATGTGCCCTCTCAGGTATTTGCTTGAGAAAGCCCTGCCTGCTTTACGCGAAGGCGCGCAGGGGGCCGGCCGCCCACTCCTCCTCTAATTGCCCACGTACCTGTCGCGCTCTCAACTGACAGGCAAGCTGTGGTGACCGCCTCACACAAGCAGTTAGATCGCTATGCGCGCATGCCCTACTATGCGAGAGATGTCCGTGGAATCAGGCTACCCGGCACAACCGGATAACACGCTTGCCGACGACCTTATTGACAACCTCGTAATCTGGGGCGACGATGCGACTATTGCTGCCAACCTCGATCAACTCAGAGCATCCGGTCTCAACGAGTTGCTTCTCTACTCGGTGCCGGTTGGCGACGCAGACGACGAAATGAAGAGGCTTATGGAGCTTATCGGTAGGCTGTAGGCGCGCAGGCCGGAGAAAAGAGGCAGCGACGCAAAGTATGTGCAATCAATGGCTTATTGAGGCCTCGCCCACAAACTGGTATCCCACGCCCCACTCGGTCCTGATGTAATGAGGCTGCTCGGCCCCATCCCCCAGCTTGCGGCGCAGCCGCTGTACGAACACTTTCAAATAGTGCACATCACCAACGTAGGCTGGCCCCCACACCCTCTCAAGAAGCATTTCGTGGGGCATGACTTTGCCCGCATGCCTCACCAGCTCTTCCAATAAGCGATACTCCACAGAGGTGAGCGACACAGGCTTGCCGTGCAGGTGGACGTCGCGTAGCTCAAAGTCCATGTGCAGGACGTCCACGCTCGGCTCGCTCCTGCTGCTCGACCGGTCTCCCTGGTAAGGCAGAGCTTGAGCAGAATTACCGGCCCTGCGCATCAGTGCGCGCAGCCTTGCGAGCAGCTCGATATGGTCGAATGGCTTTGTCAGGTAATCATCAGCTCCCAGATCAAGCGCCCGCACCTTATCAACAGTCGAATCGCGTACGGTCAGCATCAAGATAGGGACATTCGACACTTCCCTGATCTCGTGGCAAACCTGAAATCCGTCGGGCGGCGGCATCTCGATGTCCAGCACAACAAGTCAGGTGCCGTTTCGTTGAACAGGCGAAGCGCGTCCTGTCCGTTGGAGGCAATCTCTACCTCGCAGCGCGGCCAGGTCATGCGCGCTCCAAAAGCAACCACCTTTGCGACGCTACGAGCGTCTTCCGCGACCAACAGTCTCATAGCTCTTGCTCCTCCCCTTCCCTTTGCCCTGACATGGCAGGCTCCACAGCCAGGTAAGCCAACACAAAAAGCACAGCCCTGGCCCGGCAGAGTTTCTACCCAGACCTGCCCACCATGCATCTGTACGATTGTCCGCGCTATAGGTAGACCCATACCCCACCCGCCATCGCTCTGCGAATACCTGTGGAAGGGCTGAAAGATCATCTCACACTCCTCCGGTGGTATGCCAGGACCGTGGTCAGTAACGGTCAGTGTTATTTCGCCATGGCGGAGGCGGCCCGAAATCAAAATGCGGGCCCTCGGGCGTATAGCGGTGGGCATTATCTAACAGGTTGACGAGCACCTGCTCAAGCTTGCGAGAAGCCCTTGATGAGGCAGAGGCTCGGGCAAGTCCACTTCAAGGATCTGTCCCTTTTCGTGTATGAGGGGGTGCACAACAACGATGGCGTTGGCCACCACAGCCCGCAAATCGAGAGGTTCGTTTTCGATGCGTAAGACCCCTGCCTCGAGCTGATTGAAAGTGACGAGGTCGTTGATATACATCCCGAGCCGCTCGATGGTGCGCCCCATGTCATCGAGCAGTTCACGCTCATCGGGCAGCAGGCGGTCCGAGATGCTGCTGCCAAGCAAGCCGAACCCTGCGCGCACCGCTGTAAAAGGTGTTCTCAAGTCGTGCGAGACTGTAGAGATGAAGTTGGATTTGCGGCGGTCAAGCTCCTCAAGCCGAGCCTGCTCGTCCTGGGCCTTACGCGCCACTTCTCTCTCGTGCGAAAGACGCCAGGTGAGGGCTGCCGCGCCTACGCCGGCCAGGGCGATCAAGATTGCTCTGGTCGCCATGTCCCTGATGTTATGAGCGCTCGGAACCCAGGCAGGCGAGGTCGCCTCGATAAGAGCAGTAAGGGCAGACGGTGAAGGCGGTGTAAATGAGTCGTCGCGCAGGTTCATGCCGACGGCAGCGCACACGACCGCCAGAAAGAGGGGCACAAAGAGAGGCGATCCAGGCTCACCACCGAGGTAATCACTGCGCGGCTGCCGGGAGAATCCCGAGAAGCACGCGATGAGCAAGGGATTGCAGCCAGGGAGTGCTCTCGGCGGCGAGGTCAGCGAGGAGATTGTAGACTGCCAGGCAGGCGACCAACGTCCAACCGGGAATATCCCAGCGCCCAATCTTTGTTCAGGAGCGTAAGGAGCAAGCAGCGCGCTCAGCGTAAGCCACCGCAAGGTGAACACGGCCTAACGAAAAGTAGGTAGAACTCAGGCGTGGCATACTGTTTCTTTTCGCCGCTTAGCTCCATGGCTGATATGTCCAGTGCCCGGCCCGGATACTATACGAGCCACACGCGAGCAAGCTGGGGCGTGAGCTAATCGTAGTTCCACTATAGAAAGGCGCAGCCGGTGATTCGCGATGGAGGTTCTAGCATAGGGTATGCCAATGATGGCGACAAACGGTGAACAGTGCACCGCCCGCGATGCAGCCCCTGCTCAACCGGAGCCGCGCACCCGCCAGAGGCTAAAGACAAGCAGGGCCACGATATTACGGGGAAAAGGAGCGCACCGTAGGTGCTCAGCGAAGACCCGGCATAGTGGGCGAGAAGATAGAGCGCAATCAGCGTGAGCAGCACCCCGGCGGCCACTTCCCAGGCGTCGCCAACGATAAAATCGTACCAGAACGCGAAGAAGCCCATGATATACTTCATACTCCGGCTCACCTTCTGCCTACCGGCCGCGCCCGCCGCGTAGCAGGTAAATTGTCAGCTACTGACGCACAGGGCATACAGTGCGATCAGGCCCAGGATTGCCAGGTCCTCGCCAGGCCACGCAAGCCGACGCCCTCGCCCGCCCAGAATGTGCCGAACCCTGAAAGCATAAGCCCACGACGAACTTCAGCGTATTTTCGGGAACCCGGCTAAGCGGTGCGTGAACGGCAGCCGCAACGGCGATCACCACTATTGCGGCCGCAATAGACCCCAGAAGTGCCGGGGCAAAATCCCCGGCAGAGAGGCTGAAAGTGAGCACGATGAAGATTACTTCAAGCCCTCAAGCAAACGCCCTTAAAGGCCACCGTGAAAGCGGTCCAGTCCATTCCTTGCGCGGCTGCGGTGCGTTGGGGTTGGCCGCGCAGCTCCTGTATTTCGCGCTCGAGATTCGCTCCTCGTCGTGCAACTCCTTCAAGCCGGTGTAGCGCATGATCGCCTTACGAAGCCATTGCAGGCCGAATATCAGCAGCAGAGTGCCCACCACGATGCGCAGGGCATCGAGCGGGATAAAAGTTTGGAGCGCAGGACCCAGCAGCGCCACCAGAGCCGCGAGCACTACGGCAGCCGAAATGACGCCCAGCCAGGTGCTGCGCCAGCCGCGGGTAACGCCTGCTGCCAGCACAATCGTGACAGCCTCCACGACCTCTACTCCACTTGCCAGGAACGATGACACAAACCCAAACCACCAGTTCATGCTGTTTCTCCTCCCACCGACCAAATGATCAGTTCACGGCGACCAGTAGCGACGTAAAGCGTATAAATCCTCTAATAAACTCTGTGCCCTCTGTGATTCCAAAACAATAAAGACCTTGGCGATCTGGCGGGGTACCCTCCGGGTGCTGGCGTCTTGGCGGTGAAAGAGGGTAGCTGAACAACAGCCCACTACCCTCGGAACTCCGGTTCTGCCCGACCCTTTATATCTGTGTGCAAAAGAAACATATCTCCAGCTAAGGGCTCCTTCGCACGCTGCTCCGCGGTCAGACCAGACCACGCAGTCGTGATATAGAGGTCCGTGAGATCGGGGCCACCGAAGGCGCAGCAGGTAACCTGAGACACTGGCAGCTCCACCACGCGCTCCACTTTGCCCGCTGGGTCATAACGCACTACTCGGTGTGCGCCCCAATGCGCACTCCACACAAATCCTTCACTGTCCACGGTCAGCCCGTCCGGTTGCCCGTCCGCGGAGTTTTCTTGCACGAATGCTCTTCTGTTGGATATTGTACCCTTGTCCAGGTCGAAATCGTAAGAGTAAATCACGTAGCGGGGCAAGTCCGTCAGGTACATTGTACGCCCATCGAGGCTCCAGCCGACGCCGTTCGAGATGCCAAGGCCGCTCTCCATGGTGTGTATTGAGCCGTCCGGATCGAGCCGGTAAAGACTGCTGGTAGCGCCCGTTGGGGTCATGGTGCCCGCCCAGAAGCGGCCTGCGGCGTCAACCGCGCCATCGTTGAAGCGGGCGTCCTTCTTGCCCGCTTCCGGCTCGGCTATGAGAGTGAACACACCCGAGGCGAAATTCCATGTGCCAAGGCCAGAGCGCGTCCCCATCACCAATCCGCCCTTCTCGCGAAAGGCCAGCACGCTCACCGGCTGGCCCACGTCGAATCGTCGGGCTGCCCTGCATTCCCTTTGGCCGGGTCATACCGGAAGAAAAGTCCGTTCTCGATATCCACCCAGTATAATCGTCCTTCTCTTACTTTCCAGCGCACGCCCTCTCCTAGCTTGCATTGCAGCGGCAAGAAATGTTCCGCCATTTCGACTCTCTTCATTTGCTGGTTATCACTCCTCAAAAATCTGCTTTATGGCTGACGCAATAGCCTCGCCCAATTTGTGCTGCTCCTCAACCTCAAGGTGAACCCCATCCAGGTCGCTGGAGACAATATGCTCCCCGGCATCCAGGAAAGCGCAAGCGTTCTGCTCGGCCACCGCTCGGAAGTGACCTGCGAGCAGCCGCGACTGCTCTTCTGCACCTCCAAAGCCCCACGACTCCGCAGCGGCGGTTAGTCTCCCCAGCGGAGGCGGACAAACGAGTAGAATGCCCGGTGAGCTGTTGTTTGGCCCGGCACCGCTTCCCAGCGTCATACCGACCAACTTTCGCACTCCACCCGCGATTTCGGTGGCTGTGTGCCATTTCAGGTCGTTCGTGCCGAGCATAATAATAACCAGGTCGAGCGGCATATGCGACCAGAGGCAGGGCAGAAGATACTCGCTCCCATTACGGGCTTCCGCCGTGGGGTCGTCCCACGCAGTGGTGCGCCCACCCAGCCCTTCCTCCACCACATAATAATCGCTGCCAAGCCGGTCGCGCAGCACGCCCGGCCACCTGTCGTGTATCGAGAAGCGTCCGCCCGAAAGCGGGTCCGCGCCCCAGGTGTTGAAATCGCCAAAACAAAGTATGCTCTTCATCTCTTCCCGTTCTATCCTCTTTTCCACTCTCCATCTACAAGCCGCCACATCTGGCCGGTCGGATTCTCATCACGCAAATCCTCCGGCAGACGGTGTGGCCTGACGTTATCATAGCCTTGCAGCGCAGCAAAGCGGAGCATCGAAGCTGGAATACCAACAGCCGTAAAGCCGGGGTGTCCAGTCGAAGGTGGAGGCCCGCCGTGCACCATCGCGGGTGTGACAGCGACGCCCGTGGGCATCTTGTCATTCAGCAAGCGACCTACCTTCGGCCTGAGCGCAGGTTCCAGTATCATATAAAGTACATCATCCGCGCCACCTGTGTGGCTGTAGATCGTGCCCGTCAGGCTCCCTTCTAGTCGCTTTGCAATCTCCACTAATTGAGCCTCGTCACTGGCCATCACGAAGAGCGATACACTGCCAAACGCCTCTGTTTGCAAAGCGCTGCTCTTCTCCAGAAATAGGTCGCCGCTTACCCGCAAGAGCGTATTCTGGAAGCTGTATCCCGTCCCGGTGGCAACTTCCCCACCAACAACTACCTCGGCCCCGGCCTCTTTCATCAGGTCAATGGCGTCTCCAATCTGGCCCGGCCCGCCCTCTCCGAGCAGTACACCCGCGGGTGTATCGCGGAAGGATTGCGCAACAGAATGAAGAAACCTTCGGCCCTCCTCGTTATCGAGCAGCACTACCAACCCAGGGTTTGTGCAGAACTGCCCTGCGCCCATCAAGCACGATGTAGCGAAGTCGATGGCCAGCGCTTCCAGGCGTTCGTCGAGCGCCCCCGGCAGCACGAACACCGGATTAACACTCGACATCTCAAGATATATAGGCTTGTTCGCCACGTCCGCCGCAGCCTTGAGCTTCATACCCGCCCTCCGGCTGCCTGTGAAGGCGCTCGCGCCTACCTTTGGGTGCGACACAAGACCCAGGCCATTGTCGCTTCTCACGCGATAAAGAAGCTGCAACATGGCCCAGGGCAAGCCTACACTCTTGATCGCATCAAAGGCAGCATCTGCGAGCAGACGTGTCGTGCCGGGGTGCGAGGTGTTAGCCTTGGCGATCACAGGGTTGCCTGCGGCTATGGCCGCCGCGAAATCCCCTCCTGCCGCTGAATTGAAGGCGAAGGGGAAGTTGTTAGGCCCAAATACGACAACAGGCCCGTCGAGCGGCGCATATATGGAGCGTATATTCGCTTTGGTGTCAATCGTGGCACGCCGCCAGCTTCGGTCCCGGGCGGCAGCAGCCGCCTGCCTTAGTTGGCTACTCGTGCGTGGTAGCTCCACCGAATTGAGGCGCGGCTCCTTTGGCAGCGCCGTCTCAAGGTTTGCTATATCGACCAGCTCGACGCGGCGAGCCTCGATACTATCCGCGAATGCGTCGAGAAACTGTGCGGTCCGCTCAGGCCCCATGCAGCGCAGCTCCACAATGGCGCGATGCGCTGCGTCGAGGGCCGTCTCGATCTCGCCAGGCCCCGACACCGGATACTCGTCCGGGAGGAGCTCCCTTATGGCCGGATTCACTGCACGAAAGGTCCCCTCCGGTGCGCGATCCTGGCGCCACTCGCCGTCAATGAGAAGAGGTTGAAGGGTCATACGATGCCTCTTGAGGTAAGCTGGAATAAACGGGAGATCACTAATCCGAATTGCGAAACGATCATGTCAGACCCGAATAAAGACACTTAATATTAGCAGCGTATCGGGGATTATGCAAAGGCGACGAGACAGAAAACGAGAAAGGTACAGAAATTGCACTCCTTGTCGTATCAGCAAAAGACAGGAGGTATATAAATGAATCCACGCTTGCCGGTACGGCGTTTCGACGTATTCGCAGAGTATACCAAACAACAGGCTATAAAGGACGGGGTGCCCGAAGATGAGGCTGAAGGTTATGGCCTGTGGGTGGCGAAGGTGGTTGCTGCCAGGCGCTACGGCGGTGGCCCTCCTCCCAAGCCGAGAAAAGCGAGCGGAGAAGACAAGCAGGGCGAACATGCGACTGCCGAAGCTCAGAAGCCCAGGGAAAAGTGGCACACCCTGGGCGACGAAGAACAGACCGACGAGCTATTCCAGAAAGAAGTCGTGAACCGAATGGGTAGCCAGTTCTACAACACAGTATTTGCCCCTGCAATAGAAGACGCGATTGCACAGGGCAAAAGCTACACCTCTATCCGCGACGCCATCCGTCGAGAATGGAAGCCTTGATCAGGTTTGACCTGACGGTATCGGCTGTAAATAAGAGGCGCCAAAAGTAACCCCCGCAGAGCATTCTGCGGGGGTTCATACTAAGCTGACTACGCTTGCTCTATATGCTAGAGAACGCGTAGCCTGAGCGGCTATTTATTGACATCAGTGAGCATGGAGACAGCTACACTGCGAGGAGTGACACAGTCAGGGAAGAAAGTGTTAGCATCTATCTTCGACGTCTGTCCCCTCGTCGCGTTGTTGTTAGGTCGGAAGTATGGCAGGTTAGAGGGTGGTACACACGGTCCTGCCGGTGGGCTACCGCATGGATACCCTGACATGACACCACGCGTGACCAACCTGTAGGTGTAGGTGTAGAAGGTTACCAGGTGCTACATCCTGGAACTGCTGCCCCGACGGTGCATCAGAGAACCCAGCGGCATTGGAGATGATCTTGGTGATCTGTCCCCTGGTCACCGGTGTGTTCGGTCTGAAGTATGGCAGGTTAGCCGGTGGCACGCATGCTTCTCCAGGTCCACCACACGGGTATCCGTTGATGTACCCTCTGATCACTAACCGGTAGATGTATGCATAGAAGGTAGAGCCGGGACCAGTGGGTGGTACATCCTGGAACTGCTGGCCGGTGGGTGTGTCTGTGAAGCCTGCAGAGTTTGAGGCTATCTTACTAAGCTGTCCTCTTGTGACGTTGTTGTTAGGTCTGAAGGTGCCATCAGGGTAGCCGTTGATGATGTCACGGCAAGCAAGGCAGTGTATCCACTGGTAGAAGGTCTGGGAGGGTGGTACGTCTGTGAAGGTGATCGTACATGAAGTGGCTGTGGGTACAGGTACGGTGGGTGTAAGAGTGGGTCCACCTGGTGTGATTGTGGGTGCTGTGGTGCGTGTAGAAGACGGTACTGTTGTGGCGCTCGGTCCACCTGTAGTCTGAGTAGGTGCTACCGTAGGTGTGTTAGCTGGCGTAGTGGGGGAGGCTGCAGGTAGCGTGATTGTGGGTAGGGGTACTGTTATTGTGGGTAGGGGTATTGTGACGGTAGGAGGTACTACGGTAGGAGTACCACCACCACCGCATGTGGAGGGAGGGGTGTAGATTTCCATGCTGCTGAGGGGGGTCACTCCGTCTGAGGCATACCCACCTGACAGCCATACTCTCTGCCCGTCACTGTCTGTCGGGAAGTTGCGCCGTGCTGTGCTGAACGGAGGGCCAACGCTCCAGCTGTCGCCACCGAACGTTGTACAGACGTCTACTTCGGTTGATGGGTTGGGGGCTACTCGCCCTCCTCCCATTACCCAGATTGCTCCGTTTACTACCAGTGCTCTCGTTTCTCCCGTTGCTCTGCGTGTCTGGGCTACTGAGCCTGATCCGGTGTTGGCTACCGGGTCGTAGGAGAAGGAGGTTTGTGTCTACTGGCGTGCCTCCCTGGTAGTCCGATGCCCCTCCAACATAAATAATACCGCCAATGGTGCCGTGGCCGCGTACATGATCCCTTCGGGTGTGTTCACTTTCGCATGCCACCTAGAACCTGCT
Organism: uncultured Chloroflexia bacterium; assembly: GCA_963837315.1. Classification (GTDB taxonomy): domain Bacteria; phylum Chloroflexota; class Chloroflexia; order QHBQ01; family JADMIH01; genus JADMIH01. The sequence continues at coordinate 36,474 of CAWINE010000011.1, forward strand.
GCAGCTGTGGGGTCGAACTCCCATATCTGGTTGGTGGACGCTACGTTGATGTTGAACCCACCCAGTATATAGAGCTTGTTGTTGGCTACTGCGAACCCACCAGGCAAGATGGTGCCTGCTGTATCGCCGGGCCAGTTGTCGGCGGAGGTCAGGGTCGTTGCCGTGTCGTTGCCGGGTCGTACTGCAATACGCGAGCGGTGGCTGTCACGAGTGTGGCAGTAGACCCACCCACGCAGTCTATGTAGGGTGTCCCTCCCACTACCAGGCGGGCACACGCCATGTTGTTCATGTTGGTGTCTGGCAGGGTTACTCCTTTTTGGGTCCATGTGCCTGAGTTGCCACTCGGTGCGAACTGCAGTACGTGCTGGAAGTCTGCTCCTGCAGCGTCTGAGGTGCGGCCTCCCATTGTGTAGAAGTTGCCGGTCTCCGGGAAGTAGACCCCGACTGCTCTCACCAGTGCGGTGGGCATGTCAGGTCCTGCTACCCAACCACCTGTCGAGGGTACGCATGTGGGCGTGACTGTGGCGCTTCCTCCTGCCGGGCTCGTGGGTGTGCGTGTGGGGGTGTTGGTGGTCGCTACTGTGGCTGTGCTCACCGGCGCTGTGACTGTTCGAGTGGGTGTGGTGGCTGGCGGGGGTGTATTGGTTGCAGTGCCGCAAGCAGCTACGCTCCAGTTGATACGCTGGCCGGTGCTCACTGGTGGTGTCATTCCTGTGGAGTTGCAGGCGTACTGCGTGTATGTCGTTGTGCTCTGCTGCACTCCGACTGAGGTGATCCTCCCTGTCTGCGTTGTGGCGTTGATCAGTCCATACGTGTAGTCGAAGCTTACTCCTCCACTTTCGTGCAGGTTTACTTCATAATCGAGTGTGGGCGTTGAGCTTGTCTCACCGAAGTAGATGCTGCGGTACTCGATGCTGAAGATGCGGTTGGGTGCTGTGCCGGTAGTGGCAGTGTAGATGCCGCAGCCGCTGGCACAGTCAGTACGCTGGTCTCGGTAGAAGGGCATCATCTGGTACGTAGCCGTTGCCACCGGCAAGCAACTCCCTGCAAAGGCGTTATTGGCGGTGCCAAATGCCAGTATGCCGTTTGAGCCTACTGCTGCTGATGTATAGGAAGTGTCATACAAGGTGAAGGGGAAAGGTAAAGAAGAGATGGTTGTGGTGCAGTCATCACACCCCACTCCGTCTATACGCGTGGTCCCTGGAATAATCGCTCCAGTTGTTAGCGAGTAGTTGTATCCTGTCGCGCATGTTGTCGCTGTGGCTGTAGGCGCCACAGGAGTGCGCGTGGCCGTAGCAACTACACCCGTTGGCGTGCTTGTGAGCGTGCCCGCCGTAAATAGACCGATGCGAGCGTGGTGGCCGGTCTGGTCGTCCCAGCCCGCCAGGATCGCGCCCGCGCCGCCCTGAGCGTCACGTCCATCGCCTCATAGTCGGTCGTGCGAGGCGAAGCCGTTGATGGTCGGGTTGATCGTGTTCAACTGGAACGGTGCGGTCCAGGTCCGCCGCCATCGGTGGACTGCACATAGAACTGGGCGCCGGCGTGTTGGTGGTGGTGCCGCCAAAGTAGGTGACGTGCACCGTGTGGTCGGCAGTCACTTTGACCCAGCCGAAGCCCTGGAAGATGTTGGCGTTCGGGTTGTTGTAGGGGATAACCGGGGTGCTCCAGGTCACGCCGTTGTCGGTCGTCTTGGACAGGTAGATCGCCGCCGAGGCCGGCGGTGTTGGCCGTGCGGTACTGGGTCCAGATGGCGTAGAAGGTGCCGTTGGTGACCGGGTCGGCCGCGATGTTCGGCGTGTCGCTCCAGCGCTGGCCGAAGGGCGAGGTCGAGTTGAAGACGATGGCCTGGTTGGCCACGGAACGGTGACAATAGTATTAGAGAAGGGGAAGGTCACGCCGCCGTCGGTGGAGCGGGCGAACATCACCTTGTCGTTGGTGCCGACGGTGGGCGAGCCGCCGCAGCAGAGGCCACGGCGCCAAGCATAGCCGAGGGTGCCGTTGGCCGAGATACCCAGCGAGGGAATTCGTTGTGCGCAACGCCGGTCGCGAACTCGTTGTTGGGCACCAGAGCGAGGGGGGCGGTGTTGGGCGGGTTCCAGCTCACGCCGTTGTCGCTGGACCAGCGGTTGGAGACGGTGTTGAAGGGCCGTACCGCCGGCGTCGAAGTAGGCGGTGGTCACATAGACACGGCCGTAGAAGGGGCTGGACGGGGTGCGGTCCACCCAGATGTACTCGCGGTCATCAAAGTAGACCGGGCTACTGACGGAGGGGCCGCAGGCGGCGTCGGTGGTCCAGGTGACGCCGAAGTCAGTGGTGCGGGCGCAGGTATAATCATAGCCGCTGGCGCTGGTTGATGGATAGCTCCAGTGCGTTGCCGGCACCGTTCTCGAGCCAGGCGTTGGTCACGTCGCCCGAGTTGTGGGGGTTAGGCGGCTGGATGCTGGCCCAGGTAGTCCCGCCGTCTGTGGTATGGTCAAGGCTGAAGTTACCGCTGATCAGAGCAAAGAGCGGATTGGTCTGGTTGATACCCGCCGCAGGCTCGCCAGAGGACGCCCCGGTCAGGTGGTCGGCTCCCCAGACGATATTCAAGTTCGGGGTGTACGGGTTTTTCCAGTTGCTTGGCTGGACGGGGGGAGCAGCCTTTACAGGGTGAACCAGCCCGGAGGACGCCAGCGTGGAATATGATACCCCCTGTAGACCTAGCGGCAGGGAATTCGAAGCCATCATTGTTTGCGTCGCCTTTCACTGCCGGACCGGCAGGAAGGCTCTGCACTCCATTGCTGCCGGCGGTAGGCAGCGAAGCGCTCGCCACTCCTACCACGCCGGCCAATGCAAAGAGTGCCAGCAACCCTACCACTGAACTAATAAGTATGTTTTTCCTTTGCATGCCTCTCTCTCCTTCTTGCTTCTTGTGGGAACGGCGGCTCACCCGTTGGCTGAATGCCTGTGAGCCGCGGTAGGGCAAGCCGCCACTGCCGCTGGAACGCTTTTAGGCGCGCAGATATCCTCTTTATATTCTAAGCTCCAGGAGGAAAATCGCGGTGAGGCGGTCACACACGTTTGGCTGACCAATGCCCTGTGCAGCCAGGTCGCTCAACTCATCCGGAAAAGCATCGGGCCTTCGAACGTGGCGCCTAATTGCCTTGCTATTCTACAGCTACTGCTTCCAGAAATCAATAGCTCCCAAGCTAATTTGAGCGATTATATTCTTCATCTTACCGGCTCGAAGAGCACGTATCACCTCTCCCGTTCGCACGAACACAGTACAATAATGTGTAATATGGCAAAATAGAGGAACCACCTGATTAGAAGAGGCAGCCCATGCATTATGAACTCGATGGACCTGTAAAGAACCGCTGGGGCGACAGCGAAACGACCGGCATGTCGGACCTCGACCTGCTGGTTTACCAATCGCGTCTGCTCGGCTCGGACCCGGCCCTTGTGCTGTGGGGCGGAGGCAACACTTCGCTCAAGGTACGTGAGCATGATTTCATGGGCAAGCCGGCACACGTGCTGCGCGTGAAAGGGAGCGGCTCCGATCTCAAAGCTGTGACGGGAAGGGACTTCCCAGGCGTGCGCATGGACGACGTGCTTCCCCTCTTGGAGCGGGAAAATATGAGCGACGAAGAGATGGTGGAGTATCTCGCCCACACGCTGATGGAGCCATCCTCGCCTCGTCCCTCCATTGAAACGTTGCTGCACGCCTTCGTCCCGACCCGCAGCGTTGTGCACAGCCATGCAGACGACATTCTCGTCCTCACAAACAACGACCATGCGGACGAGATACTAGGAGAAGTGTTCGGTGATGAGCTTGTTATCGTCCCCTACCGCCGACCGGGCTTTCTCCTCGCCAGGCAAGTGGGCCTGGCAGCGCGCGAACGTCCCAACATCAAAGGGGTAGTGCTTCTCAATCACGGCCTTATCACCTGGCACGACGACCCTCGCGAAGCATACCGGCTTCACATCGAAATGGTAAACAGAGCCGCCCGTTACGCGGCTGCCAGTGCCAGCCACAGCAGGTTGCATCGCTCGTCAGCCGAAGATGACAGCCCCCCGCCCGGCCTGCAACCTTCTACTCTGGCTCCCATCTTACGAGGCCTATTTGGCAAAGAAAGGCTTGTGATATTGAGCTTTGACGGCTCGGAGGAGGTAAGCCGGTTCGCGTCGGGCCAGACCATACCACTCGATAGGCTGCCTGAGATTTTGCAAGAAGGTGCCGCCACGCCCGATCACCTCCTGCACACTACGCGCACGCCCATGTGGATTGGTCCGCCTGCGGAACATGGTCCCGAGGCACTACGGCAGGTCGCGTTTGATGCATTCGAGCGATGGAGCACCTCCTACAAAGCGTATTACGAGGCGCACAATAACGGCGAGAAGATGTTACCTGCCATACCACGAGTGGTGCTTGTTCGCGGGTTGGGCATGTTCACGCTGGGCAAAGATCGCCGCGCAGCGGCTATATCAGCGGACATCTACCAGCATACTATCCGAATCTGTCGAAGCCGCCGAGCGCATAGGCCGCTACAAGACAATCTCGGAGGCAGACTTATTCGGAGTAGAGTACTGGCCGCTGGAGCTTTATAAGCTCACCCTCGCCCCACCCGAAAAGGAACTGAGCCGCTCAGTAGCACTCGTCACGGGCGCCGCGGGCGCTATTGGCGCGGCCATCGCGAGAAAGCTGGCCTCCGAAGGCGCTCACGTAGCCTGCGCGGACCTCGACCTCGAAGGTGCGAACGCCCTGGCTGCCGAGCTAACCGCAACCAACCCGGCAAACGCTGCCCTGGCGCTGAGCATGGATGTGACCGTCGAGGGGTCTGTGCAAGAAGCTTACACGCGATTGCTCCTTGAATATGGAGGAATAGATGTGCTTATCTCGAACGCGGGCATCGCAAAAGCTGCTCCTCTCGATGAATTGACGCTCGACGACTGGGAAAAAAGCCTCGCCGTGAATGCTACGGGGCATTTCCTGGTAGCGCGCGAAGCTCTGCGCGTAATGAAGACACAAGACACCGGCGGCAGCATGGTTTTCATTGCAACAAAGAACGTCACTGCCCCCGGTAAGGACTTCGGAGCGTACAGCGCGTCGAAGGCCGCCGAGGCCCAGCTTGCCCGCGTGCTAGCGCTTGAGGGCGGGCCTTACGGGATCAGGTCAAATATTATCAACCCCGATGCTGTTTTCCCGGGTTCGGGATTATGGTCCCAGGAGGTAAGGGAGCAGCGCGCCCGCGCCCAGGGGTTCGATCCGTCTGAGCTGGAAGAACACTATCGTAAGCGCAATCTGCTTCAGGCGCAGGTCACCGCCGAGGATGTGGCCGAGGCAGCACTTTTCCTTGCCTCAGCACGGTCGGCGAAAACGACGGGCGCTATGCTCCCCGTCGATGGTGGTCTACGCGAGGCTTTCCCCAGATAGCCTCTATTCTACCCGCGTTACCCGGGTTGCCTACAACAGGCCCTTGACCATGCCACCGTCCACCTGTATGGTCGTGCCGGTGATATCAGGATGCCTTGTCCGAGGCCAGAAAGGCTACCAAGTAGGCAAGCTCCTCGGGGCTGCCGTAACGCCCCACGGGAATTTGCGCTTCCATGCTCTTCTGGACATCTTCCGGCGTGCTGTCGGTCGCATCTGCGCGTGCCTGGTCGAGGTGACGCACGCGGTCAGTCGAGAAGCGTCCCGGCGCGACATTATTCACGGTGATGCCGAAGGGCGCTAGCTCGAATGAGAGCGTTTTCGCCAGACCGATCACTCCCGCCCGTATCGAATTCGATAGAATCAATCCCTCGATAGGCTGCTTCACCGACGTAGATGTAAGGTTGATAATGCGCCCCCGCCCGCTCTGCTTAAGATATGGTAGGGCCGCACGGACCAGCCGCACCGCGCTCAACAGGTTCTGCTCATAAGCGAGCTGCCAGGCGGCATCATCGTGCTTCGTGAAGTCTCCGAGCGGTGGCCCTCCCGCGTTATTGACCAGTATATCGAGCCGCCCAAGCTTCTCAATCGCTGTCCCTACCACAGCCTCGACACCGTCCCTGGTACTCACGTCGCCCGTTACTGTCAATACGCGGAAGCCGGTCGCCCTCTCAATCTCTGCGCCCGCGCTCTCAAGCACGTCGGCGTGCCGCGCACAAATGACCACGCTGGCTCCTTCACGGGCCAATTCGGTAGCAATTGCCTTGCCCAACCCACGGCTCGCCCCCGTGACCAGCGCCACCACGCCTTTCAGACCTAATTCCATACTGTATCTCCATTCACGACAACCCGCTACAGATGTATTCAACGCCAAGACGCCAAGGATATGAGCGAAGCGAACTATTGTTTTAGCCACAAAGGGCACGAAGGTATGTATTGTTTTGGAATCTACAAGAGCACTGAGCACACTGAGCACACTGAGCACACTGCGTTTGTTACAGGATTTATAGTTACGTTTTACGTTTCACGGCCCTCAGTCCTCTCCAGGCTTTAGCTCCTTTTCGCTCACCCTCACCAACAGCACGGGGCACGATGATCTGCGCACTACCTCATCGGCAACGCTTCCCACTAGCGCCCGCGCCAGGCCGCTCCTGCCGTGCGTGGTCATAGCCACAAGACCTGCTCCCATCTTCGCCCCATAATCAACTATCACATCGGCGGCCCGGCCCTCCGCATGTTCGGTGGTGACGTTCAGTCCCTGCCCCTTGAGCCGCTCGGATATGGTCGCCAGGTAGCTTTCGGTTTCACTCTTTTCGGTTTCTATCAGCGCCTCAAAGTTCTCCACGCTACCCGGCCCAACCAGGCTCCCGTAAGGGGCAGAATCCCCATCGGCAAGCCGAAGTTCGCGGGCGGCACCATCTCTTGCGGAGACAATGTGGCGCTAAGCAAAGTAACCGTCGAGCCGAACTTCTCGGCCAGCGCCTGCGCGTGCGGCAACACCCGCTCGGCTAGCTCAGAGCCGTCCAGGGGCACAAGTATCTTCTCGTACATCGTCGTTCACCTCCATAATCTGCTCTTGCTTCGGTGCAGGAACAGCCTCCCTTATTGTACTACGTATTGGGTGTCCGCTCCGCGGAATTACGAATTACGAGCTCAAACCGTAATTCGTAATTCGTAATTCCCGAAGGGCCGAGCTTTCACCGGCGGTCGGTCGTAACCTCACGCTCTTCCGCCGGCGAGAAAGGAAGTACTCTGAGCCTGAGCACACGCTGGCGAGTGCGCTCCTCTTCGAGGTTGCGTTCCCTGGCCCGCAGCAAATCGTTCAGCGACCATCCCCTGGAGTTTTTGGCCGCCGTCTCTGCTCACCACCGGGAAGCGTGTGAGCCCGGTATCAGCCATCCGGTATACGACCGCCCGCAGCGGTTCATCAGCGTACGCCACCACCGGATTGCGCTTTATCACGTCGGCAAGCGTGTGAGCCAACCCATTATTCGGGTTAGGATTTTCCTGTGCCAGCCTCTGCAAATCCCTGCGAGTCACGACGCCCTGCAAATTGCCGTTATCGTCTACCACAGGGTAGAGATGCTGCCCGCGTGACGCCCTGGGGCTGTCCACACCGGAATCTGCTGCGTCCGAGAGCCTGGGTAAGGGCAAGCCGGCGGGCAGAGCAGTCACATTCGTTCGCATGACCTCACGCACGACAGAATTTCCAGCGGATCCACCGCATACTCGCGGCTCAGGTGATAACCGCGACGGCCACCTTTTCGGTCAGAATGGAGCGCCGCAGCGTCAGCACCGTGAACCGTGCGCGATAGTGACGGCCAGCAGCAGCGGCAGCAGCATGTTGACATCGTGCGTCAGTTCAAGGGCGAAGAGATTCCGGTAAAGGGCGAGCGCATGGTGCCGCCCAGAATCGCGCCCATGCTGACCAGCGGCCAGAAGCCCGGCCCTTCGATCGGGAAGACACAACGCCTCCAGCCCACCCAGCGCGCCGCCCATCATCAGCAGCGGAGCCAGCACGCCGCCCGAAGTACCTGACCCCAGCGACACAGCCCAGATGATCGATTTGACCAGCAGGATGCCCAGAATCAGCTTGCGCGGCGACATCGCCCTTGCAGCAGCGCGCCGATGGTGTCGTAGCCGACCCCCAGCGCCTGCGGAAAATCAGGCCGCCGAGCCCGATCGACCAGACCGCCGATAGCAGGCCACCACATCCAGTGGATCGGCAGCTTGCGGAAAGGCATCTTCGGCGGCGTACACGGCCATGGTCAGCAACGCCGAAAGCGCGCCCGCCAGCAATGCCCACCAGCACGCAGCCCAGCAATCCCGCCGGCCGATGAATACCGGATGCGCCGGCACCGGGAACAGCGGTCCCAGCCCCAGAATATAGCGGCGCGCAGCGCCGCGGCAGTCGCGCTGGCCAGCGCGACGGGGATCAGGCTGCGCGGCTTCCACTCAAACAGCAGCAGCTCCACCGCCAGCAGCACCGCGGCGACGGGCGCGGCGAAGGTGGCGGACATGCCGCCGCGGCTCCTGCCACGAGCAGCGTTTTACGCTCGGCGCTCGTCAGATGGAAGAACTGCGCGATCAGCGATCCGAACGCGCCGCCCGTCATGATGATCGGGCCTTCGGCGCCGAACGGTCCGCCGGAGCCGATGGAGATGGCGGAAGAGAGCGGCTTGAGAAGCGCTACCCGCGGCTCCACCCTGCTGCCGTTGATAAGGATCCACTCGATGGCTTCGGGAATGCCGTGCCCCCGGATGCGCTCCGAGCCGTAACGCGCCATGAATCCAATGATGATCGCGCCTATCACGGGCACAACCAGCACCAAGATCCCGAGGTGGTTGTCCGCAGGCGAGACAAGAGTCGTGCTCCAGCGCTGGAAGAAGAAAAAAGATTGGTGAAGAGACCGATCAGCCTGAGCAGCGCGAGCGCCACAAAGGCGCTTATCGCACCAACCCCTATCGCCATTAAGAGATCACGATGCATCCTTGGCGTGGCTATGAAATCACCCAAACTATCGGTCTCGCCAGGATAGCTACCCTATCCAGGGCAGCCATTACCCTTCTGTGATTTGCGGTCTGCCACTATGGCTCTCGCCGTCTGCGCCCATTTCGTACTTCCCTCCTGCGGACTTTTTCTCAGTCACTCTCTTTATCTCGGTCAAAGACAGATGGAGGCATCAGTCGCTCGTCGCCTATACTGCTCTGAAGCTCGCTCAGGGCGCGCACCAGTGCGGGGCCGGTTGATCTAAGCTCTTCCAGGTGGCACACCGATAGTTCTTGCAGCGCACTTTCTCCCTGCCCGGTGAGCCTCACAAACACCCGTCTCCGGTCGTCCTCGGCGCGGACGCGCTCGACAAGGCCGCCGCGCTCGGTGCGGTCCACAAGCTCTACGGCGCTGTGATGGCGTAGCTTCAGATGGTCGGCTACCTCGCCTATCGTCAGGCCACGCCCCTCGCTCTGATCATGCCCGAAACCTTTGATAGCCAGCATTAGTTGATGCTGCTGTGGCTCCAGGCCCATTGAACGAGCAGCTTGCTCGATAGACGAAAGGTAGGTCCTGATGCGGTGGCGAAACTCCGCCAGCGCTCGGTAATGTCCAAATTAAGGTCTTGAGCAACCATTGAGCACCTCACTGTTTATATCGTATCACGATACTGCATTGTTACGATACCGAAAATATTTACCCCTTGTCAATACTGTCGCTATGAACGACGCAGTGGAGGGCTGGGCACACAAAGTGCAATATTGTATTGATCGAGTAGATCATCGTTTGATCCCACACGCGAGGTAAGAAATGGCAGGCCGACGTCCCTCTCGACACAATTCTTATGCCTATCTCAAGCCGTTCGACCATGAAGGGGTCTTGAACGTCGTCATCGAGACGCCGCAGAAAAGCCGCAACAAGTTCAAGTACGACGAAGGGCTTGGGATTTTCAAGCTCGGCGGGGTGCTCCCGATGGGTGCTGATTTCCCTTCGACTTCGGCTTTATCCCCTCAACACTGGGCGAAGACGGTGATCCCCTCGACGTGCTCTTGCTCATGGACGAGCCTGCCTTTCCCGGCTGCCTGGTCCCTGCTCGCCTTATCGGCGTTATAGAGGCGGAGCAAATCGAGAAAGGCAAGACCGAGCGCAACGACCGCCTTATAGCCGTTGCCGAGGGACCGCGTGTGCACAAGGACATAACATCTATCCACCAGCTATCGAAGAGCCTACTCGATGAGATCGAGCACTTCTTTCATCTCGTACAATATCGCCAAAGGTAAAGAGTTCAAGACCCTGGGCCGCTTCGCCGCCGACCGTGCGCGCAAGTTGGTTGAGCAGGGGACAAGGTGAGGACGGGCGGCCTGAAAGCGTAAAACGTGATGCGTAAGTACAAACTCCAATAAACTCTGTGGTCTCTGTGGCCTCAGTGCTCTCTGTAATTTCAAAGCAATAAAGAACCCTGGTGCTCCTGGTGTCCTGGCGGGTCGATCAATACAAATCTTTGCGATCTTCTGGCGGATCTTGGCGCCTTGGCGGTGAAGGAAAATCTGTCGTCTTGCACAATCCTGCCATCTGAATTATGCTCCTAATAACAAGCTCGCGGACGTGCCCACGCGGCGCGACATGAGTAGACGTGAGTATATGAAGGAGAAAGTGGATGCTGCCTGCCGCCATTCAGGAAGAGACGCTGGACCCCGCCGATTGGGACGAGCTGCGCGCGCTCGGGCACCGCATGCTCGACGATATGTTCGCCTACCTGCAAGCACTGCGCGAGCAACCCGCCTGGCAGCCGCTCCCCGACGCGGTGCGCGCCACGTTCCAGGCGCCGCTCCCGCACGAGGGCGAGCCGGCCGAGCAGGTCTACGAGGCGTTCCGGCGCACGGTGGTGCCGTACAGCATGGGCAATAGCCATCCGCGCTTCTGGGGCTGGGTGATGGGGCCGGGCACGCCGCTGGGGATGCTGGCCGAGATGCTGGCGGCCGGGATGAACCCGCAGATGGGCGGCGGCGACCATGCCGGCCCTCTGGTCGAGGCGCAGGTGATCGACTGGTTCAAGGAGATGCTGGGCTTCCCGGCGCAGGCCAGCGGGCTGCTGGTCAGCGGCGGCTCGATGGCCAATCTGGTCGCGCTGACGGTGGCCCGCAACGCCCGGCTCGCCGTTCGACGTGCGCCACGAGGGCGTGGCCGCGGCGCCGCGCCCGCAGACGCTGTACGGCTCCGTGGAGATGCACTCGTCGCTGCAACGCGCCGTCGAGGTGTTGGGGCTGGGCAGCAAGGCGCTGCGGCGCATCCCGGTGGATGCGGCCGACCGCATCGACATGGCCGCGCTGCGCCGGGCCATCGAGGCCGACCTGGCGGAGGGGCGCCAGCCCATCTGCCTGGTCGGCAACGCCGGCACGGTGAACACGGGCGCGATCGATCCGCTCGACGAGCTGGCCGAGGTCGCCCGCGCCTATGGCCTGTGGTACCACGTGGACGGCGCCTTCGGGGCGCTGGCCGCCTCTCGCCGGAACTGCGTCCGCTGCTGGCCGGCATGGAGCGGGCCGACTCGCTCGCCTTCGACCTGCACAAGTGGGTCTATCTCCCCTTCGAGGCGGGCTGCGTGCTTGGTCCGCGACGCCGAGATGCACCGGCGCGCCTTCACGCTGCGGCCCGACTATCTCAGACACGCCGCGCGCGGGCTGGCCAGCGGCAACCTGTGGTTCAGCGACTACGGCGATCGAGCTCACGCGCGGCTTCCGCGCGCTCAAGGTCTGGATGGAGCATGCAAGAACGCCGGCGTGGACAAGATGGGCCGCCTGATCCGGCAGAACGTGGAGCAGGCCGCCTACCTGGCCGCGCTGGTCGAGGCCTCGCCGCGGCTGGAACTGCTGGCGCCGGTAGCGCTGAACATCGTCTGCTTCCGCTATCGTCGCACCGGGGCTTGACGACGAGCGGCTGGACGCCCTGAACGAGGAGCTGCTGACTGCGGCTGCACGAATCGGGCGTCGCCGTGCCGTCGGGCACGCATGTCGGCGGCGCTATGCCCTGCGCTGCGCCATCACCAACCACCGCAGCCGCCGCGAGGACTTCGATATACTCATAAAAGAGGTACTCAAGCTGGGGAGCAGATGATCGCCGAGCAAAAAGCAAGCTAACGCGGCGCGAGTACTTCCGCCGTTAGCCGGGCAATCAGCAGCGCTTCGTCCACAGGTATAACGAAAATTCCGACGGTCGACCCCGCGCTGCTGACTTTGCTCGCATTACCTACCGCGGCTTCGTTACGTGCCTTATCTACTTTAGGCCGAGACCATTTCATTCCCGTCAAAATATGTTCCCGGACGACGGGTGAGTTTTCGCCAATGCCGCCGCCGAACACCAGGGCGTCTGCACCACCAAGTGCAGCCATGTAAGCGCCGATGTATTTGCGAACCCTGTAACAAAATAGCTCTACGGCAAGCCGCGCCCGCGTGTCTCCCTTTGCGCTCGAATCGAGGAGAGTGCGCATGTCGCCGGCGCTGCCCGACACGCCAAGCAACCCTGAGCGAGTATTGAGCCAAACTTCCACTAGCTTCGCGCTGACCTTCTCTTTCTCAGCGAGATAGCTCACCACGCTTCGGATCGAGATCGCCTGAGCGCGTGCCCATTACGAGGCCCTCAAGAGGTGTGAACCCCATCGAGGTGTCAACGGACTTGCCACCACGGATAGCAGCCGCCGAGCAGCCGTTGCCAAGCTGGAGCGTGATAATATTGGCTTTCTCCTGTGCGACCCCTTGCGTCAAGGCATACTGCTCCAGCATATACTGGTGGGCTGTGCCATGGAAGCCGTAACGCCTTATCTTATGCTTCTCTGCCAGTTGGTAAGGAAGCGCATAAGTAAAAGCATAGTCGGGCACAGTGGCGTGGAAAGCCGTATCAAACACGGCGACCATAGGCACGCTCGGGCCAAGCGCTTCGCGTGCAGCCTTGATGCCATCCAGCGCCGCGGGGTTATGGAGCGGCGCAAGCTCGCACAGCTCTTGTATGCCCTTTATTACAGAGTCGTCGATCAGTGTAGGCGCGCCGTAGCGATCTCCGCCGGTGCACCAACCGGTGCCCCACTGCATCTATTTTATCCGGGGTGATAGAGGGCAAGGCATTCAGGACAAGGGCCACAGCTTCCCTGTGGCTGGGTGCGCTAACTCTCTTTTTCTCGATTTCCTCCGAGAGGGACGACGAGTGTAGCTCGAACGTGGCGTCGCTACCGATGCTGTCGATCTCGCCATGAGCAAGCCTTCGCAGTTGCACAGCTCGCTGAGAGCCGCCAACGGAGACTTCTATAAGCTCAAATTTGAGGGAAGAGCTACCGCTGTTGATGACCAGCACTCGCACAAGGGTCACCGCCACTCTTTATTTGCCATGTCCGGCTCTCGAGCGGCCACGGCATTATCACTGAGCATTCTAACCTTGCACACGCCCTGCTGTCCAACTGACCGCGATAAAGGTGCTTCTCGAAGGCGTGTGGCCGTGATATACTGGCCCCACTTGTGTCTGCGGGGAGAGAGCCGGTATGAAGAGAGTAAATCTGGTGATGCGAAAACAGAATCTGAATCGGTCACCCTTATGCAGGCGGCAGTACAACTGCGGGAGACAGATGGTATCGAGGACGCTTCGCTCATGATGGGTACCGCACCCAACAAAGAAATCCTTGCCGAGGCCGGGCTATTGACAGATGACGGCAAGAGCGCCGGACCAAACGACCTTATCGTCGCGCTGCAAGGAAGCACAGAAGGTCTGGATAGCGCGGTCGCTTGGGTCGAAGCTATCCTGAGCGCCGGAACCGCCGGCACGCGTGAGGGCAGTCGCGAAGGCGCAGCTCCGGTGGCCCACAGCATTACAGACGGCATTACCCCGATGCCCAACGCCAATCTCGTGCTGATCTCAACGCCCGGCATTTACGTGAAGCAGGCCGAAGCCCGCAAGGCTCTCGCAGCGGGCCGACACGTGATGATATTCAGCGATAACGTTTCGCTCGAAGACGAAATCGCCCTGAAGAGAATGGCGTCCGAACGCGGCCTGCTCTTGATGGGACCTGATTGCGGCACTGCGATAATTGCGGCGTGCCCCTCGGGTTCGCAAACGCCGTGCGCCGAGGCTCGATAGGCGTGGTGGGCGCATCGGGCACCGGGAATACAAGAAATAACCTCCTCATAGACCGCTATGGAGGTGGCATCTCACACGCTATCGGCACGGGCAGCAGGGATTTATCGGCGCAGGTCGGCGGGCTATCCACTCTTCGCGGGCCTGGCTGCTCTCCAGAATGACCCTGAAACGAAGGTGATCGTGATCGTTTCCAAGCCGCCCGACGAAGCAGTAGCCTCCCGCGTGATAGAGCAGGCGAGCAAGCTAGCAAGCCTGCGGTGATAGCCTTCCTCGGTCTCGAGCCGCGAGACACGGGCAGCCCGCATATTGCGATGGTGCAAACACTCGATGCGGCGGCACGTCGGGCAATCGGCTTCGCCTCTTTGCTGGGTGCATATGAAGATGAACCGGTTGAACGGGCCGAAAGTGTAAAGTCGGCTTGGCGGGGCAGTCCGGTCAGCTTGCCGAAGTCCGAAAGCCTCACTGATGGCTGCATCCGTGGCCTCTTCTCAGGCGGCACGTTTTGCTATGAAGCGATGTTCATATTGCAACAAAGCCTCGGTCCCGTCTATTCTAACGTCCCACTCTACCGGATCGAAAGATCAACATCCAAAATCCAAGGGCTGCGATTGGGCAGCGTTATGTCTGCCTTGATCTGGGCGCAGACCGAATCCACGGCCGGTTCCCCCACCCCATGATTGACATGACCGCCCGCGTCGAACGTATCATGCTGGAAGCCGATAACCCGAAGGTAGCCGTGCTATTGCTTGACGTAGTTTCTGGGCTATGGTGCGCATCCCAACCCGGCGGGAGCCCTCGCACCGGCAATTGAAGTGGCCCAAGCACGAGCGCGAGCGCGAGGTCGCACGCTACATGTAATAGCTTCAGTATGCGGCACCGAAGCCGATCCCAAGTCTATTCCCGGCAGCAAAAGAAGCTCACGGATGCAGGCGCGATGGTGATGGAAAATAACGCCCGCGCTGCCTGGGTGGTCGCTGCAATTTTCAGCCATCACCTCCCCTCTCAGAGGCTATTACCTCCATCGCAAGAGATAGGGGCGATCCAGCTAACAAGCAGCCAACTGAATGCAGGCGTAAAAATAGCTGGCCCACCGCTCAATACCGCGCATGTCCTCAACGTCGGCGTGCAACTCTCCGCCGACACTCTACGCAGGTAGGCGCACCTCACCTGCATGTCGAGTGGCGACCACCCGCCGGAGGCGATCCGGAGCTGGGCCGCGTACTCGCCGAAATGCTGGACGAAGAAATGCCGGGGGGCATGGGAGCGCTCATTAAAGCGGCTAACGCGCAGGCCATCGAGCAAATCCTGGCCGCCGACCCGGTGTGGGAGGATGTGCGCCCGGCGCGCGAAATCTGGCCCGAGATGGACGAGCGCCTGCTGTTCCACGCCGGGCCGCCTATCGCCTGGGAGCGCATGTGCGGGCCGATGCAGGGCGCGGTCATCGGCGCGATCCTGCTCGAAGGCTGGGCGGCGGACGAGGCGGGCGCCCGCGCCCTGGCCGATAGCGGGGGCGGTGCGCTTCGCTCCCTGCCACCACTACCGCGCCGTCGGGCCGATGGCCGGGCTGGTCTCGCCCTCGATGCCCATGTTCGTGGTGCGCAACGCGGCGGGCGACAATCTGGCCTATTCGTCGCTCAACGAGGGCATGGGCAAGGTGCTGCGCTACGGCGCCTTCGCGCCCGAAGTGCTGGCCCGCCTGCGCTGGATGTGCGACGTGCTCGGCCCCACGCTCCAGGTGGGCATCCGGCGGCTGGGCGGCGTGCAACTGAAGCCGCTGATCGCCCAGGCGTTGCAGATGGGCGACGAGTGCCACAACCGCCACGTCGCCGCCACCGCGCTGCTGTTCAAGACCATCGCCCCCACCCTGATCCGCGCCCTCGACGACCGGGAGCGGGCGGCGGCGGCCCTCGACCCCATCGCGGCCAACAACTACTTCTTCCTCAACCTGGCGATGGCCTCCTGCAAGGCCATGCTGGACGCGGCGCACGGCATCCCCGACTCCACAGTCGTGACTACGATGGCCCGCAACGGCGTGGAGTTCGGCATCCGCGTGAGCGGCACCGGCGAGCAGTGGTTCACCGGCCCCGCCGCCATTCCACAGGGCCTCTACCTGCCCGGCTTCAGCCAGGACGACGCGGCGGGCGACATCGGCGATAGCGCCATCACCGAGACCGCCGGGCTGGGCGGCTTCGCTATGGGCGGCGCGCCCGCCGTGGTCAAGGTGGTCGGCGGCACCCCGGCCGACGCGGTGGCCTTCACCGAGGCGATGTACGGCATCACCCTGGCCCGCAACCCCAACTGGACCCTGCCGCCGCTCGGCTTCGCCGGCACCGCCACCGGCATTGACGTGCGCCGCGTGGTGGACAACGTCCTTCCGATCATCAACACCGGCATCGCGCACAAGGAGGCCGGCGTGGGCCAGGTTGGCGCGGGCATCGTCAACCCTCCTATGCAATGCTTTATAGAGGCGCTGAGAGCGTTCGCAAGGGGTGCAGGGGTTCTCCCTTGACGGGATCGGGGTGTCCCAAATCCCTCCTTGCTCAGTTATTGAAGGTGATCAGAAATGACAAGAGAGAAGCGCCGGATGACAGGTGCAAGATCAGTAGTCGTGACAGGAGCGTCCACCGGCATCGGGGGAAGCGTGCGCCCTGAGCCTTGATAGGCTGGGTTGGCGCGTGTTCGCAGGCGTACGCAGATCCAAGGACAGTGATTCGCTCAAGAGAAAGGCCTCCGACACCTTACCCCATCTTCCTCGATGTGACAGATGAAGACTCTATCGCGTCAGCGGCGAAGGTTGTTGAGCAGGCAGTGGGAGATACGGGGCTTGACGGGTTGGTCAACAACGCCGGTATAGCGGTGGCAGGCCGCCTCGAGTTCTTGCCCATAGGAGAATTGCGCCGCCAGCTTGAGGTGAATGTGATAGGTCAGATCGCGGTCACACAGGCTTTCCTGCCTCTCCTGCGCAAAAGTCGCGGCCGTATAGTCAATGTAGGCTCAATCAGCAGCAAAATCGCCACCCCATTACTGGGGCCATACAGCGCATTCAAGTTCGCGCTCGATGCCCTCACGTCAGCCCTCAGGATGGAGCTCAAGCCGTCGGGGATACACGTGGCAATCGTAAATCCTGCAACTGTTGCCACCCCTATATGGCGCAAATCGCTGGACGCAGGCGACCGGCTTGCGGGCAGTCTCCCTCCCGAAACCTTTGAGCGATACGGCCCGATCATCCCGGCCCTCCGTAAGACCACAAAGCTCAGGCGAAAACGGTCTGCCACGGGCGGCGGTGGCCCGCGTAGTAGTGCAACTTCTGGCATCCCCCAGGCCCAGAACCACTTACGCAGTGGGCAGCACAACGCGCATCGCGGAGGTCCTGCGCTTCATGCCTGACCGCTTCCGCGAGTGGCTTATCCTGCGCCTTCAACGCTAGATGCTACACATTGTACAAATCGAGGCTATCAGCTCTGGACCGGAGGTCATGCAAGTCACAGGCAGAGGTTCGGCGTATGGGCACGTTCTGGCCGTGGTTACCGGGTGCATCTACCTCCAAAGCTCGCAGGGATATGTCGTGTCAATCGTTGGCAAAGAAGCTGTCAATAGTCCTCTAAGCTTGCGCGTTCGCGGCCTTCCACCTCTATTGAACGCGTTGCGTGGCCTGGAGGGTCTACCGTTTCATGCCGCCGTAAACGAAATCGAGATCGGTGGCCTTGTCCAAATCGCGCTTCATGCTTCGACGGAATGGACACCGCGGGTGCCCTGCCATATAGGACAAAAACTGGAGAGGAATAAAGCTGCCTGGGTGCTCGCGCAGGCAATAGCCAACTGCGTGCCAGGCGTGGAGCGAGGGTTGGCAAGTCTCGTCAGCGCCTGGCATTCTCCACTTCGCGAGCAATGTGAGGAGGGAGGCATCGTTCAGGAGCAGCATCTTGGATTCCTCGCTGCGCTCAGAATGGCAAGGGATAACTGGAGGAGCTTGCACGGATCGGGCGCGCCTGCGGAGCTAGCGACGCTTCGTTTGGCCGACGGGGTGCTCGCGTTCGCTGAGACCTGGGGTACAGGCGACATTAAGGTAGCAGGAGCGGCGCTGGCCTCTCTTGTCGGGCTGGGACCAGGGTTGACGCCTTCGGGCGATGACTTTGTGTCTGGCTTGCTGGCTACTCTCCTGTGGCAAGCTCACCTTGGAGCGACTCCAGTAGATCCGGTGGAATACCTGGTGGCCGCTGTACGGCGGGTTTCCGACCGCACCAATAGCATCAGCGCGCGTCTCCTCTACTACGGCACCCAGGGCATATTGTACGCCCCGGCTATGGAGCTGGGGCAGCACTTCTTGCTGGACTATCGGAAGCGATAGACGGGTGAGCGAGGGGTCTACTCGCAATCGGCAACACATCGGGCGCTGACCTTGCTACAGGTATGCTGGTGGGCTGTTTGATTTCCCACGACAGCGTCATTCGGTAAGGGGAACCACGATGGGTGCCCCTACGCGAGTAGGTGCTTCTGCCCCACCCTCTGAATAACAGAAGACCCGCTTTCGCGGGTCTCTGCTTCGGGGGAGGGAAGTTAGCTGATTAAGCGGGCTTATCAGTGGATTGCCACAGACCAACCCTGTTGCCTGTCGGGTCGGCAAAGATGGCGAACGCGCCCATGTCGCCCACGGGATGCCCTACCAATTACAGTTTTGCCGCCCAGGGACTTAATCTTAGAAACAGAGTTCTCTAGGCTGTCGGTCGAAATATAGACCAATACATCACCCTGATCATGACCGGTATTTCGCCGTCGGTGTTCAGCGCGTTAAAGCCGCTGCCGTGCCGTCGCCGACATCGAACATATAGTGGCCGAATTCTCCGACTCTCCGCCCTTCCAACCAAACGCACTATCGTAAAACCGGCTCGACTCTTTGCCGCTAACAGCTGGGATCTCGACGTGCACGATACGATGCTCAGACATGCTGATGCCCTCCAGAGTATTGACTTAGCTGATTGTTTACCACGCTGCGTCTGTGGACGAGCGCAGAACCCAGTATAGAACAAACGTTCGTCGGAATCAATAGGTCTCCGCACCCAGTTTCTCGCGGATATACACATCCGTCTGTAGCAGGAAGGGGGCGCCTTGTGCTATCCTTTGCGCCAGTAAAGGACTAATACCATGGCTCATCAATCGCCTATCACGTGGCGACCGACTTCCTGCCTATATCGAGCGAAGCCGCCTTCATCACTTCATGCTGCAGCATGGAATCAGACGTTTGATGCGCTCCTAAAGCGCTCGACCAATGACATAGAGTGGTTCTGGGACGCTGTGGTGCGCGATCTCGATATGCGTTGGCTCAAGCCATATGACAAGGTGCTCGATTTGTCGGAGGGTGTCGAATGGCCGCACTGGTTCGTGGGCGGCAAATACAACTATGTCTACAACGCCGTCGACAAGTGGGCGAACGCCGACAACCCGAACAATAACCTTAGCCCTGAGCATTCCGCTCTCATCTGGGAGGGTGAAGAACGGCGCGAGACATGCTCTCTCACTTACAACGAGCTTCGTCGAGACGTTGCCGGGCGGCCAATGCGCTGAAGGCTTTGGGCGTCGGGCCGGGCGATCGTGTGGGCATTTATATGCCGATGATCCCCAAAACGGCCGTAGCAATTCTGGCGGTCTCCAGAATCGGCGCCATCTTCATACCGATTTCTCCGGCTACAGCGGGATGGCTCTGGCAAGCCGTCTCCAGGATTGTCAGGCGAAGCTGCTCATCACGGCAGATGGCTTCTATGAGCCGGCAAGCGGGTCGCCATGAAAAACTCGGCTGACAAGGCGGTCGCGGCCTGTCCCTCAATCGAGCATATAGCTCGTGGTGCAGCGTCTTGGGGGATATGTTGCCTGGCACGAGGGGCGTGATCTCTGGTGGCACGATCAGCTCAGTAACCAGACAGAACAATGCGATATCGAGTCGGACCGGCTCCGAAGACCCGTACATGATCATCCCGCATCCGGCACCACAGGCCGGCCCAAGGGCATAGTGCATGTCCAGTCCGGCTTCCCGCTCAAGGCCGCCCAGGAGCTTGCTCATGCTTCGATCTCCACGCGGCGAGCGTCTCTTCTGGGTGAGCGACATCGGCTGGATGATGGGGCCGTGGTCTATCACGGGGCGCACTCATGCTTGGCGCGACTTGCTTCCTCTACGAAGGAGCAATCAACTTCCCAAGGCCCGACCGCCTCTGGTCTCTCCTTGAGCGCCACCGCATCACTCACCTGGGCGTATCGCCCACCGCCATTCGCTCCCTCATGGGCCAGGGTGATCAGCACGTCACCGGGCACGACCTGAGCGGCCTGACCATCCTTGCGGGCGCGGGCGAGCCGTGGAACCCGGCCCCCTGGCAGTGGTACTTCGACGTGGTTGGAAAGGGCAAGCTACCCATCATCAACTATTCGGGTGGCACCGAGGTCGCAGGTGGCATACTCGCCGGCATACGCTCTTACCGATCAAGCCCTGCGCGTTCAGCGCGCCCGTGCCCGGCATGGCCGCCGACGTGATAGACGACGAAGGCAACTCAGTGCGTGGCGAGGTAGGCGAGCTTGCGCTTCGAAACCCTGGCCTGGCATCACGCGCGGCTCTGGGCGACCGCACGCGCTATCTCGATACATACTGGTCGCGCAGCCAGGCGTGTGGGTGCATGGCGACTGGGCCATGCTCGACGATGATGGCTTCTGGCACATCCTGGGCCGCTCGGACGATACCATCAAGATCGCCGGAAAGCGTGTCGGTCCCGCCGAAGTCGAGGTTGGCTGCCGTAGCCCACCGGGCGTGCTCGAGACCGCCGCCATAGGCGTACCGGACGCACTAAAAGGGGAAGCGCTTGTGCTCTTTGTTCGCCTGAGGCCGGGCTACCGGGAAAGTGAGGAGTTACAAGCCGCCATCGAGCAGAGCCATCGTTGCCGGCGTCGGTAAGACCCCTCAGGCCCGGCACTATCCACTTCGTCTCCGATCTGCCACGCACGCGCAACGGCAAAATCCTCCGCCGCCTTATCCGCCGCCACTACCTGGGCGAGCCGCTGGGTGACATCACCGCTCTCGAGAACCCCAATTCCCTGCACGGAATAAGAGAACCGAGGACTGAGGACTCGAGAGCAGCGTAAGACGTAACCGCAAAGGCGCGAGCACCCAGAGGGTACCCGGCGAAGGTACGCAATGTTTATCAGTGTAGGATAAGCAGTAAGCCGTAAGCCGTAAGCAGTATCCTCAGTCCTCAATATCTCATCTCCCAAGTGTAGCCTCCATACGTAATAGATGGCGGCCTAATACTTCGTAGGTACCAATCTCTTATACCGGATAAAACTCAAGTACCACTTCGCGCTCTCACACTACGGATGCAATCCTGTATAGTGATCAGTAGTCAGTTGTCGGTAGTCAGTAGTCAGTAGCTAGAGTCGCCGGTCTAATGACTACCGACAATAGTTCGCTACGCTCATCTACTGACTACCGGGACAGGTTCTATGCCGAGGCTAACATTACTGACGAAGTTCTCTATTACGAGCTTCGTGCTATTGGCCGGGATTGGCGCTCTCCTCGGGAACGCGCTCACTCAGCATTTCCGCCAGCAGGCCATTGACGAGCAATCAGCGGGCATTTCTTCCCTGGTGCCTCCCGTCGTTGGCCCCTACCTCACCGCCGATTTGCTGGCAAACGGCGCTCACGGTGACACCTACCGCCAAATCAACTCTGCGCTCGGCGATCTGCGTGGATCGGGGCTGGTGCGCATAAAAATAGTGAACGGCGCCGGCACAATTGTCTACTCCGATGACCCTACACTCGTAGGCCAGCGCCTCACGCAAAGCGATGCGCTGCAAACAGCGCTAGGCGGAGATTCCGCTGCAACTATCTCCACCGCTCCAGCCTCCGAAAACATCAGCGAGATCGGCTACGGCGATGTCCTCATTGTTTATACCCCCCTGCGGCTGCCGGCAAAAGCTCCGTAACAGGTGTGTTCGAAGGGTATTACGATGTAACGGACCTGGAGCAGAGCATACGCGATACCAGTATGTTCCTCTGGACCGTTATGGGCGCCGGTTTCATTTTCCTCTATGTAAGCCTCTTCACTATCGTGCGTAACGCTTCGCGCACATTGGTCCGGCAGAGTAAAGAGAATAAAGCCTTGTACGAGGAAGCCGAGCGACGTATCGTCGAGCGCGAGGAAGCCGAGCTGCAAACTCAGCGCCAGGTCAAGCGGCTCAAAGCCTTGCGCAACATAGATATTGCTATCTCCTCCAACCTTGACCTTCGCCTGACCCTGCACGTGATACTATCGCAGGTGTGTGCTCACCTTCACGTGGACGCCGCAGGTGTTTTGCTGCTCGATAAGCAGACCCAGATGTTCGAATACGTCGCCGAGAGCGGCTTCCGCTCGGACAGCATATCCAGTTTCAAGATAAAGCTCGGTGACGGCTATACCGGGCGCATCGCCCAGCAGCACCCCGCGCCTCAGATTGTCGATATCTCCGAGACTGATACGAGGACTGGTGCCAGGACTGAGGGGAAAGGAGAGTTCGCAAGCTCATGGACTGAGCAGGACCGCCCAACTCAGTCCTCGGCCCTAAGCCCTCAGTCCATGAGCGGGGTGCCCTCTGGGCCCCCAGGACGAAGGACGCAGGATCTCCTTTCCCCTCAGTCCTCGCTCCTCGCAAAGGAGCGCAGCCACATCCTCTCCGAGGAAGGCTTCGTCGCCTATTCTGTCTGTGCTCTCCTCGTTAAGGGGCAGACCAAAGGCGTGCTTGAGATCTTTCACCGCTCGCCTCTCAACCCGGATGAGGAATGGCTCAGCTTCTTCGAGACGCTTGCCGGTCAGGCCGCTATCGCTGTTGACAACGCGACCCTCTTCGATGATTTGCAGAGCAGCATGACTGAGCTTTCCCTGGCCTATGAGCGCACTCTTGAGGGATGGTCTCAGGCGTTGGACCTGCGAGACGAAGAGACCCAGGGGCACAGCCTCCGCGTCACCGACATGACTGTGCGCCTGGCGCAGAAGCTCGGCGTATCGGAAGAAGAGCTGGTGCATATAAGGCGCGGCGCTCTTCTGCACGACATCGGCAAGATGGGCGTACCCAACTCTGTGCTCCTCAAGCCGGGACCACTCACCGACGACGAATGGAAGATCATGCGACAGCACCCCATGTACGCCTATCTCTTGCTCTCGCCCATCACCTTCCTGCGTCCTGCCCTCGAGATACCCTATTGCCACCACGAGAAGTGGGACGGCACGGGCTATCCACGCCGCTTGCTGGGCGAAGAGATTCCCCTCTCGGCGCGCATCTTCGCCGTTATCGATGTTTGGGATGCGCTCGGCTCCAACCGCCCTTACCGCAAGGCCCTCCCCCCCGACACAATTTACACCTACCTGAGAGAGCAGTCCGGGAAGCACTTCGAGCCGCGTATAGTGGAGATCTTCCTGGAGATGGTAGGCGCAAACGAGCCTCAACATGACCCGGTTCAACTGGTCACACGACCCCTCCAGAGCAGCACCGTCTAAGCGAACGGGGGGTCGCATGGCTGCGGCGCACTGCGCCCGAAGCGTTTGCGCGCACGCACACCCTGTGATATACTGGCCGGGCCTGGGTCCTGTTATACTGGTTGCCCGTTGTCAGTAGACGACGATAGTTCGCTTCGCTCATCTAATGAGATATGAGCTTATCGTCTTACCTCATTTCTCATTCCTCATTTCTTATTAGGAGGTTGCATGGATACTTTGCAGCGCATCGTCTGCGAGTGGTGTGGCAGCCAGAACTACCCGAACGCTACATAGCTGCTGGGCCTGTGGCGCGCCGCTCGACATCAAGAACCTGGTCAGCGAGTCGGGGTGGCGAGAAGCCCCCCGCATGCGCGATATGACCGAAATCCACTTCGGCAACAGCACCTGCCAGGTGGAAGGCGAGATCGTGCCCGTCGCCGAGATGAACCTGGGCCAGGGCGACTCTGTCTATTTCGAGCACCACGTGCTGCTCTGGAAGGACGACCAGGTGCCCATGACTGTGATGCCGCTGGCGGGCGGCATGGTGAAGCGCTCATTGGCCGGGATGCCTTCGTATCATCAGCATGGCGCACGGGCCGGGCAGCGTGGCCTTCTCGCGGGACGCCACCGGCGAACTGGTGGTAATGCCCTTGCACCCCGGCATGGAGCTGGACGTGCGCGAGCACGCCTTCGTGCTTGCCTCGCACCATATCTCGTATTCCTATGTGCGAGATACAGGGGCTGCGCAACATCCTCTTCGGCGGGCAAGGAGCCTTCATGGACCGCTTCGTCACCAGCAATGAGCCTGGCTTGCTGCTGCTGCACGGCTACGGCAACGTCTTTGAGCGCAAGCTGAGCCGCGGGCGAGAGCGTGCAGCTTGAGCCGGGGGCGTTCCTGTACAAGGACGCAGCGGTGCAGATGAACGTCGAGCAGATACAGATCAGCCAGGGCATGTTCGGCGGCCATAAGATCAACCTGGTGAGGATGACAGGCCCCGGCAGGGTCGGAATCCAATCTATGTACGTCCACCACCATACGGAATAGGGAGGGAGCCTGCTATGAATAACTGATAGAATGCAAGCCCCCGGCCAGCCCGGTGGCTCTGGCGGCTCAGCGCCTAGCAACGGGTTCCCGGCTCGCAGCTACACGTGCCCGTGCTGTGGGGCAACGAGCGACGGCACTACGGGAAGCTGTCCGTCGTGCGGTGCGCCCGTTGACGTAAAAGTCGATAGTATCGGAGAGCTGGTGGCTACGAGATGCCGGGCATCAAGGACATGGCGCGGCTACAGTTCGGGCAACTCGCACTGCCAGATCGAGGGCAAGTATGTGCCTGTGGCTGATATGAACCTGGCTGGGGGCGACTAGCGTCTACTTCACCCACCACGTGCTTCTCTGGAAAGACCCTGCAGTGACGGTTAGTGCCATGTCGTTGGCGGGCGGCGTGGAAGCGTATGCTTCGCCGGGCTTGCCCCTTATCATGACCGAGGCTGTAGGGCCGGGGCACATTGCTTTCTCGCACGATGCGCCCGGCGAAGTGATTGCTCTTGCCGTTGCAGCCGGGGCAGGCGATGGACGTCCGCGAGCACGTCTTTATGGTCGCCACCAGCCAGGTGACGTACGACTGGTTCAACACCAACATCTGGTTCAGGACCAAGAATGGCGACGATACCGAGACGCACTATCCGGTCGGCATGTTATGGACCGCTTCTATGCGCCTCAGGCCCCCGGCCTCTTGCTGATCCAGGGCAAGGGCAACATCTTCATGCGCATGCTGGCCCGGGCGAAACGGTGCTGTCAAGCCTACCGCGCTGCTCGTTCAAAGACCTACACCGTGCAGATGGCCTCCACTTCGAGCAGCCGGGCGGCACCTGGCGGTCATGGCGCACCTGGGGCGAGCGCTATGTGTGGCTGCGCCTGTACGGGCCGGGCCGAGTGGCTATGGAGTCGGCCTTCGCCCACATGGAGGACCCCGGCAACAACATGGTCAATAGCTCACAGGCTACGTGGAGTAGTTGGTAGAGTGGAAAGGACTGAGGACTGAGTAAGCCCGTTGGACTGAGTCCTCAGTCCTCAGTCCTCGCTCCTCACAAGGGAGATACATGGAACTATCCGGCAAGCAGACCTTCGACGCCCCGCAGAGCGAGGTCTGGAGGATACTCACCGATCCCGATACTCTCAAGCGGGCCTTGCCCGGCTGCCAGAGATTCGAGCTGCAGCCTGATAGCTCCTATGCCATCACGATTACAATTGGTATTGCTGCTATCAAAGGAACCTATACGGGCACAGTCCAGATGCTGAACGAGGCTCCGCCCAACTCATACACGCTCAAGATGTCGGCCAAAGGGGGCGTCGGCTTCGTAGACGGCTACGGCGACTTCAAGCTTTCGACGGAGGGTGACAGTAAAACGGTGCTCACATACACGGGCGAGGCCCATGTGGGCGGTAAAGTCGCCGGCCTGGGCCAGCGTGTGATGCACGCAGGCGCGAATTTAATAATAAGCCCAGTTCTTCCGAGCCATCGAGAAGGAAGTAGAACGCCAGACAGCTTAAGGCGTAAAACGTAAACCACAATAATCTTTGCGTACCTTCGTGCCCTTAGCGTCTTTGCGGTTACGTTTTACACGTTACGTTTTACGCGTTACGTTTTACGCGTTACGCCCCTCGCCCCTTTACCACGTCTCGCGGTGCACGTAGTCTTCTGTGGCCTTTCGCCCACGCTTGAGCGATGGCGAGCGCATATCAGGCGCGCCGTGCCCTATTGGAATTATACCTACCGGTGTGATGTCGGCGGGGATGCCTAAAACAGCACGCAAAGCGTCCAGGTCGCCCGTGCCCGCGAAGCCTGCCGCGAGACCCTCATTGACTGCCGCGAGCAGCAAATTCTCCACCGCGCAGCCCACGTCCATGAACCAGTATGGCACCGGCCACTCGATCTCCTGGCCGTCTTCCTGTATCTTGTCGGGCTCGCGGTAGCGCTTGTGGTATGCCTCTTCGCTAGTACACGGCACCACCAGCACTGGCGCTTCTGATATCCACGGGTCCCAGCCTCGCTCCATCATCTCTTTCTCGCCACACAGCTCAGCGAGTTTAGCCTTCATTTCAGGGCTGGTGACCACCACGAACGACTGCCCCTGCGTTATCCCGCGCTTGGCGCGCGGCATGCCGCATCAAGAATGCGCTCTATAACCTCTGTCACCGGCTCCTGCGTAAAGTGGCGCGCCATCCGCCTCTTGCGTACTACTTCACTGAACTCCATTCCTGTTGCTTCCTTTCTTCAGTCAAGCGTGGTGATTAGCTCGCCCGCTTGCTGAAAATCGCCTTGTACTGCTCGCTCATCTCGCGCTTCATTTCGGGATCGAGCTTTACGTGTCCGGCAGCAAGTATCAGCCCATCGCACACTATCACGCCCTCGTACGGCAATAACACCGTCTTCACCAGGGCGGGCACGATATCCTTCGGAACCATCTCGCTTAATTCGGATGTAAGGCCAACCACAGCGTAGGCCTTCGGCACGCCATCTGCGGAGAGGAAGACGCTGTGTTTCTTCAGATGGCGCAGAACGCCGAAGGTCCCCGAGACGTAGCTTCGCGACCAGGCCGCCAGGAGCGTCTGGGCTTCTTCCGACAGGAGGTCTTCGTTTGTCTCAAGAAATCTACCAATCAGAGGCGTCGCTCATCAACATGCTCACCTATCTTCAGGCCAAGCGGACTTCCTGAACTCGTCCAGGTTCATATGTGGGGACAACAACTTGCGCTCCTGACCCGCATAATACAGGAGCAAATTATAAAGTGACGTGAACTTCCTGGCTTCCTCCGGAGAAACACGCATACCCCTTCCTCCCCTTTTTGCGCTAGAAATAACCTGCTACTTGGGCCATCAGCGCTGCCACGCCAAGCAGCTTCTCTTCCCCCCATCGCTTACCCACGATCTGCGCGCCGATAGGCAGTCCTTCGCCGTCACGTGCTACAGGCACAGCCACCGACGGATGCCCAGTAAAGTTGAATGGGGCTGTATGCCCCACCGCGCGCCCGTAGTTTACAGTTTCGCCATCCACCTGTAAAGGAGTATCTACCGGGCAGTGCCTGAAGGCTGTGACCATGCATACAGGGCAAATAAGCGCATCCCATTCGTCGAAGAACTCTTCCCATACCCGATCTCCTGTTCTCGCGTGTCCAACGCCGTCGAAGTCCGCCATGGAAGGAGGCGATTCATCCTGGTCTGAGACCGCGCCGAGCGTCCGCTCGCGGGCCGCGCTGGCATTGGCAATCTGCTCGAAGTCAACCACTCTGGAGAGCAAGGCGCGCGCCCTGGCAAGCTCTCTGAAATCAACGACTGGCAGTCGTTCCTCCGACGATCGCGCCTTCTTTCTCTAACCGAGATGCAGACTCGGGCGGAGAGCATCGCGTATAGAGGCGGCCACAGGCACGCCCGGAAAGGTAGGCGCCCACGCTACCTTCAACTCTCGCCTTCAGGTGCGGCACCTCTCCAATCGTCACAGGGTGCACATCTATGTCGAACCCATCCGGCCCGGAAATGATCCTGTAGGCCAGCGTGAGGTCCTCCACGCTCCGGGCCATAGGGCCAATACTCCACATCAGCCTATGCGAGCGTATTCTGCCCGGCACGTCCGGGATGTGTCCCCACATCGACACTCGGTGCTCGGTGGTCTTCAAACCGTAGACACCGCAGAAGTAAGCAGGAGATACGTATCGAGCCTGCCAGGTCACTTCCCACTTCGAGGGGCGTCATCCCCACGGCCAACGCCGCAGCCGCTCCGCCGCTCGACCCGCCAGGCGTGCGCTCGACTTCCCAGGGATTCTCGTTACGCCCGAATACTTGATTATCGGTCTGAATGTTGCCGAGCAGCGGCGATACGTTGGTCTTGCCAATGATAATCGCCCCCGCCGGCGGCCTTGAGGCGAGCGGCCACGGTGCCGTCCTGCTCGGGCACGAAATCGGCCAGAGGCTCGTAACCCGCTGTAGTGCGCATCCCCTTCGTGGAATGCCCATGTCCTGAGCGTCATAGGCAGCCCATGCAGTGGACCCCGCACCTCGCCTCGCGACAATGCCTCGTCGGCCTGCTGCGCCCTGTCGCGAGCGCCCTCTCCGTCCGGGTAATTACGGCGTTGAGGCGCGGGTTATCTTCTTCTATACGTGCCAGGTGCGCTTCCAGTACCTCTACGGAAGAAACTTGCCTGGACCGGATCGCCCCGGCAAGCTGGGAGGCAGTAAGCCTGGTGAGGTCTGCGTCATGATCCCCCTGGTTGATTAGCGAAGCGAACTATCGTCGGTAAGGTTCCTCGTTACTGCCTACTTACGTTTTACGCCCTCGCCGTCGAGCTTGGAAGGAAGAGAGAGTTTTGGGGACACCCCAACCCCCGGCAGTAGAGCTCCCCTGCACCTCTCTTCCCCATCCTCGGTCGTCGGTCTATGGCCGCCTAGCCTCCTTCCACCAACTCCCACAGCCGGCTGGGGCTGAGCGGGATCTCGCGGATCTCCAGGCCCGTTCCCCCAGGGCGTTTTCCAGCGCCTGGGCGAAGAGCGCGCCGACCGGGATGGCGCCCGCCTCGCCCGCGCCCTTCACCCCATCGGGTTGAGGGGCGAGGGTGTCTCGTCGTGGCCCACGGCCACGCGCGGCACATCCGTCGCGGTGGGCAGCAGGTAGTCCATGAAGGAGGCGTTGAGCAACTGGCCCGCCGCGTCGTAGACAAGCTGCTCGTAGAAAGCGTTGCCGAGGCCCTGGGCGACGCCGCCATGCACCTGGCCCTCCAGGATCATCGGGTTGATCACCCGTCCGCAGTCGTGAACGACGACATAGCGCCGCATCTTGACGTTGTATGTGTCCGGGTCCACTTCCAGGATCAGGGCGTGCGCGCCGCAGGCGGTGGCGCCCATCGGCGGGCCGAAGTAGGCGGTCGCCTCCAGGCCCGGCTCGGTGCCGGGCTGCACGGCGCCGCGCAACGGGTTGGCCCGCTTGCCAGCATGGTCGAGAGCTGATCCGCGCGCGCGGGCACGCCGCGCACCTGGGCGTAGCCGTCCACCAGCTCGATGTCGGCCTCGGCCGCCTCCAGGGCCTCGGCGGCCAGCGCACCGCCTTTTCGCGCACGCGCACCGCTGCCGCGTGGACCGCCGAGCCCGCGACGTCGCGCCCCGGCTGGCGAACGTGCCCGGTGCCCCAGTTAAACTGCGCCGGTGTCGCCGGTCGACACGTAGATGTGTCGGCGGGCACGCCCAGTACTTCGGCGGCCACTGGGCGAAGCTGGTGTAGTGGCCCTGGCCCTGCGTGCCGACGCCGGTCACGACGGTGATCTTGCCGGTCGGCTCGATCTGCATCCGCGCGCCCTCATACGGCCCGATGCCCGTGCCCTCGACATACATGACCAGCCCGATGCCAGTCGGCTTGCCCGCCGCGCGGAGCCGCGGCCCCTCCTCCTGCTGGAAGGCGTCCCAGCCGATCATCGCCTTGGCCTTGTCCAGCACCGGCTCGTAGTTGCCGCTGTCGTAGGTCAGTTGCGTGAAATCCTGGAAGATGATCTCGTTGCCCCAGGGGAAACTGGTCGGGCGGGATGAGGTTGCGGCGGCGGATCTCGATCAGATCGAGGCCGAGCTCGCGCGCCGCGAAGTCGAGCAGGCGCTCCATCACAAACACGCCGTGCTGCCGTCCTGCGCCCCGGTAGGGGGTGACGATGATCTTGTTGGTGAAGACCGCGCGGAACTCGGTGTAGTAATGCGGGACCACATAGGGGCCGAGCAGTGTGCATTGCGTATTCAGCGGCACGGTCAGCCCGTAGGGGTCATACGCGCCGTTATCGTGCAGGAAGACGTCTTTGACGCCCAGGATGTGGCCGTCCTGCGCTCAGGGCCATTTCGGCGTCGTGGACCTGGCCGCGCTCCTGGGTCATCGCCAGGAAGTTCTCGTGCCGGTCCTCGATCCACTTGAGCGGGCGGTTCAGTTGGATGGCCGCCCAGGGCACCAGCGTCTCCTCGGGGTAGAACATCATGATCTTGGGGCCGAACCCGCCCGCCCACGAACGGCGCGATCACGCGCACCTGCCGCTCCGACAGGTCGAGCATGCCGGCCAGGCCGTTGCGGATGGGAATCGGGCGCCTGCGTCGAATCCCAGACGGTCAGGTGGCGGGCCAGCGCGTCCCACTGCGCGACAACGCCGCGGCCCTCCATCGGCGCGGCGCTGCCCCGGTCGTAGTGGAAGCGGCGGGCGATCACCAGGCGGCCTGGGCCCGGCTGCTGGCGTAATCGCCTTTGGTCTGGATCAACATGCGCGGCCAGGTTGGAGCCGACATCCTCGTGCACCAGCGGCGCGCCGTCGGCCAGCGCCGCTTCGCCAGGTCCACCACGGCGGGCAAGCGGCTCGTAATCCACCTCGATCGCTTCGGCGGCGTCCTCGGCCAGGTAGCGGCTTTCGGCCACCACCATCGCAATCGGCTCGCCCACATAGCGCACCTTCTCTTGCGCCAACTGGCCCGCCGTGCGCTGGTTGAACACCACATGCTGCGACGGGCGGCGGCGGCACCAGCAGCGGCGAGGGCTGCCAGTAGTCGCCCAGGTCGGCGGCGGTGTAGACGGCGACCACGCCCGGCATGGCCCGCGCCGCCGCCACGTCCACGCTGAGTGAGCCGGGCGTGGGCATAGTCGCTGCGCTTGAAAGGCGACGTGCAGCATGCCGGGCAGATGTGACATCGTCCACGAACTGCGCCTGCCCGGTCAGCAGGCGCGGGTCCTCGTTGCGCTTGATACGCGCGCCGAACGAGCAAGTCGCTCCGTATTGCGTATCTCCATCACAGTACCCCGCCTCCTTCCTCGCCGGGCGATGCGCGCCGGGCGCGCCCGATGCGCGGCGAGACTGCACTGCCTCCACGATGTTCTGGTAGCCCGTACAGCGACAGAGATTGCCGGAGAGGCCGTCGCGGATCTCGTCCTCGCTCGGGTCAGGGTTTTCCTCCAGGAACGGCAGCAGGGTCATCAGGATGCCGGGCGTGCAGAAGCCGCACTGCAGGCCGTGCGCTTCCCAGAAGGCTTGCTGCAGCGGATGTAAGTGCTCAGGATCGGCCGACAGCCCTCGACGGTCATCACGGCGTGGCCGCTGGCCTGCACGGCGAAGGTGAGGCAGGAGCGTACCGGCACGCCATCGAGCAGGACCGTGCAGGCGCCGCAGACGCCGTGCTCGCAGCCCACATGCGTGCCGGTCAGCCCAGTTCGTGGCGCAAGAAGTCGCTCAACAGCAGGCGCGGCTCGACCTTGCGGCTATGCGACTTGCCATTCACTTTGAGAGTGACCTCGTGCTCCATGCCAATCTCCATCTCAACTCACCACCGGTAATTCGTAATTCGTAATTCGTAATTATCCGACCTCTATGGCGTCTCCTTGAACGTATCAAGAAGCACCTGGATGTGCCCGCGATGCTCGGCTTCGTGCTGCATGAGATGGTGCAGCACCCACTCAGCCGTTGCGTCATAACTCCACTTTGGTCCGCTCTGCGTGTGCACCTTGCGAAAATCGTCGAGAGACATAACCTTATACATCTCAATCAGCTTGCCCCGCACAGTATCGAGCTTTTGCATATACCAATCGAGGTCGAACCCCTTTACCTGGCTGAGGGAGCCTTGCTCGTCTCTATCGTTGAAAGGGAAAAGAGCAGCGATGTCGGGCGGTACCCCTTGCTCTAATATGTCCTCGTACAGCCACGACGCCTCTACGTCTGCGATATGGTACAGGAGCATGCCGACCGTATTAGTCATACCCGCGGGCAGCGTGTCAAGCGCCTCAGGCGGTATTTTATCTATAGACCGCAAAGTCCTGCGCCTTGTCTCTTCTATCTGCCAGAGCATCCGCCCGATTTCAGGCTCGCACTCAGGCAGCGGGCGAACAACGTGATCCACTTTGGAAGGAGCCATAACCTCTGCGTTTCCTTTCGTTGGTTCCGTTATTGAGGAGTAAACTCCGTTTGCGTGCGAGCCACGACCGCGCCGTTGACAGAAAAAGTCACGTCAATCTTTACCGTATAGCCGTTGCTGGGGTGTCCGATAGACTTCCCACAGGTAGCATACCCGTCCGCGCCCGTAACCCCACTGTCGCAGGAGCTGCTGGTAGTCTTATAGTGCCATATCGTGCTCATTGCAGCGCCCTGCACGGGCTGCCCATCTTTCATCAGACGACCTGTGACTGTCTCTATGCCGCTCGGCGGAGGAGCAGGGTCGGATACTTCGGCGGCAGCGCAATACTGGCCTGCCGGTGCCGAGCACGACAATGGAGGAGGCCCGCCGGGCTTAGTTGGCTGTGGTGCGGGTGTCGCCGTGGGCGGCGCCGGCGGGGTATCGGTAGGCACAACAGCAGGCAGGGTCGAGGTTGGAATGGCCGAGCCAGCGGTAGGCGACGGAGCGGGCGAAGCGTACTTCTCTCGATAACGGAAGGTGCCTAACTGGGACAAAAGGACCTGGTATTCGGGTGTCTGCTCAGGGTGGTACTCGAACACAGCGCGCTCGAAATATTGCACCAGGTAACTCTTACCGTCCAGGCTGCTTGTTTCTGTGAACTCGTCTGAGATAGGCAATCCTTGCTGCGCTAGCCCACCATGGCTTTGCCAGTAGCTCAAGAACCTGCCGCCCACGCGCTTGCCCGTCTCGGGGAACAAGAGAGAGCCGGGGTCGCTGTTGGTCTGCTGGTTGGGCGCGCCCCCGGGGTACTTGCTCTGGTAAAGGAAGACGCCCAACAGCGAGAGGAGCACATCGTTCGGCGGAGGGTTCTCGGGGTGCATCTCGAATATGGCGCGCTCGAAGTATTGCACAGTGTAGGTTTTGCCGTCTGTCTGGCTCGTCTCCTGAAGCTCGCCCGAAATCGGATAGCCCTGCTGCGCCAGCCCGCCGTGCCCATCCCAGTAGACGAGAAACTTGCCGCAAACGGTCTGCCCGGTCTCTGTAAAGGTGCGGCAATTGCTCGGCTGGGCGAACGTATAGGACGGCGCCCAGGCCAATAGGGACGCCAGAACAAGAGTGATAGCCGGAACGAGCATTGTCTTGCGACGCATTTGCAGCACTCCTTTATCCCCCCGAATGGGGACTCCAGACGTAGTTAGGCCGGTCATACGCACTATGAAGCCCGCGCGCACCATGTTGCGATAGGAAGGGCTGGGCCGGTCGGGAGTGTCCGAGTCTGTCTCGGTTACAAACCACTGGCAGCCCATCTGGATTCCGTCCGCGATCCGCCGCGCGAACACCGCATTTTGCGCCCCAAGCCTCCGGTGTGATGCGATTGTGGACCCATAGCCCAACCAGCCAACACCATCCCTGACATAAATGGCGCCCGTAGAGACAGGTGTGTCCCCATCGTACCCTAGATAATGCCGCCAGCCGGGACGCCCCACTCCTGCTGCGAACGCCTCCGCAAGCCCGGGTAAAGAAGGTATCTCGAAGCCTTTCAGCGCAGTTTCGACAAACCCTTCCGCCTGCTCAGCGCCAACTTGCCTTATCTCGATAGGACTTGTGACCTCAGGAGGCGGCTCCGTGCCTCTGTACACCTTCACCCAACTGTCTCGAAGAACGAAACCTCGCGTCATCAGCCAGCCGGAAAGCTCGGAAGGCTGCGCGAGGGGGCTGATCTGCACCATGAACTTCACGCCGTATGGCTCATAAAAAGCGACCAGTTCATCAAGCATCTGCTCAGTAATAGGCTCCGCAAGACCCAGGCCCACCACGGCGTTGAACAGGGTGAAATTAAGCTCGCCCATGAGCCGGGCGCGTGCTGAGCCGAAGCGCGCTACTTTCAGCTGCAATTGCTCTGCAGCGTGCGGCGGCGCGGCCTCATAAATCTGTTCGTAGGCGTCCGCCTCTGTAAATTCGACCATTTTTGCGATTTCTTCCGGCGACACGGTCATCACCTCACATCTACTTAATGAGGAGTAATCGGCTACTGCTTACTCCCATAAGAACCCTGGCGATCTTGGCGGAGCTTGGCGCCTTGGCGATTACGTTTCACGTTTCACGTTTTACGCCGTCCTCTCCTCTGTCGTCCGCATAGCCCTTTCTACTGCCTTGACTAATACCCGCCGCGCGAGCACTTTCACCAGGTGCCGCCTGTACTCCGCCGTGGCGTGTATGTCGGCTTGCGGCTCAATATCGGCGTCCACGGCTTCAACCGCAGTCTGAATAGCCTCTTGCGTGGGATCGACACCCACAAGGGCATCCGATACGGAGGAAGCAAGCAGGGGCGCATCACCAACTGAGAATAGGACCAGCCGAGCCGTGTCGATTTTGCCGTTATCGGCAACGGTCACGGTCACGCAAGCGCCCGCCAGCGCATAATCCCCGTGACGGCGGGCGAACTCCTCGAACGCAGTGCCGGTGCGGGCAGGCAGCGGAGGTATCGTTACCTCCACGAGCAATTCGTCAGGCTCAAGAGCAGTTGTGAAGAGACCCAGAAAGAAGTCGGCTGCGGATACTGTGCGTTCGCCACCACTATTCTGCACCCGAAGCTGCGCTTCCAGCGCCACGACAATAGCGGGTAGCTCTGCCGCGGGGTCGGCGTGAGCAAGTGAGCCGCCAAGCGTGCCCCGGTTGCGTATCTGAGTGTGCGCGATGTAAGGCATGGCTTCGGCGATAAGCAGGTGCGTATTGCCTGACAAGCGGGCTGCGCTCTATTGTGCGCTGCCGTGTCATTGCTCCGATTGCAGGTAGCCATCCTCAGCGTCTATTCCGAAGAGGTCGGCCAGGCCGTTCAGGTCCACAAGAATAGAGGGCTGGGCCAGTCGAAAGTTCATGCTGGGCACCAGGCTTTGCCCGCCCGCCAGCAACTTGGCCTCGCCCGCGTGTTCGGCCAGCAGAGACAGCGCCTCTTCGCGGGTTGTCGGCGCGTAGTACTCGAAGGGAGCAGGTTTCATCGGCACTTCAGCTTAAATCTGAGTTTTGGGCTAGGGGCTGGTTGTCAGCAGACTACTTACGTTTTACGTTTTACGTTTTACGCTTTACGTCCATCGTCCATCCCCTAGCCCCTAGATTTCACTTCTCTTCCACAAACGCCACGATGCGAGCGAAGGCCGCTTCGCCGCCCTTAAAGCGGAAGGGAAAACAGCCCAGCCACACGCGCTGGTTGAGCACCTCGTCCACCTGGCCGCCCACGTTCTCGGCGTGGAACACGCCCCTCGGGAAGAGCAGAGTGTGCGTGCACTGGTAGTCGGCCATCCAGGGGAATGCCTCGTCCATGCTCATGCCGATTTTGGCCTCGACCTCGGGGATCATGTCGGGGCGGGCCACGCGCACCTTGGTGTTAAAGGGGTGGTCGGTGGAGATCGCGTCGATCGCCATCCAGCGGATACCCCGGTCGAGCACCCAATCGCAGAACTCGCGGCGCGGCCCAGGGTGGCGCAGGAAAGCGCGCGGCAGGTCGGGCTTCTCCTGGTTGTGGACCTTATACCAGTCCTCATTATAGTAGTGATGGTAGCCGGTATGGATCACCAGGATGTCGCCTCGCTCGATCTTGATGCCGTGGTCCTTCTCCCAGCGCTCGAAATGCTCCGAGCCATAGATATCGAAGTCGCCGATGCCGTACTGGGAGAGATCCACGACGCAGGCGGGGCCAAACAGCGTATCAATCGGGATGCCCGAGATGTCGGGACCGGGATCGTAGAAGTGGTAGGGCGAGTTGAGGTGGGTGGCGATATGGTTGGTGGTCGAGATATGCTGCGCGTTCACTCCCTCGAAGGCAATCTTCTTGACCCACTTGATCGTCGGCCCTTCATAGAACGCGAAAGGCGGCGAGTTGACGCTGAAGTTCTGCGAGAGGTCGAGCACTTTCACCTTGCTCAGGTCATAGGGCACATACATGGCTGATCCTCCCTGAAATAATATCGACGGTAGCCCGCCGGATGTGGCTCCTTGTTGTGTAGCAGAAATAGCCGCCCGCTATGGCGACGCTGTCACATTCTATCATACTGGGCCCAATTTTCCGCTCTCCAGGTTCACATTAATTCCAGGAGAGGCGGTTCGCACAGGCTTGGAATTATGCTGGCCATACCCACGCGGCCGGGGACAAACCCGGGCAGTGAAGAGCTAATGCGCAATTACCCTATCCGGGCATGACCAACAGGCCGGTAAAGTAGGACCTTTGAGAATTGCGCTCAGGGACCTTCGTCTCTGTTGAAAGCTCGTTGTGTAGTCTATACTTCGGTATCATCGTCATCACTCATATGGATCATTCAGCCAATTATTATCGGCTATCGAGCCAAAAGGAATAAAGTGCCATGATTACCTTAACGAAAACGGAAGTAAACGCAGGAACTTTACAACGCGATTGCACGCGTCAGCGCATGAAGCTCGCTATCGCCCTCTTCGATGTCGAGAATGCCCACGCACAGCTCGCTGAGCTTGAGCCGGAGGGCCGCCAGTACAAAAACGGGCTGAAGCAATTGAAAGCCACCCTGGAAGTCTACTGGCGCATTGACGAGCAGGTCGAGAGCTTTCTTCAGCGAAGTCGAGCAAACTAAGATGATAGTAATAGCAGAAAGAGACATGCTCAAGAGGGAGTTCCCCAACATGAGCCGCGATGAGCTGGACGTGCAGTGGCGAGAAGCCCAGGTCATCTACGAGGAAGCCCAGCGAGAAAGATAGAGGTTGACCGAGTTTATATGGCGGCAGCCAACGAGCTAAATAGGCTTGAGCGGCTGATGAGCAAGATGAAAAGGCGAGATATGTTCGCCCAGCGATGAACTTGATTACAGCAAAAGGGACGGCGCTCTGCCGTCCTTTTTGCTATGTCTGACTAACTTCTTTTCCGCTCGCGCCGGCAAACAACCATCAAGGCCGGCGGTCTCGGCTAGGCTACGACTTTCTGCTATCGCGCTGCTCTTTGGTCTCACCATGCTCTCTGCGCTCTTTGTTGACCGTGCGGGCAGCTCGTTCTTCGGACTTTTTCTCGGAAACGCCTCGGTCCTCGTACGAATCCTTGATGTGCTCGAACTGGCGATCGCGTTTACTTCCTTCTTTTTACTCCCCTAGGCATTTCTGTGTCCTCCTTTCACGATAACAAATAGGACAACGTCTCGCGGACAAAATGAGCACATTTCGTACCAGCCGCGGGCCACCAATTACCCTGGGGCCATCCATAAGCCCAATGCCCAGTTGTCGCGGGGGGGCAGTTGGATGCGCCAAACGGCGAGCAATCGCACGCTCCCACCGCCATCGCCCGATGGCATTCGCCACAGATCACACTGCCGGTCCCAGCCGAATTGCAGAGCCATCTCGCCCACCGGGTTCGCCAGGGCCACGCTGGTCGCGTTAGGAGACACGCCCGACGACGAGAAAGAGGCATCGTCGGGCCGTTCGCCATCTACCAGGTAGAAACAGTCGGCTGCCGCCGAGGGGTCTTCCGCGAGGCCCGGCGCAAAAAGGTTATACTCCAATCCGAAGAGAATCTGCAGGGGGCGCAAGCTGGAGTTGATGACGCGATATAGGGCCGCCAGGTCACTCGCTCCTGGGCGAATGGCCGCGCTCTTCGCCAACCGCACCTCGGCCACCCTCTTCCCCGCCGTAATTCGGCCATCGCGCAGCAGTCCGATCCTGATCTCGCCCCCCAAGTTGACCACCTGGCTGCGAAAGGGAGCGCCCACAAAATCGCCGAACTCGCGCTCTTCGTTCGCTGCGAACTCCTCCGGCTTGCTGCCGATTGGCAGGAA
Source organism: uncultured Chloroflexia bacterium (assembly GCA_963837315.1). Taxonomy (GTDB): domain Bacteria; phylum Chloroflexota; class Chloroflexia; order QHBQ01; family JADMIH01; genus JADMIH01. The sequence continues at coordinate 74,664 of CAWINE010000011.1, forward strand.
ATGGTCTATCAATGCGCCGCGCCTATCGTCCACCAGGTCGAGGAGGCGTGGAGGGCGCTCGCGGGTCGCCGGGTTGAGGGCATCGGGCGGCGGCACGGTGCGCCACCGCCACTGCCTCAGCCTCCCACCGTGCTCCGGATCAAACCTGCACGTCACCAGGCTATTATCGAGCGTAACACCCGTGGCGTCCTCCGTGAAACGCGCATTGCTCGCCGCCGCGCCCGTTCCCATATCCGCGCCCGCACTCTGGTCCCGCCCGTTTCCACTATGATCCATGAATTGGTTACCCTCCGCGCCTTTCCCGCTACGCTTTACGCAGTTCTCAGTCCTCAGTCCTCGCCGCTTGGATAGGACCTGTACATGTGTACGGCTTAGGAAGCAAATACTATTGACGCAGCGCTTCTCTACCCTTACGATTTAAGAGAAGAGGGCTTCTCTTTATGCTCTCTCAAGCCGACGCTGCCCCGGCTCCGTGTAGATGATACTGGAATATGACTATGACGGATCGTGAGCCTTACAGCTTGCTTCATAATTTGCTCAGGATTTCTCGCCTCAGCAACCTGCTCACGATTCCCAACAGTAGGTCAGAAACACTGCACTGGCTGGTGGCCATTCGGGGCAACGTGGCCCTGGCCCTTCTGTGCGTGTCACTGGGCGCGCTACTGGTTCCAGGTGATGCGTCCGGCAATATTTTCTATATAATCGCTATCTGCCTGGCGTTCGTGCTAACGAGCCTCATCTATAACCGGATTTCTTGAACACCACCAAATCAGAGAAGGTGGTGGCGCTGCTCAGAGGAAATCATGCTGCCGCTGGACGTTGTGCTGATCACCCTTTGCATATACGTTTCGAGCGGAGCGCTCTCACCGATGATTATTCTATACTCGGTGGGCGTAATGCTGTCAATCATACTCCTCGACCCCATAGGCGTCTTTCGAATTGCGGCCATATCTATTTCTCTCTATTGCTGCCTCGCGTTCGCGGAAGCCTATCGTCTGATACCTTACGCCCAGGATTACTGGGGCGGCCCCGATCTGCATCGCGATGCCACGCCTATAACATATGCCCTGTACCTGGTAGTAGTCGCTTCAATGCTGCTGGCGCAAGCATATATCGGCAATCGCATAGCTCTCATGATCAACCAGCGAAACAGCCAAATCGATAGCCAGATGCGCGACCTCGACACAATGTACAAGATTACCGGCGGCCTGGGTAACATAACCGATGAGAGCGAGATAGCGAATCACCTTGTCACGACCCTGAAGAGGCTACAAAACGCTTCGATATGCATCGTTAGCCTGGTCAAGGAGGATGGCAAGCCGGAGATCGTAGCCAGCATAGGGCTAACCCCGGAGGAGCTTGCGTTCTTGCGAAAGGCAAGTTTTGGCATGACCGGGGTTAAGAAACTCTTTGAGAGGGGGGAGCCAATCATTCTGGAAGACCTGGCGCAGCACCCTGACTACATAACCTACCTGCCGAGCCACAACAGCAAATCTGCTTATATTTATCCGATCATGGCCGAAAGCAGGGTACTAGGCGCTATCAGCCTGTCGTTCGATAGGCCCAAATCGCTCAGTGAAGAGTACAAGAATCTCCTTGCCACTATATCAGGCCAGGCAGGGATGGCCCTGCAGCGCGCGCGCCTATTCAGCGATACGCAGCGGCTGGCGCGAGAAATGAGCATGCTCTACGACATTGGCCTCTATACCGGTTCCACTCTTTCCCCGAATGAGGTAATCAAGCGCACCGCCGATAACATAGAAAAACTGATGAACCCGGACATGTTCTACATAGCCCTTTATGACGCCGAAACGAATGATGTCACCGTCGAGCTGTGTAAAGAGAACGGTCTCACTATGCCCAGGGTCAGGATGGGCCTCGACCGAGGTGGGCTAACGGGAAAGATTATTTCGACCAAAGAACCACTTCTTGTGCACGACTGGCTGGCCGACGGCCGACAGTATAACAGCGTCGCAAAAAGAATGGGAGCTGATATGCTCTCGTTCCTTGGTGTGCCGATGATGTTCGACGGGCGAGTAACGGGTGTGCTATCTGTGCAGTGTGCGAGGCCCCACATCTTCGATCAAAACGACCAGGGCCTCTTGCAGGCGATGGCCGCTCAGACCGCCATGGCCCTTGAGAATGCCCGGCTGCACCAGTTAGCGCAGATGCGCGCCATAACGGATAGTCTCACCCAGGTATACAACCACGGTCACTTTGTCGAGCTGGTGCACGAGGCAGTGGCCGCCTCTGACAGGAGCGACTTCGCAGATATCGCTGATAATGCTCGATATAGACCACTTCAAGCAGTACAACGATAAGTACGGCCACGTGGCCGGCGACAAGATGCTCACTTTGCTGGCAGACGCGCTGAAACAGAGCGTGCGCGAAGGAGACGCGGTAGGACGCTGGGGCGGCGAGGAATTCGGGGTATTGCTGGTGGGTCTTGGGATGCAGGACGCAAAGAAAGTAGCGCGTACTATTCGGCGCAAAGTAGCAGAAATTGCATCGGTGGACGGACGGGGCAAAGCAGTCGTCGGGCCGACAGTGAGCCAGGGCATATCGTCCTATCCGTCACCATCTATAAATGCCACTCACTTGATAGAGGAAGCCGATGCAGCTCTTTACCACGCCAAGGAGCAGGGCCGCAACCAGCTTGTGGCGTCGGAGTCCTCAGCCTCGTCCGGCGAGAACACGAGCACAGTTCCCCGCCTCTCGGCAAGGGTGCTGAAGAACGCCACCGTGACCACAGGGCATCTCATGGACTAGCAGTAGCAGGTGGCTACTGGCTAGTGCAGAAACTCGAGACCTCTTCGGATTCCCTCATATCCTTGCTTCGCTCTGCTCCAGATACTATAATGGCGAAAGACAAATGTTCGCATTTTGTTCCCCACCTCACCATGCAGAGAGGATATTTTCATGACCACGACTTCCCCCTTATTGAAGACCGTCTACGAAGGCTGGGATAGCCACCAGCAGGCCCTGATGCGCGCCGTCACTCCACTTACGTCAGAACAACTGGCATGGCGCCCCGCACCCAATCAGTCCTCGGTGAACGAGCTGATCGCCCATATCGCCGGCGCCCGGCTGTGGTGGTTCTATAAGATGAGTGCCCCTGGATCTGCTGCCCTCGCCCGTCAGATTGCTCCCTGGGCAAGTGAAAAGTTCAACGCCGGGGATATCAACGAGCTAAACAGATGGATGGAGGCCAATTTGCAATGGGAAGAGCCTCTGACAAAGACCCCCGGCGAATCGCTCAAGTGGCTGGAGTCGAGCTGGCAGATGATCGAAACAACCCTCAACACCTGGACGGTGGCCGATCTGGCACAGACCTATCCGCACATCAGAGAGGGCAAAATATATGCGGTGACACGCCAATGGACCATCTGGCGTGTCATGTCCCACGATTTGCATCACGGCGGGCAGCTTGCACTGATGCTCGGCCTGCAGGGCATCGAAGTTCCCGAATTTGGTGACAAAGGCGGACACCTCACCCCATGGTCCCTGGCCGAGCCGGACGACCGACGACCGACGACGTAAAACGCAAGTAAGCAGTAATAGCTACTCGACGGCCATGATATAATGGGCCGTCGTTTTCATTACGACGAGCATACGACAATTGATTTCTAGTTCTTCACTTCTAACTCTTCATTGAGAATTATCGTCACAGGCGGCGGCACGGGTGGGCATGTAAGCCCTGCCGTGGCAGTGATAACCAGATTGCGCGAGCGGAGCGCCTCAGAGGGGTGGCCGCTCGAATTGTTGTACGTGGGGAGCGTCGCCGGCGTCGAGAGACGCACTATGACGTCGCTCGGCGTGCCGCTACAAGCCCATCCAGACTGGCAAGCTGCGCCGCTACTTATCGCTCCAGACGCCCGTTGACCTACTTTTCAGGCTTCCCGCCGGGGCGTTACAGGCACTTGGCGCGGTGCGGCGCTTCAGGCCCGACGTGATATTCAGTACCGGGGGCTACGTCTGCGTGCCCACCGTAATCGCGGGGTGGATGCTGCGTGTGCCCGCGCTTACCCATGAACAGACCGCGCTCGTGGGCCTTGCCAACCGCATCGCAGGCAGATTCGCGAAGCGTGTGGCCGTCAGCTTTCCGCAATCTCTAGTTTACTTCCCCAAAGGCAAGGCCATCGTCACGGGCAACCCGCTCAGGCCATCCTTATTGCAAGGCGATGCCGGTCGTGGAGCGGCCCTATTGCATCTGGACGCAGACCAGTCTACGATCTATATAACGGGCGGCGCGCAAGGCTCACACGCCATCAACATGGCGGTGCGCGATGCCCTACCCAGCCTGCTCGCGTGCTGCCAGGTCATACACCAGTGCGGCGAGGGGCCTGACGGCTCGGGCGAAGACCTAAAGACCATGAAGGCAGCCCGAGACGCGCTGTCGCCGGAGCAGCAGGCTCGCTACCGGGTGCAGGCGTACGTAGGCGACGAAATCAGCGATGTTTACGCGCTGGCATCGCTGGTCGTGGGCAGGGCAGGCGCAGGCACCGTGAACGAGCTTGCAAATCTGGGTAAGCCCTCCATACTGATTCCGCTACCCGGCGCAGCAGGCGGCGAGCAGGAAGCCAACGCCCGCGCTCTCGAAGAAGTAGGCGGCGCAATCGTTCTCCTCCAGAACAACCTGAGCGCCGACACGCTCGTGCAAACAGTGTGCGATCTGATTAGCGACAACGAGCAGTTAGCAGCGATGCGAGAAGGCGCGCTCAAGCTATCAACTGCTGGCGCGGCTGATGCTATCGTGGATGAGCTGATGTGGCTCGCGGGGCTGCCAGCTGACGGCAACGGTGTGAGAACCGCTGGCGCAAATAAAGTGTAGATGAGGTGATACGTCAATCAGCAGGCTGATAACGTAGAAATTACTGGCCACGGGGCGCGAGCATGAGACACTTCATACATAGCAGGCGCAATATTGTCATAGCTGCGGCTGTCCTCGTATTACTCCTCGTGTCGGCGGGCTTGACCCTGAGATTTGCCCAGCAAAATCAGCAGCCGAAAAACAACGACACACCCCAATCACTGGCGGCGGGTGTGGCAAGCGAGGATATGGCTAAGATTCCCATATACCCGAACGCCATACCCGTAGAGTTGCCTTCGAACGAGCGAGTGTCTGGTGCCTTGGACTACACCGTAGAGGCATACCGCCAGGACGTGCTTGTCTTCTACCAGAATGCACTGCCAAACAAAGGGTGGTCTCTCTACTACACATGGACTCCCAGCGAGCTTGAGTATATATGGCAGGACCCTAATCTGAGCCTACCCTACTTATTGCACTTAGTGGTCGACTTAGATCAAGGAAACGTACTTGTTCCACCAGCCGACTTGTATATTCGTATATGGCGCGAGCCTGATCCCAACAACATCCAACTCTTGAACGACGCTCAGAACGTCCAAACAAAAGATGAGGTGATGGTAAGCCAGACGGACGTAGGTCTCAGCAGATCGGATAATGTGCGAACCATATCTTACCTGACCGGCCACAAACCGGAGGATATACTGACCTTTTACAGCAACATATTACCCTTGTATGGTTGGACAATAGACAATCCCGACGAGCCGTCAGAGCCTAACTTCCATGGAGGCCTCCATGAAGGCACAACCTACCATTACTACTCAAGTGATGGTGGCCCAAGTTCAGGAGCTGTGGTCAACATCGTTATTACGCCCGGAACAACCCAACAGGCAGAGGTGCAGCTGAAAATCGCCGGAAGTAGACTAAGGAAATAGCAGGGCCTTCTGGCACAATGCTTGATATCAAAAATCTAACGTTCAGCGAAACAAAATTGACAAGGAAGCGTTCACGTTCAATAGAGAGGTATATTGATGCAAACACGTACACTAGGCAAAACAGACCTTCAAGTTGCCCCCATCTGCCTGGGCTGCAACGTCTTCGGCTGGACCGTTGACGACGCCGGCGCGCCCGCCGTGCTCGACGCCTATGTGAGCGCGGGCGGTAACTTCCTCGACACCGCCAACGTCTATTCGAAGGGAGGGTCCGAGAGCATACTGGGCCGCTGGATGAAAGAGCGCGGCAACCGCAAGAACCTGGTCGTAGTAACAAAGGTCGGCATGAACATGGGGCCGGGGCCAGAGGACCAGGGGTTATCAGCCCGCCATATCAACGATTGGTGGAAGCATCGCTGCACCGCCTGCAAACCGACTACATAGACCTCTACCTCGCCCACAGGGACGACCCCGACACCCCGCTGGACGAAACACTGGAGGCTTTCGCTCGCCTTGTCGAGCAAGGCAAGGTGCGCTATATCGGCGCATCAAACTACACCGCTGACCGTCTCTCCGCCGCCTTGCAAACAAGCGACCAGCGCGGATTTGCCCGCTACGTCTGCTTGCAGCCCCGCTATAACCTTGTGGCTCGCACCGACTACGAGGGCGATCTTGAATTGCTCTGCGTAAAAGAAGGGCTGGGCGTAATAACATACTCGTCGCTGGCGAGCGGCTTCCTCGCAGGCAAATACCGCAAGGGCCAACAACTCCCCCAGAGCGCTCGCGCAAGCAACGTGCAGACCCGCTACATGGAGGACGATCACAACTTCGCTGTTCTCGACGAAGTGGACCGTACCGCGAAGGCGCACGGCTCGACTGACACGCAGGTGGCGCTCGCCTGGCTACTCGCACGCCCCAGCGTTACCGCGCCCATAGCCAGTGGAAGCACGCCCGAACAGGTGCGCGAGCTAATGGGAGCGGTCGATTTGCATCTCTCGCCGGAGGAGGTCGCTGCGCTTGATGCGGCAGGGCGCTGAACGTGATTAGCCCGCCTAACTACTCCCACTATAGTGGGAGTAGTTAGGCGGGCTTACTTCATCGGCGGCTTTTGCCGTTGTCTTTGTGCCCCTTGACTAAAGGGTAGAGCTGTGCTATTTTGTTGATGGATTATTCGATACAATACTACATATCTACAACAAGAGGGCATAATAAGATGGAGTACCAACGGGACGAGCACAGGGTCCACCTTGTATAGTCGACCTGGTTTGGGTCACCAAACGGCGCAAACCTGTCCTGCATGAGGAGGTGGGGGGTGTGGGACAGGAGTGTCGCTCGCTCATAGAGGGGGTATGTCAGGAAAACGACTGGACCATCCTCTAGTCTTGCTGTGCAGCCCGACCACATTCACCTGTTCGTGAGAGTATGGCCCTCCACCCCCGCCAGCGACGTGCTGCGCGCTTGCAAAGGGCGCACCTCCCGTATCCTGCGAGAGCGCTACCCCCACCTTCGCCGCCTCCCCTCATTGTGGACCCGCTCCTATTTTTGCGCCACACAAGGTAACGTATCGAGCGACACCATCGAGGGATATATTGCCGCTCAGAAGGGGCTCTAGTTAGCAATGATCCACACCCACTCCACCCCCGTAGGGAGCAGCATCCCCAGGTGGCTGGCTGACGCTCTCAACCGAGAGTTGGGCCAGGTCTACTCCCTGACGATGGTGGAGCACTACCGAGTGTACCGCCGAACGGGCCACCGGCTCTCCACATACACCGGCCAGAAGCTAAACGACTACTACCTTCGAGCCCACTTCTCCCCAAAAACCAACCCCACCGCCCGACTTCGATAAGTCCACTATCGCCACTATCGCCACTATCGCCACTATTGCCACTATTGCTACCGCTCCTGCACGCCTTCTCTGTGGGACGTGCCCAGCAGGGCTTTTACAAAGCCTGTAAGACTGCCCGCTCCTGCCAGAAGGCGGGGCTCGATACGAAATACCCTCACAAGCGCAAGCTCTACCGTCCCACGGTGTGGTACTCATCGGGCATCAGAGTGCGAGAGGACTGCATCCTTTTGTCCCTGGCTAAAGAATGTCGTATGCACGCCATTCGCGTACCCCGCCCCACCTGGCTGGCCGCAATGGACAAGCTGCTGGAGGTGAGGCTTGTATACGACCGGTTAACCGAGGTACCTGTGGTACCTGGTCGTGGAGGACGGCACCTTACCCGCCCCCTCTCCCGGCACTGCCGTGATGGCAGCGGACATGGGGCAAGACATCCACCCTGCCGCCCTTACCGACGGGGTGCGGGGTGTGGTGATATCATGCCGGGAGCCTGCGCTCTACGGTGCAGTACCGCAACATGCGGCTCTCGGAGTTGCAGGAGAACAAATCCCACCACCAGAAGGGCTCCCGCCGCTACAGGCGAGTGCAAAGACGCAAGACTTACTTCCTCGCCAAGCAAAAGCGCAGGGAGCGGGATATCCTCCATAAGTGCTCACGGGCCGTGGTCGACACGGCAGTCGAGCTGGGGGCGGGCACGATAGCGTTAGGGGACGTGCGCGATATAGCCGATAAGCCCGAGCGGGGACGGGTGCAGAACCAGCGGCTTGGGGGCGGTCGCATGGCAGAATGCGGGCTTATATCGAGTACAAGGCTGGCGAGCGAGGTATCAAAGTAGAACTGGTAGAAGAGTATCACACATCACAAACCTGCCCTGAGTGTGGGCACCTATACAAACCGAAGGGGCGCATATCCCATCTCATCGCCGAGACGTCGTAGATCCAGCCGTAGGGCACGCGTGCGTCCACCCAGGCCTGACCTCGCCAGCGCAGCACGCCATGCTCACCACCCTGCAGCGCAGCCTCGCAGGCACGCTCGACAACAGCGGCCTCGGCGGCAAGCTGAGCCGCGACGATGTGCGCCGTCGCCGTCTGGAACTGCTCGATGAGCGGTACTCACGGCCTCCATTCCTCGCGGTAGCCGGGACGGTCGGCGTAGGGCAGCGCCAGCAGCTTGAGCGTCAGGCACGGCCAGTTGTGTTCGACCTCGCCGCACTCGATGTCTAGGCGCTCCTCGTTCAGGTCATGGGCCTCCACGATTCGCCGCTTGGCCTCGCACTCGGCCAGCACGCGGGACGCGCCGATCTCGACCATGAATCGCTCGCTGTCGCCGAAGTCGCCGAACTGAGTGAGCAACTCAGATCCGGGGTCGAGCCATCGCGACTCGGACTTGACCACAGCCTCGTCCTCGATGATGCAGCCGAGCAGCCAGGTGGCGAGGTCGGTCATCGCTTCCCGCCGTACTTGAAGATGTCCAGCATGAAGTCCGCGAGTTTGTTCTCGGCGCGCCACCACATCACGCAGGCCACCAGCAGGAGGAAAGCCAGCACGCCTGCCACGATCCAGCCAGCGAGCTCCATCAGACCCTCGTCAGGTGCGAGGACCAGCGGCTCGCCGGGCAGGTCCCAGTCGGCCCCACGTCGACGGCCCTGGTGGATGCGCAGCCCCGCGTAAGTGTGGACTCGCGCCCGCCGAGCACTTGAACACCGACGAGAAGCGCACCGCGACCGCGGACTGGTCGTAGTCCGGGTGCAGGTCGCTCATGCGCCGGCGCACGTTGGTGAACGAGCGGTTGCAGCACGGGCACAGGCCGTTGGCGAAGCGGTGGCGGTCGCGCAGCAGCGTGGTCCTGGTGGCCTCCAGTTCGCGCTGGCTGGCCCGCAGCTGGTCGTTCAGCGCGGTCTCGCGGGCCTTGGCGTCGTCAAGCCTCTGCTCGGTGGTCTTGCCCGTCCACACACGACCGTGGCCACGCGGCAGAACCACTCCCTCCCGGTGCGCGCGGGTCTCGTTGTAGAACGCCTTGGTCATGGCGAAGTCGATGTCACAGCCGCTGCCGTCGAGCCTCGGCAGTTGATCCGACGTACTCGGTGCTCAGCAACATCAGCCCTCCACCTGCTTCACGCGCGCCTCGACCTCGACGTTGAGCCCGGCAGCCTGGATCAGCTGCTTGGCCCGCTCGGTCTGCTCGTCCTCGCCGGTCAAGGTCACCATGGAGCGGTTGGCCTTGAGGTTGTCCAGCTGGGCGCTGAGCAGGTCGATCTGGGCGCCGCGCTGCTGCTCGGCCGCGTGGCGCGGTCGGCACGCTTGCGGGCGGCGTCGGCGGCACGCTCGGCGCGGCCCAGTTCGTCCTCGGTCGCGGATCTCCTGCTTGAGGTCGATGTTGCGCTGCACCTCGGGGGCACGCTCGGGCAGCTGGAAGTGCTTGAGGACCGCGGCGGCCTCGCGGCTGAGGGTGCCGAAGTCGTCCTCGTCGGCGTATAGCGCGTGGCGCAGCAGCTTGATGACCTCGGCTGGCAGCGCGCCCGGGCAGTCGGTCGTGAGGGTCTCGTCGGGGTCCTCGACGTAGTCCGGTGCGGAGCGTGAAGCTCGGCGTGCCCGCAGGGCGGCAGCTCCGGCTCGACGTCGGGCTCGTTGGTGATGACGAGAGCCATCAGCCGTTCAGCTCCTTCGCACGGTCGATCCACTCCACGACCTTGGCGTACGGGAGCGACCCGCTGTCGTCGACCTTGGACATCTCGTCGACCAGGTCGGCCATGCCGGTGAGCGGGGCCAGCGCGGTGCGCTGCAGCTTCATCTGCTCGGTCATCCTGGCCCTCGGAGACGGTCATGCGGCGAAGCTGCTGCTCGCCCTGCAGGACCGAGATCACCGAGGCAGTCGCGCGCAGGTCCTCGGCTGACCTGTCCTCGGGGTGAGCCTGGGTGCGGAGGCGGTCGAACTCCTCGCGCTTCATGCTCTCGATTGGTTGTCGCTCATCGCGTCGATCATGTGGTGCTCCTTCGTGATGGGTTGGGTATGCCGGAGGCCGGTCAGCTCGTCATTGAGCTGGCCGGCCTCGCGGGCGGTCGACGGACAGGCATCAGAACCTCTGGTCCCGGCCCTTCGTCACCTGTGAAGGCATGTCGACCACCCGTTCGAGGGCCAGTCTGATCCACGCCGCGCGGCTGAGGCCATGCTTGGCCGCGCGTTCGTCGATGCTGGCGAGCAGCGGCGCGGGGACGCGCTGCAGGATCTTGGTCATCTTCGGTGGCACGTGGATCACGCTATACCTTCCGATAGCGTGACGCGGATCGCGACACGCGTCACGCTGCCACCGGTCCGTCCCGCAGCTCGCGCAGCACCTCGGGCCAGTCCTGCGGCGACCACAAGCCGCCGTGCGCGCCCAGGGCGACCAGCCAGTCACGCTGGCCCGGTGTGGGCTGGGCGTGGTGGCGCTTGAGCTCGGCCACGATGTCGTGCCCCAGCGCGCGATCACCAGGTCGGGGAAGCCGACGTCGCCGGTCATGGGCGTGCGCCAGCCCTTCTCGGTCTTGGCCGGCCGGAAGTGCGCTATACGCCAGTGGTAGAGCCGGCGGTCGAGATGACACGCGTCCTGCCATTCGGCCTCGGACATCTGCAGGGCCGGGGCGTTCACGTCCCGGCTCCGGGTTCGCCAGCCGCCAACCCAGCAGCGAGAACTGTCGGGCAAGGCCACCAGACCGGGCGGTCCTGCGCGTCGGTGCATTCGTCGCATACCTCACCGGCGAAGCAGTCGTCCACGCAGTCGCTTCCGTCTTCACAAGTGAAGTACGACCGGCAGTTGTGGTTCTCCCCTACTTCGTCCCACCGTCCGTCTGCCGCACCCGTCATGACCCAGCCTCCGAGTAACGCTCAACGTCACGAATCGCGAGATCCCGGAGCACCTCACGCGGGATCACTTCCTCAACCGCCGGGCGTCGCTTAGCGGCGGCCCGCGCGATCCCCATACCGCCGCAGCACACTTCGCAACTCCCACTCGCGCAGCACTCATAGCCGCACGGGTAGTCCTCGTCCCAAGTGCTCATGACCCAGCCTCCGCGATACGTAGTGGCTCCGGCGAGTTGGTCCGTTGCATGCCTTGCACGGGCAGCGTCGTAGCGCCGTCAGATGCGTGTGACGCAGTCCGCGCTGGTGGCCGGTTGCGAGATCGGCATGCCCGACCAGACTGTCGCGTCGCGTCGTCGACTCGGCAGCGTTCGGCCACTTGAGACCACAGCCCTACTCTCTCGCCCGCAACCCGGTCTCGCCGCGCTGTGCCAGAGCCAGCACGTCAGGCCACACCGCAGCGAGGGCAGCCTCAGCATCACGCTACGTTGGCGTGGTCGCCAGTGCCGGTCAGCGCGTGCCAGAACACGCACCGACGGCTCGGCTTTCTCGACCCACTCGGCTGGTGGGGACGCGGGCAGATCCGAGACAGTCACGACGACCCTCGCTTCATGTCCGCGATCTCGGCTCGTGTTGCAGGCTTTTCGCCTATCGCTCCGGGTCCTCCGTCGCGCTGCCCCGAAAGGGTGTAGCTTGCCGAGGTAGGCGCAGCCGTATGTCGCCAGCCGTATCGCGCCGAACTACATTCGCTGGGGTCGTTCGGCGACGACGACAGAGCGGCGGCTTCGCGTCCGTCATCCATCGCGTGACATAGCGCCGAACGATCGTCCCTTGTCTCGGGGATGTCGACACGTGCATCGGCTTCGTCCACTCGCGGGAAGATGATCACAGCGTTTGGCCACGACCCGCGCGCTGAGGCCCACTCGGTCCGCGGCGTCATGACTCGCCGCTGCGTCTCGACGGTTTCGCGCAGCCGCTTGACCTCGCGAGCGGTGCGACCGAGCGCCACGGCCAGTTGAGCTCACCGAGGCGGCACTGGTTCCGTGCGCTATCGCCTGACCAATCATACGGCGATAGCCCTCGATCTCGCGATCCGACAGCCGCGCCTCGATCGCTGCTGCCCGCTCGTCACTCACCGGACACCACCACGGTCGTCGCGATCGCGAACAGCAGATGCCCGACCGCCGGCATCTGATTCTCAAGTCCGCAGCCACGCGTAGGCGTACTCGCGATCGTCGTTACCCGTCGTCGGACAGCATCGAGCAATCGCGCAGCCTCGGCCATGTGCTGCTCGCGCGCCAGTTCGGCAGGTCGAGCTCGGGTCAAACTCGTGAACGCCGCCGTTCTCGCCGTTCTCGCCGGCTGTGTCTGTGGCGGCAGAACCCGACAGGCCAGTCACGAACACGCTCCGATGCGAACAGGCCAGCGTGCAAACCACGGATCGGCCGGCCGTCGATGAGCGCGCGACACTCTGCGCACACCTCGTGCTCGACGCCCGGACCCGTAGTGCCACCGCCGACAGAGAAGCCGACCTTGGCCGCGAACCTGTCGGACCCGCAGATGCACTTCCCGACGCCGTGCTCAAGTCGGACCCGCGAGGTGCACGATCATCGACGGCCCCGACTCGAACAACGTGTAGCGAGCCCCCGTCCGTCCGCATTCGATCGTCGTCAGCGCGGCCGCGTCGTGTCGATGTCGTTCCCCGCCCGGAAACAGACGACCGTTCCTGACGGATCGCATCGACGGCATCGAACAGCGAGAACCAGAACCTGCCCTCGCGAAGCACGGCGGAAGTTGTCGTCAAATAGGCAACGGTGGGAGTGGAGGGTGATGACACTTGCAGGCAGCAGTGGCAATCGCCTTCGATCACTGCGTCATCGGCGACGGTGACCGCGCCGTCGTTGTCGATTCGGATCAATGCGTAGTTGCCGTCGCTGCCCATCTCGGCAGTGCCGTCACCTGGGTAGCGCTGTGGCCCGCCCATTGGGCTCGCTGGTCGTCTCGTTCATCGGTTGCTCGTTCCGGGTCCACCGGCGATAACGGCCGCCGTTATCCGCTCCGGTCAAACCTTCGTCCACAGGGTTGTCCTCAGGGTGTGGGCATCGAACGCCGCCTTGAACTCGAGACAGGGGCAGCTGGCCATGGCGCAGCGGGCTACGCAGCGCCCGAGCACGCTGTCCATGTGGATCGACTGCGGGTGCGAGCAGCGACATTGCAGGGCCGTTGAGGCCCCTCGAGAGCGCGCTGGCTTCTCCACGACGTCCCACTTCGGTTGGGGCAGATCGGCGAACGGGTCCGTGCGGCCAGTCAGCTGCGCAGCGGCCTGGGTAATCTCGGCATGGCAACCGATCACGAGTGAGGCCAGCGCGTGGTAGTCGTCCTCGCTCATCTGGGCGCCCATGACGGTCAGGTGCAGCCGGTCGGCAAGCGCTATCGCCACGGCGTCGACCGGGTCGACACGCTG
>CAWINE010000012.1:0-18879 GCA_963837315.1 uncultured Chloroflexia bacterium
TTGACCATGCCCATAATGACAAGGGCCGCCAGGAAGACTGTTGTTATCGACAGCCATATGCGCTTATTCATATTTCTCTCCTTCCTTTCTTGAAGCTAAGTATCCTAACCTATTCTATTTAGGTTCGTGGATTTAGATCCTCAATTGCCGCAAATAGCTCCTGGAATCTAAAACCTGAAACTATAGGATCGGCTACGAAATAATAGGGAGAGTTAAGCAGGCCCGGATATCTATGCGAGGTGCAGCCCTTACAATATATGAGTTTGTGAGTGTAACCTCGAATCGCACAGAAAGGGGACTGGATCTGTGAGGCGTGGAGTAGCGCCAAATACGCTATTTCCTCCGAAGAGATTCCTTTCGCAGTTGCGCAGCCTCGTGATGGTTAGCTACTGCTCACTATTCGCCGGAGATTATGGCTTTGCGCCCTTATGCCCGGTAGCGGAACGTGGAATGCCGAATAGGCTATCAAATTGCCACCACGTTAGCAAGTCTGCAAGGAATGTCCAGATTATACTGTGATATAAACAATAAGACAATGGTTCTGCCGATATTGGCAGCCATTTGCGCGACAAACCAATCCCTCGAGCGCAAAAGGGGATCTGTATGCTGTTAGTGGAACAAAAAAGAGGCCATCCCCACATGGGGATGGCCTCTTTATTATTAGCCGGTTTATCGGCTATTCATGACTTACTGCCAGCCTCGGGAGGATTGCAGTCAGGGAAGAAAGTGTTGGACACGATCTTTGATGTCTGACCCCTCGTGGCGTTATTGTTAGGTAGGAAGTAAGGCCTGTTGGAGGGTGGTACACACTGCCCTGCCGGTGGTGTACCGCATGGGTACCCACACATCACCTGGTGCAGTACCAGCCTGTAGATGTATGCGTAGAATGGGCTGTTGGGTCCCACGTCCTGGAACTGCTGGCCACTGGGTGTCTCATTGAAGCCTCTAGCATTAGAGACTATCTTCGAGATCTGTCCTCTCGTGGAGTTAGCATTGGGCAGGAAGTAGGGCAGATTGTCTGGTGGTACGCACTGTCCAGCAGGAGGAGCACCGCATGGGTATCCATTGATGAACCCACGAGACGCCAGCCTACCAATGTACTGGTAGAAGGTAGAGCCCACCGGCACGTCCTGGAACATCTGGGTAGTCTGATTGTCAGAGAAGCCAGCCGAATTGGAGACGATCTTTGATAGCTGGCCCCTGGTTACATTGTTACCAGGCTTGAAGGTGCCATCGGGATAGCCGTTGATGATACCCTTGCAGGCCAGGCAGCGAATGAATGGGTAGAATGTTGAGCCAACGGGCACGTCCGTAAAGGTGAGGGTGCAGGCTGTGGGGGTAGCTGTAGGCACGCCGGGCGTGTTGGACGGCACGGGTGTAGCCGTATTACCGCCAGGGGTCTGGCTGGGTGCGGTCGTACTGGATGGCACGGGTGTAGCCGTATTGCCGCCAGGGGTCTGGGTAGGAGGTACGGATGTAGGTGTGTTGCTTGCTGGCACCGATGTAGGTGTATTGCTCGGTGGAACTGCCGTAGGTGTGTTGGTCGACGGAACGGTTGTAGGTGTATTAGTTGCAGAAACGGGAGTGGACGTTGTACAAGGAGCGCCTGGAGTAAATATTTCCATGCTCTGCAGCGGGGTCACTCCACTCGCATCGTAGCCTCCGGCCAGCCACACGTGTGATCCGTCTGTGTCGGTCGGGAAGTTGCGGCGGGCGGTCGTGAACGGCATTCCGGTTGTCCAGGTGTCAGTGCCTGGATCGTAGATGTCGATCTCGGTTGACGGGTTTGGCGCTACGCGTCCTCCACCGATAACCCAAAGCTTCCCACCTACGTCAACCCTCTCGTCTCGCCTGTGGCCCTCGGGATCGACGCTATCGTGCCGATTGTGTCCGTCGTCGGGTTGTAGCTGAACGAGTTGGTCGTGTCGACGACTGTCCCACCTTGGTAATCCGATGCTCCTCCCACATAGATGATCCCACCTATTGTTGTGGTTGGCGCATACATGATCCCTTCAGGTGTGTCATGCTTCTGCGTCCACTTGGACCCTACGGCTGCTGAAGGATCGAACTCCCATATCTGGTTGGTGGAGGCGATGTTGATGTCGAACCCACCCAGAATGTAGAGCTTGTTGTTGGCTACGGCGAAGCCTCCGGGCAGGATAGCTCCGTCCGTGTTACCGGGCCAGTTGTCTCCCGTCATGACGGTGAGAGTGTCTGTGGCCGGGTCATAGCGACGTACCTCCGACGACGATGTAGTGTTGCCTGCTTGCGATCCTCCCACACAGAATATGTAGGGTGTACCGCTCTGTGTAAGCACTCCGCATGCCTGGTTATTCACCTGGGCGTCGTCGTATGTGGCGCTCTTGATAGTCCATGTGTTGGCGACGGGATCGTACTCGTAAGGATTGAGAACATCACTGCCCGCCGTGTCGGTCTGTCTGCCGCCCATGGTGTAGAACTTACCGTTCGGCGGGAAGTAGACGCCGACTGCTCTCACGAGCGTTGTAGGCATATCCGGTCCCGCTGTCCACACGCCGCCAGGTGAGCAAGTTGGGGTAGCTGTGGCACCTGGTGGGGTGCTGGTGGGTGTGGCGGTGCCTGGGTTAGGTGTAGGCGTGCCCCCCGTTCCCAGCGCAATAGTATCATGGAACACGTCCTGAGTGCCGCCTGATCCTACCCCTCGGCTATCTGTCCATGAACCCTGGACGTTGGTTCCGCTGGCGCTCCAATAGTCGTAGTCGCCCATGTAGCAGTTTGCAACCTGGACTATTGGCTGGGGGATGACTGCATCGCTTACTGCAGCGTCAGCCTGCCAGGTGAGGCCATTGTCCAGCGATGCTCTTCCGTAGATTTCATAGTCGTTGTTGGAGGTGTTGCGCCTGTCATACCACTTCGCGAACACTTGGCCACCGGCCGTTACTCCAATGGAAGGCATCCACTGCGCTCGTAGCGTTAAATCCTGGTTTAGCTTGAGGGGTGTGCTCCAGGTTGCACCGTTGTCGCTGGAGCGGACATAGTAGATGTCGCCTTCATCTGCGCCCGTACCATGCTGGGCGTAGACCAGATGTACAGTGTTGTTGGGTCCACCTGCAGGCTGTCCCCAGCCCATGTGCCTGATCTGGGGTGTGACCGTATAGAAGTAGGTGTTCCCCGAGCAGAGTGCTGCGCCAGGAGGAGCAAATGGGGCGCCGGTTGCTACCCCGCTCCATGTGGCCCCACCATCTGTGGAATGATAGACATAGTTGGTCCGGTTGGATGACCCACCGCCTCCCTCGTCCATGGAGGCCAGGTAGACCTCACCGCTGGCGGCTGTGTCACCGCTCAACTGCACATCGCGGCGGAAGGAACCGAATACGGTCACAGGTGTCTGCCATGTACCGCCGCCGTCTGTGGAGCGCACAACGCGCAGTGCTCCACCGCCTACGCCAAAGTCATTATATGAGGCGTATACGTACCCATAAAATGGTGAAGCAGGGTTGTTGTCCACCCAGCTTGAGTTACGATCTCCATTACCTGCGCTGACGTTAGCGGCGCACGGTCCAGCGGCAAAAGTGAGGCCATCGTCAGTGGAGACCCATGTGCCGATTCCCTGCCCACCACAGCCACTGGCGAGAAACATTACAATCCACTTACTGGAAGAAGCATCGTAGACCACAGCGGGGTCACCGAAGTTACTCCCATGGCCTGAGCAGAACGCGCTGGGGAGGACGGTAAAAGTTACCCCGCCATCTATCGAGACGGAACCGCCGCCCGTGCAGGTACTGAGGTCGTTATAAGCAACCACAACATGAGTACCATGTTGCCAGGAAAAGCTCTCAGACTGGATGCCTGGGGAAGTTGGGGGGTGGACATTGACATCAAGGCCCCCATAGGTGAGGGGGTTGAGAAGCTGATTGATGGTCGAGATGCCCAGAGTGCTGGCGTTAGTCGAGGGCTTCGTGGTTTTGTCAGCAGAGCCGCATTTTTGCATGATGGCAGCGGCACGCAGGTTAGTCTGCATGTCGATATGCTTGGTCTGGATATCTGCACAATTGAAGTTCACAACGTAAGGGTCATTCTGCAGACCATTTTGGTTGCTAACGCCACCACTTGCCGCGCCGGTTGTCGCAGAGGAGGGTCCGGCAGGGAGGGAAGCGCTGGCGGCATTGGCCATGCCCATAATGACAAGAGCCGCCAGGAAGGCTGTCGAAAATAACAGCCATATGCGCCTATTCATAATTCTCTCGTTCCTTTCTTGATATTGATAGCCAATCCGGTCAACCTTAGATGCTGGGTTTAGTTTGATCCCAAAGTCTAAAGCTTGAAATCGAACGGATCGGTTGTGAAATTACTGAGAGAGTTTGACAGGCCGGTCATCATATTTGGAATATATAGAATGGATGTGTCAGTACAGGTGTAAGGCTCAAGCTCGTGAGGAAGACCGGGCCAATCAGGCGTGGAGTAGCGCTGCATGCTCTATTTCTCCGGCAATTCTCCTTTGATAATTGACTAACCTCGTCGGCTAGCTTAGGGATACGATTTGATTGGGATTATGATCTCGCGTGATTTGCCGGATAGTGAAATGCACGGCTGGAGATCAAGGTGCGGCTCAGCGAGCGATGCCAAGATTATACCGTAATTTTGCAACAGATGGCAATGGTCCCGCGATATTGCGGGGCAGATGCACTCCGATTGCATTAATATACGCTCACGATGCAAAAAGAGGGCCATCCCCACCTGGGAATGGCCTCTTTTTATTAGCCGGTTTATCGGCTATTCATGACTTACTGCCTTGACGCCTCGGGAGGGTTGCAGTCAGGGAAGAAAGTGTTGGACACGATCTTCGAGGTCTGTCCCCTCGTGGCGTTGTTGTTGGGTAGGAAGTATGGCCGGTTGGAGGGTGGTACACACTGCCCTGCCGGTGGTGTACCGCATGGGTACCCCCACATGACCTGGTGCAGTACCAAGCGGTAGATGTATCCGTAGAATGGACTGGTCGGGGGTACGTCCTGGAACTGCTGTCCCCTGGGTGTCTCATTGAAGCCTCTAGCGTTAGAGACTATCTTTGAGATCTGTCCTCTCGTGGAGTTAGCGTTGGGCAGGAAGTATGGTAGATTGTTGGGTGGTACGCACTGCCCAGCCGGAGGAGCACTGCATGGGTATCCATTGATGAACCCACGAGACGCCAGCCTACCAATGTACTGGTAGAAGGTAGAGCCAACCGGCACATCCTGGAACATCTGGGTAGTCTGGTTGTCAGAGAAGCCAGCCGAGTTGGATACTATCTTTGATAGCTGGCCCCTGGTGACGTTATTGCCAGGCTTGAATGTGCCATCTGGATAGCCGTTGATGATCCCCTTGCAAGCCAGGCAGCGAATGAAGGGGTAGAATGTTGAGCCAACCGGCACGTCCGTAAAGGTGAGGGTGCAGGCTGTGGGGGTAGCTGTAGGCACGCCAGGCGTGTTGGACGGCACGGGTGTAGCCGTATTGCCGCCAGGGGTCTGGGAAGGAGACACCGAAGTAGGTGTGTTGGTAGGAGGCACTGCTGTGCGTGTGTTGGTGGGAGGCACAGGCGTAGTGTGTGCTGGTGGAGCGATTCGGGGTGTCTGTGGCGCAGGAGGGCTGAGTGAACGTCAGCATTAGCCCGTTGGTCAGCCCACCGCTGCTGCACTCGTACTGCGTGAAGTTGACGCCTGCGTTGTCCCTTTGTACGCCCACTGTGGCGCTGGCTCCGCTGTCGGTGGAGGCCCCATAGATGATGTCGAACCGCTTCTGCCCTTCGTACAGGCGTACCTCGAAGTTGGCATTGCCTGTCCCTGGGTAGTATTGGTCTCTCCACTCGATGTTGAATATCCGGTTAGGCGCTGTGCCACTAACCGAGGTGAAGATGCCAAATCCACTGTTGATCGTGTACAGATCGTCCCAGAACGGGAAGATCGTATAGGTAGCTACTGTGTCGGGCAGGCAGCTGTTGGTGAAGGTGCTGACCCCTGCTACGAACTGCAACGTGCCGTTGGAATCTACGCTAGCTGAGGTGAAGTTCTGGTCGTACAGTTGGTAGGTGAAGGGTAAGGTGATAGAGGTTAGGCAGTCGATCACAGTGGTTGCCTGTGTCTGTCGTGCCTGGCACGATGGTGGCCCCGGTTGAGGTCGTATAGTTGTACGGGGAGCTAGCACCGCAGACGGTAGCGGTGGCTGTTGGGGTGTTGGAGGGGGTGATAGTGGGGGTGTTGGTGGGTGGGGTGCCAGTGACTGTGGGTGTGGGTGTGCCCCTGTCAGGTCCACTCGGTCGCAGAATACATCTTGCTGGGAGTTCCCACTGATGACTCGTGCGCCCGTCGTTCCATGTACGAATACGTGTTGTTGCCGTCTGCGCTCGCGTAGTCGTAGTCCCCTTCGTACACCGGCTGTATGTTGCTGTCCGGTTGGGTTGGGCAGCCCGCTGATTGCGCTCGCTCATGGTCCTGGTTCGCTGACCAAGTCGCTCCGTTGTCTATCGACGGTCGCTCCCCATCGCTCGTAGCATGGGGTCGTTGAGCCTGGTGCGCCGCAAGCCGAACTCGTGCCGTTGCGACCATCATACCAGCTCATCAGCACTCCCCCCGTCACTGTCGAGGCCAATGCGGGCATGCCAATTGCTATTGCCGTGGTGAGGTGTCCGTGTTCATCTTCGAGGGGTGCCGACCATGTCGATCCATGGTCGGTTGAGCCGCTGTAGTAGACGTCTGAGGGGTCTGAGCCGGCCATGCTGCGTGTATGCGTAGTGGACCACTCCTACGGGGCCAGCTGCCGGCTGGCCCCAGCCCCTCGCCTCTCCAGATCGTGGGGAAGAGGAGGGCGAAGTAGCCACGCGATGATACTCCGGGGGCCGGGAGGTGCAGCGGCCTAGCGCTACGGGGGTACTCCAGGTTACCCCGCCGTCGGTCGAGTGGTACATGTCGTTAGTGCGAGCGCCAAGTCCTCCACCGTCCTCGTCCTTGGTTGCGATGTAGAAGTGCCGTCAGGCCCTCCTGTGTCCTGCACGTCGCGCAGGAATGAGACCCCTGCCTGGCAGGGCCAGGTTGGCGATGCGCTCCATGTGATCCCGCCGTCGGTCGATCGGTCGATAGTGATTGGAGGTCCTGCGGGGCATAGTTGGCGAAGGAAACGATCATGGTGCCGTAGTGAGGAGAGGTTGGATTGTTGTCCACGTACGGCGACTCTCGGTCACCATCACCGGCAGGTATATTGATACAAGACCCCAATGGCCCATGTGATGCCGTCAGCGGAGTTCCAGAAGCCGATACCCTGACCACCACAACCGGTAGCCAGGTCACCAGCTACCCAATGGTCGTGCAAGTCATCCCACGCCACAATGGGGTCGCCAAAGTTGGTGCCATGGCCTGTGCACAGGGGCTGCTCCTCATGCCAGGTAGCCCCACTATCTGTGGAGTAGGAAAGACCGGCATAGCAGCCGGGGGCAGTGCGGGTATCGTTGTAGTTGACAACGATGGTAGAGCCATGGGCATACACATATGTCTCACTCTGGATGATGTGAGGGTAAGTGCCGTCAGGCAGAATGATATCTTTATCGGTGCCACCAAGCATGGTAGCAGCGGACTGGTGAGTTGGTCAATTGCCCCGATACCCGAGGTTGAGCCTGAGGCGAGCCTGGAGAGCTCTTATCCTGGCTCTGGAGGCTCTGAGTTGGACTTACGGCAAACCCGCACTTCTGCATAATCAGGGAAGCGCGGATGTTAGTCTGCTGGTCCATGTGATAGGTGGGAATGTCGGCACAGTTGAAGTTGGTGACGAACGGGTCGTCCTTGGACTGTGCATTCTGACTGGCTGGGCTTCCTAACCCTGAAGCAGCAGATGCAGGGCTGGTGGGAAGGGAAGCGCTGGCGGCATTGGCCATACCAATGATGACAAGAGCCGCCAGGAAGGCTGTCGATAATAACAGCCAGATGCGCCTATTCATGTTTCTCTCCTTCGTTTTGTATAGATAGGTAGCCTCCGCAGGTCTGCCTATGGGTGGCCATTATTTACTTGAAATTATGATCTCGTGTGAGGTTGCCACACAACTCAATGCCTGCTACGAGATCAAGCTACAAGTCAACGACCAATGCCCAGATTATACTGTGATATTCGAAAGGAGGCAATAGTTTTGCGGCTATTGCCTGGGCTGATGCGTTATATGGCACTAACTAAGGTCAGGAATGCGAGAGCAAAAGAGGCCATCCCCCGTGGGGATGGCCTCTTTATTATTAGCCGGTTTATCGGCTATTCATGACTTACTGCCTTGACGCCTCGGGAGGGTTGCAGTCAGGGAAGAAAGTGTTGGACACGATCTTCGAGGTCTGTCCCCTGGTGGCATTGTTGTTAGGTAGGAAGTATGGGCGGTTTGAGGGTGGTACACACTGCCCTGCCGGTGGTGTACCGCATGGGTACCCCCTCATCACCTGGTGTAGTACCAAGCGGTAGATGTATCCGTAGAATGGACTCGACGGGCTTACGTCCTGGAACTGCTGTCCACTAGGTGTCTCGTTGAAGCCTCTAGCGTTAGAGACTATCTTCGAGATATGTCCCCTTGTGGAGTTAGCGTTGGGCAGGAAGTAAGGTAAGTTGTTCGGTGGTACGCACTGTCCAGCAGGAGGAGCACCGCATGGGTATCCATTGATGAACCCACGAGAAGCCAGCCTACCGATGTACTGGTAGAAGGTAGAGCCAACAGGCACATCCTGGAACATCTGGGTGGTCTGGTTGTCGGAGAAGACCTGGCGGAACTGGAGACTATCTTGGATAACTGGCCCCTGGTGACGTTCTTGCCAGGCTTGAAGGTGCCATCGGGATAGCCGTTGATCATACCCTTGCAAGCCAGGCAGCGGATGAAGGGATAGAATGTTGAGCCAACCGGCACGTCCGTAAAGGTGAGGGTGCAGGCTGTGGGTGTGGCTGTGGGCACGCCAGGCGTGTTGGACGGCACTGGTGTAGCCGTATTGCCGCCCGGTGTCTGGGAAGGGGCAACTGTGTGGGTGGGTACCGAGGTGTTGGTGCCGGCGGCTGTACCTGTAGCCTCAGGTGTGTCTGTCGCTACCGAAGTGTGAGTGGCCACTGCTGTATTCGTAGGTACAGGCGTATTCGGTCGAATAGGGGTGGTATTGCTAGGCACTGAGGTGCTGGTTGATGTAGATGTACTGCTGGGGCCTGTTGTAGATGTAGCGCATGCTGTGTTGAGTGAAACATCGTCAACATACATGTTGGTGACGTCACCGAAGCCGTCCTGGTGTACCAGGAACTCGATGTCGCACCGTCTGACCAGCGTAGCGGGGCCATGTTGAAGTTGATGTTGGTCCATGTAGACGGTGTTGTCAGCACACGTGCATGATGGTGGCCAGGATATTGTGGCTGGCGTCGGTGACGTAGGCATCCTGCCAGTCGAAGGAGATGGTGTCCTGCTGTACGGTAGTACCAGTAGGAGAGGGTGCCGCCACCAGCGGGGACGGTGATCTGCTGGTAGATCGAGGCGTCACCCAACGGCTCGGTGCCTGGAGGTGTGCCGAGGAAGGCCGAGTGGGTGCCTGAGTGAGCCTGGGTAGTGGAGACGCCGGTCGCCGGAGTGGCGCCCAGGACGGTCCAGGGTGCCAGGGTGCCGGTCTCAAAGCCGCCATTTACGACGGACCGACGTGCACGGTGTCGATGTGGCTGTGGGTGTGTTGGTGGGGGTGAACGTGGGAGTGGCTGTTGGCAGTGTGCCGGTGGGGGTGGGGGTAGGGGAGCCTGCTACATATACGCCCATCCTGGCGTGGTGCCCACTGTTCTCCTCTATCCCAGCGATGATACCCCCTGCCCCGCTGATGTCGTTACATCGTCTGCGATGTAGTCCGTAGTTGATGCGAACGTCGTGATGGTCGTTGCATTCAACTGGAATGGCGCACTCCATGTGGTGCCACCATCTGTCGATTGCACGTAGAACTGCCCTGCCTGGGTGTTTGAGGTGGTGCCTCCAAAGTAGGTCACATGCACCGTGTGGTCAGCCGTCACCTTCACCCACCCAAATCCCTGGAATATGTTAGCGTTGGGATTGTTGTACGGGATCGTTGGTGTCGACCAGGTGGCTCCATTGTCTGTCGTTTTTGACAGGTAGATCGCTGCCGATGCGGGGGCACTTGCCGTCCGGTATGCTGTCCAGACTGCATAGAATACCCCATTGCTTGAGGGGTCTGCCGTGATGTTTGGTGTGTCACTCCACCTCTGTCCGAATGGGGAGGTAGAGTTGAACGGACAGCGCCTGGTGAGAGGCACAGTCACGATGGTGGTAGAGAATGGGAATGTCACTCCTCCGTCTGTGGAGCGGGTGAACATCACCTTGTTGTTGGTGCCTACGCTCGGGCTGTCGCCGCAGCAGAGACCGCGGTGCCAAATATAGCCAAGGGTGCCGTTTGGTGAAATGCCCAGAGAGGGATACTCGTTGTGGGCGAGCCCCAGAGCGAACTCGTTATTAGGCACCAAAGCGATAGGCTGGTTGCCTGGAGGGTTCCAGCTGGTGCCGTTGTCGAGGGACCGGCGCTGGGTGACGGTGTTGAATGAGCCTGATCCACCCGCATCGAAGAGAGCATTGGTGACGTAGACACGCCCATGGAACGGACTGGAGGGGTGTTGTCTACCCAGATGTACTCTCGATCATCGAAGAATGTGGTGGTGAGGCTGCCGCTGCAAGCCGGGAAGTTGGTCCAGGTAGCCCCAAAGTCGGTGGAGCGGGCGCAGGTATGTAATCGTCGCCATTGGAGGGATTGATAGCGACCTCAAGGGCGTGCCTGCGGCTGTCGGCGAGCCAGCCGTTGATCACATCGCCATAACCTGCGGGGTTTGGAGGCTGGATGGAGGTCCAGGTGAGGCCGCCATCGGTGGTGTGGTCGACAGAGGTTTACCACTGACGAGGGCATAGATGGGGAGGGTCTGGTTGATACCCACGCCAGGTTCACCAGCACCTGAGCCGGTCAGCATGTCTGCACCCCAGGTAATGTTGAGGAGGGGAACAAAGAGGTTGGCGATGGAGGCACCGGGAGAGCGGGAAGGGTTATTGACGTGTACCTTGCCGGAATTGACAAGGGTAGACATGGAAATACCCTTGAGCCCGGCGGGCTTGAGGGAATCGAAGTTGTCCGAGTACTGGGATTGCTGCTGCCCTTCGCACCGGCGGATTGAGAAGGGACGCCGGCAGGGAGGGAAGCGCTGGCGGCATTGACCATGCCAATAATGACAAGGGCCGCCAGGAAGGCTGTCGAAAATAACAGCCATATGCGCCTATTCATGTTTCTCTCGTTCCTTTCTTGATAGTGATACCCAATCCGATCAATTAAAGATTCTCTGATATTGAATAAATCGACTCTACAATGTGGAGGTTATGTTGAGAGAGTTAGTCAGGCCGGTCAACGTATGCCAGGTGAGCTAATGCCTTATACAGGTGCATGGTTTGAAGATGCGAAGCTCAACGTTATAGAGAAGACCGGGTCTGCGGGGCGTGGAGTAGCGCTGAATGCTTTATTTCCTCCGGCAAAACTCCTCATGTAGGAATTGGTGTTCGGATTACTAAGGCAGCCCGGGAAAATCGCGCCTTAAGGTAGGAAGGATTATACCTGTGAGCGGCGATTAGCAGGAGCATGACCGGAGGGAACCTTGATCGGAAGTTATTCCCTCCCTCTCGCCTTGCCTTGTGAAATCACGGCCCGTAGATGCTGCCGGTTTGTCGATGGCAGGAATCGACCATAACTCGAGGTTGCGGCTGGGCACGCAATACCTAGATTATACTTTTATCTTATGTAAAAGGCAATCTATTGCGCTTTAGCGTGGCCCAATCTAAATAATCGGGGCGATAGCCTCGGAATGACTTACGCCTGAGCCTGCGTAGCGCGCCCGATAAGATCACTACACCCAGGAGCAAGCCGCCCGTTCTGGATGAAGCTTCCATGGTAGCGGCCATAAGCTCGCCGTAGACGGGCAGGCTCTTCTCCTTGCCTGCGCGATCAATTGTGCGCAGGAGTTTGGGAGCAGCGGAGATAGCTATGAGAGAGAGCGAGGGTAGCGACTGTGTGAGCACGCCAGCGATTGTAGAGGCGAAGGCTGCGGTGGCGATTCCTGCTGAAGCCTTTGCAGCCTGGCTCTCGCCGAGGACGGCGACGGGCGACATCTTGCCGGAGGCGCGATCACTGCGCGAGTGGAGGAAATGATGGTTGAATAGTACGTCGGTAGTAAGGAGGCCAAGCGGCAGCGCGCCCACGATAGGCTTCCACGAAAGCTTTCGGCTTTGCACGTAGTAGCTGCCCAGGACGGGAAGAATACCGAACGACAGGAGCACATCGGCTTCGCCCAGCCCGTGCCCCATATAGCCGAACCTGGCGGGAGGGGCCACGTAGAAATAGCCGAGCGCGAACCCCGCTGCGCCGAGTGCCAGCACTGCAGGAGCCGAGAGGGCTGCGAGAGCCACGCCGGATACGCCCGCCACACCCCATAATCCCCACATAAGGCGCTTGACCTCGCCCCGGCTCATACGCCCTCGGTCAATATGCCGCTGCTTGTGTCAGCGTTTCCGGCTCAATCGAGGCGCGCTCGTCGGTGCCTTCGACATAATCGAAGTAGTCGTTTGTGACGTTGGCGGCAAGGTGAGCGGCGGCGGCACCCAGGGCGGTTAGAGCGAACGCGACAGGGCGGAAGCGACTGCCATCTCGCCACGATAACGCTGCGCCCAGCGCAACGGGCATCACCATAACCGGCAGAGCGCTTGCGCGGGTCGCTTTCTCGAGCGCTTGATAGCGCGCCGTACCTTGTCTTTGCGCGTTTCGTCGAGCTTCGGCAAATCTCCGTATGGAGCTCGGCCTTATACATCTCTACGAGGTCGGTCAACTGCGCCTGGTCAACAAAAATGCGCACCACATGAACAGGCACATGGTCGATAAACATCCCGCGCCGGCGCCTGCTCGCGAACTATAGCTTTGCCCTTCTCGATCAATTCAGGGTTGCGGGCTACCACTGCGCGCCCCGAGCCCTGGATCCAGCGCGATGGCTCACGCGGGCCAACGTAGAAACCACCTTTGGATTCCTTTGCAGTGTGTCCACTTTCCGCGAGCCCTGGAGCATGGTCGCATAGAGAACGAGCTTGCCGCCGGTCGTGATTTCGTGGGCGAAGAACACCCCGGACGTCCAGGGCTGCCCGCGTTCGGAGGTGGCGAGGATCATCGTATCGTGCTCACTCAACAGCCCAACCACCGCATCGAGCGCAGCCTCATTGTTGGTATCAACCTTCACGCCTTTGTTACTCCTTTCACAAACCGCCTTTGCTGGTATTATACATCCGGAAGGCGTTTGACTTAAGGATCCAGATGGAGAAAGGAGCAAAATGGGCGTGTCAGCCGCCCATTTTGCTCCTTTCTCCATCTGTAATATTCCCTCCCCGCACGCGGGGGAGGGAGTGAAGAAAGTCTCATTCGTTAGTCGCGCCGTCGAGCGGGCACGTGAGAGCGCCTGATCACAAACCCTACCAGGGTCGCGAACAGCGCCACGAGTAGGGCAAGCTGGATCGTGTCGGTTAGCTCGCCGTGGCCTGTTCGAGGCATTCCAGCGGGCGCCGGCGCGGGGTTGGGTGCCTGAAGGGCTTTTGCAGCGGCGGCCACTCTTCCCTGCTCGGAAGGGGCTATCGTGGTCACGAAGGATGTGATCTTGCCGCCTTCTACGATGGCCTGCGTAGTGAACTGCACCGGCGCAACCCCTAGCTTCTGGAAGAAGTCGTTGGAGACCATGGCATTATCGGTCACATTGTTCCCGTTCACCTGTGGGGTGCCCACAACCTCGCGTTTGACCAGGTGGGCGACCGAATACTGGAGCGCCTGCGGTATCTCGTCCTTACCGGTCCACAGGCCGGGCGTGCCCTGCGGCGCAGGGTGATCCTCAAGACAGCATCGTCGGCGACCAGCGCCAGACCCGCATCCACGTCTGAGCCTGTCGCCTTCTCAAAAGGCCAGTACCACCGACGCCGGGTCGGTGGGCGAAACAGCCTGTGCTCCAACCACCTGCCCCATGCTCATTGCCATTCCCAGTGCCAATGCCAGCGACCCTACCATTGTCCTAGTAAATCGTTTCATCTTTTTACCTCCGTTCGTTGTTTGAAATCATTGCCGGTCAGCATCCCCACCAGTTCTTGAAAAGTTCTTGAACTCCTGGGCCTCGCCGTCCACAAACCGCCTTACGGTGCCACGCCACTTCATATCGGCCATGTCGTCGTTCGCATCTCTGGACCAGACCCACCAGAAACAGGGTTGAGCCTTTATAACGGCGACGGATTTCCATCGAGTTCGCTCCTCTCGCAGCGCGTCTATGCCGACGGGCCACGCAGCCATTATCAGATGATAGCTGCCAGAGCGGGCGTCCCAAAATCGCTACAAAAAGTGCTATACTTATTTGCGTCGTCCCACACCCAATCCCCTGACGGGGCATACGTCCCATGGGGATCGAGATCGGGAGTAATCTATGAGCACCGGGCTTAATTTCGCCACCTGGCTCAAGCAGCGCCGTAGCGAGCCGGGGTTGACCCAGGACGAGCTCGCCGGGCAAATGGGCTTCTCGCCTGCCATGCTGCGTAAGCTCGAATCCGGAGACCGCCGCCCCTCCGCCAGATAGCCTCTCTGTTGGCCGCTTATTTCCGCTTACCGGCTGACGAGGGTGAGGCATTCATCGCCTTCGCACGGGGGTCTGCTCACGCCCCGGTCGAAGATGAGGCCACGTCAAGCGCTCCCTCTTCCATAGCTCCCTGGCGCAGGGCCTACGTACGCCACTCGAACCTACCTGCAGCGCTCACCACTCTGGTCGGGCGAGAGGAGGAAGTACAAGCTGCGCGAGATCTTCTGCTGCACCCGAAAACACGCCTGCTTACCCTCACCGGCACGGCGGGCATCGGCAAGACCCGCCTGGCCTTCCAGGTGACATCCGGCCTGCTCGAACAGTTCGAAGACGGCACTTACTTCGTGGACCTGGCTCCCGTTGTTGATCCGAACGCCGTACTGCCTGGCACACACACTCGATCTGAAAGAAGAAAGCGGGCGATCCATAGAGAAGGCGCTGCTGGAATACGTCCGCGAGCGCCGGATGTTCTTCGTGCTGGACAACTTTGAGCAAGTGCTCGAAGCTGCCTCCTCAGTGGTGATGCTCCTGCAGGTAAGCCCGTGGGACAAGGTGCTCGTCACCAGCCGGGAGGCCCTGCACGTGCGGGGCGAGCGCCGTTTCCCTGTCCCGCCTCTTGGCATACCCGACCGGCGGCAGGTTCTATCTTCTGAAGCCCTTGCGCAATACCCATCGGTGCAGCTTTTCATCGAGCGCCCCGGGGAAATCGAGCCTGATTTCGCCCTCAACCTGAACAACCGGGAAGATATAGCGGTCCTGTGTGCCGGGTTGGAGGGACTCCCATTCGCCATCGAGCTTGCCGCTGCCCACGCCAATCGTCTCTCAGCGGCCGAAATGCGGAGCGCTCTGGGCAGCCGCTTGAGGCTCTTGACCGGTGGGGCACAGGACGCCCCGGCAAGACATCGCACCTTGAGAGGAGCGATCGAGTGGAGCTATAACTTGCTTCACGAGGACGAGCAGCGTCTCTTCCGGCACCTGGGTATGTTCGTTGGCGGCTTCACTTGCTTGAAGCTCTGGACGCTTTCTACGAGGACCAACCGGGCGGGCACGACGGGAGGAAATGATCGGCTCATGTCTCTTGCCGACAAACATCTGGACCGCGCGGAAAGGCAACCCTCAAAGCCTGGTGAGACACAAGTAGCGTTGCGCTTCAAGTTGCTGGAGGCTATCCGGGAATACGCGTTCAAGAGTATGGAGCAGCACGCAGAGACCGAGGAGATTGGGCGCAAGCACGCCGACTACTATTTGTCGCTGGCAGATAGATCCTACCAACACTTCATCGGACCTCAGGAGCCGGGGTGGGGAGCCAAACAAATCGCGTGGATGGACAGGGTGGAGGGTGAGCTTGACAATATGCGCGCCGCCCTGGATTGGTTTTTCGGCGCGCGCAGAAGCAGAAAGCGAAGTGGGGACGAGCGCCTACGATAGCCTGCAGAAGGGTCTGCGGCTAGCTAGGACTATGACGAGGGTATGGTTTGGGCGCGGCTACTTCACCGAAGGATCGGAGAGGTTGACAGCATTTCTCACGATGGTGCCAAAGCCCGTTCCCGTCGAACCGCGCCGGCTTCGAGCAACCTATGCAGCAGCGCTCCAAATCGTGGGCAGGCTTGCCCCTTCGCAAGGCGGCGATGGCGCATGGGCTCGCCCGCTTCTTGAAGAAAGCATCAAGATAGCAACAGAATTGGACGATAAGCAGCTTATCGCTCGCGCCTTGCTCATTCTCGTCTCTTTGGCCTTTTCCAGGGGGATTACCCGGCTGCCCGCTCCTACCAATCAGAATGTTTGAAGCTTTACAGAGAACTGGGCAACGACTGGGGTACTGCGGCGGCACTCAACGACCTGGGCAATATTGAGCTTGATGAAGGCAACCTTGAGCTTGCTCGGCCTCTTCTTTGAAGAAAGCCTTTCACTCTTTCGCGCCGTTGGCGAAGACTTCGGTGCTGCCTCGGTGCTTACCGGTCTGGGGCTTGTGGCCTACTACCGAAAAGACTACGATGCAGCCTACACATTCTGGGAAGATAGCCTCAAGCTCCGCAGAGCAGTAGGGGACAGCAGGGTGTGCAATTCCCTGATACTGAAAGGGCTGGCAGCCGCACAGCAGGGCGATTACCGTGAGGCTAAGTCACTATTGGAGGAAGGGCTAATCGTGGCCCGGCAAATAAACTCGGGTCCCAACATCTACAGGGCGCTAACGAGCTTCGGAGTGCTGGAAAGCCTGCAAGGCAACCAGGAGAGAGCAGCGCTGCTCTTCGGTGCGGCAGAAGCGCTGCTCGCTGCGAGGCAGATCCGCTTATCCCCATCACACAGGGCGGAACTCGGCTCTGAAATAGCAGCAACCGCCAGCCAGGTGCCGGAAGAAGTCTGGAGCAACGCATGGGCGCAAGGACATGATATAGCACTTGAAGAGGCGGTCGCATTTCCCCTCGCCCACAAGGTTAAGAACGAGGGGCAAGTAATAAGGCGGTAGGAAGACCGGCTTTCTTCCTCGGACCGGCTCCATTCTCTGCCCCTCTACCGGTTGCACAACGGGTTATTGGAAGCCAATCTAGTTGACATAATCGGCTAGACTGGCGAAGCGCAAGTCGTCAATCACGCCTTTTCGGGTCTCAACTGTTACATCATTTCTGCCATAACGGCTCGGGTACCGTGAACCCCAGGGCGCCCTGCCAGCTATTGCGTGCCGCGACCTCGTTGACCGGTTTACGCGCCGCGACCCCCCATTTACCGGTGGGGTAGCCCATGGGAATGACCCCGTGCAGTACCAGCCAGCGTCCTTCGGCACCCCGGGATGTCAAACACCTCGTCGGCAAAGAAACTCTGCAGCATCCCTGTCAGGGTCGAGCCGATTCCTTCGGCGCGGGCGGCCAGCATCGCGCTCCAAAGCGCCGGGTAGATACCGCTGCCATCGCGGGTGCGCCCGAACCCAAGCAGCAAGAACGGCACTTCGGCAAAATGCTCCGCCAGATGCACGCCAGATCGAACCGTCCGCCCCATCACTGTATCGGCCTTCATCAGCTCGGCGAGCTTCTCTAGTGCCCCGCCCACCATGCGCTCAAATGCCTGCAGGTAGAGCGGCGCGAATTGCGACTTGATCTCGGCGTCATCGACCAGAAGAAATCGCCACTGCTCGCCGATGGTGGGGCACAAATCGCCGCATCGAGGATGCGCGCCTGCACCTCGTAGGGGATCGGGTCAGGTTTCAGCCGCCGCATCGCGCGGGTCGTGTACAGCGCTTCGTAGATATCCATAAAGTCCTCCTGCTAACTTGTGTTACATGGTTTCGTACACTTCCGCCTTCGCGAATCACTTCCGGGTTTGCTTTGATTCCGGCCTTCCTTACGGGCCGGAACTGGTCGGCGACCGAGCCGAGATCGATGGCGTGCCTTTAAGTCTCGCACCTTTTTAGCAATCCATGCAGCGCGGCCTGGTCGACCACCGTAGCGATCAAGAGCATATCGCCGTTCTCTTCCAGCGAGATGGCGGGGTCCTCAAACCAGATTGCCCATTGGCGACCCGGGTGGCCCTTGATCCTGATCTGATAGGCCGTGGGTTGACCTGGATCACTTTCTGAGAGGAGATTGTCCGACATTAGTTTGTACCTGTCATGACTGCTCACAACGGTCTGATAGCACCTGCTCAGTCTACAGACAGTATATCTAGATTACGGATTTAGGTATAGACACCAAAGTGTTGTTTGGAGTGTTATTGGGGCTTGATAGCACGTAGTTGGGCTGCGATGCTCCTGGCCGCCCCCGGCGAGATGCCGCTCAGAGTGTACGTCCCTCCGCGGGGAGCGCTCGGATCGCGGCGATTGTGTGCGGGCACGTTCACATCTTCTCCGTGCTCGCCGCCACGGCTAAATATGATGAAGTGGTCGGGCGGGATCACCTGGTCGACGTCGGGCGCGCCACAGGGGTCCGCCGCGGCTTCGATATGATCGGCAGGCCAGCCGGCGGCGCTCACCTCGCACACGAAATCGCCTCCCAGTTTGAAGCCGTCTTCCCAGACCCGCTCGTAGTGGATAAGCAGCAGGCCGTCTCCCGCTCTCGCTACGAATTCAACTTCATTCACGATTTTTACCCCTTCGGTCAGTCGCCCGCAACAGCTCAGACTTACGGTAGAGAAGATGTTGGGTCTCTCCCCAAAATGGACACAAGGGAGACTTTCTTGTTTGTACTGTGTAACAGGGGAAAATAAAAAACGACATTGAAGGCACCGTAGAAGTAGCTCTTCAATGTCTCAGATGCG